>JAECRA010000043.1 GCA_015999985.1 Comamonadaceae bacterium
CTCCCATCAAGTGCGGCACCACAGCGAAAAGAGGAAGGCGTCCATACCAATCTCGGAAAACCCACAGGTGTATAAAGCTCGGGCAACCCATGGGTCAACTACTGATGATTGGCTTACCGCCCAGTCCGTACCCTCATACAGTTCTCGACCAAAGATTGCGCATTTTTAGCATTCATCGTTATGAGAATAATGAATAACATTCTTAGTCCTTTGTCTCGCCTGTTCCCTAAGCCGGCCAGTGCCGTGGCATCAGGTACTGGTGCCACAAGGGCCGTTGCTGCGGGTGATATATCTGCTCGGCAGCATTATGAGGGCATGCAATTACTGGCTATTGAAGGCGCAATAGGAATACTTCCTCATCTGACAGAGGAGTTCGGAGCCACGGTCATTCCACCGGCTGTCTGGGTAGATGCTTCGGGTGCGCATGACATGACATCGGGCCGTGAGCGGCTCTCTGGCGGCGTCCGAGTGGGAGGGCGTAACGTTCGAAGCTCTGCACACTATGAAGGGCCAGTTGAATTGATGAGTGTAGAACTCGCCAAAGATACCAGGCCGACGGCAAGCTTGGCGGGCCGATGGCTGTATTTTGGGTTGGCGGTGGAGCATTTTGGCCACTTTCTTTTAGAGTCTCTCAGCCGCACTTGGGCGCTTGATGACCCTGCGTTGGGTAAGATCGAAGGAATAATATTTCTGATTCACCCAGATTTGCCAGGGGAGTTGCCAAAGATTAACAAGGCACTCCTCGATATGGTGACAGGTCTGCCAGTAAAAATAATTACCGTTCCCACGTTGGTTGAATGTATTGTTATTCCTCGGCAGGAGTGCTTATCAGGCATCGGGATGCTTTCAACCTCCCGTCATACTGCAGCTTTACGCCGGCGCTTTAACCCCGGGGCGTCGGGTACGTCGGAAGTAGTTTACTTATCAAGAGCAGGGGTTAGCAACCGAGTAACCACAGGTAAGATACTAGGCGGCGAAGAACTTGAAGAACGTATGAAAAGCTGTGGTGTACATGTGGTGCGCCCGGAAACCCTGTCGATAGACCAGCAATTAGAAATTTACCGGGGGGCACGGGTGGTAATTGCAGAAGACGGATCGGCATTACACCTTCTCGCAATAGCTGCTCAACCTGATGTTACGGTTATTGTCTTGGCAAGACGGCCGTGGATGACGCTAATCATGGAAGCTCATCTGGCATTGTTTTTGGGCTCACGGGCAAATATTTTATTAATCGACCCTCCGGGCGCGCGGCTAGGATTGCCGGGTGATCCATATAGGGCCTGGCTATGCATAGATGCTCCCGCTTTGCAGAGCCGGCTAACTGCAATTGACCCGATTTTTGGTAAAAATTTGTGGAAGCCTATAAGCAACGAAATCACAGCACACGAAGCTAACGAAGTAAGCCAGATTTTCAGAGGCGAAAATAACCAGCTTCAAGAAATATTTAATTGAATCAGGCGTGTAGTCAGGGCGGTTAATGTGATGATTTGGAAATCGGGGCTATAAGGTCTACTCACTATTTTTTTTCAGTTTTCCAGCATAAAGATGGCGTTCGTCAGGGAGTTGATATGGGCTATGACGCAGCTGGAGTCAATGTTTCCACGCGAGTCTGCGGTGCATAGCTTTGGGTGATCGTTTCCTGGTCGCAGGCCGGGTTGCACAGCCGCGGCGCGGGGCAGAGGTCTGCAAGCCTGCTGACGCGTTGGAGCGCTGAAGTGACCGGTAGTGTTCTGCACCCATGAAAGCGTAGACCCGCAGTGTTGTGGGTAATTAATTTGGCCTAACGCGCCGCCCCCCTGTTGATGGCATCATCTGGTTCCACCCATTGGAAAGCTGCTGAAATCTGATGCAGAACTTGCACCGCGTGCGAATAACCCGTCGGGCCGTTGTAGCGGCTTCGACGACGTTCGCTGCGGGTCTGCACGCGCAGCCAAGCAAAACCATCAGGCTCATCGTTTCATTTGCAGCGGGCAGTGGTAATGACCTAACCGCCCGCGATCTTGCTCGCTACTTGTCAGGCTTCTTGAAGCAACCGGTCTTGGTTGAGAACAAGCCCGGTGGAGGCGGCTCCCTAGGGACTGACGCAGTTGTCAGGGCTGCGCCCGATGGATTGACGCTTGGCTTGGGTACGAGTTCGCAACTGGTCATGAACGTTGGACTCCTCAAGTCGCTTCCTTTCGATGTGGATAAAGATCTGCGCACGATCGGTTTGGTGAGTCGAGCCAACATGGTGCTGGTCGGAAGATCAACCGGGCCGAGGACTCTCAAGGCCTTGATCGCGGAAGCCAAGGCGCGTCCGAATCAGCTCAGCTATGGCTCAGGTGGGATCGGTTCGACCAGCCATATTGTTGGTGAGGCCTTTGCCAAGGCGGCGGACATCAAGATCAACCACGTCCCCTACAAAGGCAATGGGCCGGCCCTGTCAGATCTCGCGGGAGAACACGTGGATCTGGTATTCGACGGTCTTGCCACGTCGCTTCCCATGTCTCTTTTAGGGCAGGTCAACTTGTTGGCTGTTTCAGGGACGCAGCGCAATCAGGCTGCGCCCGGTCTGGCCACGTTTGCGGAGCAGGGCTTGCGGGGCTATGAGGCCTACACATGGAACTGTTTGATAGCGCCAGCTCAAACGCCACTGGATGTTATGGCGCGCATCAACCGGGCGCTTTCCGAGTCTCTTGCAATCCCGGAAATGCACACCCGCCTGGTGGAAAAATCCGGCTCGGAAATCCTGGCTCCCAGCACACCTCAAGAAGCCGAGGCATTTGCCCGCAGGGAGCGTGAGCGCTGGGTACCGTTTATTCGGAGCCTCAAACTGGATACGGCTTGATGACCAACGCTTGACTGCGTGCTGTCTCGCGAGCCCTTCCTGATCAAGCTCTGTCTGATTCAGATCATTCGAGATGGACCACTCGCGTGGTGATCAAGCGTTCGGCATAGGTCTCAGGCTGTTTCCGAGAACTTGTGCGCGGGCTTTGCGCGGAGGCCTCATGGGGCTTGAGTTTCGATTTCAGAACCGGAAAGCAAGCCCATGATTTCTTCATGGAGCGCGCGGGACACTTGGACTCCGTCGTTCAAACTTCTCTTTCTTGCCGCGAAGCGGCGCTGCGATGGCAGTCTCGCGCCTTGGCCCATGAATGCATCGAAAAGCCTCTCCGCCCTGGCGTCGTCCTCGGCGTAGCGTCCTTGCCCGAGAATCAACGGGTCCATGGCAATGATGATCTCACCGTGGCAAGGAGAGGCCCCTCGGCCATCGTCGTACTTCAACGAGTCCAAGCTCGTCAGGTCACCAATCAGGGGCCCCGCCAGCAGTTCGATCATTGTGGAAAGAGCTGAGCCCTTGTGACCGCCAAATGCAAGCATGGCTCCACCATTCAAGACCGCATCGGCATGGTTTGTGGGTTGACCTCGCGCATCGATTCCCCAACCGTGGGGGATGGATTTGCCGGCGCGGCTGTGCAGCTCAATTTCGCCTCGGGCTACCGCGCTGGTGGCGAAATCAAACACGTATGGATCTTTGCCGGGTCTGGGCCATCCGAAAGCGATGGGATTGGTTCCAAGAACGGCTTGAATTCCTCCTGCGGGCGCAACGCCAGCATGGCTTGGATTCATGGCGATCGCGGCGAGGCCGCTCGCGGTCAGGACTTCGATCTCAGGCCAAAGGGCCGAGAAGTGGTAGCAGTTGTTGATAACCATAGCGGCAATGCCGGTTTTCCTGGCTTTTTCTATCAACACTTTGCTTCCTATCTCGAAAGAAAGGGGAGAGTAGGCAAATTGTGCGTCCACCCCAACGACGGCAGGTGTGCGATCTCGAATCACGGGTAGCGCGTCTCGGGATATGCCGCTGTTCCTGAGTGTATGGGTCGTGATGAGTAGTCGATAGATGCCGTGCGAGTAGCACTCATCTCTCTCTCCAGCGGTGATGACGCGGGCAACGGCTTGAGCGTGGGCAATGGACATCCCGTGCTCTCTCAGTACCCTCACAGAAAGGCCAAACACTTCATCAAGAGTGAGGCGGATGGTGTCGGCCATGTACTGGTTCTTTCCAGATTGATTCGTGTGTCGGGGATCTTCGGACGACCTGCATGGCCGCCGTTCAAGCCGCTGATGCGTGTCTTACTGTTTCATTTCCATTTTTGGAACGATCTTCTTGAACGCCTCGTTTTGCCGCGCGATATCTGTTGTGAATTCCGGGGTGTCTGCCCATGAAAGCGTCAGCCCTTGCTTGGTGATGGTGGTCTGGAAAGCCGGATCCTGGAAGACGGCCTTCGCCACTTCACGCCACTTGTCCAGAGCTTCCTTGGGGCTGCCTTTGGGCAAGCCGATGCCTCGCCAGACGCTGTACTGGAGGTCGTAGCCTCGTTCCTTGAACGTTGGAATGTTGTCCAGTCCAGCAATCCGTTTGTCAGCCATCACGGCCAGGGTCCGGAGTTTTCCTGCTTCCACATGTTGTTTCAGATCAGCATAAGGAATCGAAGTGGCCTGCACATCGCCGGAAAGAAGCCCTAAAGTGGCAGGCGCCGCGCCCTGATACGGAACATGGTTGAACTTCGCATTGGTTCGCTCTGCGAGCGCCACAGCTGCCGTATGGGGAATCGTTCCTAGTCCGGCGTTGCTTACAGCGACTTTTTCTGGGTTAGCCCTTGCAAAGGCGATGAACTCATCAATCGTCTTCCACGGCGCGTCTGCGCGGACCGTTATAGACGTCGCGTCGTCAGTGAACCGTGCGATGGGCTGAAAGTGCTCAACAGTTGTTTTTCCGATCCCAAGAAGGGGAACCACCAGCATTTCCGGATTCATGAGAGATAGCTTGTATCCATCCGGTGTGCCGGTGGTGACATAGGCCCAGCCGATCGAACCGCTCGCACCCGGTTTGTTCGTCACGTAAACGGGTTGCGGCAGGTGCTTTTTCGCTGCTTCAGCAATAGCTCTAGCTGCCGCATCGCTTCCCCCACCCGCCGCGTACGCGACGACGAGCTCTATGGACTTTGAGGGGTATGGATCGGCGGCGTGAACGAGTGCCATGGCACTGCTTAAAGCGGCGAACGTCAGAGTGCGTAGGATCTTCATGATTTGAGGGTAGGTGATGGCGCCGATGAACGCTGCCGTGCATCGGGGCGCCGAATCCGATGGGCCTCCAACGCTCTCGCGTGAAGGGGCAGTTGCTTGGGACGAGGCGGGACGGGGATGAAGCGAACTAATAACCAAGGGCCTTCAAGTTCGCGAGAGTGGCCTTGGTGATCGCCAGAGTACGTTCACGTTCTTCTCCTTCGAGATTCAGCCTGGGGGGCTTTACCGTTTCGGCGCTTCCATGGGTGATGCTTTCCGCAAGTTTGATGTGCTGAACGAGCTTCACGACGGTATCCAGATAAAACAGCGGATCCAGGGCGGCGTAGAGCTTGCGTGCTTCATCAAATTTTCCCGAAACGCACAGGTTTAGAAGATCAACCGATGCCTTGGGTACGGCATTCGCCATGCCAGAGACCCAGCACTTGACACCGAGGGCTGCGCTTTCGACGATCAAATTGTCTACACCGCAAACAACGTTTAGCCGGCCGGCGAAGCGTGTGAGCAACTCCGTAATGCGATGCGTTTCATAGGACTCTTCCTTCATGGCGACGATGGTCGGCTCGCTCATCAGCTCGGCAAGAATGTCTGCTGTGAGATCGACGCCATAGCCGCGTGGGTTGTTGTAGAGAAGGATGGACAGGTTGCTCGCCCGAGCTACGGACTTGTAGAAATGGATCGTCTCTCTCGCGTCTGATTTGTAGGTCAGCCCAGGGAAGACCATGAGGCCGTCCACGCCAATTTTTTCCGCTTCTTTTGCAAAGGCCTCGGCTTTTGCTGTGCTGGTTTCTGCCAGCCCTGAGATAAGTGGTACTCGGTCCTTCACGACGGCCTTGGCGGTTTTGAGGACCAACAGCTTTTCTTCCGGCGACAACTGAGCGTTCTCACCCACCATGCCCATCATCACTACGCCACCAACGCCTGCGTCGATCAGTCTCTCCAGGCCTTTTTCAATGGCGGGCACGTCCAACGTGAAGTCGGAGTTGAGCTTGGTCGTGACGGCAGGGAAGACACCGGACCAGTTGATTGCTTTCATTTCGGATCACCTTTCAGTTTAGGAATGCTTTGTGTTCTTTCTTGGAGTCAATATATTGGATCCAAAAAAGAAAATTGTCAAAAATCCGTGGCAAATGTTGCCAAGCCACCCTTGTCGAATGGCATTTGGATAATTGGATACAATATATTTGCATCGAAAAAGTTTGCGATAGAGGGTTTACCCTAATGCGCTTCCAGTTCTCCACCAAGGTGCCTCAAGAATCCAATTCTTGGGATGGCATACTCATACGATCTCATGGCATACCCCGCGAACATCCAACCGTCGCACGACATTGACCGCCCGCCGTCGTCGCCCGGACGGTTGGTCCGTAAGACCACGGTCGAACTCGTCCTGGATGACCTTCGGTCGCGCATTCTTTCCGGGGCCTTGCCTCCTGGAGTGCCATTAAGGCAAGAGGCTCTTGCGGAAGAGTTGGGGGTTAGCCGGATACCCGTTCGCGAAGCCATTCGAATTCTGAGTGCTGAAGGGCTCATAGACGTGCTGCCTCACAAAGGCGCGTTCGTCTCCATGCTGTCTACAGAAGAGGTTCGCGAGTTCTTCGATATTCGACAACGCCTTGAACCATGGTTGTTGTATGAAGCTGTGGCCAATATCAGTGATGAAGAGCTCCGTCGCGCGGAAGCTCAAGTCGAGGCCATGGACCAAGCGAATGTCGATGATTGGGGGGCGCTGAACTGGGGCCTCCACGAGTTGCTCTACGCACCCGCAGGCCGACCCGCTGCTCTATCCATCGTGCGTGGACTGCACGAGAAATCAGAGCGTTATTTCCGATTTCAAGCGGTCAACACGCCCGTCCGCGAGCAAGCCCATCGTGAGCATCAGCAGTTGATTGATCTGTGTCGGCATGGGCAAGCTGAGCAGGCTCGGCTTGTTCTTGAGCAGCACATTGCCACCGCCGGGGATGAGATCCTGGGGATTGTCACGCGAATACTCGATGACAAGTCCAAGCGACACAACGTCTGACGAGGCTGTACGTAAGCCCGTTACTGAACCGTCTTGCAGACCTGTCAGCGCCCAGTTCTCAGAATTGGGCGTCCATGCCCTGTATGGAGGCCATAGTGAGCTTAGTGAGCGCCGAATCTTCCCGTAGTACAGAAGTGAGAACGATTTGTAGCGCTCGCTTGACCTGAGGCAAGGCGGCGAGGAGCACTTGGAGGTACCTTTTCCCCAGTTCTTTGCTCTGACCTTTCCTCCTCCATGAAATTCCCTTTTGCTGAACGTGCGGGGTCGCGCGTCGCTTCATCTACCGTCCCTTCGTCCAATTTCTCGCATTCCGATTCGATCGAAGGACTGTGGTCGCTGTGCCGTGAGTCGGCGCTCACCCCACTTCTGCTCAAAGGCCGATCGTTGCTACCGGTCGTGCAGGGCGGAATGGGAGTTGGGGTTTCGGCGGGTGGTTTGGCCGGCGCCGTGGCGCGGTTGGGCAGCGTGGGCACCATTTCTTCAGTCGATCTGAGGCGTTTGCACCCGGATCTCATGCAGCAGACGGGCCATCTCTTGAAAGAATCAGATGCTGCGGAACGTATCAACGCCGCGAACCTTCATGCCCTCAGGCGAGAGATAAGGCGAGCAAGAGCTTTGTCGGAAGGGAAGGGCGCGTTAGCGGTCAATGTCATGAAGGCGCTCAGCCAATATGAAGCCTATGTGCGGTGCGCCTTGGAAGAGGGCGTAGATGCGATCGTGGTCGGAGCGGGCCTGCCACTGGATTTGCCGGAACTGGCCAAGGACCATCCGCACACGGCCTTGATTCCGATTTTGTCCGACGCGCGTGGTGTTCAACTATTGGTTCGCAAATGGGAAAAGAAGGGCAGATTGCCTGACGCCATCGTGATCGAGCATCCGCGCCTGGCGGGCGGGCACCTGGGTGCCGCCAAGGTGGCCGACCTTCAAGATCCGCGCTTCGATTTTGAAAACGTCATTCCCCAGGCGCGTGAATTTTTCAAGAATGCGGGTATAGAGGGTCAAATTCCCCTTATCGCCGCAGGAGGTATCAGTTGCCTGGAGGATATTCAGCGCCTGCAAGCCCTGGGCGCAGCTGGGGTGCAACTGGGGACGGCGTTCGCCGTTACAAAGGAGTGCGATGCCGCGCCTGAGTTCAAGCGTGTGCTGGCACAGGCCCGCCCCGAAGATGTGGTGGAATTCATTAGCGTCGCAGGATTGCCGGCGCGGGCAGTGCGCACACCCTGGCTGGAAAAGTACATTCGTATCGAATCGAAACTAAAAGCAGTTGCACATGTGAAAAAACAGTGCAACATGGCTTTCGATTGTTTGGCACACTGTGGCCTGCGCGACGGTGTTTCAAGCATGGGGCAGTTTTGTATCGATCAACAACTGGGCCACGCTTATACCGGAGAGACTGATAAAGGCCTGTTCTTTAGAGGTGCAGGGCAGTTGCCTTTCGGATCGCGAATTGCATCAGTGCAAGAATTAATGGTTTGGCTGCTGGGATCGATCATGCCAGCAGCGTTAACACCGGAGTGCATTACATGAAAAGAGACACCCTGCCCAAAACGCAGGCCCGTCTGGCAGTTCAACCCATCAGCCGTGATGTGTTGGCTGAAAAATACTATAAAGCTGGAGAAACCAGCCTTGAACAACTTTACGGCCGCGTCGCGCGCGCGCTGGCGTCAGTCGAGGCGCCCAAGCTGCGTGCCGAGTGGGAACAGAAATTCCTTTCAAATCTGCATGCGGGTGCCATCGGCGCAGGTCGCATCATGAGTGCGGCGGGCACGGATATCCAGGCCACGCTGATCAATTGCTTCGTACAGCCGGTGGGTGATGCCATCCAGGGTACGGATGACGAAGGCTATCCCGGCATCTACGAAGCTCTGCGCGAAGCCGCAGAAACCATGCGCCGAGGCGGTGGCGTAGGCTATGACTTCAGCCGAATTCGCCCCAAAGGTGCCTATGTCAAGGGCACGGCGAGCATGGCCAGTGGACCGTGCAGCTACATGAACGTGTTCGACCAGTCGTGCTCCACTGTGGAAAGCGCGGGTGCTCGCCGCGGCGCCCAGATGGGTGTGCTGCGCATCGACCATCCAGATGTCATGGAGTTCATTACCGCCAAGCGTACGCCGGGTCGCTGGAATAATTTCAACGTGTCGGTCGGCGTGACTGATGCTTTCATGAATGCTGTCAGGGATGGCAGTTCCTGGGATCTGGTCCATAAGGCCTTGCCCGGCAAAAAGCTGATAGAAGAAGGCGCGAAGCAGCGTGCTGATGGTCAATGGGTCTATCAATCATTGCCCGCGCGCGAGTTGTGGGAAACCATCATGAAGTCGACTTACGACTTCGCTGAACCGGGTATCTTGTTTCTTGACCAGATCCGCCGAGACAACAACCTTAATTATTGCGAGCGCATCGAGGCGACCAATCCTTGCGGCGAGCAGCCTCTTCCGCCTTATGGCTGCTGTGACCTCGGTCCCATCATTCTCACCAATTTCGTCCGTCATCCGTTTGGTGACGGTGGTGAACCTGCCTTCGATTTCGAAGAGTTCGACAAGGTGGTGGCCGTTCAGACCCGCGCGCTCGACAACGTGCTCGACGTCACCTTCTGGCCGCTTGAGCAGCAGCGATCCGAAAGTGCCGCCAAGCGCCGGATCGGTGTGGGCTTTACGGGCCTGGGCAACGCGCTGACGATGCTTAAGCTGCGCTATGACCAGCCAGCAGGCCGGGACATGGCCACCGCGATCGCGCGCCGCATGCGTGATGCCGCCTACCGTGCGTCGGTAGCGCTTGCCCAGGAAAAAGGCGCATTTCCCAAGTTCAATGTTGAGGGCTACCTGGCCCAAGGCACCTTTGCCAGCCGGCTACCGGAGGACATCCAGGCCAGCATCCGCAAGCACGGTATTCGCAACAGCCACTTGCTCTCGATTGCGCCTACCGGTACGGTGAGCCTGGCCTTTGCGGACAACGCCAGCAACGGTATTGAGCCCGCGTTCAGCTGGGCTTATACGCGCAACAAGCGTGAAGCCGACGGCAGCCGAAGCCAATATACGGTTGAAGACCACTCCTACCGGCTCTACAAGGCTCTCCACGCGACGGGCGATGCGTCTGATTCCAACGTCGTAAAGTTGCCTGACTACTTTGTCAGCGCACTGGAAATGACCGCTGCGGGCCATGTGGACATGATGCAGGCGGTGCAACCGTTTATTGACACCAGCATCAGCAAGACGGTCAATATTCCGGAAGACTACCCTTACGAGGACTTCAAGAATCTCTACCATCAAGCTTGGGAAGCCGGCCTGAAAGGCCTGGCCACTTACCGCCCCAACAGTATTCTGGGCGCTGTGCTGGAAGCCACACCAGTAGCCAAAGAGGTCAGCAAACCCGAGACGCCAGCGGCCGCAGCACCGGTGCAAGCGACAGTTGATCCGATGCGCTCGGTGATCGAGAAGCGCCCTGCAGGAGGCTTGCCCGCTGTAACAGAGAAAATTGAGTACTGGACCAGCGAAGGCCAGCAGCGCCTGTACCTGATCGTTTCGTTCCTGCCCGTTGCTCTGCCCGAAGGTCGGAGCGTGGACCGTGCCATCGAGTTCTTCATGCCCGTGGGGCAAAGCGGTGAATCACAGCAATGGATCACTGCCACCATGCGCATGCTTAGCCTGGCGGCACGGGGTGGCTTCCTGGAGCGCGCGCTGTCTGACATGCGCAAGGTCAGTTGGGACAGAGGGCCAGTGCGCCTGGGCACCTACGAAAAACCTGACGGCACGCACGTCCCCCTCTGGCACGACAGCGAAGTGGCAGCCATCGGTTATGCCATTGAGAACCTGATCGCTCGCCGTGCTTTAGCGGCACAAGGCTCGTTGTTCGATACTGAAGATCTGCCTGCTACCGAGCCCAAGCTGGAGGCGGCAGCGCTGGTGTCTCCTACCGCGATGGCGGGCAAGAAATGCACCGAGTGCGGCGCCCATGCCATGATCCGCAAGGACGGGTGCGACTACTGCACGCAGTGTGGATTTCTAGGAAGCTGTGGCTAGAGGCTCCTAGGAATGCAGCCGGCAGTTCAGCCGGCGCTTCAACTCCCACAGCGTCCGGGAACTTGAGCCCAAGGCGAACCTTCAACCCTTGCGAGAAAGGTTGAAGGTTCGCCATTTTTTTTGCTCTGCCCGAATGAACTCTGCGTAGAACGGCCCGCTGCGCATGTCGGGTTTGACACCTAATTTTTCAAACTGCTCGGCAATTTCAGTCGATCGAAGAACATCGGCGACGGCGCCCGAAAGATGGGTGAGCGCCTGGGCGGGTAATGACGCCGGCGCAATCAGCCCGTAGCCACCATCTGTGTCCAGGCCCTGCAAGCCGAGTTCTCCGGCGCAAGGCACGTCAGGCAACAGGGGGCATCGCTCGTTGCCTGCGACCAGGATGGCGTTTCCTTTCTGGCTTTGGATGAGCGGCAGCACACCAATGGGCTCCCCAAACACCAGGTCCACCTTGCCGCGCGCGATGTCGCGAACTGCGGGTGAAAGCCCGTCGTAGTGTTCTACCTGCAAGGAGATGTGGGCCAATTCCTGAAGCAACTCGGCGAGTACGCGGCTGCTACCGTGCCCCGCTGCGGCGATACGCAAACCGCGTGGATGCAAGCGGGCTTGCGCGAACATTTCCTTGAGGTTGGACACCGGCAGGTGCTTACCTGCAACCAGCACCGAAGGCACCCGAACCAGGCCGCTCAGGAACGTGAGGTCCTTGAATACGTCAACGAAGCCTTGCGTCTGCCCACCTCCAGTGAAAACGGTTGCTCCATTGCCGGCGATGCCTATCGTGTAGCCATCCGCCTCGGAGCGCGTCAATTCATGGACTCCTTGCGCCCCTCCCATGCCGACGGTATTTTTGACAACGACCCTTTGGCGTAGGTGCCGAGAAAGGATCTCTCCAAACATGCGTCCGTACTGGTCAACGGGGCCGCCTTCCGGAAAGGGGATGAGTAGCGTGAGCGGGCGTTCCCACTCTAAATCGTCGGTCCCTGAAACTCGCTTGAGAATCAGATCATGCAGCTTCTGGGCAGGATCCGACATGGGGATACCCTTGCGCCTTATCAGCACAATGTCTCTCACCGGAGACGGATCCAGCTCTATTGCCATGAGAGACAGTTGGTCAGGCATCGGCAAACGGCTGGCCGGCAGTATGGCAACGCCCAAGCCTTCGGCCACCATCTCCATGGCAGTGGCGGCCAGCGTGACCTCTTGTGCGTTTTCCACCGCCACGCCATGACCTAGCAGAAGGCTATTCAAACCCGAACGCCCGCCAAGAGCAGTGGCCAGGAGGATCAGCCGCTCCAGCCGCAGTTGAGCGAGTTCGACCACCTTCCTGCGTGCAAACGGATGATCAGTACGGCAGATCAGCATGAACTGATCTCGGAGCAATCGGGTTTGAATCAAATCCGTGATTCGATCATCGCCTACTGCAAGGCCGAACTCCACGGCACCTCTGCGGACGCTTTCTATGGCCGCAGGCTGCGGCTGTTCCCGCAGCTGAACCTGAAGTTCCGGGTATCGCCTGGCCGCTTCCGCCAAGCATTGGGACAAAAGGCGTCCAGACAGATGAGGGGTCGAGGCCATTTGAATGACCTTTTGCGAAGCCGCGCCTGCCGATCGCGCTTGCTCCAGAACCGATTCCAGTCTGTCGAGCGCATCTCTCAGGGGGCTTATCAAGCTCTCGCCTGCTGGCGTCAGGCGGACGTGCCTGGTGGAGCGCTCAAGCAGTTGCGTTCCTATGGACTCCTCAACCGCTCTCACACCCTGGCTCACCGCAGACTGCGACAGCCCAATGGCATGAGCTGCACCGCTGAAACTGCCGTGGTCAGCGACGGCTAAAAGAACTCGAAGCTGCCGAAGTGAGATGTGCATGATTTATTAGATTAAGTGATAAGTCTATCTCTATTTCGCGTTTTTCAAGCAGCGAACGCGGCGCTCTAATTCCACCATTGCGCATCTCACAGAACAAAAACCACGATGAATGACAAAAGACCCCGTATCTGCGTTCTTGGTGCTGGTGCCATTGGCGGCTATCTAGGTATCAACCTTGCGAAATCAGGCGCGCACGTCAGCGTGCTTTCACGCGGCAGCACGCTCGACGTGGTGCGCGCATCAGGCTGGACGCTGAAAAGCGGGAATGAGAGTTGGACGGTGCCCGTGGATGCGGTGGATGCCGAGGATCGCGAGGCACTCGTTGGCCTGGGCCCGCAAGATGTCGTGATCATTGCGGTGAAAGCCCAAGCCTTGGCGGACGTCGCCCATCTCATACCACCCCTGGTGGGCCCGGACACCATCATCGTGCCCGCGCTCAACGGGATTCCCTGGTGGTTCACGCATGGGTTGAAGGACCCGGTGCTGGCCCAGCCGCTCAACACTCTTGACCCGCAGGGGCATCTGTCGGCGACGATCCCTTCCGGCCAGGTGCTGGGAGCGGTTATTTACCCCGCATGCTCGACACCGGCCCCCGGCGTCGTGCGGCACGCTTCCGGTACTCGGCTGGTTTTCGGAGAAGTGTCTGGCGCCCCCTCGACTTCCCGGCTCACCGGCTGGGTAGATCTTTTGCGGCAGTCAGGGCTCGATGCGGTTGCCTCATCCGATATTCGTGCCGAGGTCTGGACCAAACTTCTGGGCAATGCATGCTTTAACCCCGTGAGCGTGTTGGCCGGCTGTTCCACTGACCAGCTCATAGATAACCCCGCCATCTTCGAGCTGTTCTGCTCCTTGATGGAAGAAACCCTTGCAATCGGCCGGGCGCTGGGCATTTCACTCGATGTGACGCCTTCCGCACGCATTGCAATCACCCGGAAGCTGGGGCATGTGAAGACCTCCATGTTGCAGGACATGGAAGCGGGTAAGTCCCTGGAGGTTGAAGCCTTGATTGGCGCGGTGGTTGAGATTGCCAAGCGCTTGCAGGTCTCAGCTCCTCGCAGCGAATCTCTTTATGCACTCACCAAGATGCGCGCAAACGTGCTTGCACAGCAGGGCCATTAAAAATCATGTCAATCTCACCTGAACTCATCAAGACCGTGACGGCCGAGTTGTACGACCGTTCACTCCGGGGCGTACCCAAGGACACGCAGCAGGCCCTGCAAGCTGCGGCACTCAGCGACTCGAGCGAAACAGCTCGCCACACCTTGCGCATCATGCTGCAGAGCGCGGAGACCGCAGAGCGAACCGGTCACTTTGTCTGCTCGGACGCGGGCGTTCCTGTGTACTTCGCGCGGGTCGGAACCCAGGCGCGATTCAGCGGCGATGTGCGCCAAGCTATCCAGGACGGCTTTGCCGAGCTGGTGGAACGCATCCAGCCACCGCTTCTTCCCCATGTCACAAATCCCCTGACCCTGGAGCGTGGCTATGCCGGCAAGGGGATGCCCATCACCACCTTCGATATGGTCGACGGCAGCGATTGCCTGGACATCACCTGCAGCCCCAAAGCCTTGGGTTCTGGTCGCTGGGCCGCCTTGGAGATTTTCAGCTTTCCTGATCTGGCCACGATTGAGCGGTTTGTCATGGAGACGGTGATGAAGGCGGGATCGCAACATTGCCCTCCCGTGGTCATTGGCGTGGGCATTGGCGGCAGCTTTGACTATGCAGCCAAGATGGCCAAGGAGGCCACACTGCGGCCTATCTCCGAGCCCCACCCGGAGCCGATGGTGGCAGCCATGGAGCAGCGGCTCAATGCGGCGGTCAACAAGACTGGTTTTGGCCCTATGGGCACAGGCGGAAGCACCACGGCGATGGCAGTCCATGTTGAATATGCGGCAGGCCATGGATTTACGCCGGTGGCGGTGGCTTTCAACTGCTGGATCAACCGGCGGACACGGGCGCGCATCTACAACGACGGGCGAGTGGAGATTGTCGAATGAGCATCACAACACACCGTATGCAGTTTCCTCTGTCGCGCGAAGATGCTCTTCGGCTTCGTGCAGGCGATCAGGTCATTCTTGATGGCGAGATTGTGATCACAGCCGGTCTGCCCACTCATCAGCGCTTGATTGCGGCCTTGGGAGGCGCTGAGCCTTTGCCTATGGACCTGGCAGACCAAAGTCTGTTTCATCTTGGCAGCTACAGCAAGGAAGTTGGCGGCAAGTTCGAGATCGAATACATGAACCCTACGACCAGCACTCGCTTCAATCCGTACATGCCTACCCTGATACGTGAACTACGGCTTCATGCGGTAGGTGGCAAGGGCGGGCTCGACAGTGCCTGCGCGCAGGCACTGCGTGAAGTCGGCGGCGTTTATTTGTCTTTCCTCGGCGGTGGGTGCGCGCTCTTGTCTGCTGCAGTCAAGGAAGTGATTCAGGTGGGCTGGCCGGACATGCTGATCCACTACAGGCTCGTGCGCCTTCGCGTCGAAGGTCTGGGCCCCGTGACGGTTGGGATTGATGCTCATGGCAATAGCTGCTACGACACAGCACGTGAGCAGGCAAGAGACAAGTTCGAAGACATCATGAATGAGCTTGCGGTGGCTCGTGCGCAGGCCCCGCAAGCTTTCTGACAAATTCGATTGGCGTCCGATTGACGTCCGATTTTCTGGATCGAGAACGTTTCTTTATAAAACCATAGGGGAGACCACAATGACTTTTGAACAATCGACGACACGCCGTTCCTTACTCTGTCTCGTGGGTGCAGGTGCTGCGGGTGGCTTGCTCGTTCTTCCCACCTCAGCTCTTTCGCAGGCGGCTGTCTGGCCGAGCCGCCCAGTACGTCTGGTCGTTCCTTTTGCCGCGGGCGGGCCGGCCGACACGCTGGCTCGGTTCATATCTATCCGCCTGTCGCGAGAACTTGGCCAGCCTGTGGTCATCGACAACAAGGCGGGCGCAGGCGGAACCTTGGGCGCGGCCGATGTGGCCAAGTCGACAGACGGTCACAGCTTGCTGTTCTCATCGACTGGTGCACTTACTGTGGTGCCGGCAGTCTCCACCAGCATGACGTACAACCCTGATACTGATTTATCTGCGGTGGGCCAGGCAGTGGTGACTCCTCAGGTCATTGTCGTTGCCAGCAACAGCAAAATCACCAATCTGCGTGAGTTGGTGGCCGCAGCAAAGGCTGCGCCTGGCAAGCTCAACTTTGCCTCTGCCGGAAGTGGAACCACCACTCAATTGGGTGCCGAACTTCTCAAGCGAGAAGCGAACGTTTTCATGACGCATATCCCCTATCGTGGCGCCGCGCCCGCCATCGTTGATGTGATGGCCGGCAACGCAGATTTCCTCGTCGCCGACGTTCCTGCGGTGATGTCTTTCATTGCAGGGAACCGGTTGCGCGCCCTCGCCATCGCGGCGCCCCGACGATCCGAGGCACTGCCTCAGGTGCCCACCACGGCCGAAGCGGGGCTGCCCAATGTGCTCAGTTCTACTTGGTACGGCGTGATGGCCCCATCCAAGACGCCAGCGGCAGTCATTGCAAGGGCCAATGAAGCGCTCAATCGTGTGCTTCAACTACCTGATTCGCAGGCATTCTTCAAAGAGCAAGGAGTCACTCCGGTCGGCGGGACGCCGCAGGAGTTTGCTCGCTTCATTCAAAGCGAAAGCAAGAAGTGGGGGAGTCTGGCCAAACGTGCAGGTGTCACGATGAACTGAACTTTACGGCCTGAGTTTCCATGATGGCTCAGGAATTCCCCCCATTCAATTGCTCATAAGTCCGAGGAGAACAAGTGCCCGCTGCATCCACGAAAAAGAAAGTCATCTATAGCGACCGCGTTCCAAGATCTTCATCTCCCCATTGCCATGGCGTGGTCGCAGGTGGTTTGCTGTTCGTTTCCGGAATCCCTGGGTTCGAGGGCGGTGAACCCAAGGTCAAGCCGGGCGACTTTGCAGCCCAAATGCGTGCGTGCCTGACCAACGTGGGCTTCATCCTTGAGGAGGCAGGCTGTACCTTCGCGGACGTCGCCAAGGTCAATGTCTTTCTGGACCGAAGGGCGGACTTCCAGGTCATGAACGACATCTATCGAGAGTTTTTTGGCACAGACCCCTCGTCCTGGCCTGCCAGGACAACCGTAGAAGCGCGGCTTCCACGGCCAGACTTTCTGCTTGAAATCGAGTGCGTTGCAGTCGTATAGGAATGCTCCGCATCAGGGGGCACCGGTGAGCCTTGTCGGCTGTTTATTGGGTGTCGGGGTGCTGGCTGCAGTTGAGGGCACGCGTGTCCGGATGACGATGGGGGCTGCTCTGAGATGGGCGTGGGTCGTCACTGTATGGGGTTTGCGTTACGCTAACTGGTATGGAAGACCCTGCATCGACGGCAAACCAGGCGGATTTTGCGCAAGCATCCTCTGCGCTGGCCTATCCGCGCCCGCCAGAAGTAGCTGAATTCGCTCAGGCATTGATCCACACTCGCCAGACGGTTCTACCCAGACGCCTGGGAGAGCCTGGGCCCGGTGCCCTGGAGTTGCAGACCATACTGAAAGCGGCAGCGGCAGCGCCGGATCATCACCGGCTCATGCCCTGGCGATTTGTGCTTGTACCTGCCGTCGCACGCGCCCGTCTGGGCGAGGCATTTGCCTCTGCGCTTGCGGAGCGCGATCCCTCCGCGAGTGCTGAGCAAATAGCCCAAGCTCGTGAGAAAGCAGAACGAGCTCCGCTGCTGATGCTGGCCATAGTTCGGGGCAGGGATGAAGATGGAGAAATTCCGCCTGCCGAACGCCTGGTTTCGGCTGGGTGCGCCATCCAGAACATGCTGCTGATGGCGCATGCGCTGGGCTATGGGGCCGCGTTGACCAGTGGTAAGGCGATGAATTCGACACCCTTGCGGGCCTTGTTCAATTTGGGAGAGAACGAGCAGGCGCTTTGCTTTGTCAGCGTGGGCACGACCATCAAAACCAAACCCATTCCTTTGCGGCCCGATATCGGCCGCTATGTAAGCGAACTGACTATTTAAGATATAGCCCTGAAGGATTTATGCACACCAGCGCCCTTGTATTGTTTTCTGGCGGACAGGATTCCGCCACCTGCCTGGCGTATGCGCTCTCACGCTACCGCCATGTCGAGACCATAGGGTTTGATTATGGTCAGCGTCACCGCGTTGAGCTGGATGCGCGCCTGGTGGTGATGCGAGAGTTGCGGGCTCGATTCCCAGAGTGGAATGAACGATTGGGGCCTGATCATATGATCGATGTGGGGGTTCTAGGTCAGATCAGTGAAACTTCGCTGACCCGTGACACGGCGATCGAGATGGAAGCCTCGGGCTTGCCCAATACGTTTGTACCTGGCCGCAACCTGGTGTTTCTGACCCTGGCTGGCGCAGTGGCTTACAGGCGCAACCTCCAGGTCATCGTGACCGGTGTCTGCGAAACCGACTACTCCGGTTATCCCGATTGCCGCGATGACACCATGAAAGCCATGCAACTGGCGCTTTCGCTGGGCATGAGCAAACGTCTTGTAATCGAAACACCACTGATGTGGATTGACAAAGCTGCCACCTGGCAGCTTGCGCAAGATCTGGGGCAAGCTGCCGATTCCGCAGGCGGCGGCAGCGCTCTTGTGGAGCTGATCGCCGAACATACCCACACGTGCTACCTGGGTGATCGGGCAAGCCGCCACGAGTGGGGTTATGGCTGCGGAGCGTGCCCTGCTTGCGATCTTCGCGCAAGCGGCTGGCGCCAGTGGCACAATCAATCCAGCTAATGCTTATGAACGCCCCATTGAGCCATCATGCGGGCGCCAGGTAAGGGTTACGTTAATTCATAGTCGAAAGTAAAAGTCATGACGACAGCCGGAACATCTCACGAGAGTCAAAAACCAACATCTTTCCCGGCCCGCGGCTCGTGGGCCGGCGCGCTCCTGCTGGCGGGTGCGCTGCTAGGTGCGCATTCTGGGGTTTCTGCCCAAACTCAGCCACAGACTGCGCCGCAAGGCATGGACTGGCAACTGAACCTCGGTGTCAGCGACTCAGCGGATGTCAAAAAAGTTGGCGTGATCGCCGGTTGGCAGCGGGGAGCCCCCTTGTGGCAAGGCGAACAATGGCGCCTGACCTTGCGCCATGAGCTGGAACTCGCTTTCTGGCGCGTGCCCAAGGCGCAAGACATCGTTGAGGCGGGCTATTCCCCCTTCCTGCGTCTGGAGCGCCCGCTTCAGGGCTCAGGCGTCCTGTTTGCCGAAGCCTCCATCGGCGTTCGCCTGCTCTCCCACACACGCATATCGCCTGAACACACGATGTCCACCGCCTTCCAGTTTTCCGACCAGGTCGGTGCGGGTTTTCAATGGGGTCCCCAAGGGCGCTCCACCGTGGGGGTCAGATACACCCACCTTTCGAATGCCAGCATCAAAAGGCCTAACCCCGGTATCAACTTCACTCAGGTCTACTACCGCCACCGCTTTTGAGTTTTAGCCCAATGGCATAGGGCAATGCTCGGAAAAGGGCAGGGCCTCGGGTCATCATGAGGCCGAAGAGGGTTTGCTCTTCGGCCTTTTACTTGGGCATCTTTCGTATTGATTAGTTCGTCGATAGGCGCGCGACCACCCCCGGTGTGGTCATGCTGCGTCCGTCACACGCCGCCATGCATCCAGACCGAGGCGCTCGCGGAAGGTTCGTGCACCGCTGGGCGAGATTCCCAGCGCTCGGGTTCCCGCTGTTCTGTTCAACCATCCCATCTCCAGGCAGTGGGTGCAGATCACTGCGCCAAGCCGGCCCGCGAGGTGCGCTTTCCGCTCACTCCAATCCAGGCAGGGGCGGCAGTAGGGCCTGACCTGGCGGGAATGGTGTAACTCCGGCTCCAGCGTGAGACCCCACTGCTGGAGCACCTGAGGAGCCCGGCCCGTGATCTGGCCCCCGTCGCCATCGAACTCGATGGCCTGCGCAACCAATAGCGATTCGGTAATGGCGAGCCCAAGCCGACCGGCGATATGGTCGTAACACATACGGGCCATGCGCATAGCATCGTTACGCGGCCCCACCACGACTTTGTGATGGACCGGCGGATTTCCTGCGATCCGCATTAGTCCTTCCAGGACCTTGGCTACCTCGCCGGAGGCAAGTCGGTGGTACCGGTGCCGTCCTCGCTGCTCCACGCACATCAAGCCTGACACCACCATCTGAGCTAGATGTCGGCTGGCCGTCTGTGCAGAGACGTTGCCGGCCCTGGCCAGTTCCGTGGCGGTGAGCATGCGCCCGTCCATCAGTTGCAGCAGCATCGCTGCGCGCGCTGGTTCCCCAACTAGGGATGCGATTCGGGCAATTTGGTTGGTGTTCATGGCGTGGCTTTCGGCTCCAAGCTTACGGCACGCAGCAACCTTGACGCTTCGTTCCGCAGCGAAATGTTCAGAGCGACCGCAGCCGTAGCATCGAGCGCATCCCGGCAAACGCCGCTTCTATCGCTGCTCGCACATGCCAGTCCTGCCTTCAACACAACCCTCCAACTTCTACGGCAACACGGTCGTACGCGCCGCATTCGTTATAGCGCTCTTTGGCTGGGGGGTGGGGTTTTACGGCCCTCCCGTCTTCCTGCATGCAGTTCTGGTCCGGACCGGTTGGTCCCTTTCACTAGTCTCTGCTGCTGTCACCTTCCATTTTCTGTTCGGTGCCGGCGTGATTGCCTGCCTACCCCGAATCCACAGGCGTTTCGGCATTCCTGCTGCCACCATAGTCGGTTCTCTGCTGTTGGCCGCAGGTGTACTCGGTTGGGCGACCGCCTTCGAGCCTTGGCAGTTGTTCGTCGCCGCCATGTTCACCGGTGGGGGCTGGGCGCCACTGGGTGCGGCAGGGATCAACGCCATCATCGCACCCTGGTTTGTTGAGAAGCGGCCCCTTGCCTTGGCAAAGGCCTACAACGGCGCCAGTGTCGGTGGCCTCATTTTCTCCTCGGTGTGGGCTGTGCTGATTCATCGCGCAGGTTTTCCTGCAGCAGCCATGATGGTGGGACTGCTCATGGTCGCCGTGGTGATGTCCATCGCGACACGCGTACTGGCCAGGACACCTTTCGCCGAAGGTCAAGACGTCGTTGGGAGGACGCAAATCAATGTCCCGGCCGCCCCCGATTTTTCTGGAGGAGCGGCATCCGTCATCAGCTCGTCGCTCTGGAAAGACCGCAGATTTCTGACACTCGCGGCCGCGATGTCGCTGGGCCTGTTTGCCCAGATAGGGCTCATCGCTCAGCTCTTCTCCTTGATGGCGCCCAGCACGGGCGTGCGATTGGCTGGCGGGATTATGGCGCTGGCGACCGGCTGCGCAATGGGCGGGCGGTTCATCATGGCGCGTTGGCTGGGTGGCGGTACCGACCGGCGTCGAGCGGCCGCCGCCAGCTACGCCGTGCAGGCACTCGGTACGGTACTGTTATGGGTTGCCGGGCCTGAGCATTTGGCGTTCTTTATCCTGGGTATCGTGCTCTTCGGCCTCGGCATCGGCAATGCCACTTCGGTGCCGCCGGTGATTGCTCAAGCAGAGTTCGCCCCGACCGATGTGGCACGCGTAGTGGCCCGGATCGTGGCTCTGTCACAAGCACTTTACGCATTTGCACCCGCCACACTGGCTGGACTGATCGTCGTCGGCTCTGGCGACGGAGTGTTGTTGGACAGCGGCACCGGCAGGTATTTCGCTGTGATTTTTGCTCTGCAGACGGTGGCCGCGGCAAGTATGTTGAGTGGGCGTACGCGGCCAGGCCCTACTTGACGAAACCCTCGCCGAGACAGCCTTGGGCGGCAGGCAGTTGAGGTTTTCTTCTGAAAGCGATGGCCGCTCTTGCATGCATCGAGTTTTTAGGCGTGAAGACCGCAGCGCCACTGGGAAATTGGCACTTACCCTTCAAAGCCTCAGAAAGGTAGCGTGCCTATTCGGCCTTAATTCGCCTGGTCTGGTCTCATCTTCCAGAAATGGTTATGAAACGGCGTGACTGTGGGCCGGTGAGCGATAGAGATCAGCGCGCCGCCCGCTTGCTCCGTCATATCCTTCAGACGTTGGTATAGGGCCTGTTCTGTCGGAACATCTAGCGCGCTGGTGGCCTCATCGGCCATGACCCAAGCCGGATTTTTAAGAAATACTCGCGCGATAGCCAGGCGTTGCTGTTCGCCGCCACTGAGCTTTTGAGTCCAGTTGTCATTTTCATGGAGTCGATCGATCAGGCCAGGCAAAAGCGCTTGCCTCAAGGCGTCTTGCAAGGCCTGATCGGTGTACTGAGATTCCGCCTCGGGGTAGGCAAGCGCGGCTCGCAAAGAACCGTCTGGGAAATAGGGCCGCTGCGGTATGAACATGGCGTCAGTCGGCACGGTGACCTTTCCGTGTGCCCAGGGCCATATGCCCGCCAAAGATCGGAACAAGGTGGATTTTCCACTGCCTGAAGGGCCCTGAAGCAGGGTATGTTGGCCAGGGGCGGCCTTCAAGTTGGCGCTGTGCAACAAGGTGACACCAGTGGGCAATTGCACAGTGAGCTCGCGCGTTTCTACCCCGCTGAATCCCTCTCCAGGTGCTACGTTTTCAACGCCTGACTGGCTCTGATTCTGGCGCGAGAGCGCTGCTTCGAAGCTGGTCAGACGCTCCGTCGTGGCGCGCCAACTGGCCAGGCTGTCATAGTTGTCTACAAACCATGAGAGTGCCGTCTGCACGCGGTCAAAGGCGTTGGCAATCTGCATCAATTCGCCCAGCTGGATCGCCCCGCTGAAAAAGCGGGGCGCCGCCACGATGAAGGGAAAGACCATCGCGGCTTGCCCGAACAGATTGGTGAACCCCACCAGTTGCTTCTGTTTGGCAATGAGCTTGAGATAGTTCACAAAGACGGCAGAAAACCGCGTGTCCAGATTACGGTTTTCCAATGTCTCACCCTTGTCCAGGGCAATGGATTCACTGTATTCACGTACCC
The DNA here is from genome assembly GCA_015999985.1 of Comamonadaceae bacterium. Taxonomy (GTDB): domain Bacteria; phylum Pseudomonadota; class Gammaproteobacteria; order Burkholderiales; family Burkholderiaceae_C; genus Ottowia. The sequence continues at coordinate 22,880 of JAECRA010000043.1, forward strand.
GCATGAGGTGATGGCGAAAATCGGCTTCTTTTTTCTGTTGCGCGAAGTTCAGGCCAATCAAAGGCCGGCCGATATAGTGGGTCAGCACGCTACCCACGCCGCAATACAACAAGGCCATCCAGACCATGAAGCCGGGAATGGTGAAGCTCTCGCCGCCCAGGCTGAATGAAAAACTGCCCGACAGCGCCCACAAGATGCCCACGAAACTCGCCAGCGTGACTACCGCGTTCAAAAAGCCCATAGACAGTCCGACGGTCTGCGCGGTGAACAGGTTGACATCTTCCTGCAGGCGTTGATCAGGGTTGTCAGGCACGCGCTGACCAGGAGCGGGGAGTCCGGTCGCCGTAAGAGGCGCAGCGTCCGAGTCTGTGAATCGAGCGAGTTCCATGCCGTAGAAGGCATGGCCACTCAGCCAGCGACCCATCATTTGACGGGTCATCCAGGCTCGCCAGCGCACCTGCAACAACTGTGTGAGGTAGAACCTATAAATCGCAATGGCGATGAAAATCATGGCCAGATAGGTAAAACGTCCCAGTTGGCTCCAGAAAACGCCTTGGTCCTTGTTTTGCAGCGCATCGTAGAAAACGCGGTTCCAGTCGTTGAGCAGCACCAGCATGTAGACGGCGGCCAGGTTCAGCACGACCACTGCTGCCAGCATGGCGCGCGCGCGCCATTTTTCGTCTGATCGGAAATAGGGTAGGGAGAGCTGCCAGACTTGCCTTAGGAAACCCCTGAAGCGTGAGAGTTTTTCTGACCAGTTCATGGAATGTGCTGCTTGGCGCAACCGGAATTGAAGTGTTGCCATGCTAACGCTTGGTGCACCTATTCGGCAGCTTTGTGAAGGGCGGGCTTATACTGAATTTTTATGTCTTTGTAATGACATAAAGAGTGACATTCAATGTGCTGAGGAGGGATGGCCGCATGTCGAATACGTTGACTGGTTTGCCGCAAGCCGAGTGGCCTTACGCGCAGATCCTGGTCAGGTTGGCGTTGGGTCTGGCGCTGGGCCTTTTGATAGGGTTGGAGCGCGAACGGCGCGGCAAGGAGGCCGGGCTGCGCACCTTCGGGTTTATCGGCCTGCTGGGCACCATGGGAGGTGCGTTAGGGCCTTCTTTCGCACTGGGAACCTTGGCGCTGACGGCGCTCCTGGTGGCCATACTCAATGTTTCATCGCTTCGCGGCGGACTGGGCTCCGAGCTCACCACCTCCGCTGCCATGATGGTGACCTGTGTGGCGGGCATCATGTGCGGCATGGGCCACACCATCTCACCCGCTGCCGTGATGGTGATTGCGACCGCCTTGCTTGCATGGAAAGAGCGCCTGGCCGACTTTTCCATGGGCATCTCTGAAGGCGAGGTGCGCTCCGCACTGCTGCTGGCCATACTTGCCATCGTCATCTACCCGGCGTTGCCTGCAGGTTCCATGGGGCCTTGGGACCTGATAGAGCCGCGTGCTGCGTGGGTCACCGTGATCCTCATTGCAGGAATCGGTTTTTTCAACTACGTTCTATGGAAGCTGTATGGAACCCGGGGAACCGAGTTGTCCGGTTTCTTTGGGGGCTTGATCAACAGCAACTTCACGGTGATTGAGCTTTCCAACCGCGTTCGGGAAGTAGGGCCAGCATTTGTGGGGACAGCCTACAGAGGTATCTTGCTGGCCACCACAGCCATGGTGGCACGCAATGCCACCTTGCTACTGATACTTGCGCCCGCTGCGCTGATTGGCGCCATGAGCGCATTCGCACTCATGCTGGGCGCCAGCGCCATACTCGTTTTGTTCAGCCTGCGCAATCGCCACAATCATGCTGCGGGAAGTGCGCCGGATATTCACCTGGAGATGCCGTTTTCTCTTCCCCAGGCGCTCAAGTACGGCCTCATCTTTTTGCTTTTGCACATAGTGGGTGCGCTGACGCAAAGGCAGTTCGGCGACTCGGGTTTCTATTTTGTCAGCATCGTGGGCGGCTTGTTGTCTAGCGCCAGCGCGGTGGCCGCTGCTGCGGCCTTGGCGTCTCAAGGCAGTGTGTCTCCGCTTACAGCGGGCGTTGGTGCGGTGCTGGCTTCATTTACCAGCATCGCTTTCAGCCTGTCATTCGTTTTGCGCACGCGCAATCCAGCGCTGGTCAGGAAATTGGCGTTGTCCATGGTGATGATTGCCATCGCCGGGCTGTGCGGGCTGCTGCTGGGCCACCTGGTCGAACCCTGGGTCGAGCAAATACTCAAGCTTATGAGGCCGTGACTCCTGGTCCAATTCGCTAAGCCATCCCTGCAACCTCACACGCATCTGCAAGCTGGCTTGCAGAGCGAAGGGCTTTCGACTGGCGTTGACTGAAGTTCCGGGAGCTCAGGCTTGCTTGTGCCGGTCCAGCAAATAAAGCAACTGCGCCTTCGCTTCGGGCCATTCACTGGCCATCATGCTGTACATCACGGTGTCTCGTACCGTGCCGTCGCGGCGGATCGCATGGTGGCGAATCACGCCGTCTTTACGGGCCCCCAGCCGTTCAATGGCACGTTGACTGGCAAAGTTGTAGTTGTCAGTGCGCCAGCCCACCACGGCACAGCCCATGGTGTCGAAGGCGTGCCCCATCATGAGCAATTTGCAGCTTGTGTTCACATGGGTGCGTTGCACGCTTTTTCTGTACCAGGTCCAGCCAATCTCGGCTCGCTTGAGGGACGCGACGATATCGTGGTAGCTGGTGCAACCCAACACTTTGCCAGTGGCTTCTTCGATGACTGCGAAAGCAAAGCGATTGCCCGCTTCGCGCATGGCGAGCGCGTTTTCAATGTAGCCTCGTGTGTCCTTGGGTTCAGGCACGGAAGTCACCCGCACTTGCCACAGCTCTCCGTCCGCTGCGGCTTCCCGCAAGGCATCTTCGTGTTTCAGCGCCAAGGGCTCCAGAAGTAAGCCATTGAGCCGCAAGGTGTGCAAGGCATCAGGCTGTACAAAAACGTCTGCGGTCATATCGCAACTTTAGGTTCTTGAAATTCCGTAGCGGCGGTTATACCAACGCCTTGCCAACTGCAAGCCGGCGCCGCCTCCCAATCCAATGAGCACGATGCCTGCCATGGCAGGCCAGGTGTATCCATCGGGACCAAAAGCATCCCACCCCAAAAGGGCGCCGAGCCATCGGCCTAGCAAGGCTCCAATGACAAATCCGGCGGCTTGGCTGGTGCCCTGAATCAGTAGCTGTGTCGCGGAAGGCGTTTGGTCTCGTTGCATAGGTTCAGCGGTTACGCTGGTTCATGAACACCAGCTTTTCAAACAAGCTCACATCCTGCTCGTTTTTCAGCAACGCGCCTACTAGGGGTGGCACTGAGACTTTGCTGTCGGCACTTTGAAGAGCTGTCAGCGGAATATCTTCTGCTACCAGCAGTTTCAGCCAGTCGAGCAACTCACTGGTAGAGGGCTTTTTCTTCAGTCCAGGCAAGCCACGCACGTCGTAGAAGACTTTCATGGCTGCACCCAGCAGTTCCTGCTTCAGGTTCGGGAAGTGCACGTCGACGATCTGGCGCATCGTCTCAGCCTCCGGGAACTTGATGTAGTGGAAAAAGCAGCGGCGCAAGAACGCGTCGGGCAGCTCTTTCTCGTTGTTGGAGGTAATGAACACCAGCGGACGATTCTTGGCCTTGATGAGTTCGCGGGTCTCGTAGCAGTGAAATTCCATGCGGTCGAGTTCGCGCAGCAGATCGTTCGGGAATTCGATGTCGGCTTTATCGATCTCGTCGATCAAAAGCGCTACCGGCTCTTCTGCGGTAAAAGCCTGCCACAAAACCCCCTTGACGATGTAGTTGTGAATGTCTTTCACACGTGCATCACCCAATTGCGAGTCGCGTAGGCGACTCACGGCGTCATATTCGTAGAGCCCCTGCTGTGCCTTGGTGGTGCTCTTGATGTGCCATTGCAAAAGTGGCATTCCCAGGGATTGAGCCACTTCTTCGGCCAGCATGGTCTTGCCGGTGCCTGGCTCGCCCTTGACCAGCAAGGGCCGTTTGAGGGTGATGGTTGCGTTGACCGCCAGCTTCAGGTCTTGGGTGGCGACGTAGTTTTCTGAGCCTTGAAATTTCATGTCGAGTATGAGGACGAAAAGAAGGAGGGGCCGCGGTTGTCCGAATGCTGGAGAGCGTCGCTCACCTTGTAGCCCCGGGAAGGGCTGTGGAGCTGTGCGACAAGTCCCGGAAATGGTCGATTACAATCGTCCGCTGATCCGGATAAACCAACGTGAATTGTGCGCGCAAAATGAAAAAAGCTTTGTCCCCGATGTTCGCAGCACTGACACTCGCCGCAGCGGCGGTGTTTCCGGCCCATGCGCAAGGCACTGCCGGTGATGCCAAGGCAGGTGCCGGCAAGGTGGCCATGTGTATTGGATGCCATGGTATCCAGGGCTATCAGTCCAGTTTCCCAGAGGTGTATAAGGTCCCCAAGATCTCGGGCCAGAACGCCAAATACATCGCCGCCGTGCTGGAAGGCTATAAAAAGGGCGACCGCAAGCATCCCAGCATGCGCGGCATTGCCACCACGCTGAACGAGCAAGACATTGCTGATGTGGCGGCCTATTACGAGCAAAATGGTCGTGTTGAGGGGGCAAGCCCTCTGTCTGCGCCTCGAGCTCCATCAGCTCAAGTGGCGCAGTTGCTGCAAAAAGGCGCCTGCATCTCCTGCCACGGAGACAATTTCTCCAAGCCTATTGACCCGAGCTATCCCAAGATTGCAGGTCAGTATTCAGACTATCTGTTTGTCGCTCTCAAATCGTATCGTGACAACTCTCACCACACCTGGGGCCGCGCCAACCCTGTGATGGCGGGCATGGTCAAACAGTTCTCCAATGCGGAACTGAAGGCTATGGCCAATTACATCAGTTCGCTCGATGGCGAAATGAAGACGGTGCCGCAATCGCGATTCCGGTAAGCCACTTCGGGATCAGCCTGATCCGTCTCGGAGCGTAGACGTCAGGTATGTCCGCAATTTTTATCGCATCCCTGGCTTTGAACACTCTTGCAGACCGTTGGGGTGCTTTTTCTTGTTAGGCGCCGTGGTCTGAGGTGACCGGGGAAGCCCCCATCAAATGCGCGGCTTCTCCATGCCTAGGGATGGGTGCTTGGCTGGCACACGATTCTCCGCTTGCAACCCGTGGCATCCCGGCCCACGGGTTTTTTCTTGGGCGCTTACTTATTCTGGAGCACATGAGCCGACCGACGCCGCCGTTGGATCCGCCATTTCATTGCTCTTTATGGAACTTCCTCGGACGTGCTGTTACTCACCGGTGGGCCCGATATAGACGGGCCTCCTGCAGTGAGAGAACCATGGGTTCTCAAGTAGTATTTTTAAGGTCATGGCCATGAAGCTCAATTCGCTTTCTTTCACGGATTTTTTGATTAAGTCCCCGGCAGAATCCCCCCTCCGCAGCTTATCAACACCGTTATTCTCGGGTCCATCTGTGCAGATTGCGCCACGCAGCATTTTGGTGGGGGCGACGAAATTGGGGAGGGGCTTGGACTTGGAACGTCTGGACTCCCTTTCGGTTCTATCAAGCGGTTGGTATCAAAGGGTATCCAAACAGTTTGAGTCAGCTGTTAAAACGGGCAACGCTGAGTCCTTCTCATTTTTCAAGGCGAACCAGCTCAGCAGGCTCGTACCCGTAGATGAAAGTCCAGGAATTAAGCCAGTAGAGATTTTCGACTTGCCTGTTGTGGTCCCCAAGAAGTCGGTTAGATTTGCTGAGGCGAATGAAGTTTTCGCGATTGAACCACGAGCGCGAATCGCTGAGGCATCGGAGTCTATCGCCCCCCAGGAGCCTCAAAAAGGTCGCGAGCCAGATCAGGCGCGAGACGCACAGAGTGAAGAGTTCGACTGGGGTCCAACACGTCAGAGTTTTGACCGTTCGCGGCAGTTTTTGCAGTCGCTACCCCGTTGGGCAGAGATTTTTCAGAGCGCTGGTAAGGCAAAGGACCCTGAGGCCGTTAAGCAGATCAAAAAGCTGACTGAGACAATTCAGAAATGCAAGCCGGTCAAAGACGCACTTCGCATCTTTGGCAACGCACAACTTGCGGCCGCTTCGCAGATGGCGAACTCAGCTCCTGGCAGCGAGAACTTGGTTGGCAGCCTCGCCTTTTCCAAGAGAGACCTTGAAGCGTTGGACGAAGCGCGCCTTGAACTGGATGACTTATTGCATCAGCTGAAGCCAGCCTTGAAAAAAATCTGGAAAAAGGCTGAGGTCGTGCAGGCCAACACCGGCGGCGAGAACCTGGTAATTCAGCGCATGCCGAAAACGAGGTCCATCGAGATCCAGGACGCAGAGTGGCCCACTCAGACGGAGCATGCTGTTCTATCCGACGACGGTGAGCAATCCGAAGTTACTTGGTTCCAAGTGCCTGTACTTTTCTGGACCGAGTTCATGGCAAACCCCCAGGTTGTTGGAAATCGGAGTAATGTGTCTTTTAACGATTCAGATATGCCCCACAACGTGCGGTTTACCATCCTTGCGGAAGAGCATGTCATGCAGCCCTCGTTCTTACAGAAGGTGAAAGATCGGCTGGCTTCGGTACTGTTTGGCTGACGGCTTGACGTCCTAGGAGCGGGGCGCCTAGCCGCCCAGCCTCCTAGAGTACAAGCGCTTTCATAACCTCGCGCAGTTAGCGCAAGGTCACCTCAACCCGCCTGGCTTGAGCGCCCGTGCCAGCTTGAATGTTGTCCGGTTTGGACAACTCGATCTGGTCTTCCGGCACCCCCAAGGTCTTGAGCAGATCGCGTACTGCAACGGCACGTTGCTTGGCGACTTCCTCGTTGGCGGCCGCGCTACCTGATGCGTCCACATAGCCGCTCACGACGGCCTTGCGGCCCGCCTTAACTCCGTCTGCAATCACAGCGAGTGCGGTGGCGCCATCAGGATGAGGCGTGGTGCTTCCTGTCGAAAAGTAGAAAAATACCGTAGGACCCTCCAGCCGCACAGCGTCACCTTCAATGGCTGCCACGGTCACTACGGCCCCCGCGGGTACTACAGGCGTTGGAGGGGCTGCGGCTACGTTGCCCCCGTGGATTTGGACCACCAGCGGTACGATCAGCAGCGCTACGATGTTGATGATTTTGATCAGAGGGTTGATGGCGGGGCCAGCAGTATCCTTATAGGGATCGCCCACGGTGTCACCCGTGACCGCTGCCTTGTGAGCCTCAGAGCCTTTGCCGCCAAAATTGCCATCTTCGATGTACTTCTTGGCGTTGTCCCAGGCTCCGCCGCCGGTGCACATGGAGATGGCGACGAACAAACCAGTGACGATCGTGCCCATCAACAGGCCGCCCAGCGCTTTCGGGCCGAGAATCAAACCTACCAGAATGGGCACTACCACCGGCAGCAGGCTTGGAATCACCATTTCCTTGATGGCCGCACTGGTCAGCATGTCGACGGCTTTGCCGTATTCAGGTTTTGCAGTGCCTTCCATGATGCCCGGAATGGAGCTGAATTGCCGCCGCACTTCCACGACCACGCTGCCCGCAGCGCGGCCGACGGCCTCCATGGCCATGGCACCGAAGAGATAAGGGATCATGCCGCCGATGAACAGACCCACGATGACCATCGGATCGCTGAGGTTGAAGCTGATGTCCTGGCCCAGTGCTTCGAGCTTGTGGGTGTAGTCAGCGAACAGCACCAGCGCGGCCAGACCTGCCGATCCAATCGCATAGCCTTTGGTCACTGCCTTGGTGGTGTTGCCGACGGCGTCCAGGGGGTCTGTGATGTCGCGCACGCTCGCGGGCATTTCGCTCATTTCCGCAATGCCGCCTGCGTTGTCCGTAATAGGGCCATAGGCATCCAATGCCACCACGATTCCGGCCATGCTGAGCATCGCGGTGGCCGCCACCGCAATACCGTAGAGTCCAGCCAGTGCATAGGAGGCGATGATGGCCAGGCAGACCATCATCACCGGCCAGGCTGTAGAGCGCATCGAAACGCCCAGCCCCGCGATGATGTTGGTGCCGTGCCCAGTTGTGCTGGCTTGTGCAATGTGGCGGACCGGCGAATACTGCGTGCCGGTGTAGAACTCGGTAATCCAGACCAGCCCGCCAGTCAATATCAAGCCCACCGCGCAAGCACCAAACAGGCGCATTTGCGATCCACTTTCGGTAATGGCGTTGTCGGGCATCAGCCAGACAGTGACAAAGTAAAACGCAATCAGCGAGAGCACCCCAGCAATCGCAAGCCCCTTGTAGAGGGCGGGCATCACATTCTTCATGCCAGGCGAAGCCTTCACGAAGAAGCACCCGATGATGGATGCAATGATGGAAACTGCGCCCAAGCCCAGTGGGTAGAGCACAGCGCTGGTGGGCGCATTGACCACCATCAGAGCGCCCAGCACCATGGTGGCGATCAAGGTCACGGCATAGGTTTCGAACAAGTCGGCGGCCATGCCGGCGCAATCGCCCACGTTGTCGCCCACGTTGTCGGCGATCACCGCGGGGTTGCGAGGGTCGTCTTCCGGAATGCCAGCTTCCACTTTCCCGACCAGATCAGCGCCAACGTCAGCGCCCTTGGTGAAAATGCCACCGCCTAACCGAGCAAAAATCGAGATCAGAGACGAGCCGAAAGCAAAGCCAATCAGTGGATTAAGGGCCTCTGGCGTGGCCGCCGTCCCCCCGAGGAACCAGTAAAAACCAGTCACCCCCAGTAAACCAAGGCCGACCACCAGCATGCCCGTGATGGCGCCGCCCCTGAAGGCCACGTCGAGCGCAGGACCTATCCCTTTGGTGGCCGCTTGGGCCGTACGTACGTTGGCTCGCACTGAGACATTCATCCCGATGAACCCACAGGCTCCAGAGAGCACGGCGCCAACCACAAAGCCTATGGCACTCGTCAAGTCAAGGAAGAGGCCAATCAAAATAGCCAGCACAATGCCAACGATGGCAATGGTTTTGTATTGCCGCGCCAGATAAGCCGCGGCACCTGACTGAATCGCCGAAGCGATTTCTTGCATGCGCGGGTTGCCCGCGTCCTGAGAAAGAATCCAACCGCGAGCCCAAATGCCATAGGCCACGGCCACCACCCCGCAAACAAGCGCCAATATCAGCGCCGCATTCCCGTTCATAGACGTCTCCTCGTTAGCTGTTTTCGCTCAAGAGACGCCTCTGGCCACTTCACATCGCATAGGGCATCTCCCACTGCGTTGCTTCCTCGCTCGCCCGATTTAACGGGCGAAGATTGGCCAACGCCCCTAATTTAGCGCGAAAACGTGACTTGTGCCCAAGTTGAAAGCCCCGCGAAAGTAAAATTGGCGATAGTTTCTTAAATTCCTCTCAACGAAAAAAGCAATATGTCGTTTGACAAAGTGACTCCTGGCAGCAAGGCTCCCGATGAATTCAACGTCGTCATCGAAATCCCGATGAACGCCGATCCCATCAAATACGAGGTAGATAAAGAAACTGGTGCGATATTCGTCGACCGCTTCATGAGCACGGCGATGCACTACCCCACCAACTACGGTTACGTGCCTCAAACCCTGTCGGGCGACGGCGACCCGGTGGATGTCCTGGTGATCACCCCCGTACCCCTGATTCCCGGCGTGGTCGTGACCTGCCGCCCCATTGGCATCCTCATGATGGAAGACGAAGCTGGGCAAGACGGCAAGGTGCTGGCGGTACCTACAGACAAAATCCTGTCCATCTACACCCAGTGGCAAAAGCCCGAAGATCTGAACCCCATGCGGCTGAAGACCATCGCTCACTTCTTTGAGCACTACAAAGACCTGGAGCCAGGTAAATGGGTCAAGGTTCTGGGTTGGGAAGGCACAGATTCCGCCCGCAAGGAAATCATGGACGGCATCGCCAATTACCGCAAAGCGCAGGGCTGAGGTCAATGTTTGGCTGCCGCTCGGCATAATCGAGCGGTGCCAGCTTCCGATCCAGTAACTTCCCGCCCCCCACTTCCTGCCGCAGTCATTGCCGGCACGGTGGCGCTCATAGAGTCCGCTGGGCCGCTGGAAGATCAGTACGAGCTGCTGCGGGCGCACAGCACTCAACCTACACGTTCCGCACAGTTCATGGAGCGTGCCTGGCTCCTGGGGGAACGCTTGGGATTGCCAGAAGACCTGTCACGCTGGCGCTATGCCGTTCAACTGGTCGTGGCTGCTTTGGCGGTGCTGGTGGCCTTGTCGGCTTTGGGCATGAGCCGAGCCGTTGTAGGGGAAGCGCGCAGCATTAACGCCATTGCTGCGTTGGTGACGCTGTTGGGCCTGCATTTCTTGACGCTGGGCCTGTGGATGCTCAGTGTGCTGTGGCCTGCCGCCATGTCCGGTCTGTCACTGGGGCGCCTGGCCTTGTGGCTTGGTGCGCGTATGCCTGGGCAACACAGCCCGCACTCTCTTACTGTCGTGCGAGCCAGCAATCGCTTGTTACAAGAGCACCGGCTTCTGCCTTGGGCCTTTGGGGTGATCAGCCATACGATTTGGGCTCTGGCGTTTGTGCTGATTCTGGCGGTGCTGGCTTTCGGGTTTTCCTTTCACGCCTATCAACTCAGCTGGGAAACCACCATTCTCAGCAGTGGATTCTTTCAGCGCTTTGTCCAGGTCGCGGGCTGGCTGCCTTCTTTGATAGGCTTTCCCGTGCCCGACCCAGCCGCTGTGCAAAGTGCAGGTGCGGTTGGGTTGAGTGCCCTGTCAGGAGCTGATGTACAGCGCGACTGGGCATGGTGGCTCATGGGTTGCGTTTTCACCTACGGCCTTCTCCCGCGCGTATGCTTTGCTCTTCTGAGTTATCTGCGTTGGCGCGCCGGGGTAGCTCGCATGGGTCAGCCCGACTCTGGAGATCCCTATGTTCGTGGGATATTTTTACGTCTGGATGCGCTTGATCCTCCACTCGTCACGGACGAAGAGCGCAGGTCTACGAGAGTCGCTTCTTCGCCTGCCTCGGGTGGTCCCGCCAACCCTGGCACCTTGGCCGTGATCGGATTCGAACTGCCTCCCGAGATGCCGTGGCCGCTGCAGAGTTTGCCTGTCGGAATCGAAGGTACGCCCGTGCTTGAATTGCGCCTGGCCGGAGCTAACGCAGAACGGCAGAACGCAATCCAGGCTCTGGGGCAGATCCGCCCCTGGACTCTGTTGCTGGTATGCCATGGCGCGTCCAGCCCAGATCGAGGCACCGCCCGGTTCCTGCGCGAAACTTCGCATCTGGTGGAGAAGAGCTGCATTCTTCTGGTGGAAGCGGACTTAGACAAACCGGTATCCACGAGTGCGCCAGGGATTCGCAGGTGGTCAGATTGGCTGAAGGCCGAGCGACTGGATGCTATAGAGCTGGTGAATTTACAGGAAGTCGGTCAAGAAAATGCCTGAGCCGATCAGCACACCGATCCGCGTGGCCGTTGTCGGCCATACCAACGCAGGCAAAACCTCGCTATTGCGTACGCTGACGCGCCAGGTTGACTTTGGTGAGGTGGCGGACCGTCCGGGCACCACCCGGCATGCGGAAACCATAGACCTCAAGGTGGAAGGCGTGCCCGCCGTGCGTTTCACCGATACGCCGGGTCTTGAGGATTCTGTCGCGCTGCAGGAGTATTTAAGCCGTCTACCTGGGGAATCTCGCCCCGAGCGGGTTCGAACCTTTTTGCAAGGCCCGGAAGCACGCGAATCTTTCGAGCAGGAAGCCAAGGTATTGCGCGCCTTGTTGGAACAAGCCGATGCTGCCATGCTCGTCATTGATACGCGCGAACCAGTGTTGCCCAAGTACCGCGCCGAAATTGAAATCCTTACCTGGTGCGCTAAGCCAGTGATGCCGGTGCTTAATTTTGTTCGCGCTCCCAACAGCCGTCGTGAAGAGTGGCAAAAGGTGTTGCTGGAGAGCAATCTGCATGCGCAGGTGGAGTTTGACGCGGTAGCGCCATTTGTAGGGGCGGAGCGGCGACTCTACGGTGATCTGGCCACGCTATTGCATGGAAAACGCCAGCAATTGAGCGACATTGTGGAGTATCTGGCCCGGGAGTCGGCTGATCGCCGGCGCGCAGCCTGCCGTGTAGCCGCCAGTGGCTTGGTCGACGTGGCTGCACTCAGGCGGCAAATCAGTGCGGAGGATTTCTCAATAGAGCTGCGCCGTACGGAATTTGTACGAACCCTGCATGAAGACGTGGGCGCCCATGCTCGGCGCACCGTGGATGAATTGCTGCAAGTTTTCGCCTTTCGCAGGGGCGATGCTGAAGTGGCCCGCCTACCTCAAATGGCTGATAGATGGGAAGACGATCTCTTCAATTCCGAGACTTTACGTGAAGCAGGCAAGAAGCTGGGTTTGGGCGCGATGATCGGTGCGGGCGTGGGGGCCGTGGCAGATGTGGCCATGGCTGGGTTGTCCTTGGGTGCGGCCACTACTCTTGGTGCCACCATAGGGGGCGCCTTGAGCGGCGGCTGGAAGCCGCTGTGGCGTAAGCTGGAAAACCGCCTGAACGGAGTGCAAGAGCTCACGGTGGAAGATCCCGTGTTGCTATTGCTGGCAGACCATTTGCTGAGTCTCATAGGTGCGCTGGAGCAGCGTGGCCACGCGGCCATGGAAAAGCTCCGGCTCCCTGCGGGCCAGGCAGGGCACGTGGGGGAAGGCTTGAAGGAGGTCGTTGTGGCGCTGCAACCAGCGCGTGGCCACCCGGAGTGGGAGCGCGGCGCCAAGTCCAGGAGGTCGACCGACGGCGATCGTCAGGAAACGTTGGAACACGCGGCCCGCCAACTTGAAACGGTGATGCCCAAGTACGGCTCGAGTTTCCTCTTCAGCGCCTCCGCCGGCGGAAGATCACTCGAGTAGAAGGGCCTGCAAATCTGGTATTTTTGCCATGGTGCAAGCGCCCTACAACCTCATCTTGAGATAGATCGGTCTCGATAGCGCCTACGTGCCCAAGCGCTTCCGCACAGTGCGCCGCAAGACCTAGTCCAATAGTTCTCGTCCTACAGACAGGTCAGTGTGCCTATGAAACCATGGTCGCATTTTTGAGGAACCACACATGGCGGCGCGTCGACAAAAAAGCGCATACGTTCTCGTTGCAAGCTTGCTTTTTGCTTCGACGGCATTCGCGCAGACCCCTCCTGATCTGGAAGACTTGGTGGGTGCTCGCGGTGCAGGTGGCGAAACCCAGCTGCAAGCGCGTGGATACCAGCAGGTCCGGGCTACCCGCGTGCGGGACCAATCCTGGACCTTTTGGTGGAGCGACATCCAGCGTGCCTGTGTGGCGGTCTCTACGGATAATGGGCGTTATGCCGCAATCAACCGCGTGCCCGAACAGAACTGCCGGCCAGGTGGCGTGGCTGGCGATTTGCCGCCCCGTGCGTACCAGCCCAGCACGCTGACGCTGATCTGCTACGGTCAGGGAGAGCACGCTGTGTTTGAGAACCACTCCGGCTATGACTGGAACGATAGGCGTAATCGCTATGAGCCCCGGCAGCGCACGGAGCTTGCCAACGAGCAGTTCCAGACCGGCGTTCAGTTCGAATTTCGCGATGGCAGCGGCCGTGTGCACCTGAGCGGCAAGATGATTCCGCCAC
>JAECRA010000044.1 GCA_015999985.1 Comamonadaceae bacterium
GGTGGCAGCTCGTACCCAAGTGGCCGGCGCGCGAGCGGCGGTGGCCGCGGCCACTGCTACGCTGGCTCGGGTGAAGGCCGACATCGACGACAGCGCGCTGTTCGCGCCGCGTGCCGGCCGGGTGCAGTACCGTATCGCCCAGCCTGGCGAGGTGCTGGGCGCGGGCGGCAAGCTTCTGAACATGGTGGACCTGTCTGAGGTCTACCTGACCTTCTTCTTGCCGGAGGCCGCCGCGGGGCGCCTTGCGCTGGGCAGCGATGTGCACATCGTGCTCGACGCCGCGCCGCAGTACGTGATACCGGCACGCGTTTCCTTCGTCTCCAGCACCGCGCAGTTCACGCCGAAGACTGTGGAAACCGCCAGCGAGCGCGAGAAGCTGATGTTTCGCATCAAGGCGCAGATCGATAGGGAACTGCTGCTCAAGCACCTGCAGCAGGTTAAGACCGGTGTGCCCGGGGTGGCCTGGGTGCGGCTGGACCCCAAGCAGCCCTGGCCGCCTGAACTGTCGGTGAAGGTCCCGCAGTGAACACATCGCTGGAAGTGCCGTCGATTGCGATGCTTTCGGGCGTGGGCTTGCGCTACGGTAAGACGCTCGGGCTGGACGGCGTTAGCCTGCTGCTTCCCGCCGGCTGCTTGGTCGGACTGTTAGGTCCGGACGGTGTAGGCAAGTCCACCTTGCTGTCTCTGCTGGCCGGCGCCCGCCGGGTGCAGCAAGGCCGCGTGGAAGTGATGGGCGGAGACATGCGCAGCGCGGCCCACCGTGAAACGGTCTGCCCGCGCATTGCTTATATGCCCCAGGGCCTGGGTCGCAACCTCTACCCCACGCTGTCGGTCGAGGAAAACCTGCAGTTCTTCGGCCGCCTTTTCGGGCATGACGCTGCGGGTCGCCGGCAACGCATAGACACGCTGACGGACGGCACCGGGCTCGCGCCCTTTCTGTCGCGGTCGGTCGGCAAGCTGTCGGGCGGCATGAAACAAAAGCTGGGCCTGTGCTGCGCGCTGATCCACGACCCGGACCTGTTGATACTGGACGAGCCGACCACCGGTGTTGACCCGCTGTCGCGCGCGAAGTTCTGGAAGCTCATCGCGCGAATACGCGCCGGCCGCCCCGGCATGAGCGTGATTGTCGCTACCGCCTATATGGAAGAGGCCGACCGCTTCGACTGGCTGGTCGCCATGGACGCCGGTCGCGTCCTGGCCACCGGCGCGCCTGCAGATCTGAAGGCGCACACGCGTTGCCAGTCGCTCGAAGCGGCCTTTATCGCCTTGCTGCCCGAAGCGCGGCGTCGCAGCCATGCGCAGGTGGTGATCCCACCGCTGGCCGACACGGGCGACGCGGGTTTTGCCATCGAGGCGCGGGGCCTGTGCAAACGCTTTGGCGACTTTGTGGCGGTGGACCGTGTGGACTTCAGAATAAGGCGCGGCGAGATCTTTGGCTTCCTGGGCTCCAACGGCTGCGGCAAATCGACCACCATGAAAATGCTGACCGGCCTGCTGGCGCCCAGCGAAGGCCAGGCCCTGCTGTTCGGCCGCGCGGTCGACGCGCGCGACATGGCCACACGCCGCCGAGTGGGCTACATGTCGCAGGCGTTTTCGCTGTATGTCGAACTGACCGTACGGCAGAACCTGGTGCTGCATGCGCGGCTTTTCAGCCTGCCGGAGGCCGGCATCGACAAAAGGGTGGACGAAATACTGGAGCGCTTCGGCCTTGCTGGCGCGCAGCAAAGCTTGCCCGGAAACCTGCCGCTGGGCGTACGCCAGCGACTGTCGCTCGCGGTTGCCATGGTGCACAGCCCGGAGCTGCTGATCCTGGACGAGCCCACATCGGGCGTGGACCCCATCGCGCGCGACCTGTTCTGGCAGCTCATGGTGGACCTGGCGCGCAAGGACCAGGTGACGATTTTCATCTCGACGCATTTCATGAACGAAGCGGCGCGCTGCGACCGCATTTCGCTGATGGATGCGGGCCGGGTGTTGGTGACCGATGCACCGGCGGCGCTGGTGCAATTGCGCGGCACCGCTACGCTGGAGGAGGCCTTTATCAGCTACCTTGAAGAAGCCGCACCGGCTACTGTCATTGCCGCTCCTGAAGCACCGGACGCGCAAGTTGCGGACACTGCGGCGACCCGCGCCGCGCTGCGGCACGGCGGCTTCAGTGCCGGCCGCGCCTGGAGCTATGCCTTGCGCGAAACGCTGGAACTCCGGCGCGACCCGGTGCGCGCGACGCTGGCGCTTCTGGGCACGGCCATCCTGATGTTCATCATCGGCTACGGGATCAGCCTGGATGTGGAAAACCTGAGCTATGCGGTACTGGACCGCGACCAGACCGTGCTGAGCCGGGCGTACGCGCTCGAGCTGTCCGGCTCGCAGTATTTCACCGAGAAGGCGCCGCTGTCCGGCGAGGCCGAACTCGACAGCCGCATGCGCGCTGGGGACATCTCGCTGGCCGTTGAGATTCCTTCGGGCTTCGCGCGCGACGTGGAGCGCGGCGCGCCGGCACAAATAGGCGCCTGGGTGGACGGCTCCATGCCCGCCCGGGCCGAAACCATACGAGGCTATATCCTGGCCATGCACCAGCTGTGGCTGACCGATTTGTCCCTGCGCCGCCTGGGCGTGGTGCCCGTTGCGGCTGGCACGGTGGAAATCCGCTTTCGCTACAACCCCGACGTCAAAAGCCTGCCGGCCATGGTGCCTGCCGTCATCCCCATGCTGCTGATGATGATCCCGGCCATGCTGGCTGCGCTGTCGGTGGTGCGTGAAAAGGAACTGGGCTCCATCATCAACCTCTACGTCACGCCGGTCACACGCAGCGAATTCTTGCTCGGAAAGCAGTTGCCTTACATCGCTCTGGGTCTGCTCAATTTTTTCTTGATGACGGCGCTGGCCGTCGCGGTGTTCGACGTGCCCCTGAAGGGCAGCTTCGCCACCCTGACGCTGGCCGCGCTGGTCTATGTGGTCTGCTCGACCGGCCTGGGGCTGCTGGTATCCACGTTCACCCAGAGCCAGATCGCCGCACTCTTTGTGACCATGATGGGCACCATCATTCCTTGCGTGCAGTTCGCCGGGCTGCTGAATCCAGTGTCCTCACTGTCTGGCGCGGGCGCCTTCATAGGCCGCATTTACCCTGCCACGCATTTCCTGACCATCAGCCGCGGTGTGTTCAACAAGGGCCTGGGCGCTGCCGAACTGGCCGCCTCGTTCTGGCCGCTGATGGCGGCGGTGCCGGTGATCCTCGGGCTTGCGGTGGTGCTCCTTAAAAAGCAGGCGCGCTGACGTGAATCTGTCCCTGTTCACCATTTTTCGCCTGGGTGTCAAAGAGCTCTGGAGCCTGGCGCGCGACCCCATGATGCTGGTGCTGATCGTCTACACCTTCACCGTGTCAATCTACGTCGCGGCCACTGCGATGCCCGAAAGTTTGCACCGCGCGGCCATTGCCATCGTCGACGAGGATGCATCGCCGCTGTCGGCGCGCATCACCGAAAGTTTCTTCCTCCCGGGTTTCACGACGCCGCAGCGCGTGACGACCGCGCAGGGCGACCGCGGCCTGGACCGCGGGGACTACACCTTCGTACTGGCCATACCGGCGGGGTTCCAGCGCGACGTGCTGGCGGGCCGTTCGCCGGCGATCCAGCTCAATGTGGATGCGACCCGCATGAGCCAAGCCTTCACGGGCAGCGGCTACATCCAGCAGATCGTGGGCGGAGAGGTCAATGCCTTCGTGAACAGGTACCGGACCGAAAGTGTGCTGCCAGTCGAGCTTGCCATGCGCCTGCGCTTTAACCCCAACCTGGACCAGTCCTGGTTCGGCTCGCTCATGGAAATCATCAACAACGTGACCATGCTGTCCATCATCCTGACCGGCGCCGCGCTGATACGCGAGCGCGAGCACGGCACCATCGAGCATGTGCTGGCCATGCCGGTCACGCCGGCCGAAATCATGCTGGCCAAAATCTGGTCCATGGGTTTGGTCGTGCTGCTGGCCGCCTGTGCGTCGCTGGTTTTTATCGTTCAGGGCGTGCTGCGGGTTCCGGTGCAGGGCTCAGTAAGCCTGTTCTTGCTGGCTGCGGCGTTGCATCTTTTCGCCACCACCTGCATGGGGATCTTCCTGGCGACGCTGGCACGCAGCATGCCGCAGTTCGGCATGCTGCTGGTGCTGGTTCTGCTGCCGCTGCAGATGCTCTCCGGTGGCTCGACGCCCCGGGAGAGCATGCCGCAACTGGTTCAGCACATCATGTTGGTCGCACCCACCACACACTTTGTGTCGGCCGGCCAGGCCATCCTGTTTCGCGGCGCAGGTCTGGCGGTGGTGTGGCCGCAGTTGCTGGCCATCACGGTGATTGGCCTGGTGCTCTTTGTGGCTTCGCTGGGCAGGTTTCGCAAGACTGTCGAGCTATCGGCATGAATCATGCTGCGTCAAGGTCTCTGTGTAGCTGGAATGTGATATCCCGCACGATTCAAGCAATGTTGCGTTTTAGGCAGCAGGCAACCAACGGTTGACGGCATAAGCACAAGCCAGACTGCCTAGCAGTGCTGCGCCAACTCGCAGCCCGTAGCGAGGGCCACCCGTCACCATAGCCACCATGCACCGGACCATTGTGTTGACGCCAACCGCGATCAGCGCACCATGCACGAACTGCGCAGTCGTCAGGCTATTGGCGGCGTGAAGGGACGCAAGGGACGCCACCGGCGCATGGGCATCGACAAGCGCAACCAGAGCGACGGAGACCTGCAGTCCCGCGTCGCCGTATCGTCGCTGCGCAAAAGCGACCAGTAGCGCGACGAGCGCCATCGCCAGCGCTATGATCAATGCCTCGCGTGGTCGCAGCGCACTGCGCGTGGTGGTCGATGGCCTGATCGGGTTGTTTGGTCCGCGCTCCAGTAGCACCATTAAGCCTATGCCTGCCGCCGCGAGAACTGCGGCCAGTGCCGCGGGCATCAAGGCAATAGCGGCGCGCGGCGACAATGCGGCGCTCACTACCAGCGCCTGTATCCAGGTGGCTACTGCGGACAGGCAAGCGCCTCCGGCCAACATGACGGTCTGCTCAGGCAGCTTTCGTGCCTGGCTTCCAAGAGACGCCACTGTCGCAGTGCTTGAAATGAAGCCGGAAAGAAGGCCCGCGGCCAGCACCCCGCCGCGCACGCCGAGCCACCGCATCCCGACATGGCCGACGGCCTGTATAAATAAGATCAAAAGCACCATTGCAGCAAGAGGCCGAGGCTCCATGCCACCGAGCCACTCGATCGACCTGGCGGGTATCAACGGTAGCGCGATAAGTGCAAGCGCCGCGAGCAGGATGCCATCATGAAGCTCCTGCTCGCTCAGCAACTGAGTCGCAAAACGGTGCAGCCATTGCCGCGTGACCAACAGCAGGGCCAAGCCTGCGCCGCACGCCGCTCCCAGCGACGGCGCATTCACCGTCAGCGTTCCAATCATGTAGGTGGTAAATAGTGCCAACTCCGTGGTCATCCCTGGGTCCGGTGAACTGCTCTTCCAATGAGAAACCGCGGCCAGAACCGCAACCAGCACGGCTCCGATGGGCACCAGAGCTGGCACAGGGAGGACTTGAGCAAGTGCGCCGGCGAAGCAGGCTACTGCGAATGTACGCAGCCCGGCTGCCTCGCGGTGTTCGTGATTGCCTTTTCGGCGTTCCCGGTCGACGCCAATCAAAAGCCCGATTCCCAATGCCACTGCCAGCCCGATCAAGACCTGCGGCGTCGCCAGTGTGCTTACTCCTGAATGATCCACAGCGGCGGCACCTAGCACCCGATGCCGGGAAGCGCTATGCCTGGCAACGCCCACGCTGCCAGGGCCACTCCACCCAGCGCGGACAAGGACCGTAGCTTGACTATCGGGCCAAGGGTGAATTTGCTCGTGGTTGTCATCCCGGCTTCTCCTTGGGTTGGTGCGGTTGCGGGTTTCAGGCTCAGGCTTTCCGGCTCCCGGGCTTTCAGGCCACCTTGGTCATATAGCCCATCCACGGCCAGTAGGTCAGCGCAAAAATCACCAGCAGCACCGCTGCCGCCAGGGTAATCACCAGGCCGGTGCGCACAAAATCGCGCGCGTCGAAGGTGTCCGTGCCGTAGGCGATCATGTTCTGGGGCGCATTAACCGGCAGGATAAACCCGAAGCTCACGACGAATTGCAGCAGCATGGTCATGCCGACCACGTTGATGCCTGGCGTCTTCACGGCCAGCAGGACGCTGATGATGATGGGGATCATGGTCGAGGCCAGCGCCGTAGCGCTCGCAAATCCGAGGTGGATCACGATGAGAAACAGCGACAGCAGCATCAGGATCGTGAAGGCACCGGCCTGCTGCAAGCCCAGGTGCTGCACGATCAGACTGGCCAGCCAGCCGGCGGCGTTGGTCTTGAGCAGCGCGGTTCCCACGCTGATGCCCACCGCAAACAGCAGGACTGTCCCCCAAGGAAAGCCGCGCTGCGACTCCTTCCAGTCCATCACGCCAAAGCGCGGCAGCAGCATCAGGGCGATGGCGGCGATGGTGGTCGAGGAGGTGTCGAAGTTGTGCAGCACCTTTTCTGTGGCCCAGAAGCCCAGCAGCACCAGCACAATGGCCAGCAGCTTCCACTGCCGACCCGTCATGGGTCCCAGTGCATCGAGTTGCTCGCGTATCGTGTCCCGGCCACCCGCTATCTCCTTCATCTCGGGTTTCATCATGCGGGTCATGATGAAATACACCGCAACGCTCAGCAGGGCCGAAAACGGCGCGCCGGCCACAAACCATTGCGCCCAGGTGATGCCGGTGCCGAACTGCTTTTCAATAAAGCCGATGGCCACCATATTCTGCGCGGCCGCGGTTTTAATACCGATGTTCCAGACGCTGGCTGTCTGTGCTGCGGTGATGACCAGCAGCCCGGCAAAGCGGCTTCGCTTGTCCACCTTGAAGGCTAGGATGAAACCCATCATGATGGGTACCAGGCAGGCCACGCGCGCCGTGGTGCTGGGCACGATGAAGGACAGCAAAAAGCCGGTGGCCATGGCGCCTATCACGATGTGGTTTGTGCCCGCGTCCACTTTCGAAAGCACCTTCAGGGCAATGCGTCTATCCAGCCCGGTGGCCGACATGGCGGCGGCGATAAAGCAGGCCGCGGCGACCAGTGCCACTGCGCTGTTGGAAAAACCGGACAAGGCCAGGCTGAGTGCCGCCGCGGTGCCCATGTCGGGCCCGACGGGCTTGGCCGCGTCGGGCGCGTAAGCAAGCAGGAAAACCATCAGTGCGCCTATTACCACCGAACTCACCGCATAGTCCAACGCCTCGGTCATCCAGACAATCACCGCAAAGGCCAGGATGGCCAACATCAGTTGGCCGGAGCGCGGCAGGCCTTCGAACGCCGGCATCCACGCAATGGCCAGCAATGCCGCGAGCGCGGCGGCCAAGCCGGCCCGCTTGACGATGCCGCCGCTGGCATTACCGGGCAGGGGCGGGGGTACTGCGTTCATGCGGTCTCCTTGGGTTTATCCGTGGGGTTCAGGCGGGTGTCATTGCCGGCGCTGACCTGGCGTACGGCGCGGGCCAACAGGGGTTCGCAGCGAGCGTTTCTTGTTGCATGGCGGTTCTTATGGCCACTGTAGGCGCGGCCAGGGCCGATGACCTTGATCAAGCGCAAGTACCGAGTGGGCGCATGACCCGCAGGCGAGTAATGCGCGCAAGCTCGCCCTGGCGCGGACAGCAGCGCACTTGACTACCAGAGCGAAGCGATCGTGCAACGCGGCATGGCCAAAATCTGCAAAGGCCGCGCCGTCGCTGTCAGTCACTTCGCGCGCGTGGACTTGCAAGTGCAAGCGAAACTGTCGTCACAGGGTCCCAAGTTGGCGATCGGCGTCCCGAATCCAAAAGCCTGAGCGCCACAGCGGTCATTGATCTAATAGGATGCGTGCTGCGCGATGTTGCGCACAGCTTTAACCCTGCCAAAGGAGCGCTCTCATGCATTTCGATCCATCACGCCGCCATTTTGGTTGCTTAGCGGGCGCCGCGGCGCTGACCCCTTGGCTGGCGGCATGTGGCGGTTCGAGTGACCAGGAAGCCCGCGAAGAGGAATACGTCAAAGCGGTGGAAAGCATGTTCAGGGACTACCACCCCCCGGGTATCCTGGCCGGGGTTCATTTGGCAGGTGAGGAGCCTTGGATGGCCGCCTTCGGCCTGGCTGATGTGGACGCTGGTACACCCCTGGCGCTGAACAGCTCGTTCCCCATCCGCAGCATTACGAAATCCTTCACAGTCACGCTCTTGCTCCGACTGGTTCAATCCGGTCAATTGGCACTGGATCACAAGATCGGGCGTTATTTCTCGGGTGTACCCAATGGGGACCTCATCAACCTGGGCGATCTGGCGGGCAACCAAAGCGGCCTGGCCGATTACTCCGTGCAGCCGGGCTTCGGGCAGGCGCTTCTAGAAAACACGCTGCGTGTCTGGACTCCTCAAGAGCTTCTGGCGTTTTCTTTTGCTGTGGAGCCCGCGTTTCTTCCCGGAGCACAGTATCAGTACAGCAATACCAACACAGTGCTTCTCGGTCTCTTGATCGAGCAGGTGACCGGTCAGTCACTGCCCGAGGTGTTGGCGGCGCAAATTTTCAGGCCTTTAGGTTTGCGCGGCACGATCTATCCATTCTCAGCAGTGCTCCCCGCACCGACACCAACCTCCTACTCAGTGAACGTGCTCACGGGCGACGTCGACGATCAACCCCTTATCAGCCCGACATCCTTGGCAGGGTCTGGCGCTATGGCCTCTACTTTGGCCGACCTGCTCATCTGGGGAGAGGCGCTGGGAGAAGGCCTGCTTCTCAACTCTTCCACTCAGGCGCTGCGCAAATCCATGTCGCGCGATGTCACCAACGGCCCGGAGTACGACCGGTATGGTCTGGGTATTGGGCAAATCGGCAACTGGTGGGGCCACACAGGCACTGGTGTCGGGTTCCAGGTTGCCACCATGAACCACGCTACGCGGCGGGCGACGATTTCGGTGATGCTCAATTCCACGCCTGACCCCGATAGTGCACGCCAGCACTTCAATATGGCGCAGGAGTTGTTCGAAAGGCTTGCGGCCGTGGTGTGACCACTTGGTCCTGGAGCATGTTGACGATCTCTGCGTGAGGAGATCGTCAATATCAGGGGTGCTTGGGACTGCCGCAAAGATAGTTCGGGACCGCCGAATCGACTGCGAAGGGGTCTACGAGATCGCTTGAATACTTCTCTCCGATCAACCTCTTCTCAGGAAGGAAGTGGGCTCGAAAAAAACGGCTGAAGTTGGCCAGTCGCTCGCCCCGCAGGGTCAGGCGTACGCAGTCGTCGCGACCGATGGCTATGGTGCCTGACTGAACTTGCTCCGTGAGGCGGATATCCATCAATCGGTGCTCACGCATGTACTCTTCCCGAAAAACAACATCCATGTGTCGGCGTTGAATCCCGCCACCACGCTGTTGAAGTTTCTCCAGAAGGTAGAAAGACAGGGATCTGTCGATCACCGTGGGCAAGCTGATGGCCATGGCATACCCGACAAGTGCGCAGATGATCAGGTTCTGCATTTTCTCCAGGCGACTGAATGACTGTGCAGCGGGTGCTAGCGCCATGAAAAGTGCGTAGGCACACAACGCGAGGCCGCTCGCCAAGAGCGAGGCATATAGGACGACGTCAACCCTCGCCAAGCGTATGTAAGCCCAATACGTGATCACCGCAATGACCATATAGAGCAGCACACCAACGATCGGCAGCAAAAATCTGCGCATCAATCTTGGACTGTTGCTGTTAGCGCTGGAGTTGTGGGATCGGTCGGCCATGCGAGGTAGGTATCAAACCTCAAAGAAGACCGCCCGCGCGCCCCTCTTTACGAGATTCATCGCCGCTACGCCGGTTGCCCCCTGAGGGGATGCTCTTCATTGTGGGACGACCCGGCAATAGAAAAGCGGCAGCGACTATGACTGAAACGGAGAGAATGCTTCCGGCGGTCAATGTGGGCAGTAAGTGAGTGCTCGCCATTGCCGATGCCTTGCCAATCAGGGCCGATGTGCTGGCCACTGCGGCGGCACCGGAAACAGCGCCGGCGATGGTAAGTCGATGCCGGACTTCTTCCGAGAATACGGACAGAGAGGCCGTGCCGTGCTGGATGAGCCGTAACATGTTCATCTTGGACCTGCCTGCGTATCTCAAACCGCGGTCCACGCGCACACGTTTCAAGTTCAAGCCTGAAGACAATACAGTAGCTGCCAAATGCACGGGCGAGGAGGGCATGCACGCGATCTGTTTGACTGCTGAGCCTCGCAGCAACATGAAATTGCCGAAATTGATGCGCTGGCCCGTCAAGCTGGCAAACAGCATTCTGTAAAGGTGATAGAGGATTTTGAAGGTTCCGCTATCGTGCCGCTTGCCACGGGCCGCTGCAACGATGTCTGCACCGTTTGTCAGTGATGCACACAGCAGAGGAATGGATTCTGGGGGGTCTTCACCATCAGAATCCATGACTATCACCAACTGGTCATTTCCTACGCATGGTGCAAGCATCTGCAATCCCGCAGCGATGGCCGCTTGATGGCCTACATTTTTTTCCAGGCGCAGAACGTAACCGTGCGTGGTGGCGCGAGCCTCGAAGTCGAATTCAAATGGATGAACCTGGGAGCCGTCGTCCACCACCAATATGGAGTACGTGCCCACTATCTGCGTTTCCAGGCGGCGCAATAGCAAGGAGCATGCTTGCTGGTCTTCATAGACAGGCATGACCACTACAAGGCCGGGTCCCAACTCAGGCATATCGTGTTACAGAATTTTATTTTTCATGTCGAATTGTGACTCAAACTTTATCTATAGTTAGATTTTCAAGAATTTTATGTTGAACGTGAAGCTCATGCGTCCTGACGTGGATGCTGGCGCAAAGACCGGCGCGCAGGATACCGGATTTCCCTCCGGAAAAAGAGCGGACTGGTGGCTCGCCTTTTTTATTCTGGTTGTGAGCATGCTGGTGTTCAACAGCAATCTACGATCGATCGGGGCGGCGGATACCTATGCGGCGAGGTACTTGCCGCTATCGATCTGGAAGCATGGAACGCTCGCGCTGGATCCCATCGCCGAGCACGTGGGTCAGGGCGAGAGGCCCTCTCAAGGGGTTGGGGAGGTCGCAAGAGCTTGGTGGATGCTGAGAACCCCGGAGGGCAGGCTGGTTTCCATCTATCCTCCCATTACGCCATTGCTCGTTGCGCCGCTTTATTTACCTGCAGTTCAGTATCTCAACTGGGTTGGCTGGGACTCTCAGCGGGTGGAGAGGGTGGCACGGATCATGGAGAAGCTCACTGCCTCCCTGGTTGCCAGCATCACTGTGGCACTGATGTACCTCCTTCTTAGACGGCAATGCAGTGTGAAGATGGCTGCAAGCCTCGCGCTTTTGTTTGCCTTCGGTACATCCACCTGGGTCATTAGTAGCCAGGCACTATGGGTGCATGGAATCGCCCAGTTGCTGGTTTTGGGCGCGCTGTGGTTGGTGACTGGGCCACGGTGCACGCCTCTGAGGGCTTTCACACTGGGTCTGATCTGTTCTCTCATTGCTTGCAACAGGCCACCCGATGCCATCTTGGTTGCTGGATTTGCCGCTTACGCCTTGGTGTGGGGGCGGGGCTATCTGACATTTTTGATTGCTGGGGCCTTCATTCCTGCGGCTGCATTGCTGGCTTACAACCTGGAGATGGTGGGCAATCCGATGGGTGGCTACGGTGTCGTTTCTGAGAAGCTGACACTTCAGTTCACGGTATGGGATACGGCCAAAGGTTTCGCCGCCCTGCTTTTCAGCCCTGTGCAGGGCCTTTTGGTGTTTTCTCCGTTCCTGGTTCTTATTCCACTGAGATTTGGACGACTGCTTGAGAGGCCCTCCATGCGGCTGCTGGCTGCGCTGCTGGGCGGAGCAGTTCTGGCGCAACTCCTGTTTTACGCTGCAGTGCACTGGAGTCCAGGAGTCAGTTGGGGGCCTCGATTTCTGACGGATATGCTGCCGATACTTTTTTGGATGCTGCCGCCGCTGCTCATAGGCTTGGGCCAGATCGGCCGATGGACGTTCGCGTTATTGGGCACTTGGGCTGTGGTGATAGCGGCCATTGGTGCTTTCGGCTACACAGGCAGTGCACATCTTCAATATATGAATGCCCACGTAGCCAAGACCTGGACTGAACAAAAGGCCATTTACGAGCGGGCAGCGTGGACAGCCGACTACTCACCCATTCTGGCGCGCCCTGCGCTGTTCAATGATTTATTCCCGGGCTTTGTCGGCTCGATTGATCGCTTGACCGTGTCCCCTGATGGACTGGCTACTGTGGAGGGATGGGCTCTGTTCGGCAAAAAGCAGGCGTACGACCTGAGCCTGCTGGTCGACGGAAGTCGTGTGCTGGGAAGTACCTCAGAGTTTGCCTTCCGTGCAGATGTGTCTGAACAGATGCGGACGAGTCAGGCTTCCGCGTGGAAAATTTCGTTTCCGGCCGAGCTTCTGAGTGCGGGCCCGCATGTCTTCAGCGCCAAGCTACGGTCACACCCTGAAGCCATGCCATGGATGCTTCATGGGTTCAAACTGACGGTCCCGGAGCGAAATTCGCCTACTGACGGTGCGGCGCGATGGCGAGGATCGATTGATGCCATTCGGGTGTTTCCTGGCCGAGGCGTTGACGTGGTCGGCTGGACATCCCTCGGTGCCACAAGTCCTGGCAAGCTCGAGCTATGGATTGATGGCGCAAAAAGGGGGGAAATCGATTCATTCTTCAGACGCCACGATGTTGAGCAGGCGGTAGGTGTACGGGCTCCGAGCGGATGGCGGGTGCAGATTCCGGCCAGAGATCTTTCCCCGGGCGAGCACACGGTAGCCGTGGTTCTGCCAGGCAAAAATTCTGCATCGCCTCGGCACCTTCTGGAGAAGTCTTTCGAGGTGGAGCGGTCTGCACCTCCGGTACTTTGGACGAGCGGTATGCCGCTCTCCGATATGGCGAAAATTGCGACCTGGACACTCCAGAACCAACAAGATAACGATGGCTATTGGCTGACTGATTTCACTGATGGGCTGCGCTTTCTCAGTCCACATACTGAGATGAACTTGTTTACTACGGCCATGATCCTCGATCTCCTGGAGCCGACGAGAGAGCGTTTAAAGTTGTCTCCCATGCTGGACAAGGCACGCCAATTCCTTTCTGCACAGATCGAAGAATCGGGCCTGGTGCGCTATCACGGACGTGCCGATCTTCAATCCCACGGCGTGCTCGGTTGCCGGATCACGCCCGATGCGGACGACACTGCGTTGGTGTGGCGCTTGGCTCCCAATGGGAACAAGGCGCAACAGGTGCAAGCTCTCGCCACCCTGGAAAAATTCAAGACTCCGCAAGGCCTCTACAAGACGTGGCTGGCATCCCCTGATCGATACGAGTGCATAGATCCTGGCAAGGATTTGAATCCTGTAGATATCGGCATTCAACTTCACGTTCTCATGTGGCTGCATAAGGTGGATTCTGCGGCGGCGAAGCGCTTGTGCCGCGCACTGCAGTTGGAGGCAGGCAACGAGTCACTATGGGTTTACTACAAAGATGCGCCTGCGGCCATCGCATGGCGGAGACAGGCGCTTTCCGGGTTGGGCTGTCCACTGCAACTGCCTGATCGAATGATGCTCACCCAGGATGCGGATCAGCGTGTATGGCTTGAGGTCATTGAGCGAATTCACAAGTTGGAATCTTCGCCACCGCAGCACCACAAGCAACGAGCGATGGAGCTGGCACAGAACGAATCATTGCTGCGCGAAATCGCGGGCAATGGCTTCGAGCAAGGCAGAAAGGCGCCGGTCCGGTATTTCCATAATGATCTGACCGCGACAGTGAGTCGTTACTACTGGTCGACGGAGATGGGTCTTGCCCTCTGGCTACGCTTGTTCGATGCGAATGAGCAGGCGCAAGTTCGGTAGCTTTCATGCAATCTTTCCGATTCATTGGGTTGCTCAGAAGTATTCGGATGGGGGAGGTGGCCGTGCTCCAGGGGACTCCGCTTATGGGCCTGGCCTTTGCGCTTCATGATGGTGCTCATCCCTCGTTGATGGTTCTCTTGCAAACACTCGCCGTGCTGGTGTGTGCGAGCTCGCTTCTCGTCGCGCATGTGTTTGTGCTCAACGATTGGGCTGGTATCGATGCCGACCTCCGTGATCCCCATCGCAAGAGCCCTTCTTTCTTGTCGTTAGGCGTCACTCGGCAATCGATGTTGGGCCTCGCGTTCCTGTTGGCCATACTGGGCTTGGCTGTATCGAGTTTCCTGGGGCCCACCTCGGCACTGGTCGCATCTGGTTTGCTGGTAACCAGCGTACTTTATTCAGCACCGCCCTTTCATGGGAAGGGAGTGCCCGTGGCCAATTCAATGCTTCACTTGGCCGGGGGCAGTCTGCATTTTTTGCTGGGATATCTGGCTGTCGCCGAATGGAGTGCGCAAAGCCTGGTTCTTGCTGCTTACTTTGGCGTGGTGTTTGCGGCCGGGCATTTGATGCATG
Organism: Comamonadaceae bacterium; assembly: GCA_015999985.1. Taxonomy (GTDB): domain Bacteria; phylum Pseudomonadota; class Gammaproteobacteria; order Burkholderiales; family Burkholderiaceae_C; genus Ottowia. The sequence continues at coordinate 14,503 of JAECRA010000044.1, forward strand.
AAGTGCGTGGACACGAAGCTGATGCCGCCAACGACATTCGAACGAACGCTGTGGTCTTTGGCGAAAAGGCGACCTACGCAAGTTCGTTCGCTCTCTTTAGTGTGGCCTATGTCCTCATTGGATACTGGGGTGCGTTGGAGCAGCATCTTTGGGTGGTACTCGTTGCCGGTTCGGCTTACCTCCTGCATTGCGTGCGAACTTGGCAGGCGCTCGGGAGCCGGCTCAATCACCACGCTCTTTTGAAATTGCAGCGCTGCTACCGAAGAAACTTTGCGCTGATTGGTTTAATTCTTTTGTTCGTCAGCGCGCTGGCATATTTCCGCTCATTGGCGCTCGGATAGCGGTGTATCCGGCCAGGCTGGCGAGCACATCCAGCCGGTGTATGGGCTGAAAGTCCCCTGATTCTTCTCGGTCGCCCACTGACCGAGCGAGGGAATTTCTAGAAATCGGGATCTTTGGGCCTTGAATTGGTCGTCATGGCTGAAACTCCACAGAGTTTGGCTGATTAGCGAGCGATGGGTACCTAGAGGATCGTTATCCTCAACGGGCTCGGTCATCCGTCGTCATCTTCCGGACTTTGCGCTCCCCTTTTTGCGGCCTATTGGCTTTTCGGGACAGCCATTGCCAAAACCCTTATCTGGCCGCCGCTCCATCTTTACTGCTCTCTTCATGACCGCTAAATCTGCAACGCTTGGTGCGCCTGAGGTGTCGTCCGCGCCGCCTGCTACTGAAAAAAAAAGTGGCTTTCTTCTGCCCATCGTCGGTGGAGCGGCTTTTGCCCACCTCCTGAACGACATGATTCAGGCGATGCTTCCGGCCATCTATCCGATGCTGAAGGCCAATTTCTCGCTATCGTTTGGCCAGATCGGTATTCTCGCCATGGTCTATCAGGTCACAGCTTCACTGTTGCAGCCGTGGATTGGCATGTATACCGACAAGCACCCCAAGCCGTATCTCCTGCCCTCAGGCATGGGAATGACATTCATCGGTATTGTTCTGCTGGCCACGGCAGGGAGCTTCTACATGTTGCTTGTGGCTGCTGCTGTCGTGGGCATCGGCTCTGCCACCTTCCATCCTGAAGCATCGCGAATTGCACGTTTGGCCTCGGGAGGGCGTTTTGGAACTGCACAATCTACTTTCCAGGTGGGAGGCAATACGGGCTCCGCCATTGGGCCGCTGCTTGCAGCTGCCATCATCATTCCTTACGGGCAGAAGGCGGCAGCTTGGTTCACGGTGGTTGCAGGCGTTGCGATTGTGGTGCTTTATCGGTTGACTATCTGGGTCAAGCACCATGGGGTAGCCAAAGCCCAGAGTCTGCAGAGTGCGCACAAGGAAGGCCTTGCTCGCTCGAAAATCGTCCAGGCGGTGGCCGTGATCTGCGTGCTGATGTTCGCGAAGTTCGTCTACATCGCCTCTTTCACGAACTACTTCACTTTCTACCTGATTGAACGCTTTAACCTCAGCGTTCAACAGAGCCAGTTGTTCCTGTTCATGTTTCTCGCATCGGTGGCGGCGGGCACTTTTGCCGGTGGCCCGGTAGGAGACCGCATCGGTCGCAAAGCGGTGATCTGGATTTCGTTCCTTGGCGTTGCTCCTTTTGCTCTGGCATTGCCCTATGCCAACCTGTTCTGGACGGGTGCGCTGTCGATCGCGATTGGTCTCGTCATGTCTTCGGCATTTGCCGCCCTGGTGGTTTATGCCCAAGAAGCCGCGCCGGGCAGGGTGGGGCTGGTGTCGGGCTTGATGTTTGGCCTGATGTTCGGCATAGGCGGTATTGGCGCAGCCGGGCTGGGAGAGCTGGCAGATAAGTACGGCATCGTCTGGGTGTATGGCTTGACCAGTTTCTTGCCGCTCCTTGGGGTTGCCACGGCGTTTCTTCCAAATACCCGCAAGAAGATTTGAGGCGTCGAGTTCAGGTGCGGTAGGTCCGCGCCATATACACGGCGTCGTTGCCATAGCTTCGTAAGGCGATGGCGTTTTCCTCAGTCAACTGCGCGAGCACTTCATAGCCCTTGTTGGCCCAGTAGCTCTGGGAGCCTTGCACGGCGACCAGCGCGGAATGCCGTGGAGACCAGTGTTTGGCTCCTTCCCAGAGGGCGGCGAACAACGCTTGGGCAAAGCCTTGCCCGGTGTATTTCGGGCTAACTGCCATGTCATGCAGATACAAAGTGTCTTGCAAGTCGCTCGCGGAAAAACTTCCGTGAAGTGGCGTGACTTTGCCGAACGTCGAACGGTAGGCGGCCAGATAGGCTGACACCACACCGTTGTGTACGGCCACCAGAGAGCACTGGAGCTGGCATGCCAGACGGGCCCGGTAAGTCTCGGCGCTTTCCATGTAATCACGGCCATAGCACGCTTGCTGCACCTGCATGAGGGCATCCAGATCGGCCAGCACCATCGGCCGGATTTCCCATCGCCTGGGTTCGGTACTCGAGAGCTCGTAGTGGGCGTGTTGCATGGTTTGATCGTAGCCCACGGCCGCGCTCGCTGATGGGCACCATGGTTTCTGAGTTACGCTCGCTGCCAGACAACATTTGACCTGCCGGCGGCTGCGGCCTGGCTTTAAGCCTGACAACACAGCGGCTGTGCGCTTTTCTGAACGAAGGAGATTTTCATGTTCCGCACCTTGCTCAAATCCAAGATACACCGCGCTGCGGCTACCCATAGTGAACTGCACTATGAAGGCTCATGTGCCATTGATGAAAACCTGATGGATGCCGCCGACATAGTGGAGAACGAGCAGATCCACGTTTGGAACGTCAACAATGGCGAGCGCTTTGTCACCTATGCCATTAAAGGGGAGCGCGGGAGCGGCATGATCTCGGTGAACGGCTCTGCAGCGCGGCGAGCGGCGGTGGGTGATTTGCTCATCATTGCAGCCTTTGCACAGGTGCACGAAGACCGGATTGCGGAACACAAACCCAAGCTTGTGTTCGTGGATTCAGAAAACCGCCAGGTGGCGTTGCGCCAGACCGTTCCGACTCAACTCAGTTGAGAGAGGCTCGCGTGGGTCACGCGCAGTCTCTCGATCCGACGCCCGCCGGGGGTGCCGCTGCCATTCGGGATAGAGGGGATGCGCAGGGTCCAGGCCTGCGATGAAGACAGGCCTGTCTTGAGCGTCAACGTGGGCCTGCGATTTCAGTCTCTAACTCCTTCAGCACCTCTTCGGTATGCTCGCCCAGTGCCGACAGTCGCCCAGGCTGTCGACAGATCCCCTCCATATTGATGGGCAGGCCTGGCAGGCTGATGGAGTCCCGGCCTGCGGCGTGCATATCTACGAAAAGGTCCTCGCTCACGCCGGCCTGTCCTGCATGCACTTGCGACATGTCCCGTATCGCGCCTGCGACGATGCCTCCTTCAGCCAGCATGTCCACCAGAGCGTCAGAGTCGAACTGGCTCAGTGCTTGTTTGAGCACTGTCATCAGTTCTGCACGGTGCTTGACGCGTGAGGGGTTGTTGATGAAGCGCGGGTCTTGTGCAAGCTCAGGCTGGCCTATGGTTTTGCAGAGGCGGACAAAGTGATCGTCCATATACGCCGAGAGCACGACCTTTCCGTCACGCGTTTCGATGACGTCGGCCGCAGGCGCCACCGTGGGCTGGCCGTTACCGCGGCGAATGGGCATGTGGCCATTCTGGCGATATTCGGCCCAGGCATTCGCCAATGCCGCGACCGCGACATCAACCAGGGAAAGCTCTACCAGCGTGCCGCGTCCGCTGACGCTGCGCCGCACCAGCGCTGCCAATACCCCGGTGGCAAGAGACTGTGCGGCCAAGATGTCCACGACCGTAAATCCTACGCGCACTGGATCCCGGTCTGCATCGCCATTGAGGCTCATCATGCCGCTTTCCGCCTGGGCTGCGATATCAAACCCTGCGCGAATGCTGGCGGGGCCGGTCTGGCCGAAAGCGCTGACGCGGCCATAGATAAGGCGTGGCGCCTGCGCGAGCAGTTGATCCGCGCCCAGGCCCAGTTTTTCCAGAGCGCCAGGCCGCGAGTTGGCCAGCACCACGTCTGCACTGCACGCCAGCCGCTGAGCCAGCGACTGACCCTCGGGGGTGCGAAGATCCAGCACGACCGAGCGCTTGTTGCGGTTGTAGGCGCTGAACATCGGGCCACAATCATCACGTGCCCAACCCAGGCGGCGCGAGGCGTCGCCGCCTGGGGGCTCAACTTTGATGACATCCGCACCCAGGTCAGCCAGGGTCTGCGCCGCCGCAGGGGCTGCGATGTACTGACCAAAATCCAGGACGCGAAAACCATGAAGCGGGGCAGGCACAGTGCTCAATAGGGCCTGATGCGTTGTCATCGGGCTGGTGCTGGTGTTCTGGCTGGGTTGACTCATGTTCCACCCCCGAATCGGGGTTTCCTTTTCTCAAAGAAGGCGGCGGCGCCTTCCTTGAAGTCATCGCTTCCGAACAGAGGCGGCGCGTTGTCGATCTGAAAACCCAGCGCCTGCTCGAGCGTCATGGGAGATTGCCGAAGTCCTGTCTTGATGCGTCCGAATGCACGAGCAGGCCCCTTTGCAATGCGGCCCGCAATTTTTCTGGCCATGACAAGGGCGCTGCCTTCTGCTTCGTATTCGTCCGCAAGGCCGAGCGACACGGCTTCGCTGCCTTTGACCTCATCTGCCCAGAGCATCAGGCGGCGTGCTTGCGAAACTCCAACGCGTGCGGGCAGTGACCAGAAGAGGGCCGCATCCGGCATGGCCCCTACCCGCGTGAAAGCACAGCAAAACACGGCGCTCTGTCCGGCGACGACGATGTCGCACGCTGCAGCCAGCCCCAGGCCGGCTCCATAGGCTGGGCCGTCCACAGCGGCGACGATCAGCTTGTCTGACAGTGCGATGCGTCGATATAGCCAGGTGTTTCGCGTCATGCGCATGCGCACTTCTTCTTCGCTGCCTGCAGCCAACTGGCGCAAGTCACCCCCGGAGCAGAATGCACCGCCTGCCCCGGTGATGATGGCCGCGCGCAAGCTGGCGTCCTGCTCCAGCTCTTCCAACCCCGCCATCAGGCCTTCGTAGATGCCAGGCGTTTGTAGAGAGTTGCGGTTTTTCGGCGAGTTCAGGGTCAGCTGGATGATCCCATCGCTGCGCTCGATGAGAACCGGCTCTTGAGGCTCATTGGATGGGGTCATGTCATGGCTCCCAAGGAAATATCCGCCAGGCGATCGGAGTGATCGGTGCTGGTGCCGTAGAGATCAGCGGCGAGCGCCAGACGCCGCACATAGGCGCCCAGTACGTATTCGTCGGTCATGCCGATGGCACCATGCAGCTGAATGGCTTCTTCCCAGGTGTGGCGAGCCACATGCCCTGTGCGCATCGCGAGCGCAGCAACCTGTCGGCTTTGCGGCACTTGAGCGGCTTCCAGGCACAAGGCACGTGTTTCCTGAAGCTCGACATACAGATCAACCAGCCTGTGTTGCACGATCTGGTTTTGCCCCAAGGCGCGGCCAAACTGCCGCCTGGTCCGTACGTAGTCCAGCGTGATGTCGAATGCCGCTTGCGCCGTGCCCAGCGTTTCTGCGCAATGCGCCACCAGTCCTCGGTCCAGCACCAGGCTCAATTGCTGAAGCAAATCTTCGGTGGGCGCCTCCTGTAGCAAGCTCGCCTTGACATCGCTCATGAGCAAGCTGGCGGCATGTCTTCCGTCGTACAAGCGCTCATTTTTCAAAGCCATACCCGAGGCCGAGCCCTCCACAAGGAACAGGCCTGTCCGGGTGGTGTCGTGGACAAGCTGCGCCGTGACGATCAGTGCGTCGGCGCCACCTGCACCTGGCATCAAGCCTTTAGCGCCCGAGACTCGCCAGAAATCGCCCTCGCGCGTGGCCTTTGCGGACGGAAGCATCAGCATGGCGGCGCCATCGGATTCCCAAGCCGACCAGACCACACGGCGTTCGCCTGCAGCGAGTTCCGCAAGCCAGGATGCTCGCAGCGCCCCTCGGGTGAAGACATCCATCAAGCCGTTGCCAAGCACGGCGCTGGAGACGAAAGGCTCCGTGAGCAAAGCGCGCCCCAGTTGCTCCGCCAGCAGGCACTGTTCCGGCAGGCCCGCCCCCATGCCCCCATCTGCCTCTGGCAATGCGATGCCCAGCCAGCCGAGTTCGGCCAGTTCGCGCCATCGCTCTGGCGGGCACCCTGTCGCGTGGTCGGACGCCATGGATCGAACTTCTGGCGTGCAGGCGCGTTCCGTCCAGCGGCGCGCGCTGTCGACCAGCATCGTGCGAATATCAGTATCTGTTTCAGTCATAGCGCGAGCACCTGCTTGGCAATGATGTTGTGCTGAATTTCGCTGGTGCCGCCAGCGATGGTGTAGCCACGAGCAAGGAACCTGCGAGAGGATGCCGTTCCGGCAAAGGTGTCCTGAGGGGTGGCGTTGGCTTGCCCAGCCAGCCATTCTTGCGACAGGGCCATGGCTTCAGGTCCGAGAGCGTCAACGATCAACTCTTCCCAGAGTTGAATGAGCCGGCTTCCACGCATCTTGAGCATGGAAACCTCTGCCCCCAGGCGTTCTCCTGAAGCTTGGCGTGCGATGAAGCGCCCTGCATTGGCCTCCAGTGCGATCAACCGTGACTCCAGATCTGCGAAGCGCTCTCGGAACCAGGGCATGTTCGCCACGAGGCGACCGCCCCGTGTGCGCGAGAGGGCAATTTCCTTGACACGGGCCATGCGGCGCTTGTTCTCTCCAATGCGAGCGAGTTTGAGGCGTTCGAACTCCAGCAGCGATTTGGCGACCGTCCATCCCTTGTTCTCTTCCCCGATGCGCTGCGCTGCAGGTACGCGCACATCGTTGAAAAACACTTCACAGAACACCGGCCATCCATGGATACCGACGATGGGCCTCACGGTGATTCCCGGTGTATTCATCTCTATCAGCAGGAAACTGATGCCCTCTTGCGGCTTATCCCCCCGATCGGTGCGAACCAGCACGAAGATCCAGTCCGCATACTGCGCATAGGACGTCCAGATCTTGGAGCCGTTGACCACGTATTCGTTTCCGTTGCTCTCCGCGCGGGTTGTGAGCCCCGCCAGGTCAGAACCGGCATTCGGTTCAGAGTAGCCTTGGCACCACCATTGCTGTCCGCTGGCGATGGCCGGTAGGAACCGCTGTTGTTGCTGGGGCGTTCCGAAACGCATCAGCACGGGGCCGATCATGTCGAAGGTGATGGCATTCAGTTCTGGGGCTCCCCCCAGGGCCATTTCTTCGTCAAAGACCATCTGCTGGGCAACCGTCCAGCCTCGTCCGCCCCATTTTTCTGGCCAGTGCGGTATGAGCACGCCTGCGGTGGCAAGGCGTCCATGCCAATCGTGCAATTGCACACGTGTAGGCATCTGACCCTGGCGCACGGTCTGGCGCAGATCGTCTGGCAATTGTGTGGCGACGAACTGCCGCACCTCCTGGCGAAACTCTTCAAGGTCTGTCGTGATGAACATACTTGTCTCCATCTTGTTGCGCCATCAGGGCGTCAGGCCATGGTGCAGTGCCCGCCGGGCTATGGCTGCACGGTGAACTTCTGAAGCTCCGTCGTAGATTCGAAATGGCCGCAACATGCGCAAGATCATGGACAGCGGAATGTCCTCTGAAATGCCCAGTGCGCCGCAGATCTGCACCGCTGAATCTGCCACCTGGTAGACCGCTTCTGAAACAAACACCTTGGCCATCGAGGAGTGATGCCTGATGGAGTCGTCCTCGTCGAGCCGACGTGCTACGTCCAATACGACCTGTCTGCAGGCGTAGAGCTGAATGTGGGCATCAGCGACCATGGCCTGGACCATCTGGTGGTCTGCCAGTTTGACGCCTTGTGATTCGCGCCGCAGGGCATACTCTTGCGCGATGCTCATCGCACGGGAGGCCAAGCCTATGTAGCGCATGCAATGAAAAAGCCGCGCGCCTTCCAGGCGCAATTGGGAATGCGCCATCCCCTGGCCTTCTTCGCCAATGAGCGCTTCATCCGGAACCTTGCATCCTTGCAGCAATATCTCTGCATGGCCCCCGATGTCAAAGGGTTCCATGGTGGGGATATCTCGTACGATTTGAAAGCCAGGTGTGTCCATGTCCACCAGAAACCAAGATGGCCCGGATTCGGTGCGCGCGACAACGATGGCGAAGTCGGCCTTCATGGCGCCTGAGATAAACCACTTATGGCCGTCAATCTGCCAACCGCCCTCGGTTCGACGCGCCGTGGTGGATAGCATGCGTGGGTCTGACCCCACGCCAGGAGCTGGCTCGGTCATGGCAAAGCAGGAAGCGCGCTCTCCCCGAAGCAAAGGCAACAGGTAGCGTGCTCGTTGATCCGGACTGGCCAGGCGCTCCAGCGCAAAGATGTCAGGCTGGGTGGGTGGCGCGCAGCCGAGCGCCAACGGCCCGAGAAAGCTGCGGCCTGCTTGTTCCAGATAGGCGCAGCATTCGGTCCAGGACAGCCCCAGCCCACCATCTTCACGGCGGGCGCGTGGACCAGACAAGCCGCGCGCGGTTGCCAGAGCATTCAGCGCCTGCGAAGTACGGCGTACCTCAGGGCCATCATGGGCAGCGGCCAGGCTTTCGCGCGGAATGACTTCAGTGTCTATGAAGTTTCTGAGGTCCTCTATGAGCGCGCTGTATTCCTCGGGCGAGCGCGTGCTGGCCAGATGCCTCATTTGGAGATCACCTTGACGACCTTGGTCCATTGCTGGGCGTCCCTGGCAACGAAGGCGGCGAAGTCCTGGGTGCCCATAAATGCCTCTTCGCCGCCGGCCGCGACCAGCCTCTGTTTGACATCTGCGCTGGCACTGGCTTGTCGCATGGCTGCTTCCAAGGTGCGAATGACTTCTGGTGGCGTACCGGCCGGCGCGTGCAGGCCATACCAGGAGAGCACGGCTGCACCTGGGTAGCCAGCTTCCGCAATGGTCGGCACATCAGGCAGTTGCGCGGAGCGGACGTTGCTCATGTTCGCCAAGGCGCGCAGCTTGCCACCCTGAACTTGCGGGTAGGCCACCGACGACGGCAGCACTGCCATGGAAATCAACCCATTGATCAAGTCCGGAACAACGGGTGGCGCACCCTTGTACATCACGGGCTCTAACCGCAGACCCGCTTCCGCACTGAACAATTCATTGGCAATGTGTTGAGGCGTTCCATTTCCGCCGTTGGCGTATTGCAAAGGCCTGGGCGCTTTCTTGGCCATATCGACGAATTCCTTGACCGTGCGGGCAGGCGAGGTAGCTGGTACTACGAAATAGCTGGGCGACAGGGAGAAGCGACCCACTGGCGTGAATTGCTTGGGTGACCAGCGCAGGTTGGTCTCCAGCAAGGGCGCCGCATTCAGAAAACTCGCCGATACGATCAGCGTGTAGCCATCCGGGGCTGCCTGGGAAACGGACTCAGCGGCGATGCTTCCACTGGCGCCGGGTTTGGCTTCCACCACGATAGGTGTCTTCAACACTTCAGACATGGTTTGGGTGAGCGCGCGCGTTTGCACATCCACAACGCCACCTGCCGCATAGGGCACCACGATCTTGATGGGTTTTGCCGGGTAAGTGTCTGCGGCAAGCGCAGATGCACCAAGGATGCTCACCGCGCTGAGGGCAGCCAGGAGCTGAAATGGGTACCGACGGTTCATCGAATGTCTCCTTTATGGGGTTGAAGCACCCGCCGAATTCCATATTTTTCGGCTGCCTCAACCTGTCATGATAGGTTCTTATTGTGCGTGTGGCAATACCTGATATGACAGGTTGGGATTTAGGGTTTACACTGGCTGGACGCCTATTCGACACAGCCAACTTTGGACGAACATGATCAGTTCCAGCCCCCCGATCACAGCCAACACAGACTCGACTGGCGGCGTGCCTTTGTTTGCGCAAATCAAAGGGCGTTTGCGCGACGACATCCTTGAAAAGCGTTTGCCAGCTGGCCAGAAGTTGCCTTCGGAAGCCCAATTGCAGCTAGCCTTTGGGGTCAGCCGTATCACCGTGAGGCAGGCTTTGAATGAGTTGCAGGCGGAGGGTTTGATCGAAACCCTGAACGGCAAAGGCAGCTTTGTTACGCGCCCTGCCGAGGCTTCACGTCTTGGCATGCTCGCGGGGTTCAATGAAATGCTGCGATCCCATGGCCGAGTGGCCAGCGGACGAACCTTCAGTGTGCGCACGGGCCCTGCGCCGCCTCGTGTGGCCCGTGCGCTGAAACTGGCGCCTGCGACGCCCGTCACCATTGTGCGCACGGTGAGGATGGCGGACGGTGTTCCCGCTGCTTTTTTTCAGACGTACTACGAACCCACTCTGGGGCGTGAAACCATGGCTTCGCGCCTTGCCGACGAAGACGCCATGAATCTGCTGGAGGAGGAGCTCGGGTTTCGGCTCGACTGCACTCAGATTGCGGCATCGGCCGTGAAGGCCGGTCGGATGAGAGGGGTTTTGCTGAATGTGCCTGCGGACACGCCGCTGCTTTACATGCGCTTTGTGCCCCACGACCTCACGGGGCTGGCGCTGCTTTACGCCGACATGTACAGCTTACCGGAGCAATTCACATACCGGGCGGTGGTAAGGCGGTAGGCTTGAGGGATTCATTCGCCCTGGTCAGTGCAAACCGCTGTCCTTAAGCCGATCTGCCGCAATCTGGGCCACGCGCTTGACGTGCTCCTGTGATGCCTGTTGCGCCGCATCCGCATCGCCTTTTTGCAGGGCTTTCACAATGTTGCTCATCTCGGCAGCTGCTTCTTGCGCACGGCCAGGCGAACTGATGGTCATGACTCGCAAGCGGTTGATGCGCGCATTGAGCGATTGCACTACTTCCCACGCCATCTCCAGACCCGCTTCCTTGAAGAGGGCTTCATAGAACGCTGTGGTTCGCACCAGGACTTCGTGGAAGTCGTCTTGACCGAACGCCTCCTGGGTAGCCGCATTTAACGCCACCAGGCGTTGCAAGGCTGTGGGATCGGCTTTTTCTGCGCAGGTGCGTGCTGCATGCCCCTCAAGAAGGGCGCGGATTTCATAAATCTGAGCCGCTTGATCTGGCGTGATGGTCGCGACCACCGGGCCTTGATGGTTGATGGATTCCACCAGGCCTTCGGTTTCAAGATGGCGAAGAACCTCTCGCACAATGGACCGGCTCACGTCCAACTGCTCGCAAAGATGGCGTTCAACCAGCCGCTCTCCAGGCTTGAAGTGCCCGTTCCAGATGGCGTCGCGCATCTTTTCGAGCGAAAGCTCACGCAGCGTTTTGGCGCTGCGGTCGACTTTCAGCGAGGCTGGTCGGGGCGTCGTCATGGAACTCCTCAATACATTTCTCTGAGGTGCGAGTATTTCACGACTGACGGCTTACTTAAGCCGCAAGCCAGTTGCGCAAGCTTCGGTTCACCGCATGAGGCGCCACGACGTTCATCATGTGGCGCTCACCAGGGATGACTTCGACGACGGCATGGGGGACTTCCGCGCCCATCGCCTGCGACATCTGGGGCGAAGAGTTGGCGTCATGCTCGCCCGTGAGGAACAGGGTGGGCATGGACAGCTGATTCAAACGCCCGACATGCGCCTCGTCTGATGAAGAAAATAGCTTGTACGTGCGCGCATAGCCTTCCGGGTTGACGCCGCGAAGATACCCCGCAACGGCGGTCGCCATCGGTTGCAGCGCCGTGGGCACAGGCTCGCCAAACCAACGCGCTATCGTGGAGTCGATCGTAGCTTGCACACCGGATTGATTCAGGGCGTCTGCCCGCGATTGGACGGCGTTGCGCTGTTCGGGCGTGCGCCGAAACACCGCGTTGAGTGCCGCCAGGCGCCGTGTCCGGGACGGGTTGCGCAAGGCAAAGTCGATGGCCACCAGGGCGCCCATCGAGTGGCCGGCCACATTGGCGGCGGCAAGCCCCAGATGGTCAAGCAGGCGTTCGAGTTGCGCCGCATAGTCCTGCAGTGCCGCATTTTCTGGTGGCAGGGGGCTGCCGCCGTGCCCGAGCATGTCGTAGGCAATGACCTGGTACGAGCGCGCCAAGTCTTCGATCTGCGGCAACCATACGCCATGCTGCATGCCCACGCCGTGGATCAGCACCAAGGGCTCGCCTTCACCATGAAGGGTGTAGGCCGTGCCGTCTGGGGCATGCAAGATGCGGTCGTCACGCATCATTGCTGCCAAGCTCCTTGAGGTCTTGATAGCGATCGCCAATGCGGTGGTGGGGACGTCCGCCAATGGAGGCACCCAGAGCCACGACGATTTCATCCGGAGCCGGCGAATCATTGATGGCAAACTGCAATGTCAGGTAATGCGAGCGCATGCCTTCATCGTTCTTATGCATCATGGGGATGGCAATGGAACAATTTGGGCCGCCGCGCACATTGGTAAAGCTCAGATAGCTTTTGGCGCCTACCGCTTTACGATAGAAGTTGCCAAAGTGCAAGGTATGAATGAGTGCAGATGCATGCTCGACTTCTCCTGCCGTACCGACGACCGCAGCTTTGCCATAACCCTCGATGGCCTCTCCCGAGCCCGCTTGGCGCAGGATGGTTGACGTCAGAAGGTCTCCGAGAATAGGTGCTATGGCCCGTATTTCCGGCTGGAGGTCTTCGACAAAGCCACGGCCTGCCCAGGGGTTGGTCAATACTGCGGCTGCGCCGAACATCATCAAGGGGCGAGCCGCTTGTTTGCCGCCTTCGATGCGGGTTTCTTCAGAGTAGGTGACGATCTTGCGAATGTGAGCAGTCATATGTTTCCTTGGTGGTACGTGCCGCGCTACTTACTCGGCAGTAATGTTGGCGGCCTTGACGACAGCACGGTATTTCTCTGTTTCGCCCGCCATGAATTTGCGAAGGACTTCCGCAGATTCCCCTGAGGCGCTCACGCCTTGTTCAGCGAGCTTGGCGCGAACTGCGGGGTCGGCCAACACTTGCTGCGCAGCGGTCTGGATCTTGCGCACCACTTCCGGCGGGGTTTTGGCCGGAACAAAAAGACCGAACCACACGCCCAGATCGAACCCTGAGAGGCCTGGCTGCGCGCCCATGGCGGGAATGTTTGGCGCAAGTTCCGAAGGCTTGGCACCGGTGATGGCCAGCGCTTTCACTCGGCCGCTTTTGATATAGGTCTGCGCGGCGCTGAGTGTGGACACTGCCAGATCGATCTGGCCTCCGAGAAGATCGACCAGCGCAGGTGCGGCACCGCGGTAGGGCACATGCGTCATGGCGATGTTGGCGCGCATCTTCAGCAGTTCACCCGCCACATGCATAGGGGTGCCGTTGCCAGCAGAGCCATAGCTGAGTGCGCCTGGATTGGCGCGCGCCAATTGCAGCAACTCGGGCACGTTGTTGGCCGCCAGGCCTGGTTTGCCCAGGAGCACCATCGGTCCAGTGCCCACAAATGCCACAGGTGCGAGATCGCGCGATGAGTCGTAGGGAAGATTGGGGTTGATGATCTTGTTGATCAGGATTTCAGATCCCGAGCCCAGGAGCACTGTGTAGCCATCAGATGGCGCGCGCACGGCTTTTTGCGTGCCAAGTACGCCACCGGCGCCGCCGACGTTTTCAATGACCACAGGCTGCCCCAGTTTTTCAGACAGAGGTTGGCCAATGGTGCGTCCAATGATGTCGGAGCTTCCGCCTGGCGCAAAAGGTACGACCAGGGTAATGGGCTTTTCCGGATAGGCCGCGAAAGCAGATGTGCTGGCACAGGCCAGGGCGATGGCGATCAAGCGAATTCGCCCTGCCACGCGAGAGGTCAAGCCGATAGTGCGATGGGATGAAGTCATGGAAAGTCTCCGTTTTGTATGTCGGTATTATGGTATACCAAAAAATAAAGAGCAACTATAAGTTCAGGTGACGGCCCGATCTCAGCGGCGGGTGACATGTCCAACTGTCTCGTCTTCGTCATCTCACTTTCACACTAGCTCGTTCCAATCGTCGGATGCGGCCCACCAGTTCAGCGAACCCAACCAACAGACTGTGCATCGGCGCTTTTGAGGTTGGCGCCCACGCAAAGCCCAGCTTCATGTTCACCCGGACATTCCGCTCTGTGTGATGACGCGTGGTGTCGCCTCTCTCGTGGCGGCGCAGTTCGTGTCGGGCCTGGCCGACAACGCTTTGTTGATCGTAGCGATGGCGTGGTTGCGAGAGACGGGGCAGAACATGTGGCTTGCACCGCTGCTCAAAGCCATGTTCACCTTGGCCTATGTGGGGTTGGCTCCCATCGTGGGGGCTATTGCTGATCGCTGGCCAAAGGCGAAGGTCATGTTCCTGGCCAATGCCGTCAAGGTGGTCGGATGCCTGCTCATCGCTCTGGGCGTAGACCCTCTTGTGGCCTTTGCGGTGGCAGGTGTTGGCGCTGCAATCTACTCGCCTGCCAAGTATGGCCTGATGACAGAGCTGGCGCCTGCAGCTCGTCTGGTGCATGCCAACGGCTGGCTGGAGGTGACTACGGTGGCGGCTATTGTTTTAGGCACGATGCTGGGCGGCGCCTTTGTGGGCCCGCTGATATCCTGGGCGCCAGCGCAGGCGCTCGCAGCCATCCTGCGCATCGACTCTTTGTTGTCGGTGGCGCTGATGACCGTACTTGCACTCTATGGCGTAGCGGCGGCGCTGAACTTGATGATTCCAGCCAGCGGCGCGTGCGCTCATGCCATGCAACGCTCGCCAGCCGCCTTGATGGAGCGCTTTGTTCATGCACAGCGCGTACTGTGGCGCGACCCTCTGGCCAGCATTTCCCTTGGGGTGACCACCTTGTTCTGGGGGGCAGGCGCCACGCTGCAGTTTGTTGTACTCACGTGGGCGCAACAAAGCTTGGGGCTCTCGCTTTCCGGGGCGGCCTATCTTCAGGGCCTGGTTGCCGTGGGCATAGGTGCGGGGGCGCTGGTCGCAGGCCGTTGGGTCACGCTGGAACAGGCGCCTCGGATGTTGGGGCTCGGCGTGTTGATTGGCCTTTTTGTGCCGATGATGACTTTGGTTGAAAGCGTCATAGTGGCCGCTCCACTCATGGTGCTGGTCGGCGCACTGACAGGTTTTTTCGTGGTGCCCATGAATGCTCTCCTGCAGCACAGAGGCCAGGTGATCCTGGGAGCGGGCGAATCCATTGCAATTCAGAACTTCAGTGAGAACCTTTGCGTGCTTGCCATGTTGGGGGCCTATGCCGGCTTGCAGGCGTTCGGTTGGCCATTGCATCAGCTGGCGCTGGCACTCGGTGTGTCCGTCGCCAGCGGCGTGGCTGTGCTGATGTGGTGCCGCAGCAAGTCCGGCCGTCAGCTCGTCTCTCCCACGCAGCGTGGCCCATGGCCGCGCGCAGAGCCCGTTCTCCCTTTGAAAGAAGAGCAACCATGAAGATCATGATCGTGACAGATGCCTGGGAGCCCCAGGTCAATGGCGTGGTGCGAACCTTGAAGATGACGACGCGGGAGTTGCGGGCCATGGGGCACTCGACGCACATACTCTCGCCGCTGGACTTTAAATCGGTGCCGTGCCCCACGTATCCCGAAATATCGCTGGCGCTGGCGACTCGTGCTGCCACGGCTCGCCGTATTGATGCGGTGGCACCAGATTGCCTGCACATCGCCACCGAAGGGCCATTGGGCTGGGCTGCCAGGAGCGTGGCCATGCGGCGAGGCTGGCCATTCACCACGGCCTACCACAGCCGTTTTCCGGAGTACGTGCATGCGCGGGTACGGGTGCCGGTAGATTGGAGCTATGCGCTATTGCGCAAATTTCACAACACGGGCAAGGGAACTCTGGCGCCCACGCCAGCCATCGTGGATGACCTGAAGACACGTGGCTTCACCAAAGCCCGCTTATGGTCTCGCGGTGTGAACCTGGACGCGTTTTCGCCAAACGGTCCGCGTCTGGAGCGCGGTGCCGGGCCGGTATTTCTGTATGTGGGGCGACTGGCGGTGGAAAAGCAGGTCCATAAATTTCTGGAACTTGATCTGCCTGGCGAAAAATGGGTAGCGGGAACAGGGCCGGAAGAGGCGAAGTTGAAAGCCAGATACCCCGGTGCGCGCTGGTTTGGTGTCATGAGCGGAGACGATCTGGCCGCCGTCTACCGCACGGCAGACGTGATGGTGTTTCCCAGCGTGACCGATACCTTTGGGTTGGTCATGGCGGAATCCATGGCCTGCGGCACCCCGGTGGCGGGCTATCCAGTCCCTGGCCCCATCGATGTGGTGGGGCACAACTCACCGGGCGGGGCCATCGACATGGATCTTCGCGCAGCCTGCCTCGCGGCGCTCCACAAGAGCCGTGACGGTGTTCGCCGCCATGCCGAACAATTCAATTGGCCTCAGGCCAGCAAACAGTTCGAACAGGCGCTGGTGCCCATTCGCCCTGGTCAATCAGTCCCTAATCAGACTGCGCAAGCTTTCGGGTAGGTCGACTGCCTTCTGCGCTGCAAAATTGACCCATATCGTGGTGGCTCCGCCGGCTGCGCGGATCACACCGGGCTCGGCCACACTTTCCATGGTGGCCCAGCTCTCGAACGTGGTCCGGCGGGCATCGCTCACGTACATTTTTAAAAGCACCTCGTCGGGATATTCGAATTGCCGGTAGAAGTTGCAGAACGCATTGGCGATAACGGGGCCTTCCTCCGAAGTGGCTGGAACGCACCCTAGCGTTTGAAACCAGTCAATGCGGGCGGTTTCCATGTAGCGGAAATAAGCCGCGTTGTTCAGATGCCGCATGGCGTCCATATCGCCCCAGCGCACGGGAATACGGCTTTCGAAGACAAGCTTCTTGTGATCGGGTATTTCGATTCTCATGGCGCACGCCAATCAGACTGCAAATCCGTCATCAGCCGCAATGACCGCTCCATTGACGAAGTGGCTGGCATCGGAGGCGAGCATCATCAGCACCGCGTCAAGATCCTTGGGCTCGCCCACCCGCTTGCGTGGCAACATGCTGATGAGTTTCTGGCCTTGCTCCGTTTTCCAGTGCTCGTGATTGATCTCCGTATCGATGTAGCCCGGGCAGATGGCATTCACATTGATGCCGAAGCGGCCCCATTCCATTGCCATGGCCTTGGTCATCTGAATGACAGCCGCCTTGCTCATGCAATACACGCCGATCTGTGGGAGCACCTTCAAGCCCGCCATGCTGGCGATGTTGATGATGCGCCCGCCCGTAAAGCTACCTGGGGCTGCTCCCTTGGCGCGCGCGATCATGCGCTTTCCTACTTCTTGCGCGACAAAGAAAGCTCCACGCACGTTGGTGTCAAAGATGAAATTGAAGTCTTCTTCAGTGACATCCTGCAGGCGCTGAGTGGTGCTTACGCCTGAATTGTTGATCAGGATGTCGATCGAACCCATCTCTGTTTCAGCGTGGGCCACGGCTGATTTGATGGAATCGAGGTCGTTGACGTCGCATTCGATGACATGCGCGTCACCACCTTCGCCCTCAATGCGGGCACGCAGATCCTTGAGCTTTTCAAGGCGGCGGCTGGCCAGCACCACACCGGCGCCGGCGCGGGCCAGGGTGCGCGCGAAATGAGCCCCCAAACCACTGGAGGCGCCGGTGACGAGTGCCACGCGACCGGACAAATCGATGCTGTAAGCCATGGAAATTCCTTCTTTTTTTAGGTGAAACGGAGCCGTGTGTTCAAGATGAACAGGTTCTTATGCTCACGATGCATAAAATCGGATGCAAATTCCGCCGATGGGCGGCAGAGCGAGTATCCGGGATACCGCCATTATTTCAAACCCACAAGAGACAGCCATGACACCCGAGCAAATCATCGAACAGTACGGCCCGCGTGAGGCCATGGAATACGACGTGGTCATTGTCGGCGGAGGCCCAGCGGGGCTTTCCGCGGCCATTCGCCTGAAACAGATGGCTGCAGACAAGGGCCAGGATGTCTCTGTCGTGGTACTTGAAAAAGGCTCTGAGCCCGGCGCTCACATCCTTTCAGGCGCTGTGATGGACCCCAAGGCACTGACAGAGCTGATCCCAGACTGGAAAGCCAAAGGCGCGCCGCTGAACCAGCCCGTCACTGATGACGCCTACGTTTTCCTGAGCGAAACCGATGGTACGCGGGTTCCCAATATGGTGCTTCCGCCCTTCGCCAACAACCACGGCAACTACATCGTCAGCCTTGGCAATGTGGTGCGTTGGCTGGCCACTCAGGCCGAAGAGCTGGGGGTGGAAATATTCCCGGGCTTTCCGGCTGCTGAGATCCTCTACAACGAAGATGGCAGCGTCAAAGGGGTGGCCACAGGCAACATGGGCATCGGCAAGGATGGCGAACCCACGGAAAACTTCCAGCTTGGCATGGAATTGCACGCCAAATACACCTTGTTCGCCGAGGGCTCGCGTGGCCACCTGGGCCGCCAACTGATTGACCGTTACAAGCTCGATGCCAACAGCGATCCGCAAAGCTACGCCATCGGCATCAAGGAAATGTGGGAGATCGACCCCAGCAAGCACACGCCCGGGTTTGTCATGCATACCGCTGGCTGGCCGATGGACGAACAGACCTACGGTGGTGCATTTCTGTATCACGCCGAGGGAAACAAGGTTTTCTGCGGTTACGTGGTCGGCCTGAACTATGCCAATCCCCACCTGAGCCCCTTCGAGGAATTCCAACGCTGGAAGACGCATCCACGCGTCAAGTGGTATTTCACCGACGACAAAGGCAATGTGAATGCCAAGCGCATCTCCTACGGTGCACGGGCTATTACGGCGGGCGGTATCCTGGCGCTGCCCAAAACGGTATTCCCGGGCGGCGCGCTCGTGGGCTGCGACGCCGGTTACCTTAACGTGGGTCGAATCAAGGGCAGCCACGCTGCCATCAAAACCGGCATGCTGGCTGCAGAGGCCGCTTACGACGCCGTGGTGGCAGGGCGCCAGCACGACGAACTGGCCGCCTATCCCGAAGCCTTCGAGCAAAGCTGGCTGGCCGCTGAGCTCAACAAGGACCGCAACTTCAAGAACTGGTTCAAGAAGGGCCTGACGGTGGGTACGGTGATGAACGGCTTTGAGCAGTTCGTACTGCGCGGTCACATGCCCTGGACGCTGCACCGCCAGCAACCCGATCATGTGCAGCTCAAGCCAGCGACCAAGTGCAAGCCCATGGTCTACCCCAGGCCTGATGGCAAGCTGACCTTCGACCGGCTCTCGAGCGTGTTCATCAGCAACACCAACCACGAAGAAAATCAGCCGGCCCACTTGACGCTCAAGGATCCTACGGTGCCTGTGCGCATCAACCTGGCCGAATACGCCGGCCCGGAGAGCCGATATTGCCCCGCTGGCGTCTATGAGTTCGTGCCCGACGAAACCCAGGGCGGCGACGCACAGCGCTTGCAGATCAATGCACAGAACTGTGTCCATTGCAAGACTTGCGACATCAAGGACCCTACACAAAATATTGTCTGGGTGACTCCTGAAGGTGGTGGTGGCCCGAACTATTCGGGCATGTAGAATTGGGTGTGTCAGGAGAGAGTGCCGGGGAGCTTTGGCGGTCATGCCGCTCTGATGCCCTGGTGCCGCCGAAGGCCGAACGCTCAGGCAAAAAGGACTGACACAACACAATTCTGCTGGAGAGAAGCGCTGTTTTCACGGCGCTCACCGAAGGGGCAAAACGCGCGCTGCCACGCGGCGACGTTGAATCTCTCAGGTAAAGAGGACAGCAGGGTTCCAGGCACGAATCCCCCGCCAGATTGGGTGGGGGCGGATGGCCGATGCACGATTTACACGCATTTCAAGGAGCCCTGTCCATGACCGTCGATACCGCCCTGCTGCAAACCCCACTGAATGCCCTGCATATCGAGCTGGGCGCGCGCATGGTGCCCTTTGCGGGCTACTCCATGCCAGTGCAATACCCTGCAGGCCTGATGACCGAGCATCGCCATACCCGTGGCGCGGCGAGCCTGTTCGATGTCTCGCATATGGGGCAGCTTCAACTGGTCGGGCCAGACGCTGCCGCCGCATTCGAGAGCTTGATGCCCGTGGATGTGATCAGCCTGGGGCAAGACAAGCAGCGCTACGGCTTGCTGCTCAACGATGCGGGCGGAATCATTGACGATCTGATGTTCGTCAACCGTGGCGATCATCTCTTCGTCATTGTCAATGGCGCCTGCAAGGTGGGCGATATCGCGCACATGCAAGCAGCCATTGGCGCGCGCTGCCAGATCGTTCCCATGCCGGAACATGCGCTGCTGGCCTTGCAGGGGCCGAAGGCCGTGGACGCACTGCAACGACAGGTGCCCGGTGTGGACAAGCTGGTTTTCATGACCGGCGGCGCTTTCGCCTGGCAGGGCGCAGATCTCTACATCACCCGCAGCGGCTACACCGGCGAAGATGGCTTTGAAATCTCCCTTCCCCAAGAGCAGGCCGAGGCATTCGCTCGTGCACTCCTGGGAGAGCCCGAAGTCCAACCTGCAGGTCTTGGCGCGCGCAACTCGCTGAGGCTGGAGGCGGGCCTATGCTTGTACGGAAACGATCTCGATCCCACCACCACCCCGGTTGAGGGGGGCTTGAACTGGGCCATGCAGAAGGTTCGCCGCACGGGAGGAGAGCGCGCTGGCGGCTTTCCAGGCGCTGACTTTGTGCTCGCACAACTGGACGGCAAGCTGCCTGTGGCGCGCAAGCGCGTCGGCTTGATTGCCAAGGAGCGCATTCCTGTCAGGGAGCAAGTCAAACTGCAAAACATGGACGGCCAGACCATCGGTGAAGTCACCAGCGGCCTGCTCGCCCCCACCATCGATCAGCCGATTGCCATGGCCTATGTGCAGCCGGATTACGCCGTTGCCGGCACTGAACTGTTTGCCCTGGTTCGTGGCAAGCCAGTGCCCATGACCGTTTCTGTCATGCCCTTTGTGCCCACACGCTATTACCGGGGCTAGAGCTTATTTACACGCTTCAGAACCAGAGTTAACGAGGAATCAAGCTTTGACCGATGTCATTGTTGCAAGTGCTACCCGCCTGCCGGCCGAGAGGTTCTGGCAGGAAGCGGCCCTGGGCCAGTCGCTTCGGCGGTTGGCGTTTGATACACACCTGCGTGCAACCGTGGCATTTGAAAATTCCCTTGGCTTGCCGGTCATCTACAACCGGCTGATCGAGGCCGCTCCAGCGGGCAGTCTGTTGGTATTTCTGCATGACGACGTCTGGATCGATGATTATTTCTTCAGCCAGCGCATTGCAGAGGGCCTTCAGATGTTTGATGCCATCGGTGTGGCAGGCAACCGCCGGCGCGTGCGCAATCAGCCCGCATGGGCTTTCGTGAATGAACGGCTCGAGTGGGACGACCGCGCCAACTTGTCTGGCAGTGTGGCTCACGGCAAGACGCCGTTCGGAGCCATCAGCCATTTCGGGCCGTCGCCAGCCGAATGCGAATTGCTTGATGGCGTGCTGTTGGCTGCTCGGCGTGATGCGCTCGTGAATGACGGCCTGCGCTTTGATGAGCGGTTCAACTTTCACTTCTACGACATGGATTTTTGCCGCAGCCTGCGCGCCAAGGGGCTGCGGCTGGGTACCTGGCCCATTGCTTTGACGCACCAGAGTGGAGGTGCGTTTGGCACCCCTGGGTGGCAAGCTGGCCGCGATGCCTACCTGCGCAAATGGGAAGCCCTCGTGGCGTCCTGAGATTTCCGTTTTCCTCTTCCTCCCACTTACCCCATCCGAAACCCCAAAAGATCATCATGACCCTGCTCTACACCGAAGACCACGAATGGATCAAAGTTGATGGCGATATCGCCACCGTCGGCATCACCAAGCACGCTCAAGATGCACTGGGCGATGTGGTGTTTGTCGAACTGCCCGAGGTGGGCAAGTCGTTCGACCAAAAAGAGGTTTCTGGCGTTGTGGAATCCGTCAAGGCCGCCGCTGATGTGTACATGCCCATCACTGGCGAAATCACCGAAGTCAATGAAGCCTT
>JAECRA010000113.1 GCA_015999985.1 Comamonadaceae bacterium
CGCGCAAGGGGCGGCGCGGCAGAACTCCCTTCGTTCACTTCGCTCTCTTCGGTCAAACAGCTGCCGCAAGCTAGTTCACGAAGCAAGAGCATCTTGCAGTGCTCTTGCCCGCCCCTTGCCCTGCGCTCCTCGGCACGGCCAAAGGGGGTGGATACCCATTCGGGCCATTGCTGCGCTCGGCCCTCGAATAACTAGTCGCTGTCGCGAGGAAGCGTCCAGTGCATGTATCACTTTAAGCAAATGGGCTCGAGGATTCTCCTCAGGCCACCAGCAGTCCCTGCTTTTCTATGAACGCCACCACCTCATCCAGACCCTGCAAGGTCTTCAAGTTGGTCATGACAAAGGGCTTGAGTTCTTTGCGCGTGGTGCGCATGCGTATGGTGTCTTCGCGCATCACGTCCAGGTTGGCTCCCACGTAGGGGGCCAGGTCGGTTTTGTTGATGACAAACAGGTCGCTTTTGGTGATGCCGGGGCCACCCTTGCGCGGTATCTTTTCACCTGCGGCGACATCGATCACGTAGATCGTGAGGTCTGACAACTCGGGGCTGAAGGTGGCCGCCAGATTGTCTCCGCCCGATTCGATGAACACAATGTCTGCATCGGGAAACTGCGTCAGCATGCGGTCGATGGCCTCGAGGTTGATCGAAGCATCTTCACGGATGGCGGTGTGCGGGCATCCCCCTGTCTCCACGCCCATGATGCGCTCGGGCGGTAGCGCACCACTGACGGTCAAGATGCGCTGGTCTTCCTTGGTGTAGATGTCGTTGGTGATGGCGATCAGATCCCACTTGTCTCGCATCGCCTTGCACAGCATTTCAAGAATGGTGGTTTTACCCGAACCCACGGGGCCGCCTATGCCCACGCGCAAGGGCGGCAGTTTCTTGGTGCGATGAGGAATATGGTGCAGAGCCGTAGAGGTCATGATCGGAACAATCTTGAGTACTGATGTTCATGCCGGGCGGAGTGAATTGCCAGCATGGGTGAAAACGCTTGGCGCGCGTCGTCTGGCAGGGCTTGGGCATGCGCTACCGCGGTGGGAATTTCATGGGCCAGTTGCGCCAGGATGCGCTGCCCCGCGCTTTGGCCAAGGGGTACAGCCTTGAGGGCGGCTTGCACCATGTTCTCTGCCCAGCCGAAGGCATAGGCCAGTAGAGCGTGCTGGACTGATGCGCCAGTGAAGGCTGTGGCTAGCGCGAAAGCGATGGGGTAGGTGGGCCGCTGCCCAGACAGCGCCGCCAACCCGGCTAATCGGTCCGTCCGCTCGGCATCGTTGCTGTGCTGGTTGCGCAGCCAGTCGGCCAGCGACTTGCCCATCTGTTCGGTCTGTAATCGCAGCTCTCTGCTTTCACGGGTGAAAAGGACCCAATCATTGAGTTCTTCCACGCGGAGCATGTCGCCCTCCTGCCAAGCCGGCAGCGCTTGTGCAATGGCCGCCATGTCACCGCGTGCCTGAGTCAAATGAAGTTGCTGCAACAACCAGTCGGCAGCCTCGGCTTCTGTGGTGACCAGCGAAGCATCGATGGCAGCTTCCAGTACTTCGGAGTAGGAAAACCCACCGACGGGCAGTGCGGGCGAGGCCAGCCACATCAGTTGCAGGAGCGTCGTGGGAGAGGGCTCAGTGCTCATGCCCATGTGAATGCCCGTGATGGCTATGATCGTGACTGTGCCCATGGCCGTGGCTATGCCCGTCATTGGTGACGTGGCCGCCGTACGCGCCTCCTTCTGGTTCGAAGGGCAGTTCAGCTTCGATCACCGTCATGTGCATGGAGCGCAGCATGTCGGCCAACACATGATCAGGCTCGATCTTCAGATGATCCGGCTGCAGTTCTATGGGCACATGGCGGTTACCCAGATGGTAGGCTGCTCGCATCAGGTCAAAGGGCGAACCATGCTGGGCGCAGGCCGTGACGTGCAGTACTTTTTGAGGTGAAGCCAGTACGTTGATCAGGCTGCCATCCTCGGCCACCAGCACATCGCCCCCTCGAACGGCCTGGCCGCGCGGCAGGAAAACAGCCACACTGCGCCCCTGGCTGTCGGTGGCGGAGAAACGGCTTTTTTGGCGTATGTCCCAATCCAACTCTACGGTGGCTGCGCGTTTGATGAGGGCAGGTGAGAGGCCTTGCCCTTGAGTCAGGAGTTTGTTGACGTTCAGCATATGGCCCGAATTCCGTTCAAAACAAAAAATACCTTTGAGCCATTGGGAGGCTGACCGCCGGTTCACAAGTCAGCAGTTCCCCGTTGGCGCGCACGGCATAGGTCTGGGCGTCCACTTCCATATGGGGTGCCAGGTCGTTGTGGATCATGTGGCGTTTTTGCACGCTGCGTATGCCTTTGACTGCCGACAGCGTCTTGCGCAGTCCGAAGCGCTCACCAATACCTGCTGTCAGCCCGGCTTGTGAAACAAAGGTGAGCGAACCGCGCGCGTTGCTGCCTGCGAACGAGCCGAACATGGCGCGGTAGTGCACCGGCTGGGGCGTGGGAATACTGGCATTGGGGTCGCCCATGGCCGCCATGGCGATGGTGCCGCCCTTCAGGATGCAGGCTGGCTTGACGCCGAAGAACGCGGGCTTCCAGAGCACGATGTCGGCCCACTTGCCTACTTCCAGGCTACCCACTTCGTGGCTGATGCCGTGGGCAATGGCGGGGTTGATGGTGTATTTGGCAATGTACCGTTTGGCGCGGAAGTTGTCATTGCGGGTGCCATCGCCCTGCAGGGCCCCGCGCTGCTGCTTCATCTTGTGCGCGGTCTGCCAGCAGCGCAATATGACTTCCCCAACTCGTCCCATAGCCTGGCTGTCGGAGCTGAACATGCTGATGGCGCCGATGTCGTGCAAGATGTCTTCGGCTGCAATGGTTTCCTTGCGAATGCGGCTTTCGGCAAACGCCAGGTCTTCTGCAATGCCTGCATCCAGGTGGTGGCAGACCATGAGCATGTCGACGTGCTCGTCCAGCGTATTCACCGTGTAGGGACGCGTAGGATTGGTGGAACTGGGCAGCACATTGGCTTCGCCCACCACTTTCAGAATGTCGGGTGCATGGCCGCCGCCGGCACCCTCAGTGTGGAAGGTATGAATGGTGCGGCCCTTGAAAGCGGCCACGGTGTCTTCCACGAAGCCGCTCTCATTGAGGGTATCTGTGTGAATGGCGACCTGCGTGTCGGTTTCCTCGGCCACTGTCAGGCAGTTGTCAATGGCCGCAGGCGTGCTGCCCCAGTCCTCATGCAGCTTCAGGCCAATGGCGCCGGCATTGATTTGTTCGTGCAGCGCGTCCGGCAGGCTGGCGTTGCCCTTGCCGAGAAACCCCAGGTTCATGGGGAAAGCGTCTGCCGCCTGCAGCATGCGCTCCATATGCCAAGGTCCTGGTGTACAGGTGGTGGCAAAGGTGCCGGTGGCAGGGCCGGTGCCGCCTCCAATCATGGTGGTCACACCGCTGGCCAGGGCTTCTTCAATCTGCTGCGGGCAGATGAAGTGGATGTGCGTATCAATGCCGCCCGCCGTGACGATCAATCCCTCGCAACTGATGATTTCGGTGCCAGGTCCGATGATGATGTCCACACCGGGCTGCGTATCCGGATTGCCTGCCTTGCCAATGGCGGCCACGCGGCCGTCTTTGAGGCCTATGTCAGCCTTGACGATGCCCCAATGATCGATGATCAGCGCGTTGGTGAGCACAGTGTCCATGGCACCCTGTTCCCGGGTGCGCTGGCTTTGCGCCATACCATCGCGTATGGTCTTGCCGCCGCCGAACTTCACTTCCTCGCCATAACCGCCAGCGGCCAGCGTGAAGTCCTTCTCCACCTCAATAATGAGATCGGTGTCCGCCAAGCGCACGCGATCGCCTACTGTCGGGCCAAAGGTTTCGGCGTAGGCGCGCCTGTTCATGGTTGCCATTTACAAGTCTTCCTTTTGAGGGCCGCGATGAAATGAACCAGGACGCTTCATTTCAGTGCGCCCATGACCAAGCCGCGAAAGCCGTAGATTTGCCGATCGCCGCCTATGTCGACCAACTCCACCGTCCGTTGCTGTCCGGGCTCGAAACGCACTGCCATGCCACTGGCTATGTTCAGCCGCATGCCTTGGGCGGCCGGGCGGTCGAAATCGAGGCTCGCATTGGTTTCGGCGAAGTGGTAGTGCGAACCGACCTGTATGGGGCGGTCGCTTGCGTTCTTCACCAAGAGGGTCAAGGTGCGCCGACCGGGATTAAGGGCGTGCGAGCCCTCGTCCACGAAGAATTCACCTGGAGTCATAGGCACCTCACAGTCAAGCCAGTCGAACGAGCATGAACGCGCCCAGCAGTGCCGTGGCCCCGCCGCCCAGCGTGGCCAGCCATTTCTGGCGCTGCATCACCGCACGGCCCAAGACGATGCCACCCAGGTGCAATACCGCCGAACCCAGCGCCACACCCGCTAGAGCACCCAGCACGGCTTGTCCGCTGCCTGCAGCCAGCTCTCGGCCATGCGCCGCTCCGTGGAAGAAGGCAAACACGCCTGCGAGCGCCGCAGCCGCTGCCCAGGGCATCTGCTTTTGAGCCGCTACCAGCAGACCCAGTGCGAGTACGGAAGCCGCAATCATGGGTTCTACACCGGGGATCCACAAACCTGCGAAGCCTGCAAGGGCCCCCGCCACGAGCAGCGCCACGAAAGCCGCTGGCGCTCGCCATGCGGGTGTGACGGTCAGCGCGCTCCAGACTCCCACGGCCAGCATGGCGGCCAAATGGTCGGCGCCCGTGAATGGATGCATGAAGGCATGAGCGAAGCTGTCCAGCAGGCCATGGTGGCCGCCGGCGTCGGTGCCCGTGTGCGCCAGGACGGGCAGCGAGCCCAGCGTGACGGTCGCGGCGATGATCAGTTTTGTGATTTTCATAAGGCGCACCAAAGAGAGGTCAAGGAGTGTTCAGCGGTTCAAACGATAGGGTCGTGCACGGTGACCAGTTTGGTGCCGTCCGGAAAGGTGGCTTCGATCTGTATGTCTGGAATCATTTCCGGCACGCCCTCCATCACGTCTGCTCGCGACAGCACAGTGCGTCCCGCACTCATGAGTTCGGCCACCGTACGGCCGTCGCGAGCGCCCTCCATCACGAAGGCGCTGATGAAGGCCACGGCTTCCGGGTAGTTGAGCTTCACGCCTCGTGCCTTGCGCCGCTCGGCCAGCAGCGCGGCGGTGAAGATCAGCAGCTTGTCTTTTTCGCGGGGGGTGAGTTCCATGCGAGTCATGAGCGCAAGCGGCATGCCAAGTCGCCTACGGAATTGGGGCGTTAATTCACCAATATGGCGCGTTCGTTAGGGGAGGGTTGGCATTTTTGTGATTTTTTGGTGCGTTGCTGCACTGGGTTGGTGCCCTGGACGGGTGAAGGTTTTCTCTTACTCCCTCTCCCCCTGGGGAGAGGGCGGGGGTGAGGGCAAGCGGCGGTTGATTGAAGCGCTGCGGTTGCTAATTACCTTCTGCTCTTCTCTTGAGGTCGGAGGCCGGGGAGTGCGCCCGGCAGCGCAGCCACTTTCTTTCGGCCGGCGCTCCGGTGCTCCGCCAAAAGAACCTGGCGCAAGAAAAGGCGGCCCCACTTGCCGTGACCCTCCGCTGCGCTACGGGCAACCTGCGCTGCTCGTGCGAGGGGCGGTGTCGCAGAAACT
>JAECRA010000114.1 GCA_015999985.1 Comamonadaceae bacterium
CCGAAACTTCCGGGTGCCCTGCGCGGTCTATGCGATCAACCGAAATGGCAGATGTAGTGATATGGCTCGGTGACTCTGATTTCGAATGAAGAATTGGCCGGAATGCTGAACTTTTCCCCTGGCCCGGATTTTTTCCATTCGTTTGAGCCAGCTAGTTTGTATTCGCAGTTGCCGCCCACGCATTCCATGATCTCAGCTGCGCCGGTATTGAAGGTCAGCGTTGCAGGCAGGACAACACCCACGCTCTTCTTGGTGCCGTCGGCCAGGGTGAAGCCGTGGGAGACGCACTTGCCGTCGAAATAGACGCTGGCTTGTGTGGTCAGGGTGACGTTGGCGATGTTTGTAGTGGTCATTATGAAAAGCTTGTAAGAAGGCTAACCCTAGATGTTATCCGGCGGCGCCGGATCGCAAACCTCCCATGCAGAAACCTCATCAGCCACCCCGGTATTCCTGACTGATTCTCATGGGCCACGTTGTCGGCGGGCCGGGTGTGTGAGTGCTGCCCCCTTGGCTCGGACGTCATCCAGGAAATCAAAATTTCTTTCCTGGTACGCAAGCTGAAGAGTAGCTCCGGTCAGCCAGGAAATGGCCTCAGAGTTTGTGCACTGTGGCGTAGCCAGGCGCAAGATGTTCTCGGCGTTCGCGCCGGCAATGAATGCGATAGGTTCCACTTCGCGATTCAGCTCATCAGCCCAGGGCTGGGATCTTTCTCGCAGAGTCTCCGGCAAGCGCTTGCCGGAAGAGACATCTGCTTCTTCGATCAATACCAGCACACATGCATGGCCCATGTGTTCAAACACCAATGTGCCAGTGGATCCTATGCCGTGTTGTACGTAGGCGCCCAGCGCATGCAGTACCTGTTGCGCTGCATTGATAACGCCTATGCGGTCGCCGTGTTCGAGTTGGCCAAAAAATGCAATGTCTGAAATTTCCTTGAGCAACGCAGCTTCCCTGGTTTGCAAGGCGCGGCGCATCTGCGACGTTTGCGCGAGCTCCTGACGCAATGTGCGTTCTCTCTCGGTGACCACGGGACGTGCACCCACGTATCCTGAAACGCGAGCATCCAACCTCAGGCGGGCACTGAGGTCGTCAAGTGCATCAACTATCGCAGCAAGGACTGTCACGGAGATGGCTTCCTGCACCTCCGGAATGACGAGGATGCGACCGGGATGGACGTATTCATAGAGCGCGCAAGTTTCCTCGCTGCCCGAGATACATGCAATGGCCTGCGCCTCGCCGGAAGTAAACGTGGCGCAGGCGACAAATTGCTCGCTGAATTTGTCGAAAAACTGCCTGAAAGGCTCGCCTGCATCACATTGCATTGCAGACGGCTCGCACGCTTTATGGTGCAGATCACGATAGCCCGGTAGTGCTTCGATCACATCGAACGGGACGACATCCTGCACTGTATGCAGCCCCATCTTGGTAAAGCCCGGCGCGAGCATGACGAGCGTGCCGCCGCGGCCCATGAATTCTTCAAACTCTTTGCGCCAATACCTGGTGTGGCTGAACACACGCTGTGAATCCCGCACATCCAGTACTGGTGTGCCTTCGAAGGAGTCATCGGTTGCATAGACATTGGCAATGGCGGCGGGCCGCCAAATCACCAGATCGAATTCGTTGAGCGAGGCAGGCTCCGCGAAGCTCAATGAGCTCACCCCTTCAAGCGGCTTATTAGGGAAATCGATAAGTGCAATGGACATGTAAGCAGCGCCTTTAAGCAAAAAAAGCTGTTGACACAGAATTGACTGCATATCATGATATCCGTACAAGCTGACGAGTGGAAATTATTTCTGACATGTCCAATCTTGAAAAAAACCAAGGCCCGGCGCGTTCGGGCAGCGCTGATCAAAGCGTGCCAGAGCTCGGGCTTGATCGGGATTCCGCCCTGCCGCTCTATGCGCAGCTGAAGCGCCGGCTACAAGCCATCATCCAAACGGAAGCGCTTCCTGGCGGGCGTTTCTATTCCGATCAAGAGGTTGGCGCGATGTTTGGCGTCAGCCGCTATACGGTGCGGCAAGCCATTCAGGAACTCGTCACTCAGGGACTTCTACGCCGGGTTCAAGGACAAGGCACTTTTGTCAACACTGAAAAGTTCGATGAGATTTTTGGTCCTCAAATGGACTTTAAGGATCAATGGGAGAAGGGCGGTCGCCCGCTGACCTTCAGCCTCCGTAGCTTTGGAATCCTGCCGTGCCCGGAGAGCGTGGCCTTTCATCTGGGTGTCAGCGCCGGGCTGGATGTACTTCATATTGAACGCCAACGCAGGAGCGGCGACGCTACGGTGTCCTACGACTACCGCTATATCCATCCTGACCTGGCAGGTTCAATTTCCGAAGAGGAAGCAACGCGGCACTCGCTTCTGGATCTCCTCTCGCGCAGAGTGAGTCTGTCTCACGCCCAAAACAGTATCGAAGCGGTGATAGCAGGCAGTGAGCTCGGCACTCTGCTCAACGTTCCGCCCGAATCAGCGGTCATGGTGAGGGAGCTCATCTACTTCTGCAAAGAAGGTCTGCCTGTGATGTGTGGGCGTTCCTACTCGCCCGGAAAGTCCGTACGCCACACCTTCTCGGTTGCACTTTCAAGCGCTCACTTCGCTTCTGATCCCGCCAACACGGTCAGCGGGACGCTGTCGACCGAAGTCAGCGATTGATCTCCGGACATCACTTGCCCATTTCCCACCACCAACCCTCGACTGCCATGAATACATCTTCCAAACGCACGACTCTGAAGTTGCTTGGTCTTTTGATGACGGGTCTGGCCACGTCAGCCAAAGCTCAATCCACCTACAAGATAGGTTCTGTACTCTCGGTCACCGGACCGGCTGCATTTCTGGGTGACGATATGAAGGCGGGGATGGAGCTAGCCCTGGATGAAATCAACGCCAAGGGCGGTGTGAATGGCAAGAAGATCGAATGGGTCTTCTACGACGCGGAAAGTCAGACGCAGAAAGGACTGAGCGCGGCCCGCCGCCTGCTGACTCAGGACAAGGTCGAGATGATTGTGGGCGGCGGCAATATGAGCGGTATGGCCATTGCCATGCTGCAACTGACTGAGAAAGCGCAGGTCCCATTCATCTCCACTGAAGGCAGCATGCAAATCGTCACGCCTGTGGCCGAACGTCCTTGGACGTTCAAGAGCACGGTGGATGACGACCAGGCGGTTGAACGCATTGCCGACTACTTTGACAAGAACAAAATCAAGAAAGTCGGCATGCTGGCGGATTCGTCCGGCTTCGGACAGAGCGCAGTCGAGCAATGGAAGAAAGTGGCACCCAAGCGCGGGCTGGATGTGATCTACGAGTCGTTCAATCCCAACGATACGGATATGACGCCGCAGATCAACAAGCTGAAGGCAGCGGGAGTGCAAGCCCTGGTTTGCTGGACCGTCACGCCTGCTGGGGTGGTTGCGATGAGGCAGGCCAAGACGCTGGGCATGGGCAACATTCCATTCATCCATAGCTACGGTTTCGTAGACAAGCGCTACATGGACCTTGCAGGCGACGCTGCCAAGGGCGTCTTGTTGGTCAGCGTGAAGTTTCCAGTGGGAGAAGACCTCCCTGATAGCGATCCCGTCAAGGCTCGGATCCTTACGCTCAACAAGGCGTTCGAGGCACGCTTCAAGCGTCGCCCGAACCAGTTTGTCGCGCAAACCTACGACGCCATGTACCTCGCCAAGATGGCATTGGAAAAAGGCAATACGGACAAGGCCAAGGTGCGTGATGCCATTCGAGGCGTTCAGAACTACCACGGGGTTGGTGGAACGTTCAACTTTTCCTCTACCCAGCATTCCGGTCTGTCGAAATCTGACCTGGTCTTGCTGAAGTATGAGGACGGCCGGTTCCGCCTCGCGGACTACAAGTAATTGATGCACCCCAAGGAGATTGACATGAGTGCAACCATCGCAGCCGCTGCCCCCACCATACTGGATGCGCCCGAGAGCCGTTTCCCACTGGATCTGGATGTCGCTGTACCGCGCGTGCGCAACTTGTTCCATTCAGCCACGAACAACCAGTGGAATCCGGCCACCGATATCGAGTGGTCGCTGCTCGATCCATCGGCCTACACCGCTGACCAGCTTTATGCCGCGCGCATGTACTGGAGCCGGCGTGCATGGGGCGAGTACGGAGCCATTTCTGAGTCTCCAGCTTTGCAGATCCGCTTTTGCCAGGAAAACTGCCCGCCTGATATGCGGCTCTATTTCTCCATCCGTACGCAGGAGGAGTCACGTCATGCTGAGGTGTGCTTTCGTATGGCGGAGAAGCTCGGCGGCTACATCCAGCAACCGGACCAATCGGAGTTCCAAGGTGCGATAGCCACCCACGGGGTGCGCAAGATGGCCCTCGATCCGAGTGTGCCCTTGGAAGGTGTTATTGCTGCGTTGGTCTGCGCAGCCGAAGAGATTGCGTTCGATGTGTTTCGCCACCTGATTGACATCACGCCTAACCCTGTGGCGCGCCAGGTGCTCAAGAGCATCATGCGTGACGAGGTGCGCCATTGCGCTTTTGGCTGGGCATTCATGGACAACCGCATCGCGCATCTCTCCAAGGCTCAGTTGAAGGCAGTGGAAGACGCGGTCGTGCTGATGATCGAAAAGGTGGAGCTCAATGGCTATCACAGTGCCTGGCTGGCCACTGAGGGCGCGGCCAAGTCCGCAGAGGTAGAGACAGATCGCATCACTTGGCAAGCAGGTCTGGGCGCGACAGTGGAAGAGCTGGAAAAACCTGTCTTCGTCGCCTCCGTCCAAAGGATTCGCCGTCAGATGGAGGAGTCATGGGGCATCCAGCTGCCTATGTTCCGTCACCCCAAGATCGACGGGGAATTCTGATCGCCGCGTAGCGCAAGACTTCAGGAGAAAAGCACATCATGCAGGTACACACACCCGCCGCCGCTCCGGCACCCACGCCGCTCATGGTAGAGCGCCGCTTTCCGCTCGATCTCCATAGATCCATTCAGTCGATCCGCGAACTGTATGAAACAGGAAAGCAGAGGTGCTGGAGTCCCGGCAAGGACATCGATTGGAGCAAACTGGATCTTTCTGGCCATTCGCCCGCAGAGTTGGAGGCTGCGCAGCAGATATGGAGCCGCAGAGCCTGGCTTGAGTACACAGGGCTGGCAGAAACACCTGCCTTGCTCATCCGCTTTTGCCTGGAGTTGGATCGGGAATCAGATCCCAAGTATTTCCTCACTGTCCGGAACACTGAAGAAGCCTGGCATATCGAGTGCTTTCACAGATATGCGAAGGCTTTGGGCGGCTACCAAAGCAGGCCTGCCAATCCGGCCTGGGAGGAAGTCATCAACCGAACGCTTTACCGCGATGCGTTGAATGCCACTCAATCTCTGGATGCCTACGTGGCCACCCAATGCGCCATGGCGGATGGCCTGGAGCTGGAATTGGCTCGCCTTTACTCAGGCAACGCGAGAGAGCCCATCGCTGCGCAGATTCTG
>JAECRA010000045.1 GCA_015999985.1 Comamonadaceae bacterium
CGCTTTTTATTTTGGGGCGGCCCGGCAATAAAAAATGGCCCCCACGCTTCCCCGCAGCCGGGCGCCCCGCTTCGCGAGGTCCGCTGCTCCTCGAGGGGGGTGCTTTTTATTTTGGGGCGGCCCGGCAACAAAAAAATGGCCCTCAGGCAACTACCACAGCGGCATCTGCTCCACGGGGAGCGATGCGGCCAATCTCGAATACCTGCTCGCCGGCAGCCCGCAGGGTTTCAGCGCAGGCGGCGCCTTCCTCGGCCTTGATGACCAGAACCATGCCGATACCGTTGTTGAAAGTACGGTTCATCTCGAAATCGGAAATGCCCGCAGTCTTTTGGAGCCAGGAGAACAACTCGGTCCGTGGCCAGCTGCCATTGACAAGGTGAGCCGCCAGGCCATCAGGCAGCACGCGCGGAATATTTTCCAGCAAGCCGCCGCCTGTGATGTGAGCAAGCGCCTTGATGGGGTGCTTGGCAAGCGCTGCGAGCACGTTTTTCACGTAGAGACGTGTGGGGGCC
Source organism: Comamonadaceae bacterium (assembly GCA_015999985.1). Lineage (GTDB taxonomy): Bacteria > Pseudomonadota > Gammaproteobacteria > Burkholderiales > Burkholderiaceae_C > Ottowia. The sequence goes on from JAECRA010000045.1 coordinate 513, forward strand.
ATCACAGCCTCGCGGAAAGGCTGGCCGTCCAGTGTGGCGGGCAACTGGTCTGCAGCGCGCTCGATGCACTTTCGTACCAGGCTGAAGCCGTTGCTGTGCACGCCACTTGAAGCCAAGCCCAGGACGACGTCACCTTCGGCGACATCCCTGCCAGTGAGAATCTTGGATTTTTCCACCGCACCGACGCAAAAACCGGCCAGGTCGTATTCACCCGGTGGATACATGCCAGGCATTTCGGCAGTTTCTCCACCAATCAGAGCGCAGCCGGACAATTCGCATCCTTTGGCAATTCCGCCCACCACGGCTGCGGCCGTATCGACATCCAGCTTGCCGCAGGCAAAATAGTCAAGGAAAAATAGCGGTTCAGCTCCCTGCACCAGTACGTCGTTGACGCTCATGGCCACCAGGTCAATGCCCACAGTGTCATGCATGGACCACTCGAAAGCCAGGCGTAGCTTGGTGCCCACACCGTCGGTGCCGCTGACCAACACAGGCTCCTGATAACGTTTGGGTACTTCGAACAACGCTCCGAAGCCGCCCAAACCGGACAGGACGCCTTCACGCATGGTCCGTTTGGCCAGGGGTTTGATGCGCTCAACCAGAGCGTCGCCGGCGTCAATATCGACGCCAGCGTCCTTGTACGACAGGGGTGTAGAAGCAGAAAGAGTCATGAAGCAGGTGCGGCATGCCGGGCTGCCGCATAAAATTTGGGGAATTTTGAATGATGACACACCCGGAAGACTTTTTTGCCGCGTTTTTAATGCGACAGTGATCACATGAAGCAGATTGCGCTCGATATTGGCTTGCCTCACGAGGCCACACTCCACGGTTTCCTGGCGGGCTCCAACCAGGCTGCCTTGCAGTATTTGCGCACCTGGAGCGGCGGCGCCACGCGTTCGCCCGTGCCCGTCTACCTCTGGGGGCCCTCCGGTGTAGGCAAGACCCATCTGCTGCGGGCGATACGTCACGAACTGCTTGCGCAAGGCGCTGCCGTGGGCTGGCTGGAGCCTGACGCCGATCCGAACATCGCTTTCAGCGAACAATGGGATGCCGTTCTCATGGACGATGTTCACCTCTACAGCGCTGAGCATCAGCATACGGCCTTCAACTGGTTCGTCAACGCCGTCAGCCCCGTCTCTGGCAAGCCACGCGGCGTTCTGGCGGCCGGCGCGTTGCCGCCCTCCGATCTTGCCCTTCGAGAGGACTTGCGCACTCGTTTGGGGTGGGGGCACGTATTCGAGCTTCACTTGCTGCAAGAGCAGGAATGCCGGGCGGTTTTAAGGCAGGCGGCGGATGCCCGCGGCGTGTTTCTCTCTGACGAGGTAATGACCTTCGTTCTGGCACGATTCTCGCGTGACCTGGGCAGTCTGATGCAGTTGCTGGACCATCTGGATCGCTATGCATTGCAAACCAAACGTGCGATCACCATCCCACTTGTCAAATCCATGCTGGAAAATGACTAGCGATTTGGCCGCGTCATGCATCAAAACGGGTTGCCTTTCCATTGCAATTGATAGCATTTTTTATTTTGCTTTCAATGGGTTAGGACATGACGGTTTCCGTTCGTGGCGGACGTTGAGCAACTCTCGACCCAGTGAGGGGAAAGCGCGCCCGTCGCTCGATTTTCTCTAATTTTGATGTCCACCACTGATGAGCAAGCGCTCCATTCGAATGAAATTCAAACCGGCTATGGGCGAGATGCCAGTGTGGTGGAAACCACGGTACCTGCCTCTTGCCAGCGCTGCCTTTTAGCTAACTCGATTCATGAAACTTGCCCTTTTCGATCTTGATCACACTCTCCTGCCTCTGGATTCCGACCATGCGTGGGGAGAATTCACTACCCGCATCGGGTGGACAGACGCGGAGACGTTCAAGCAGCGCAACGATGAGTTTTTCGCTCATTACCAGGCCGGCACACTCGATGTGCATGAATATGTACGTTTTGCCATAGAAGCTGTTCGGCTCCAGGGACCCGGTGCGGCGGCGCAGGCGCACGCGCAGTTCATGCATGAAGTGATCACGCCGGCCATCACTGCGCGAGCGCGCGCTCTAGTGCGCGAGCGTCAGCAAGATAGTGATGCTGTGGTCATAGTGACCGCTACCAACGAATTCATCACGCGGCCTATTGCGCATGCTTTTGGGGTGGACGAACTGATCGCGGTCAATCTGGCTCGCGGCACCGATGGCTGGATCACGGGTGAAATCGACGGTGTGCCCTCATTCCGCGAAGGCAAGGTGGAGCGCGTAGAGCAATGGCTCGCCCAGCGCGGCATGACCTGGCAAGACGCTGAGATCAGTTTCTACTCCGATTCCACCAATGACCTTCCTCTGCTTGAGAAGTCTCAGCATCCCGTGGCCACCAATCCCGCACCCGGATTGGAGAAAATCGCCCAGGAGCGCGGTTGGCGCATACTCAACCTATTCTCTGAATAGCAATGATAAAAAATTTCCTAGACAAGCTCATGGGCAAGGCCACGGGCAAAACAGGCTCGACGAGCCGAAGGCGCCTGGGCAAGAGGGTCGAGGTGGGGCCACAGGTGCATGCCATCAATCCTGCGCTGGTTGACGAAAGGGCGGCCAATGTGGTGCGCGTCCTCAAGGAGGCTGGATATGAGGCCTATATTGTCGGCGGGGCGGTGCGCGACCTGCTGCTAGGTCTCAAGCCGAAGGATTTTGATGTAGCCACCAATGCCACGCCCGAACAGGTCAAAGGCTTGTTCCGACGCGCTTTCATCATAGGCCGACGTTTTCGTATCGTACATGTGGTGTACGGACGTGGGCGAGACCACGAGGTCATTGAGGTCTCGACCTTCAGGGCCAACGTGGACAATGCTGCTGCGGAAGCCGTGAGCGGCAATGAGCGCACGGCCAAAGGACAGTTGGCAGGTATGACCCACGCCGTGGGCGCAAGTGGCCGCGTACTCCGGGACAATGTCTGGGGACCACAGGATGAAGACGCTGCCAGGCGTGACTTCACCGTCAACGCCATGTACTACGACCCTGAGACGCGTGTAGTGGTCGACTACCATAATGGTATTGAAGACGCGCAGAAAAAGCTCCTGCGCATGATCGGTGACGCCGCTACCCGGTACCGGGAAGATCCGGTACGTATCATTCGCGCGGTTCGCTTTGGGGCCAAACTCTCGGGGCTGGGATTCAAGCTCGAGCCCAAGACGGCCAAGCCACTGCTGGAGGCCAGGGCGCTGCTGGCTGAGGTGCCGCAAAGCCGCCTTTTTGATGAGATGATCAAGCTGATGCAGACTGGCCATTCACTGGCCAGTGTGGATCAACTGCGCAAGCTCGGCCTGGCCAAGGGCATCTACCCTTTGCTAGATGTCATCGTGGAGCGAGCCGACCATCCTTTCGTCAAAGCTGCGCTGCAAGACACCGATCGCAGGGTGACAGAGGGCAAACCTGTAGCGCCTTCTTTCCTGCTGGCGTGTGTGCTTTGGCACGACGTACTGAACGGTTGGAATGCGCGTCTGGCCAGGCAAGAGCTTCCGTTTCCTTCTTTGCAAGCGGCCATCGATGAGGTTTTTGACGACCGCGTGGGAGATGTGTCCGGGCGAGGCAAGCTGGGCGCGGATATGCGCGAAATCTGGATGATGCAGCCGCGCTTTGAGAAGCGCAACGGGCATTCGGCTTTCAGCCTGACTGAACAGCCCAGGTTTCGTGCGGGGTTCGACTTCTTGCGCCTGCGTGCCGATATCGGAGAGATTGACGAGGAATTGGCTGATTGGTGGCAGGAGTTCAGCTTGGCCAGCGATGGCGCTCGCGAGAGCATGGTGGAGGAGTTGCGGGCAGAGCAGCAACGCGCCAAGCGCCAACAGCCGCGCGTCCATAGGGTCCCCAAAACGCCGACTCAGGCACAGGCTCATACCGCTGCAGATGGAATTTCTGCTCCAGCATCCAGCAACGCTGGTGAAATGGAAAACAGCGAAGGCGAGAGCAATCCAGCCAAAAAACGCCGCCGCCGGCGCCGCAAGCCATCGGGTGGGGGCGCTGGTGACGCTGGGGCTGGTGAAACCGGTGCTGGGAGATTCGGCGGCGGCGATCCCAACTGAATTTTCCTCCTGCATTGCCAGTTATCACATTCAAAGATCGTGATTCCAGAGCGCGACTCACACGCTCACTCCTGCGCGCTGCCGGGGGCTGGGAGCGCCGAACTCGAGCCTGAGGGTGAGTTCCGGAGACTGCAGAACAACCTGACAGGGGCCACGCCTTCTCTGAGAACGCCCGTCGTCGCATACGTGGCTCTGGGGGCCAATCTGGGAGACGCCCAGGGAACGATTCTGGCTTCAATGAGCGGCCTGGGGCGCCTGTGCCACACCACGGTCACGTCGCTCTCCAGCCTCTACCGCACCGCCCCGATCGAGTCTGCAGGCCCTGATTACATCAATGCCGTGGCCGAAATATCCACAGGCTTGACCGCTCCGGAGTTGCTGCGTGAACTACAGAGACTGGAATGGGCGGCCGGCCGTGAGCGGCCCTATCGCAATGCGCCTCGCACCCTCGATCTGGATTTGCTCCTCTATGGAGAGGCTCGTATCGACAGCCCGCTGCTCACGCTGCCCCACCCGAGACTCCATGAGCGCGCTTTCGTCCTCGTCCCGCTGTCTGAAATAGCGCCCATGCTTGTGGCAGCCCAGGCACTCGAGGCGGTAGCGGGGCAGGGCATCGAGCGCATAGGAACACCCCGGGGCTTTTAGTGTGAACACACCCTGATGCGCTAGTTCGATCCATTTTTCTCAGGCCTGCTTATGCAATTTCTCCAATCGCTTCCAATTCCATTGCAAACCATATTGCTGCTCATCGCCAGCAACGTGTTCATGACATTCGCCTGGTATGGCCACCTGAAGAACCTCGCGACAACGCCTTGGTGGATCGCTGCTCTGGTCAGTTGGGGCATCGCCTTGTTCGAGTACATGCTTCAAGTGCCTGCCAACCGGATCGGATTCACGCTGTTCAATGTGGGGCAACTCAAGATCATGCAGGAAGTCATCACGTTGGCGGTGTTTGTTCCGTTTGCGGTGTTCTACCTGGACCAGCCTCTCAAACTTGATTTCCTGTGGGCCGGGCTGTGCATGGTGGGCGCTGTCTATTTCATTTTTCGTAGCGCCTGACATCTCGCTTGACGCGAGGGGCCGCTAATTTCAGCACATGCCGATTTGGAACTTGGCGTGCCTTAAACTTGGGGTGTCACTGAAAATTCAATCCAGTGACATCAAATTTTCATGAAACGCCGGAGTCTTCTTTATGCTGTTCAGCAAGCTATTGCCCAAGGAGGGCAATTTTTTTGAGCTTTTCAACCAGCATGCGGATCGCATCGTCGAAGCGGCGAAGGCGTTTTCGCTGCTGGTTACCCACTATGGCGATGATCGCCTGCGTGAGCAGTATCTGCAGGAAGTTGACGATGCTGAGCACGCTGCGGATCGCGTGACGCATGAAGTCAACCGCCTTATTCACACCACCTTCATTACCCCCATTGACCGCGAGCAGATCCACACCCTGATCAATTTGATGGACGATGTCGCCGACTTGCTCCAGGATTCGGCTCAAACCATGTCCTTGTACGACGTCCGCCACATGACGGAGTCGATCAAGCGCCTTACTGATCTGTCCGTCAAATGCTGTGAGCGGCTGCGCCACGCCGTCAGCTTGCTTCCCAAGCTTGCAGAACCCGCTACGGCTGAAGCGGCCCTGAAGACTTGTGAAGAGATTGATCAACTCGAATCCGACGCCGACCGCGTCATGCGCAGTGCCATGAGCGCCCTGTTCCGAAACGAACCGGATGTCCGCGAGGTCATCAAACTGAAAGCGATCTACGAGCTTCTGGAAACCGTGACTGACAAGTGTGAAGACGTGGCCAATCAGATTGAAGGCATCGTTCTGGAGAATTCCTGACATGCTGAGTTTCAGCCTCGGCCTCGAATTCACACTTATCAGAAAGATCTGAGAATCATGGAAACCGCACAAGCTGCGCTTTGGGTTGTCATCCTCCTGGTGGGGCTGGCCATCGTGTTCGACTTCATGAATGGCTTCCATGACGCCGCCAATTCCATCGCCACTGTGGTCTCCACCGGCGTATTGCGTCCTGCGCAGGCGGTGGTGTTCGCTGCGTTTTTCAACGTCATTGCCATTTTCGTATTCCATCTTTCTGTGGCAGCGACGGTCGGCAAAGGGATCGTTCTTCCCAATGTAATCGACGTTCATGTGGTGTTTGGCGCCTTGGTCGGTGCCATCGCGTGGAACCTGATCACTTGGTATTACGGTATTCCCAGCAGTTCCTCGCACGCACTTATCGGTGGGATCGTAGGCGCCGCGCTGGCCAAGGCTGGCCCCAGTGTGCTCGTGGCATCGGGCATTCTGAAGACCGTGGCATTCATCTTCATTTCACCGTTGCTCGGGTTCCTGCTGGGCTCGCTCATGATGGTTGTGGTGGCATGGGCGTTTCGCCGCGCCCGCCCGAACAAGGTAGATCGCTGGTTCAGGCGCATGCAACTGGTTTCAGCCGGCGCTTACAGCCTGGGCCACGGCGGCAACGATGCGCAAAAAACCATAGGCATCATTTGGATGCTGCTGATCGCCACTGGCTACACGGCTGCAAGCGACGCTGCTCCGCCTACCTGGACCATCATCGTCTGCTATCTCGCTATCGGCCTGGGCACCATGTTTGGTGGATGGCGCATCGTCAAGACCATGGGGCAGAAGATCACCAAGCTAAAACCAGTGGGCGGCTTTTGTGCGGAAACTGGCGGAGCCCTAACGCTGTTTTTTGCAACCGCGCTTGGCATCCCGGTATCGACCACCCACACCATCACCGGTGCCATTGTGGGAGTGGGCTCCACTCAGCGGGCCAGCGCCGTGCGGTGGGGCGTCGCTGGAAACATCATATGGGCATGGGTGCTGACCATTCCTGCCAGCGCTCTGGTGGCGGCCTTGGCCTACTGGTTCAGCAACTTGATCTTCTGATCCGTGCCTGTCTCTTGTTCAGTCGCCCGCAGGTGCTTGAAGCTGGCACCTGGGGGCTAAAAAGGTCACTGAGAAAGTTTGCGCGCTTCCTCGATCTGGTATTCGAAGTAGCGCTGAAAGCTGAAGGCAATCGACGCCATCAGCACCGCCGTACCAATCATGAGAGACAGCGATATGCCGATGATGGTGAACCAGTTTGTTCGACCGGGCGCGGCGTCCGGTGCAAGCTCAGGATTGAAGCGGGCATTCCACTTCTCCGGTGACATGAGCCCGTAGATGATGGCGGTCAAAGCACAGCCCGCAAAGGTGAACCCCAGCACAGGAAGCAGCAACCAGGTCCATTGATCGTCCTGACCGAAGCGGGTCAGCCGCATGATGCCGTAGACCCCAATGGCTGTAGGGATGGGCAAAAGCCAACCTAGCCAGTCACCGAAGCCGCGGAGATAGAAGCGATGCAACCCGAGTGGGCCACCAAGGAAGGTCAACCAGGTCGCAAAAGTCTTGTTTTTTTTCATTCAAATGGATTCGGCTTGAGGTGAAAAAGCCAAGTGGGGAGGGGATTTTTGTTGCGAAAAGGCACCGCAATTCGCAGGGGTGCCTGCCATACATCACTGCAAGAGCTAGCCGCAGCTTTTAGGAAGCTCTATAATAATCGGCTTTCTCAGTGTGTCGCTGGCCGGGTGGCTATGTCGCGTGTCTCAGCACTGAAAAATAACTGGGTTTGATCGCCATTTCATTTCGGATTGGCAAAAAGCTCGGGTTTACCACCCACAGGACATTCAATCATGGTCGTTATTCGTCTCGCGCGCGGCGGTGCTAAAGCACGCCCTTTCTTCAATATCGTTGTGGCTGACAAGCGCGTTCGTCGCGATGGTCGCTTCATTGAGCGCATTGGTTTCTACAACCCCACCGCTACGGGTGCTGCCGAAGGCCTGCGTATTGCTCAGGACCGTCTGGCTTACTGGAAGAGCGTTGGCGCACAAGCGTCGCCAACCGTTGAACGCCTGATCAACCAGGCCGCCAAAGCTGCTCCTGCCGCAGCTTGAGAGCGCAGCTCTCATGATGCTTCCCGGGCTTGAGCCGGCAGAATTGCCAGCGGACGCGGTCGAAGTAGGCCGCATCCTTGATGCCTGGGGGATCAAGGGCTGGTTCAAAATCCAGCCCTACAGCGCCTCGCCCGAGGCGCTTTTTTCTTCTAAGCGCTGGTTTCTTCAGCCATCTGAGCGCGCCGGTAAAGGCTCTTTTGCCGGTACGGTGCGCCTATCGATCAAAGAAGCCAAGGATCACGCCGATTCCGTGGTGGCCAATGCGCATGAAATTGCTGATCGCACTGCTGCCGAGCAACTCAAGGGTGCACGGATATTCGTCTCGCGCTCTTCGTTCCCAACGCCTGAAGAAGGTGAATACTATTGGGTAGATCTCATCGGTTTGGCTGTCGTCAACCGTGAAGGTGTTGCGCTGGGTGAAGTGAAGGATTTGCTCTCCACAGGCCCGCAAACTACCTTGGTGCTCAGCTTCGAAGAAGCGGGTAAAGCGCAGGAGCGAATGATCCCATTCGTAGACGCCTTTGTAGATTCGGTGGACCTGCCGGGCCGGCGAATCAACGTGGATTGGCAGCCCGATTATTGAACCCGGAAGTGTTCACGCGGCTTTCTTCATGATTGCAAGCGGTCAAATAACATTTCCAGGTTGAATAGTTGAGTGGCTGAGTGGCTGAGTGCGGGGGCCGAATGTTGGCCTCAACCCATGCATGGCCCATCCGGATATCTGGACGCATGTCCAGGCGCTCTCTTGTACGACACGAAAGCTCGAAGCGCGTCTGCCGGTCGCCGCGGGCTGCAATCTCAGAGACCTATCGAGTTACCTGAACGAAGATTTCGTTGGGCTTGACCATGCCCAGCTCGGAGCGAGCCTTTTCCTCCACCATCCCTAAACCGGCTTTCAGGTCGTCCACCTCGGAGGCGAGTTGCTCGTTTTCGAGTTTCGCCCGCGAGTTGGCCGATCTCTGAAGGTCCAGTTTTTTCTGCAGCCCCGCCACATTGGGAATGCTGCCGCGACCGACCCACATCTGTGCGTGCAGGATCACCAGGATGGCGACCAGCACAAATGGAACGACGCGGTTACTCATGCCCTTCAGTACGTGGCTGTAGTTGGTTTGGATGCTACGATTTTAGTAGGATCAACGGAGGTTGTAAAAGGCTGAGCGGCCTGGATACTGTGCCATATCTCCCAAATCTTCCTCAATTCGGAGCAATTGGTTGTATTTGGCCATGCGGTCGCTGCGGCTCAGCGAGCCCGTCTTGATCTGTCCGGCGTTTGTGCCCACGGCAATGTCAGCAATGGTCGAATCTTCAGTCTCGCCCGAGCGGTGGCTAATCACGGCCGTATAGCCAGCGCGTTTGGCCATTTCGATGGCAGCGAAAGTTTCCGTCAGCGTGCCAATCTGATTGATCTTGATGAGGATCGAATTGCCAATGCCTTTTTCGATGCCTTCCTTGAGGATCTTGGTGTTGGTAACGAACAAGTCATCACCTACCAACTGCACTTTATCCCCCAGGCGCTCGGTCAGCAGTTTCCAGCCATCCCAATCGCTTTCACCCATGCCATCTTCAATGCTGATGATGGGGTATTTGTCCACCCAGGTGGCCAGCATATCGACCCATTGCTGCGCAGAAAGGCGCACGCCGCCTTCGCCTTCCAACACGTATTGGCCGTCTTTGTAGAACTCGCTGGCAGCGCAATCAAGGGCGAGCACGATGTCCTGACCTGCGGTGTAGCCAGCGTCCGAGATGGCTTGCAAAATGAGTTCGATCGCTGCTTCGTGGCTTTCAACGTTGGGCGCAAAGCCGCCTTCGTCGCCCACTGCGGTCGACATTCCACGGCTGTCGATGATTTTCTTCAGCGCGTGGAACACTTCGGCGCCCTGGCGCAGTGCTTCGCGGAACGAGGAAGCGCCCACAGGAACAATCATCAATTCCTGCAGATCGAGAGAATTGTTGGCATGCGCGCCACCATTGATGACATTCATCATCGGTACAGGCAACTGGCAGCCATGCATGCCGCCGAAATAGCGGTAAAGCGGCAAGCCGGATTCTTCGGCTGCAGCGCGTGCTACTGCCATGCTGACCGCCAGCATCGCATTGGCACCCAGGCGGGACTTATTTTCGGTTCCGTCCAGATCGATCAGGGTCTTGTCCAGGAAGGCCTGTTCGGATGCATCCAGGCCCAGAACGGCTTCGCTGATTTCGGTGTTGATGTGCTCCACGGCTTTCAGCACGCCTTTGCCGCCATAGCGCGACTTGTCGCCGTCACGCAGTTCGATCGCTTCGCGCGAGCCGGTAGATGCGCCGCTTGGTACGGCAGCACGGCCCATGACGCCACTTTCAAGCAGGACGTCGCATTCGACAGTGGGATTGCCGCGGCTATCAAGGATCTCGCGGCCTACGATGTCAACGATTGCACTCATGATGATGGTGTGGTTTGGAAGTTAAAGAATCTGGAAAAACGGGTTTCAAGCCGAAGCTAGAGCGCTCTGGTAACTCAGATGTGCAGCGCTCCAGGGCAGCACAGCATAAGACAGCGTGAATTTTGCAAGGTCTACATGGATGGCGGCGTCGCCCGGCTGTGCGCGCGTCAAGCCCGTCATGGTGCAGCGATCTTGTGGGATGCAGATCAGATCTATTGATGCGGCATTGAAAATGTTTTCTGCGACACCTTTGAAATTATCGCCGCTGAACATCGGGGCAATGAAGTAAAAGGCCGCATAGCCCAGGGACTCCACCAACTCGACCAGTTGGTCGCGATTACCTGTGGGCTGTCCGTTGGTGAAATCTATCTCGAGATAGACAATGGGGCGCAGCTGGGTCATGACGCTCCGCGCTCCTTCCAGCATCTCAAGCTCGAAGCCTTCAATATCCGCTTTGATGAAATCTACCCGAGTCAAACCCAGGCCGTCGAGATGAATCATGTCGACTGGCTCAGTCAAATCAGAGGCCTGCGGCTGAACATCGCGGAGGGAAAACGCTCCAAAGTTATGCGCGGCGTGGGGGTCTAGCTTTGGAAAGCGGACGGCTTGCGTGGAGCGCCCAACAGCCTTATGAAATGCGTGGACGTTAAAACACTCATTGAGTGCCAGGTTGGCGCACAGCAGCTGGTGGGTAAGGCGTGCGGCCTCGAAAGCATAGATAGTGCCTTTTTCCCCGACTGCGCGGGACATGGAAACGGTGTGCGAACCGATGTTGGCACCGGCTTCAATCACCACGTCGTCCGCGCGCAAGATTTGCTGGAACAGCCAGACTTCAGCCTCGGACCACTCTCCATAGGTGCGGAGGCTACGGCCGACATAGGTGTCGTTCTCATTGACGAGAAACCTGCCATGCCGCGCTTCGGTGAGTTGGTACGCCATATGGTTCAAACCAGGTGGATCTCGTGGACTAGACGCCCTCGACAGCGACCATGTTCATGATTGCCGCTCCAGCACGTGCCTGTCGGGCACGAAGGTACTCCGGAGAATCAAAGAACGCCTTCGCCTTCTGAAAGTCGTCGAACTTCAGCACCACCATGCGGCCAGGTGTCCAACTGCCTTCAAGCGGCTGCACTGCACCGCCGCGCACGCAAACCTCTGCGCCGTGGGTTTGAATGGCCTCGGTGGACCACCGCTTGTATTCTTCGTACTGAGTGGGATTGGTGACTTCGACCTGCGCGATGATGTAGCCGCTACTCATGGCGGGTGCTCCAGCTGTTGACGATCAAACGTTGAAGGCGTTCTCGAGGAAGCCGTTTTTCTTGGTAACCTGATCAAGTGCGACCAAGGTTTCCAGCAGCGCCCTCATATGCTTGAGCGGCACTGCATTGGGGCCATCGGACAAGGCCTTGGCAGGGTCTGGATGGGTTTCCATGAATAAGCCGGCCACGCCAACCGCTACGGCGGCTCGTGCGAGAACAGGCACCATTTCTCGCTGGCCGCCACTGGATGTGCCCTGGCCTCCGGGCAGTTGCACGGAGTGCGTGGCGTCAAAGACCACCGGCGCCGCAGTTTCCCGCATGATCGCCAGGCTGCGCATGTCACTGACCAGGTTGTTATAGCCAAAGCTGGCGCCGCGCTCACAAGCCATGAAGCTGTCGGCGGGCAAGCCTTTTTCAAGGGCGGCTGCGCGCGCCTTGTCGATGACGTTCTTCATGTCGTGGGGCGCAAGGAACTGCCCCTTCTTGATGTTCACTGGTTTGCCGCTTTGCGCGACAGCCCGGATGAAATCGGTCTGGCGGCACAGGAAGGCAGGGGTCTGCAACACATCAACCACCTGCGCCACTTGAGGTATTTCAGCCTCGGTGTGCACATCGGTCAAAACGGGAACACCCAGCTGCTTCTTGACATTGGCCAGAATTTCCAGGCCCTTGTCCATGCCGGGGCCGCGAAAGCTGACGCCGCTGCTGCGGTTGGCCTTGTCGTAGCTGCTTTTGAAGATGAAGGGAATGCCCAGGCTGGCAGTGATCTCCTTCAACTGCCCTGCGACGTCCATCTGCAACTGCTCGGACTCGACCACGCAGGGGCCGGCGATCAGGAAGAAAGGCTGATCCAGCCCAATCTCGAAGCCGCACAGTTTCATTTGATGGCTTTCAGCGCCTTGGCGCCAGCTTTGCCCTGATGAGCCGCCTGATGCTCCAACGCGGCCTCAATGAAGGCGTTGAACAGGGGATGGCCATCCCATGGGGTGCTCTTGAACTCGGGGTGGAACTGGACGCCCACGTACCAGGGGTGCACGTTTTGCGGCAATTCCACGATCTCGGTGAGATGCTCACGCTGGGTCAGCGCGGAGATGACCAGGCCAGCCTGACGCAGCGAATCCAGGTAGTTGACGTTGGCTTCGTAACGGTGGCGGTGCCGTTCGGTGACAACGTCGCCATAAATCTTATGAGCCAGCGTACTGGGTGCGACGTCGGAGCTTTGCGCGCCCAGGCGCATGGTGCCACCCAGGTTGGAGGCGGCGTCTCGCTTCTGGATACTGCCGTCCTTGTCTTTCCACTCCGTGATGAGCGCTATGACTGGGTGAGGCGTTGCAGGGTCGAATTCAGTGCTGTTGGCGTTTTCCAGATTGGCGACATGGCGTGCGTATTCAATGGTAGCCACCTGCATGCCCAGGCAGATGCCCAGGTAAGGAACGCCTCGTTCGCGCGCAAAGCGGGCTGCGGCGATCTTGCCTTCCACGCCGCGAGGTCCAAATCCGCCGGGCACCAGAATGGCGTCGTACTTACCCAGCTTGGCCACGGTAGCCGCCGTGATGGTTTCGGAGTCAATGTGCTCGATCACCACCTTCGCATGGTTTTGCATGCCGGCATGTCGCAGGGCCTCGTTCACGGACTTGTAACTGTCCGAAAGGTCAACGTACTTACCCACCATGGCAATGGTGACGTCGCCTTGTGGATGTTCGACTTCGTGAACCAGATCGTCCCAGCGTTTCAAACTGGCGGGAGGGGTGTTCAGGCGCAGCTTGTCGCAAATGAGCCCATCCAGGCCTTGCTCGTGCAGCATGCGAGGCACCTTGTAGATGGTGTCCACGTCCCACATGCTGATGACGCCCCACGCAGGTACGTTGGTGAAGAGGCTGATCTTGTCGCGCTCTTCCTCTGGAATGGGGCGGTCGGCCCGGCAAAGGAGGGCGTCAGCCTGAATGCCAATTTCGCGCAGCTTCTGAACTGTATGCTGCGTGGGCTTGGTTTTCAGCTCGCCAGCGGCGGCGATCCATGGAAGATAGGTCAAGTGCACGAATGCGCTGTGATTGGGCCCGAGTTTCAGGCTCAGCTGGCGCACTGCCTCCAAAAACGGCAGCGATTCAATGTCACCCACGGTGCCGCCAATTTCCACGATGGCTACATCGACCTCACTGGAGGTTCCAATGCCGGCACCGCGCTTGATGAAATCCTGGATTTCATTGGTGACGTGTGGAATGACTTGCACCGTTTTGCCCAGGTAATCGCCGCGGCGCTCTTTTTCGAGCACGCTCTGGTAGATTTTTCCGGTGGTGAAGTTGTTGGCCCGCTTCATGCGCGTCGTGATGAAGCGCTCGTAGTGGCCCAGGTCCAGGTCGGTTTCAGCGCCGTCGTCGGTGACGAACACCTCGCCGTGCTGAAACGGACTCATGGTGCCTGGGTCGACGTTGATGTACGGGTCAAGCTTGATGAGTGTAACTTTGAGGCCGCGCGATTCTAAGATCGCGGCCAAGGAGGCCGAGGCGATTCCCTTGCCCAGGGAAGACACCACACCGCCGGTGACGAAGACGAATTTGGTCATGTCATGACGAAGGCGTCAGCCTCCGCTCGGTGGGAAATTCCGATTATAGGCGCCCGCAATGGCACTTGCGCGACCCCGCAGGCCCGGCACCCGAATAGATCGTAAACACGTTCCAAGGCCGTGCTACATTGCCCGGCATGAACGATTGGGTACAAGATTCAGGCGAATTGTCAGGTCGCCATATTGTGCTGGGCCTCTCCGGCGGCGCCGCATGCTTCAAAGCTGCGGTGCTTTGCCGTTCGCTCATCAAGGCGGGCGCGACGGTGCAGGTCGTGATGACTGAAGCCGCGGAGCGCTTCATGACCTCTGTGACCATGCAGGCCTTGTCAGGCCGTCCGGTCTATACCTCTCAATGGGACACCCGGCCGGACAACGGCATGGCGCACATCAATCTAAGCCGTGAGGCCGATGCCATTCTGATCGCGCCGGCGAGCGCAGATTTCATCGCCCAGCTGGCGCAGGGCAGGGCCGATGAGCTCTTGTCGCTGCTTTGCCTCGCACGACCGTCCGAACGAGTTCCTCTGCTGTTGGCGCCTTCCATGAACCGTGAGATGTGGGCACACCGCGCCACGCAGCGCAACCTGAGTCAGATCGTAGAGGACGGGGCGCATGTTCTTGGCGTTGCCCATGGCGATCAGGCATGCGGGGAATTCGGGGACGGGCGCATGCTGGAGGCCGATGAGCTTTTGGAGGAATTGATTGCGTTTCTGGCTCCCAAGCCTCTTGCGGGACAGCGCGTGCTCGTCACAGCGGGACCCACTTTCGAAGCTATTGATCCGGTACGCGGCATTACCAATCTATCGAGCGGCAAGATGGGGTTTTCCATTGCGCGGGCTGCGCGAGAAGCCGGTGCGGACGTGGTCTTGGTCGCCGGTCCGGTCCACTTGCCCACGCCGCGAGGTGTCCTGCGGGTTGATGTGACATCAGCCGAAGATATGCGTCGTGCGAGCCTCGAACATGCCCAATCGGCGGATATTTTCGTAGCCACCGCAGCCGTGGCAGACTGGCGTCCGGCCGAACAAGCTGCTCAAAAGATCAAGAAAGACGGCTCCGGCGAGGTGCCGCATCTTTCGTTCGTCGAAAACCCGGACATCCTGTCTGAAATTGCGCATTCTCAGCGTGCGCGGTCGGGCGAGCTTTTCTGCGTCGGATTTGCGGCCGAGAGTCAGGATCTTCTGGCCAATGCGCAGGCCAAGCGTGCACGCAAAGGCGTGCCGCTTCTTGTAGGCAATATAGGTCCTGCCACTTTTGGCAGAGACGACAACGCGCTCTTGCTGGTTGACGATGAGAGCGCTCGCGAACTACCGCACGCCAGCAAGCGTGTATTGGCGCAACAACTGGTGGCTGAGATTGCGCGACGCGTTTCCGGCTGGTCCGCCTGACGGGCGAACATGAGTGTGCTTAGCCCATTTCCACTGCCTACCCAGTCATGCGGTCGTAACAAGGGACGCTCATGAGCCCACAGCTGATCGACCACACGCCGCCAAACGGTGACTTCGCGCGCTATATCGACAAGCTCATGCAAGAAGCGGAGAACGCGCAACAGACTCCTGTTGCGGTGCCTGGAAAGACTGCTCGCTCCACTTCTCCACGAACCGCTGTCCCTGCGCAGCCCAGGGAACCAGGTGCCACATCTGCCGCAGCGAGCCGTAGCGCTGGCCCTCCAGATCTGATGGAGGTGATGAACAAGGTTTTCAAAAGATCAAGTCTTCCCAAGGAAGGCAAACGTGCCGGAGCCTGGTGGCCGTGGGCTGCCATGGCCTTGGTGGTCTTTGGGGTCATCTTTCCGGTAGCCATCGGAACCGTGGCGGTGATCGGATTTATTGTTTGGCGAGCGCTTAAAACGCTTTCCGGTACCAGAGGTGCCAGAGTAGGGAGAAAATTTTGAAGATTGATGTGAAGATTCTGGACGAGCGCCTGCGCACGCAGATGCCCGCCTACGCAACCCCTGGCAGTGCCGGTCTTGATTTGCGTGCTTGCTTGCAGACACCGCTCGAATTGGCTCCGGGCGCCTGGCAACTGGTCCCGACGGGCATGGCGATTCACCTGGCAGACACCGGCTACGCCGCTTTGATACTTCCGCGCTCAGGGCTTGGCCATAAGCACGGGATTGTCCTGGGTAATCTGGTGGGGCTCATCGACAGCGATTACCAGGGCCAACTGATGGTTAGTGCCTGGAACCGCAGCGAAACAGCCTTCACCATCGACCCCATGGAGAGAATTGCTCAGTTGGTTATCGTTCCTGTAGTGCAGGCCCGATTCCACATAGTCAGCGACTTTCCCGCGAGTGAGCGAGGCGAAAGCGGTTACGGCTCCACGGGCAAGCAGTAGTAGGTGTTGATAGCGTCAAGAGGCGCGGTACGTAACAGGTGTGTACGAATCGTCCTACACACATACCTTCCCTTCGCTGGTGGAACAGTGATAGGAACGTCGGTTTAATAGATTAATGCGTGTTGGCCGATGCGCACGGACAAGCCCTACGAATTTGGCCTGTCCGGCTTGAGCGGTCACTCACAGCATTCAACAAGGAGCAGTCAAATGATCAAATTTCAACGATTGGGCGGTGTGTGCTTGAGCGTAGCGGTAGCCGCGTCACTCGCGGCCTGTGCTGGTCAGCCTTATGGCAATTCAGGCTACCCTTCTGCCTCTCAGCCGCCCTATAGCCAACCCGGTTATTCATCCTTTGCCACTGTCACTAACGTCGAAATGATTCGCGCGGGTGGAAGCAGTGGCGTCGCAGGCGCAGCCATCGGGGGTGTAGCAGGCGGCGTGCTGGGCAACCAGGTTGGCGGTGGCTCAGGTCGCACTGCCGCTACAGTTGTTGGCGCGATTGGCGGAGCATTGATCGGCAACGCAGTTGAGCGAAATTCTGCGGCTGGGCGCGGTGCTGACGTGTACCGCGTGACCGTGCGCCTGGATAACGGCGGAACACAGAGTTTTGACTATCAGCAGTCGCCCAACGTCCGCATAGGCGAACGCGTGCGCGTCGACGGCAATCAGCTCTATCGCTAATTCCCGACTGGCGTCAGTGCAGTAGCGTTCCGCCAGGGGCAGCTGGCTGCACCTTGAAGAAACCGGTACCGGCGGTACCGGCTGCAATTTCTTCTTCACTCGCTTCACGCACCGCTTCCACCTTCAGGTGCAAGCGCAGGCCAATGCCTGCCAGAGGATGATTACCATCCAGGACGATATGTTCTGGGTAGATGGTAGAGACTGTGTAGAGAGTCTCAGCTGACAGTTTGGAATTCAACCCTTCAGGTAGCGCATGGCCCTCGAAAACCATGCCCTCTTCAAGCGGCTCAGGAAAGAGCGCCCGCGGTTCGAGAAAAAGCTTTTGCTCGTCAAAGTCGCCAAAGGCGTCCTGAGGCTCCAAATTGAGAATCAGCTTGGCACCAGGCTCGTGGCCCTGTAGTGCTTCCTCAATTTTGGGTAGTAGATCCGCACCCCCCAACAAAAATTCTACGGGCTCTTCGAGCACGTCCAGATCTTCGCCCAGGCTGTCTTTCAATGTCCAGGTGAGCGAAACAACGCATTGCTGTGTAATTTCCATCGCACAATTGTCGCATTGCAACGTACGGGCTGCCGCGAGGCGCCCTTTCTTCTTTTTATGATGGACATTACCCAACCCCTGCAACTCCTTGGCGGACTCACCCCTGTGCAGTTCATGAAACGCCACTGGCAAAAGAAGCCGCTTCTGATTCGTCAAGCAGTTTCGGACTTCAAGCCGCTTTTGGCACGAGGCGAGCTGTTCGAGCTAGCAGGGCAGGAGGGCGTTGAATCACGCCTGCTGAGCCAAGGTGAACGGGGTTGGAAATTGCGGCAGGGTCCGCTGGCTCGCCGCGCGCTTCCGCCCGCAAGCCAACCCAACTGGACCCTATTGGTTCAGGGAGTGGATCTTCATCATGCCGGTGTTCACGACTTCATGCAGCAGTTCAGATTCGTCCCGGACGCTCGTCTGGACGATCTGATGATCAGCTATGCCAGTGATCTGGGGGGCGTAGGGCCCCACTTCGACAGCTACGACGTATTTCTCTTTCAGGCTTCAGGCCGGCGACGCTGGCGCATTGGCCGTCAAAAAGATTTGAGCCTTGTAGAGGGTTTGCCTCTGAAGATACTGGCCAACTTCGAACCGGAAGAAGAATACGTGCTCGAGCCCGGGGATATGCTTTATTTGCCACCGCGCTGGGCGCACGATGGCGTCGCACTCGGCGCCGATTGCATGACGTATTCCATTGGATTCAGGCAACCTTCGCGGGGAGAATTGGCGCGGGAGCTCCTCACGCGCACTGCAGATGAAGCCGCTGATTTCTTGGGTGATGCGCCCTATAAGGATCCGTCCCAACCGGCAGTGTCTCGTCCCGCAGAGGTGCCGGTGGCCATGCTGGACTTTGCCCGCGATGCGGTAGAAAGAGCTTTGCGAGACCCTTCCCAATTGGCGATGGCTTTAGGCGAGGCGTTGACGGAGCCCAAGACCAATGTCTGGTTTGAGCCATCGTCTGTGCCTCCGAGCGGAGAGAGCAGCGGCGCCCTCGTCCTCGATCGCCGCACGCGCATGATGTATGACGATCAACATGTTTTCGTCAACGGGGAGAGCTACCGTGCGGGTGGACGGGATGCCCGCATGATGCGTGAGCTGGCGGACAACCGAACACTTGCAAAGGCTGACGTGGCTCGTCTGAGCGTTGATGCCATTGAACTGGTCAACCAATGGAAAGAGTCAGGATGGTTGCACCTCGCATGAGGAGTTTCATCTGATATGCTGTGTCGGAATGCATGCTTTTTGCTTCGGGGAGGGCGCTTCGAGAAAAAGTCGCCACCCATCAACAAAAAGAAACCATCGAATAGTTCTCAATTTGAAACGATTGAACGTCGTATCAGCGCATCAGGGTTTATCACAATTGCGAAGGTGCGGGCTATAATCGAAATCTGAGCGGAAAGAGAATAAGACTTTCTCTCGGTCAGGTCGAAGTTTTATATCGAGTCGCCCTGGCGCATTCCGGAAAATATTACTCTCAAAAGGACCATTGAAATGAATAAATCGCTTGTTTTGGCCGCTCTGATGGCTGCTGCTGCTCTGACTGCTTGTGGCAAAAAAGAAGAGCCAGCTCCAGCTCCTGCACCTATGGAAGCTCCTGCTGCCCCTGCTGCTGAAGCCGCAGCTTCTGCAGCCGCTGACGCAGCTTCCTCTGCTGGTGCCGCCGCTACTTCCGCAGCTGACGCTGCTAGCGCTGCTGTGGCTGGCGCTGCATCGTCCGCAGGCGCTGCTGTTGATGCTGCTGCTGCTGCTGCCAGCACCGCTGCTGCTGACGCTGCTTCCGCTGCTGCTGCCGCTGCTAGCAAGTAAGCAAGCGAATTTAAACCGGAGCGTTCGCTCCGGCAAAAAAGCCACCTTCCAGGTGGCTTTTTTTATGGTGTCTAGCCGGCAAGCGGAGCGTTCGTGCTTGGAGACCAAAACACAAGGGCTAAGTCTTGTTCAGGGGGTTGGGGAAGTGTCTCAAGCCGTGCGCGCCAAAGCTATTCAAACGCTGTGCCAATCGCTTCCCATGGGCGTGCAGAAAGGCACATCAGCTGGCGGGCAGCCCAAAATACCGGAAAGCGCAGCTTGTGCCAGGCTTGGGTGGTTGTTTCGTTCGCTCAAGTGCCCGGCAATCACTGTGTGAAGATTCTCGTGCAGCAGAGCCTGTAGTGCCTGGGCAGACTGACCGTTGTTGAGATGGCCGTGCGAGCCACCCACACGCCGCTTGAGAAAAGCCGGGTAACTGGACTTCGCCAGAAGATCCAAATCATGATTGCATTCGAGCAAAAGGGCGTTGCTGCCTTGCAGGTTGCTCAGGACATAAGGTGTAATGTGCCCAAGGTCGGTGAGCAGCCCCAAGGAGCGTGCGCCATCGGTGCAACTCAGTTGTAGAGGTTCCTGCGCATCATGGGGCACGGTGAACGGGCGCAATTGCACGTCTCCCACAGCGACCAGTTCGCCATCGCGAACCAGCCTCAACGGTATGCCTTCTGAAGGGTTATCTAGCGACCGCCAAGTGCCGGCGCTCATTAGCAGCTGGATTTGATGACGCTGCGACAACGTCACAGCGCAGCCTATATGGTCACTGTGTTCATGCGTGACAAATATGGCGTCAAGCTGTGAAGAGGTAATGCCATGGCGTTGCAGGCGAGCTTCTAGCTGGCGAACGCCTAGCCCACAGTCCACCAGCACTCTGGTGCTGGTGGTGCCGTCCCACGCTTCGATCAGTGTGGCGTTACCTGAGCTACCGCTGGCCAGGCTGCAAAAGCGCAGCATGGGCGCAATCCTTACTTAAGCTCGTCAGCAATGACCTGAACAATGCGCTGGGCCGCAGCTTGTGGCACCGGGCCACCGTTGGTGTCCAGAACGGACACTGTAGCGACCTGGTTTTCGCTCTTTACAGCAATCTGATATCTGGATGTTGGAACAGGAGGTGTACCACGTCCGATCAACCTGCCGAAAAAGCCTGGCTCTTTTTTCTCGAGCGTGGGGTCCACGTAACGAACAAAGTAAACACCCTTGTTGCGGTCGCGATCTTCGACCGTAAAGCCCGTGCGGTCCAGCGCCAGCCCAACACGACGCCATGCGCGGTCGAAGTCTTCGTTGACTTGGACCACTGGGGTGTTGTTCACGCTGGTAACTCGCGCATTGGGTACTGCTGGCGCTTGAGCAGCACTGCTGGCCAAGATGGCTTTTGACTGTTCCTGGGAAACACCAAGCCTTACCATAAGGCGGCGCAGGAACTCCGCTTCCAGCCCTGGGTCGCTCGCGCGCGGCTGCCAGATGGTGTTGTCACGCTGTGCGTTGGTAAAGGTCTCTTCCATGCCGCGATGGCTGATGAAAATGTCTGTTCCGCCCTGCGCGTTGCGCTCCAGTCGCGTACGGAATTTATCGCGTTCTCCGGTGGAGTACACCGAATCCAGCATCTTGCCAATCGTGGCACGAATGAAATCCTGCGGAATTTTGGCGCGGTTTTCGGCCCAATCGGTTTCCATGATCCCGATGTTCTGCTGATCCACCGCGAGCAGGAAGCCGCTTTCCAGCCAGAACTCACGCACAGGATTCCAGAGCTTGTCCGCAGGGCGGTCCACTCGCAGCCAGCGTTCATTTCCGGCCCGCTCGAAATGCACGTCTGCCAGCGTGGTCGCTGCGGTAGGCGTGCCGCTTGTGGCGGCGACCGCCTGCGTGGCTTGGTAGCTGGTGGCCGACACGGCGGACCCCGGTACGACATAACGCGACTGGCCAGGCAGTTGTGTCAGATCAGGGGGTACTTCCAGTGAAACACCCCGGCCGGAACTCTTGTAGTCGATCTTATCGGTTTCGAGAATCGAGCACCCGCCCAAGCCTAGGAGCAGGGCAAATGGAAGGGTGCGGGTAAGAAGGGAAGGCTTCACGTGTTGGTTTCCTTTAGTACGGAACAAGCGCTCAGGCTGGTAGGCGCCATGGCGCTGAATTCAATTCAACAGGCCGCTTGCCCGCAGTGCTTTTTCGACAACAGCCTCAAAGGACTGTGTCAAAGGGGTCATCGGCAGCCGGAGTGTGCCGCCACACAGACCCATGCGAGCCATAGCCCATTTCACAGGGATGGGGTTGGCTTCCACGAAAAGCTGCTTGTGGACCGGCAGTAGTTTTAGCTGGATGTCCATGGCAGCACGCGCATTTCCGGCGACGGCAGCCACGCACAAGTCATGCATCAATTTGGGCGCAATGTTGGCTGTGACACTGATATTGCCCTGACCTCCGCAGAGCATCAGTGCGACGGCAGTCGGGTCGTCACCGGAGTAAACGGCAAAGCCCTTGGGCACGTCGCGAATCAGCCATTGGGCGCGCTCAATATTGCCGGTGGCTTCCTTGATGCCCACAATGCCGGGGACTTGCGCCAGGCGCAAGACCGTGTCGTGCAGCATATCGCCGACGGTGCGTCCGGGGACGTTGTACAGCACCATGGGCAAATCACCCACCGCTTCTGCGATAGCCTTGAAATGACGGTACTGGCCCTCTTGCGTGGGCTTGTTGTAGTAGGGCACTACCTGCAACTGGCAGTCTGCGCCCACTTTCTTGGCAAAACGCGCGAGCTCAATGGCTTCAGCCGTTGAGTTGGCTCCACAGCCCGCCATGATGGGTACGCGCCCGGCGGCTTGCTCGACCGAAATGCGGATGATTTCCTGATGCTCGTCTACGCTGACCGTGGGCGATTCGCCCGTCGTGCCGACCACGCCGATGCAATCAGTGCCTTCGGCAATGTGCCAATCAATCAGTTTGCGCAACGTGGGGTAATCCACGCTGCCGTCTTCGTGCATCGGCGTCACGAGTGCGACGATGCTGCCAGTGATAGGTGTCATGAAAGTGCTTGTCTTTCGCGGTGAAGCGAGCATTTTAGTGCGCTAGCCCGTCGTTTGACGGCCTACAGTGGATATTGTTCCGCGGCTCTATTTTCTCTCGCAGTCGCGGTCGGCTGTTTGACGGTCGCAATGCGTTGAACAAAACGCGGGGGATCGGCCAGAAAACCATCTTCAAATGCGACGATTCTCCATTGGGGGCCTGCGCATACCTGCAGTAGTTCACCGGGTTGGAGCAGGAAGTCTGGCCGTGAAGGCTTGCCGACGGATTCATTACCCGCAGAGAACGTTTCATAAACGAGTACCCCGCCTTCTGCCACACCATCGAGCAGTGTGGGCAACAGCGGCCGCCACAGATAGTTGGTGACGATGACAGCGCCGAATTGCCGGCCTGCCAGTGGCCAGGGACCGTTCTCTATATCTGCCAGAACGGCCTCACCCAGATGGCTCACAGCTGCTATGGAGGCGGGATCGCGGTCGACGCCAGTGACCGCGTGCCCATGCTCTGCAAACCACTTCATGTGGCGACCGCGTCCGCAGGCGACGTCGAGGACTGGCGCGCCAGCGGGCACGAGCGGGGTCCAGCGCAATATCCAGGGCGACGGAGCGGTAGCGGGGTAGCTGGAGGTGGTGTGCATGGAGCTCACTTGAATATAGCCGGAGGGTAATTTTCCTCAATCCTGCATGCGAGGATCGGGCTTGACTGTGAATTTATCCAGTCTACCAGGACTTGCCGGGCTAAAATGCGCGGTTATGGCTACGAATTCCACACCAGCATCCGGTTACTCGGAAGGCTCCATCCGCGTGCTCAAAGGGCTGGAGCCCGTCAAGCAGCGCCCCGGCATGTACACGCGTACTGACAACCCTCTGCACGTGATCCAGGAAGTACTGGATAACGCGGCGGATGAGGCGTTGGCCGGATTTGGCAAAAAAATCAAGGTATCTCTCAACGCCGATGGCTCGGTCAGCGTGGAAGATGACGGGCGAGGCATCCCCTTCGGAATGCACCCTGAAGAGAAGGCCCCCGTTCTTGAACTGGTATTCACCCGGCTGCATGCAGGTGGGAAGTTCGACAAGGGGCAGGGCGGCGCCTACAGCTTTTCTGGCGGCCTTCACGGTGTGGGGGTCAGTGTGACCAACGCCCTGGCCAAACGCATGGAGGTCAGCAGCCATCGTGAGGGCATGGTCGCCAGGATGGTGTTCGAGGCCGGTGATGTCGTCGAGCCTCTTCAGCTTCGCAAGCAGGCTGAAGGCGATCGCCGCCAGGGCACCACGGTGCGTGTTTGGCCGGACCCCAAGTATTTCGAATCTCCTGTGCTTCCCATGGCGGAGTTGACGCACCTGCTGCGTAGCAAGGCGGTGCTGATGCCCGGAGTGAGCGTCGCTTTGTATGACGAAAAAAAGAAGGACACTCAAACTTGGCAATACAAGGGCGGCCTGCGCGACTATCTGGAGCAAACCCTGGTCGCGGATGCTGTCATTCCCTTGTTTGAGGGTGAGGGCTATGCGGGCAAGGACGCCGAGAGCTTCGCAGAGGGTGAGGGCGCGCAGTGGTGTGTCGCCTTCACTGAAGAGGGGCATCCAGTGCGTGAAAGCTACGTTAACCTGATCCCCACCAGCGCAGGCGGCACGCATGACAGCGGGTTGCGAGATGGCCTGTTCAACGCAGTCAAGAGCTTTGTCGAACTGCACAGCCTGTTGCCCAAAGGTGTCAAACTGATGCCTGAAGATGTGTTCGCGCGTGCAAGCTATGTGCTTTCTGCCAAGGTGCTGGACCCTCAGTTCCAGGGGCAGATCAAAGAGCGGCTCAATTCGCGCGACGCAGTTCGCCTCGTCTCTGGCTATGTGCGTCCCGCGCTGGAACTATGGCTGAATCAGCACGTGGAGCACGGCAAACGCCTGGCCGAATTGGCCATCAAGGCGGCGCAAACCCGTCAGCGTGCAGGGCAGAAGGTCGAAAAGCGCAAAGGCTCCGGCGTGGCGGTGTTGCCCGGTAAACTGACCGATTGCGAAAGTCGCGACATCACTCTCAATGAGGTCTTTCTGGTTGAGGGTGACTCCGCGGGCGGCAGTGCCAAGATGGGGCGTGACAAGGAAACGCAAGCCATCTTGCCTTTGCGAGGCAAAGTTCTCAACACTTGGGAAGTGGAGCGGGATCGGCTTTTTGCCAATACCGAGATTCACGACATTTCCGTTGCTATCGGGGTTGATCCTCACGGGCCGACTGACTCGCCCGATCTCTCGGGACTGCGTTACGGGAAAGTCTGCATCCTGTCAGACGCGGATGTCGATGGCTCGCACATTCAGGTACTCCTGCTTACCTTGTTTTTCCGCCACTTCCCTAAACTGATCGATACGGGCCACGTGTACGTCGCGCGGCCTCCCTTGTTCAGGGTGGATGCGCCCGCGCGCGGCAAAAAACCTGCTTCCAAAATGTATGCGTTGGATGAGGGTGAGCTGACAGCTATTTTGGATAAGTTGCGCAAAGATGGTGTGTCTGAGGGAAAATGGACCATCAGCCGCTTCAAAGGGCTGGGAGAGATGAACGCGGAGCAATTGTGGGAAACCACTCTCAACCCAGACACCCGCCGTCTCCTGCCGGTGCAATTAGGCCGCTTTGACTTCGGCCAGACAGCCGCAGAAATGACCAAGCTCATGGGCAAGGGCGAAGCTGCCGCCCGCCGTGAACTCATGGAACTTCACGGAGATACCGTGGAAATCGACATATGAGGCCCTATTCATGATTGAGGCGCTGCTTAGACCAAAGTCGCTTGCTCGCGTATTGCCCTTGCTGGTGGCCACGTTGCTATCGGCCTGGCATGTGGGTGCGCGCGCTGAGCTCTGGGCCTATGTAGATGATCGGGGAATGACTCATTTCGCGTCCGAACAGGTGGATGATCGTTACGAACTCTTCTTCAGGGGGCGGGACGCGGGCATTAGAGACGAGGCGGCCAGTGACGGCGCATTGACTTCCGGTGACGGGGTTGCGCGCCCCGGGGTCAGGCCCACGGGCACCAATGGCCAGCCAGCCTTTGTGATGCCCAAGCGTTTTGCCGATCTCGATTCCTCCAAGGGTTACAAGGCGGTGCAGAAGCACATGCAGGCGGCTGCACAAGCGCATGCAATTGACTATGAACTCATCAAGGCAGTGATCGCTGCTGAATCTGGTTTTGACCCGGTCGCTGTTTCACCCAAGGGGGCTGTGGGGCTGATGCAACTGATGCCGGCCACAGCGGGTCAGTATGGCGTGATGGCTGACAGGCAGGCGCGACGGGACAAGAAAGGCAAGTCCCTGCCTTTGTTGACCGTCGAACAGAAGCTGGTCGACCCTCAGACCAACATCCAGGCCGGTGCGCGCTACCTGGCCTATTTGATCAAGCTCTTCAAGGGCGAGCTTTCACTGGCCGTGGCGGCCTACAACGCCGGAGAGGGGGCTGTGCAGCGCGCCGGCAACAAAATCCCCAATTACAAGGAAACGCAAGGCTACGTGAAAACAGTCATGGGTTTATACGAATTCTTCAAGCCGAACGCCTCGCTCGCGCAGCCTCTTGCCAATGTGGCCGGAAAGCTCTCGGGGCGGATCAGCAATTCTCCGCGAGGCCGAGTGCGGGTTGAGTTGGGGGGCATGCCGAACAGCACGAGCGGTGGCGGCCCTATTGATGCCATTCCGGCGCCAAGGCCTTCTGAATCCACGCCATCCAACCGCTGGGCACCGGTGGCTTATGCGCCGCAGGTACCTACCAATGAACCGAGCCAAGTGGCCGAAGCGAGCTTCGCTTTGACTGACGCTCGCCAATAAGTCCTTTCTTTTTCTTTTTTCCCATGAACGATCAAACGGTCCTGGACCTGGCCGGGGAGGGTAGTCATTCGCCTGACGATCTGGCTTTGGCCACCTATGCTCAGCGTGCCTACCTTGAATATGCGCTTTCGGTCGTCAAGGGCCGTGCGCTTCCTGACGTGTGCGACGGGCAAAAGCCTGTGCAGCGGCGGATCCTGTATTCGATGGAACGCATGGGTCTTGGCTATACCGGAAACACCGGAGCCAAACCAGTCAAAAGTGCCCGAGTGGTTGGGGATGTGCTTGGTAAATACCATCCGCACGGGGACACGGCTGCATACGATGCTCTTGTCCGCATGGCGCAGGATTTCAGCCAACGCTATCCCTTGATTGACGGACAGGGAAACTTTGGTAGCCGCGACGGTGATGGCGCTGCGGCCATGCGCTACACGGAAGCACGTCTGGCCAAAATCACCAGCCTCCTGCTCGACGAGCTGGACGAAGGCACGGTTGATTTCACCCCCAACTACGATGGCTCGCACGATGAGCCGCGTCAGTTGCCGGCGCGATTGCCTTTCGCCCTGCTCAATGGCGCCAGCGGTATTGCCGTAGGTCTGGCCACAGAAATTCCCAGCCATAACCTGCGCGAGGTGGCAGAAGCCTGTGTGGCGCTCATCAAATCTCCACAACTCACTGACGAGGAGCTACTCGCACTGATTCCCGGTCCTGACTATCCGGGCGGTGGGCAAATCATCAGTTCGTCCGTAGACATTGCAGATGCCTATCGCACCGGGCGCGGTAGTCTCAAAGTGCGGGCGCGCTGGAAAATTGAAGACCTCGCGCGCGGTCAGTGGCAGATGGTGGTCACTGAACTGCCGACTGGTGTGAGCAATCAGCGCGTTCTAGAAGAGATCGAGGAGCTGACCAATCCCAAGATCAAGGCCGGAAAGAAGGCGCTGACGGCTGATCAGACCGGGGCGAAGGCTACGCTGCTGGCGGTGCTGGACACAGTGCGTGATGAATCCAGCAAAGACGCAGCGGTGCGTCTGGTGTTTGAGCCTCGCACCAGCCGAATCGGCCAGGACGAGCTGGCGAACATCTTGCTGGCCCACACCAGTTTGGAAACCTCGTCTTCCATCAATCTCACGAGCGTCGGCATAGACGGAAGGCCCGTACAGAAATCCTTGCGCCAGATGCTGCAGGAATGGGTAACCTTCCGCCAGCAAACCATCATCCGTCGCAGCCAGCACAGGCTGCAGAAGGTGCTGGACCGTATTCACATCCTCGAAGGTCGGCAGCTGGTGCTGCTGAACATCGACGAGGTGATTGCGATCATTCGCCAGAGCGAAGAGCCCAAAGCAGCTTTGATTGCGCGCTTTGCACTGACGGAGCGTCAAGCCGAAGACATTCTGGATATCCGGCTGCGGCAATTGGCCCGCCTGGAGGCTATCAAGATTGAGCAAGAGCTCAAGCAACTGCGCGAAGACCAGGGGCGTCTGGAAGATATCCTGGGCAATCCGGCCAGCCTCAAGCGATTGATGATCAAGGAAATCGAAGCAGATGCCAAACAATTTGGCGATGCCCGTCGCACGCTGATTCAGGCGGAGAAAAAAGCGGTCGTTGAAGTCAAGGTCATTGATGAGCCCGTCACGGTGGTCATCAGCGAAAAAGGCTGGGTCCGTGCGCGTACGGGGCACGGACATGACGCCACAGCGTTTGCCTTTAAGGCGGGTGACGGACTGTACGGCACCTTTGAGTGCCGCACCACTGACTCCATGCTGGTGTTTGGCACCAATGGCCGTGTCTACACGGTCGCCGTGGCCAACTTGCCGGGGGCTCGTGGCGACGGCCAACCTATTACCACCTTGATCGACCTGGACGCAGGCACGCAGCCAGCCCACTACTTCGCCGGCCCCGATGGTGCGGTGCTAATGCTGTCGGGGTCTGGCGGCTACGGATTCCTGGCGCGGGTCGAGCATATGCTGTCGCGCCAGCGCGGTGGCAAATCATTTGTCACGCTAGGGGAGGGCGAGCAAATTTGCCGTCCTTCGCTGGCCTCGCTACCCAATGGAACCTCTTTGGCACCTGCCACCCACATCGCTTGTGCGTCTACTGGAGGCCGGATCCTCACGTTCGAAATCACCGAACTGAAAGTCATGGAAAAAGGTGGGCGAGGTCTGACCCTGATCGACCTCGAGCCCAAAGATGCCCTGGCTGGTGCAGTAGCCTACACCCGCAGTGTTCGCATCAAGGGCATTGGCCGGGGCGGGAAGCCGCGTGAGGAAACGCTGGAGATCCGCAGCCTCAACAATGCGCGTGCTGCCCGCGCTCGCAAAGGCAAAGCAGCAGACCTCGGTTTCAAACCGACCGGAGTGGAGCGCGTGCAATGATGGGGATAGATGTCTCTACCGTGGGGCTGCTGGTTGCAGTCGTAACCGGTCTGGGAAGCGCCTGGCTGGCTCGACGACTGGGCCAGGGGTGGCGCGCCAGGCGCGCTGCTGAGCAGCAAAAACTTCGGCGTGCCGGTGAATCTCGTCAGGTGCGCCGAGCGCGAGAGCGAGAGCAGCAGCGCAAGGGCTGATGGCCGGAAAAGCGGCTGCGCGCAAGGCTCTTTTGGACCAAGGCGCCTTTCTAAACAACTCACGGCCCGCATGGCCGGCCCAGCAAATAACCGCCCTCGCGCGGTCTAGGCCGTAGTTTTCTTCTGCCCATTGTTCGCCGCCCGAGCCGCGGCCAGTGCATCGCATCTTGGGGCAAGTCGGTGAACCGTCTCCAGGTCTTCTTGTTTCAAGCCTGCGTGAAACGCCGACGCTCGGCATGTGAGCGGCTCTCGGCGTTCGGGGAGGCAGGCCTGTATTTTGCCTTCCCCAAAATGATACAAACCTATGGTTGAGTACTTAAGTTAGTGCTTTGAATATAATCTAAATGAGAATAGGCATCATTATTAACCCGTAAGAATTATTTTTGGGTGGGTTTGCACCATGCAAAAGCATAGATTGGCGCTGGCTATCCTGGCGGCTATAGCTCAATTTCCGGTATCGTCTCAGACGATGGCTTCACCGCAGGCTGTTCAAGGTGCCCACCCGATTTCAGACGTCGCGCGCAACGGGGTGGGGCTCGTGCACATCGCGGTTCCCAACGAATTTGGGGTCAGTCACAACCAATACCAGCATTTCAATGTTCCACCCCGCGGGTTGATACTGAATAACAGTGCGCAGCCTTCCTCCACGGTGCTGGGTGGCACCGTAGCCGGCAATCCGCAACTTGGGACCATTTCCGCGCGTCTCATCGTGAATGAGGTCACTTCTGCTTCGCCCAGCGTCATGCGTGGCGCTTTGGAAGTGGCTGGACCCCGTGCAGACATTGTTGTGGCCAACCCGAACGGAATTCATTGCGACGGCTGCGGCTTTCTAAATGCGGGGCGAGCGACGCTGGCGACTGGCTTGCCTGAATGGAACGAGACGGGTGGGTTTCAAGGGTTTCGCATTGAACGCGGTGTCCTCAGCGTGGGCAGCGGCGGGCTGAATGCGCAAGATCTGCATCAACTCGATCTCTTGGCTCGCGGCATCGTTTTAGAGGGCGGTGTTCAAAGCCAGTACATCCATGCCATCGCGGGTGCGAACTTTGTCACCTATAACGAAGGCGCCCCTCCAGAGGTCCGACAGGCCGTGCAGGGCCAGGGCGAAGCTCCAAAATTCGCGGTAGACATTGGAGCGTTGGGGGGCATGTATGCCGGGCAGATCCACCTTGTGGCGACAGAGCAGGGCATGGGCGTCAACAGCGGCGGGCGCCTGGTGGCACAGGAAGGCACACTCCATCTGCAAAGTGACGGCAGCCTTCACATCAAAGATGTCTTCGCCCAGCAGGGCATGCACCTGGCGTCGGTGGGTGGCGACATTGAGGTGAAAGGCGAAGTCGTGTCTCCCGCAGACGTCAACATCTCTGCCGGAAAAGCGGTGCGCAACAGGGGCGCTCTGGCCGCCGGTGAGAGCTTGGCGGTAAAGGCACAGACCATTGAAAACACCGGCACCATTGTGGGGGGGGTGGCGAACCCTGACATTGGATCATTGCGTGCAGAGCCCGAACATGCTGGCAAGGGTGTACACCTGATCGGCGACGTGAGCAATGACACCAATGCACTGATCCTCAGCGTCGGCCATCTCACCATCGATGGATCACTACGCAACGTCGGCGGACGTGTTCATTCAGAGGCTAGTCTCACGGTCAATGGGCGCATTAGCAATGAAAATGCGGGCCTTCGCACAGCGAGGGTGTCCTCCATCACAGCGGCTAATGAAGTGATGTATGCGGATGAGTTGGCTCCCGGGGATATGCACAGGGCGAGTGATGTGCGCTTTGATCGCCAGCAAAACCTGGTGCTTCCGAGCGAACGTTTTCCGTTTGAGCAGTTCGGTCGCGAGGTCTTCGAATCGGTGTGGCTGCCGGGTTCCTACTTCTCGCTCACGAAAACGCCTGAGGCCCGGTACAAGGATTCCGACCCCATCTGGGCGCGCTTTGGGGTCAAGCCCCCAGACTTCAGTGACCTCGCCGCTTTGGCTCCCCTGCCAGGCGCGGGCGTTTCTCTGCCCAACAGTACGCAATGCGCGGACGGTCCATGCGGCAAGCCGTCGGACGCTGTCCAGATTTATGCCGATGCTGTTGATGAGCGCCGAGCGCGTTCACTCGCCGAACTCCAACTAAAGCTGGATGTATTTAACGCTGACCTGGAACAGCGCCGCGCTTCAAAGTATGTTTCGCGCACCATCGATCAGCGGCAGACAACCGAAGATCGAGTCATCGCCAGCCAACCTGGTCAGGTCATCGCTCGTGGCGCCATCAGCGTAGGCGGCGGAGTCAATCGCGACAGCGTGCTTGCAGCGGGGGGGCAATTTCTGTCTACCGGAGCCTTTGACAATCAGGCTACTTTGGGGCGCCGAACGGTAGTGGCCGAAGGGCACATCCAGCGCGCATGGCCTGAGGCGCCGCTGCGCCAGGGGCAGAAGGTTCACGCGAGCGAACCCATGCTGTATGCGTCCCTGGATTCCGAGCAATCCTTTCCTCTGGATATCAGGGCCTTGGTTGAGTCTCCTGACATGTCGCGTCCCTCTGCGCAAAGGGCCGCGGCACGCAACGATTCACACTCCTATTTGAGGGACGTGACAGAGCGTGGATGGTCTTCTCGCGCAGAACTTTCACACGAGCGCTTTACCGCCGAGACGCGCGGTAGCTTGCTGGCAGGCAGCGACATCCATATCCTGGCGGATGGACAGACGGTTCGCAATACCGGCGCGATGCTAGCGCACGGAACTCATGCCTTGCGCGGCAGTGTCACGGTCGACGCCGCCGACATCACGCATCAGGGATCGATCGCCGCACAGCAGACTTATCTGCGTGCCACGCAAGACATCATGGTCACGGGCGGTCAAATTCACGGCGTGGGCAATGAAGGCGCAGACTCACGTATCGTGCTGGAAGCTGGCCGCAATATCGAACTAACTTCCGCGTTCAGAAATACCACGAAAAGCGACGGCTCAGCGCATGTGGAGGGTTTTCTGTCGCAGCGAACCAGCCAGTTGTCCACACAGAACGTCGAATTGCTGGCCGGTCAAGATCTGCTCATGCAAGGGGCTTTGGTCCAGGCCGATGGTTTCATCCAGGCGCGTGTGGGGCGTGACATACACATCGCCGCTGCTTACGAAAATCGCACCACGCAGGTAAACCTAGGCTTGGCTGAGCAAGAGCGTTCTTTCCTTTGGCGTCAAAGTGAGAGTAGGGCACTCGGCACCCAACTGTCTGCATTTGGCGTGGCCAGCTTGAGTGCGGCCCGGAATCTGACTTTCACAGGTAGTCAGATGGTCAGCAAGACAGACCTGCATCTGCGCGCTCGCAACATCAGCATCGAGGCCGCAGACATTCACCAAACACTTTCTGTGCAAACTGACCTGGACACCACCACCCTCAACGCGCAAGCCTTCCGCCACAGTGCGAGAGAAAGCGTCCTGAGTGCCGAGAAGAGCGTCACCCTCGCCGCTGATAAAGACATCAGTGTCCGTGGCAGCCAGGTTCGTGCAGAGCACGGTCAAGCAACTTTTTCCGCAGGGCAGGACCTGAGTGTCAAGGGTGTGGTCACCGCGTCTCGCCATCAGGCAACCCATGATGCGCCGGGTAGTTGGTGGTTCTCCAGCAATGAAGTTACCTCCAGCCGGCGCTCCTCTGGAAATGCCATTCAGGGCTCTCAAATCGAGGGCAATGTCATTTCCCTCGATGCCGGCCGCGACGCGGAGATTGGTGGCTCCAGTGTCAGTAGTTCAGAAGAGCTGAAGGTCATCGCAGGCAGAAATGTACGCATCGCCGCCATGCAAAGCGCCACTAACGAAAGCACCGGTCATCGGGAGGCCACCCGCGGGGTATTTTGGTCAGTCGGAAATATGGCGCTTGGTTGGAACGACAAGAACAAGGACATTCATACCGACACGGGTGCAACGGAGCGCTCGACTCTGGGCTCGTTGAAGGGCGGGGTGCAAATAGAAGCCGCCGGAACCTACACACAAGCTGCCAGTGACCTATTGGCAGCAGAGGACATTACCGTGCGTGCCAAGGACATCCATCTATCGGAGATGGAGGAGTTCCATCGCAAGGCTGAGCACCGCGCGGAAACTGCGACGGGCGGCTCACTCAGTTTTGGTGCCTTTGGCTTTTTGGGGTTGACCCATACAGCCTATACCAATGCAAGTCTAGCCTTCTACACGCGCAGTAAACGCGTCGCTGCGCTGCACACCCTGGCTGCGGTGCGGGGCGCCAATTTTGCGAGAGGGATGCTCTACCCCAGGCAAGATAGAGATGGAAATATGACGCCACGTGCCATCGGGACGTGGGGGGGAGTCTTCGGCGGTGTTCGTGCGGGCCTGCAGTGGAGTGATCTTTCCTTCACCAGGCAAAAACTCAGCGATGCCCTTCAGACGGTCGAAATAAACGGCGGTGGTGAGGTCCGGCTCATTGCCGACGAACAATCTGGCGTCTTGCGCACCGCCGGCGCTCTCGTTCAAGGCCGGCAGGTGAGCATGAGCGCATCACAAGTTGAGCTGGGCGCCGCCCGTGCGCGTGAGCATCTAGAGGAGACAGAGTCCGCGCATGCTGCGGGCGCAGGTTCCACTATGGGCGCTTCCTGGGGCGGTGATGCTTTCTACAGTTTCTCCGCGCGAAGCACCCTTGAGAGTGAGAGCCGTCCCCGCTCCACTCAAATTCGCGCGCTGGAAAGTCTCCGTGTGCGGGGCCCCCAACATGTCCATTTGCAGGGCGCCGTACTGCAAGCGGATTCCATCGCCATTTCTGCTGGTACGCAATTGCTCATTGAAAGCCTGCAAGACAGTGCGACAACGTCGACCGGTAAGACTTCGGTAGACCCCGCCTATTGGTCTGGTGGCGGCATGGTATTTGCTGGCTTCAGTGGTGCACGAGGCACCGGAGAGTCGAAATACGATGCAGTGACCCTCCGAAGCGGCATTCTGGCTGGGCGCGGCGGGTTTGACATCCATGTCGATGGCACCACCCGTCTGGTCGGTGGATTTGTCGACAGCCTGGCACCTGCACAAAACAACCGTCTAGTGACTGGGCGCCTGGAAACCCAAGATATTGTGGATTCCCGCTCTCACGATGTTCTCAACTTGGACGGGTACGCTGGGTACTCGAGTATGTACGCAGGCAATGTTTTCGGACTCTGGAGCCTCATTCCCAGCACACCTTTGGTGGATCAAAGCAGAGCGAGCAGTGATACTAGAACTGTCATTGCCCCTGCGGACATTACATTGACTCAGGAAACGCCAAGCTCAGCGGCAGATCAAATCAAGGATCTGAATCGTGATGTAGCGTCAGAGCGCGTCAAAGTGGCCCTGGACATGCCAGGCGAGCCTGGCAGGCTTTTGGCGCAGCATGGGGCCGTCATATGGGCGATCGGTGCTGTGATGCCTGCGCGCGTGACGGAGGATTGGGGCGCATTTGCAGATGAACGGCAACTGCAAGCTCAAGCCGGCGGATACACGCAGTTTGCAGAGTGCTGGGGCCCGCATGGTAGCTGCCGGGGCTTGGGAACCGTGGCCTTCAATGCGCTGATTGGAAAGCTGGGATTCCACTGAGAATTTACCGTTTTCGGGCACCGATCCAGCGTTTGATGATGGATCGGTCTCAATGCAGGTTAAAATATTCGATTCGCCAATTTACATAAAGCAGGGCGGTCATGCATGAGCAGGCCGCCCGCATCGTTTGAGACATATTGCGCGGGTGGCGAAATTGGTAGACGCACCAGGTTTAGGTCCTGACGCCAGCAATG
>JAECRA010000046.1 GCA_015999985.1 Comamonadaceae bacterium
ATCGCGCAGCTTCTCCGACATGCCACATCCGCGTGTGTCATAGCGAAGCACAGGCCTGGTGATTTCAGGGCGGCTGAGCAACCGATCCCAACTATTGAGACTACCGCCCATCTCGTGGATGAACACCACCGGAGCGCCGGCCACCGGAGCGCCGGCCACCGGTTCGCCGGCCACCGGTTCGCCGGCCGCCGGTTCGCCGGCCGCCGGAGTGCCGGACCCTGGCCGGAACTCATACCGGATCGTGTTGCCGGCGACATCTGCCCAATTCATTGTCGTCTCCTATTTGGCGCTGAAGTTTATAAATGGAATTCAGATCAATCCATAGTCGTGATCAACTATCGGATATTCGATCCCTCTATAGTTCGAGATATGGACTTCAGCCAACTGAAACATTTTGTTTGCATTGCGCAGCTTGGAGGTTTCAGCAAGGCTGAGAGGGCACTTGACATCTCTCAGCCCTCCTTGAGTCGGCAGATGCGCCTTCTCGAAGAGGATCTCAACACCAAGCTGTTTCTGCGCACCGGTCGTGGAGTGGCCTTGACCCCCACCGGGGAAGCGTTTCTCCCGCACGCTCAAGCCATCCTGGATGCCATCGCGAATGGACGGGAAGCGCTTAGAAGTGCCAGTTCCGATCTCACGGGCAAGATTTCCGTCGGGCTGGTTCCTCGCCTGGCCAGGGTTCTAACCCCTCCGCTGGTGACCGCGTTTCGTGCCCGATTCCCCAACGCCACCATCTCCATCATCGAGAACAAGACACCTAACCTGGTGACTGCGCTGAATCTGGGCCATGTGGAAGTGGCCGTGCTTTTCAACCTGGAAGAACTCGACGAGCTTCTGGTGGAACCTCTGACCGAGGAGCACTATGTACTCATAGGTCTGCGTTCGGGTGGGCAAGAGCTCCCTTCGAGCATCCCCTTCGAAGAACTCGCTCACTTTCCATTGATTCTTCCTTCCCTGTCGAACTCGATTCGCGCCAATTTGGAGTTGACCCGACGCCGAACCAATACCCCCCTGAATGTCGTGGTGGAAGCCGACACCATGTTGGCCGTGTTTGACCTGATCCGCCTGGGTATTGGGTACAGCGTCGTGGGTCACGGCGAGGCCAAGCTGGCTCAAGCCAGCAATGAGTTCACCAGCGCGCGCATTTCGGGCATGGGCTCGCGCAACATCACCTATATGGCGCGATCACGCCGCCTGCCATCTACCTACCTGGGCGAGGCGGTAGCGGGGCTCATCAGAGAGTTGAACCTGGCCGCGTTGCTGGGGGCCGATCCTGTGCAGCCAGACAATGGAAGTCACGGCTAGGAGACAGGCTTTTTTCGGGTGCGCTGACTACCGCGCACCCATTCGCACCAGCCGCGCCGCCTCTTCAGCCCGGGCATCGTCCACCTCACGCAGCACAGAGCCTACATCCACAGATTGTTTAGAGCGTTCAAAGCGGCCCGTCAGTACCGATTCAACCGACAGCACGCCGCTATGGTAGAGGCTCCAGATCTCTTCGCCGTAACGTGTCCTCAACAATTCGGGCGCGAACTGACCGAAGAAATTCTTGAGGTTGTTCACGTCGCGCAGCAGCATGCGTTGGGCGTGGTTGTTGCCTGCAGCGTCAACGGCCTGCGGCAGGTCGATCACGACGGGGCCGTCGGCTGCGAGCAGGATGTTGAACTCGGACAAGTCGCCATGCACCACCCCGGCACACAACATGCGAACCACCTCCTTGATCAGCGTGGCATGGTGCCGCACCGCATCTTCGGGGCTGAAAACCACATCGTTCAGGCGTGGTGCGGCGTCACCGTCAGCGTCGGTCACCAATTCCATCAGCAATACGCCGTCGCAGAAGTTGTAGGGTGTTGGCACCCGCACACCTGCCGCCGCCAGGCGGTAAAGCGCGTCGACCTCAGCGCTTTGCCAGGCGGCTTCCTGCTCCTGGCGGCCAAACTTGCTGCCCTTGGCCATGGCGCGGGCTGAACGAGAGTTCTTGACCCTGCGGTTTTCGGTGTAGTCCACGGCTTGGCGGAAGCTTCGATGGGTGGCTTCCTTGTAGATCTTGGCGCAGAGGGTGTCATCCCCAAGGCGCACCACGTACACCATGGCCTCCTTGCCGCTCATCAGTTGGCGCACCACGGTATCGATCAGGCCTTCTTCGACCAGCGGTTGCAATCTTGGCGGTGTTTTCATGGGGGCTATTTTGCGCTAGTGTCGTGAGTTGGAAGTTCGCTGAAAAAACAAGTCTGCCGAAATCGGTGTCAGGCTAGCCTGCATCGTGCTCTTCATCTCTCTCCCATTCGGGGGCAGAAAATGAATGGAGGTTCTCAAAAGCCCAGCGTTCCCGGAACCCCCGATCAGACTCATGGCGCCAAATGGCTTCTTGGACTTCTCTCAGTTCCGTAAGCGGTAGACCTTGCTCTAGATCGTCCAAAACGATGATGGGGACAGTGGGGCCTCCGTCTTTTCCACAGTACTCCACCCAGAACTTGATGTGGCTTTGAAGCAAGGTGAGTGGATTTCCGGTGGAGTAAGGCTCGAGCTCCCATTCCAGACGCTCATTCAGATCCGACAGGTCGTTCTTGATATCGATTTGAAGAACGGTGTCGAGGTTCGAACTTGACGTGCTCTTCGCTTGCGAAGAATTACTGTAAATCCTGAATAATCCCTCCAGAGACTCTTTATCTTTCAGCAACCCAATTTGACATTGACGGAGCTTTTCCAACTCCGCCTTCGTGAAAACGCATCCGATACGAAAAATATCATCCCTGCTTGCAAAGGATTTTTTGTATCGTTTGATTGCTATTTTATTCAATATTACTGCTTGTTTAACTTCTTCGCTATTATCAAGTCTTCGTAACTGCTTTCCTATTTCATCCAGATCTTCTTCAGAAAACTGCGAGACAATATTCTCGTTTGAAGAAATTATTTTTACTTTCCGCATAATTTCAAAATTACGCCGAATTTCTTCGAGCTCACTTGACATATCATCAACAGGGGATAGAGACGGCGCTAGACTTTCCCCTTCGTTAATTCCCACGGCCGGCAATGAGTCAACGTTATCAGACTGCGCCAGAAGCTTGGATTGCTCAGAAACAGGCATTGAGCCATTGAAGGGATCAATAGGAGGCATAGTTACTCAGAATTATATTAATTCAGGTGGCAAAAAATTGCGCACTCACCAAAGGTGAGGAGGAATGAGCTCTTCGCGACCTTCCTCTACGGAGCTCGAACTCTCCAGATCAGTCACTTCGAAATCATTCCATCGTCTATCTGCCGACTGTTTTAACGCGATCAAACTCCCTGTCTCCGGAGTGGTTTGGTTGGAAATCTTGTCAAGGGGCGGAGGAAGTGTGGGAAGCGCCTTATGGGGCCGAGAATACTGATCGACAATTGCCACAGAAATCGGCCTCTCTGACCATTTGAGAATCTCACCCCAGAATTGAAGGCCGCTTCTGCTAAGCGCACCATCACCTTGACGGCCATTAAAAAACAAGCTACCCCACGATTCTCCAGCCTGATTGGGCGCGTCGCGATGTATTTTTATAGGAACAGATTCTCTAAAATCAGGGTAAACTTTGACATATTTCTCTAAACAGTATTTAGCTTCTTCATAGATTTCCATAACTGGATCCCATACGACCAGAAGCGTAAGAAATTTATCTCGAGCCTGCTCCATCAACTTCAGTTCGTCAATAGTCAGTATCAAACCCGTAAGACGCGGAGCTTGCACCGAATTTTTGGAGAAACGATCTAAATAACGATTCTCGGCGCACCGCAATAAACTTTCCATATTTTTGTATATGGTCAGTTCCGATGCAGACTTGGTGAGCCTGTGGATAACATCCAAGTCAAAACCGCACAGAACACTTCTCGCGGACGTTGAAAAGCGAACAATCCTCCACTTTCGAATCAATTCAAATCCGGTTTGAATCGCTTCCAATTCTTTGAGAGAATCTGCGTTGGTCAACGGAATATGAGTAGACGCAATATCCTGCGCGATGCCGAGTCTGCAATCGTCGCTGTCGCTCAAGAGCGAAGCTCTGGTGCCCGCGGCCTCGACAACGGTCACCCAGGAATGGGTTCCTGGCACTACGGTGGCGGGTTCGGCTCGATTTTCAGGCGTGAAGTTCCGCGGGGTAGGCATCGATGCAACGCTGGAGTCAAATGCAGGCATAGGTTGGTTAACTGATCTTCGAGGATCCCCTGAATCAAGTTTGCTTCAACGCTTACCCTGAATGAAGGTTGCAGAGACAAAGGGGTTGACCACGACAAACGCGCTGCAAGAGGACAGGCAGCGCGGTAGAAATTCAACCCACAAGAAGAAATGGCAACTTAAGGACTGAGTTCACACTCGCCGTTTCGCCCAATGAGTAACCAACGGGGGGCTCTCAGTTCCTTCTCAGAGCCAATTTTTCTCAGCGACCCCTTTGCAAAGCCCAACGCGGACGCCGGGCTGCCTTCAGGGTAATGCTCAAACCACGGCGACAGGTCCGCTCTCTGCCACCGCGTCTGTACGCAAACAGCGCGCCCAGTGATTGCTTGACATATGCACTGGCGCAGGTTGCGTGTGACGACAGCGCTCTTCGGCCCAACTGCAGCGCTCGGCGAAGGCGCAACCCGCAGGCAAGGCGGCGAGATCGGGCGGCGAGCCGCCAATGGTTTCGAGCCGGCTGCCGGGCGCAAGGGCACCGTGCGCGCGACTCTTGAGCAGGGCCACGGTGTACGGGTGGCGTGGCGCCCGGATGAGTTCGCGCGCAGTGCCTTGCTCCACAATGCGGCCCGCATACATCACGGCGATTCGATCGGCCACTTCGACCGCGGCGCCGATGTCATGCGTGACGAACAGCACGGACAGACCCAGGTCCCGCTGCAATTCACGCAGCAGCAGCAATATCTGAATCTGCACCGTGGCGTCAAGCGCTGTGGTTGGTTCGTCGGCCAGCAATACCTGAGGCCGGCAAGCCAGGGCAAGTGCAATCATGGCGCGCTGGCGCATACCGCCAGACATTTCGTGCGGGTAGGCCTGCAGTCGACGCTCGGGGCTCGGGATACGAACTCGCTCGAACAATTCCAACGCACGACGCTGCGCCTCTGCCTTGGACACCGGTTCGTGCCGGCGGATGGTTTCGACAATCTGCGCGCCTACGGGGTAGACCGGATCCAGCGCCAACAGCGGCTCCTGGAA
The DNA here is from genome assembly GCA_015999985.1 of Comamonadaceae bacterium. GTDB lineage: Bacteria > Pseudomonadota > Gammaproteobacteria > Burkholderiales > Burkholderiaceae_C > Ottowia. Next base: position 5,174 of record JAECRA010000046.1, read on the forward strand.
AATCATGGAAACGAATTTTCCGCGGTAGTCTGCCAGTTCTCGGTTGGACATGGCCAGCACGTCGCGGCCGGCCACCCGTACCTGGCCCGTCACCTGGCTGCGACGCGGCGGATGCAGGCGCAACAGAGTGCGCATGGTCACGCTTTTGCCGGAGCCCGATTCTCCGATCAATGCGACGACTTCACCCTGGTTCACGTCGAGGCTGACCCCATTGACGGCGTGCACAGGTTTGCGCCCACCAGTGAACGTTACGTGCAAATCACTCAGGTGGATGAGAGGCTCTGTAGCGGTATTCATGGACAGTCCTTGCGCGTTCATGCCGGCAGCGCTTCTGGGTGGCCGCTACCACGCTGGTGGATCAAACACGCGACCGACTGCTGTGCGCGAAGCACACGAGGTGGCTCAATGCTCGAACACACCAACGCGGCATGAGCGCAACGTGGGTGAAACCGGCAACCAGCAGGCGGGTCTATGGGGTTGGGCGGATCACCAGACAGCGGCACCTCTTCGGTCCGATGGTCTGGATCCATGGAAGGCATGGATGACAGCAACGCATTGGTGTAAGGATGCGCGGGATGCTCGAACAGCGCTTCAGAAGGGCCCACCTCGGCCACTTGGCCCAGGTACATGACCATTACCCGGTCGCTGATGAAACGCACTACGTTGAGATCGTGGCTGATGAACACATAGGTCAGACCGAACTCGGCCTTGAGATCCAGCAGCAGGTTGAGCACCTGCGCTTCAACAGACTTGTCGAGCGCGGACACGGCTTCGTCCAGAATGACCACGCGCGGCTGAAGCGCCAGTGCGCGCGCAATGTTCACACGCTGGCGTTGGCCACCGGAGAGCTCGTGGGGATAGCGCTCAGCGAAGCGAGCAGGCTCCAGGCCTACCCGCGCCAGCAGGTCATGCGCTCGCGCCGTCGCTTCACGCGCCGACACGCCGTGAACACGCGGCCCAAAGGCAATCGAGTCTTCTATGGTCAGCCGGGGGTTCAAAGAGGCGTAACTATCTTGGAACACCATCTGCACCTGGCGCCGAAATTCCTTGAGCGGCAACTCGCGGCTGCCCACGACACGGCCGTCAAACACCACTTCTCCGGCACTGGGCTCAATCAGTTGCATCAGCAGCCTGGCAGTTGTCGACTTGCCACAGCCGGACTCGCCCACCACACCCAGCGTCTCGCCTTTCATGACCTCGAAGTCCACGCCATCGACCGCGCGCACGACCTTGCCGTGCCCGCCAAACAGGGGCTTGCCTTTGGACAGCGCGAAGTGCTTTTTAAGTCCCCTCACCTGCAACAGCGGTTCGGCTTGATGGTCTGTGCGGGCGCCCGAGAACTGCTCAGCGGCACGGGTCAATGTTTCAATCGACATACAACCTAGCCTTTGTTGTCCATGGCCGAGCGCAGGCCATCAGACAGAAGATTGAACGAAATCGACGTGATGAAGATCATCAGTCCCGGCAAGGCGGCAACCCAAGGCTGCACATAGATCGCAGTGCGCAATGTATTGAGCATCAGACCCCATTCTGGCTCTGGAGGTTTGACTCCCATGCCAAGAAAAGACAGACCGGAGGCCAGAATCATGGAAACAGCGATCAAACTGGTGGAGTACACGAAGATCGGGCCCAGGACATTGCCGAGCACATGTTCGCGCACGATGAGAAACGGACTCGCGCCGGTGGCACGCGCCGCTTCCACATAGTCTCGACCGCGCACCTGTGTGGTCACTGTCTCGGCGATACGCGCGATCTGCGGAATGAACACCACGGTCAGTGAGATCAGCGAATTCAAGACACCAGCACCCAACGCACCAGAAAGCGCAATGGCCAGCAGTACGGAGGGGAATGCGTAGAACACATCGACCGTTCTCATGATCACGCTGTTGACCGCACCACCAGCATATCCGGCGGTGATGCCAATGGCTGATCCGATCACGAAGGCGCAAAGGACGGGCGTGATTCCGATGAAGAGCGATAGCCGCGCCCCCACGATCAAGCGCGACAGCAGGTCACGGCCCAACTCATCGGTCCCAAGCAGGTGGCCCTCTGTGCCTATAGGCTTGAGGCGCTTCAGCATGGACGCCTGATAGGGATCGGCCGGCGCAAGCCAGGGCCCGAACACGGCCAGGGCAATCAGCACCAGCACCATCACGGCAGCGCCTATGGCCACCGGGTCGCGCTTCAACCTGAGCCATACAGATGCCCAGTATCCGCGCCCGCGTGAGACAGGGGCCGCGGACAGATTGGGCGAAGAAGAGAGCAAGGTACTCATCTCAATGTGCTCCTTCAATTCATTGATCAAGCGCGCTCGATCCGGGGATCGAGCAAGGTTTGCAGAATGTCCACCAGCAGGTTCAGCACCACGAAGAACATGGCCAACACCAGGATCGTGCCTTGCAGCAGCGGCAGGTCGCGCTGAAAGATGGCGGCGTTGAGCAAAAAGCCGGTTCCAGGCCAATTGAAGACGGTCTCGATCAGGATGGAGCCGCCGAGCAGGTAACCCAGTTGCAAGCCCATTACGGCCAGGGCGGTGGGCGCAGCGTTCTTGACCACGTGGCAGAAGATGCCGAAGTCTGTGAGCCCCTTCGCGCGCAGGCCCACGACGAATTCCTGCGCCAGGATGTCAGCCACCAAGGCACGCACAGTGCGCGCCACAATGCCCATGGGAATGACTGCCATGGTCAAGGCCGGCAGCACCATGAACTTCATCTGCTCAAGGCTCCATCGGGACTCGCCCGCGCCCGGTGAGCCAGCACCGGAGGCTGGCAACCAACCCAGGAGCGACGAAAACACAATGACCATCACCATGCCCAGCCAGTAGTGCGGCACCGATACGCCGAGCACAGACACCACAGATGCCGCCCGGTCGATCCATGAGTTGCGGAAGTAGCCCGCCACAAAGCCGAACAGGCAACCGAGCGTGAAGCCGATGGCCATGGCGACCACAGCCAGGCGCAGTGTGTGGCCCACTGCGGTGATGACTTCATCCACCACAGGCCGACTCGTGGCGATGGACGTACCCAGATCGCCTTGCAGGGCACGCCAGATCCAGCTGAAGAACTGCTCCGGCAAGCTGCGATTGAAACCATAGAGTTCGCGCAACTGCGCCTGCAGTTCAGCCGTCGCGTCCGGCGGAAGCACTGCCACCAGCGGATCGCCCGGTGCCAGATGCACCAGCGCAAAGCAGACCAATGCAACACCCACAATGGTGGGCATGGCATGAACGAGACGGCGCAGGATGTAGGCGAACATAGAAAAGCTGATAGAGCGTGGGATGGACGGGACCGCAGACGATTGTTTTAAGTTCGCCGCGGCACCGCCCTGTGCTTGAAGTTTTAGTCTTTGGTCATTGTGGCGATGTCGATGTACCAGCTGCGCGGCTGCACGACATTCTTCACCTTCGATGACATGGCGCGGGGGCCGACGTCGTGGGCTACGAAGATGAAGGGTGCGTCTTCAACCATGCGCGCATGGAGCCGGCCCAGGGCGGCATCACGGGACTTATCGTCGAATGAAGTCCGCGCGTCGGCCACCAGCTTGTCGACCTCGGCATTGTCATAGTAGCCCCAGTTGTTGGAAAGCGGTGGCACGGTTTTGGAAGATGCAAAGCGTACCAGTCCGAAGAACGGATCCATCGCCGAGAAGCTGACGTTGATGGCGTTGGAGCCGTGTGCGGAGGTGTCCTTGGGGCCAAGGCGCCAGTTGGTGGAGAGCGTGTTCCATTCGACCACGTCGAACTCCACATCGAAGTAGCACTGTTTGAGCGATTGCTGGACCGCTTCGTTCATCGGCAGAGGTTGCATCTGTCCGGAACCGGAGGCAGAGATCTGCACCTTGACCTTCAGTGGCTTGGCAGCGGAGTGCCCGGCCTGTTGCATCAATGCCTGCGCTGCCTTGACGTCGTATTTGATGTCAAATTTTGGATTGCCCCACCATGGGTGGCCAGGTGGGACGACCCCTTTGGGCTCAGCCATCATGCCGCCAAGCATGGACTTCATACCCGCACGATCCACACAAAGGTTGGCCGCGTGGCGTACACGTTTGTCCGCCCACGGCGATCCTGGCACCATGGAAAGCTGCCACGGCCACACGTGCGGCTGCGCATTGGAATGAATCACGAACCCGCGCTGCTTGATCATGGGGATGGAATCCGGAGAGGGCGCTTCGATCCAGTCCACCTGATTGCCCAGCAGCGCTGCCGTGCGCGCATTGGCTTCAGGCATAGGCAGCAGCACGACCTTATCGAGCTTGGGCGTACGTTTAGGGTCCCAGTATTTTTTGTTGGCGACCAGTTCGAGGCGTTCGCGTGGAACAAGCCTTGTCATTCTGAATGGCCCGGTACCGGAAGCATCTGCCGCAAAAGCAGCCCAGGCTTGCTTGGCACGCTCCGCTGGATCAGACACACTGGCAGGCACGCCTTTGAGCTTTGCGGCCCAATGTGTGGGAGACGCCATGAACAGGTTGATCAGGTTCATCGGCAAGAACGAGTCTGGTTCGCTCGTGGTCAACTCGACAGTCATGTCGTCGATTTTTCGAGCTGAGACCAGCGTGGGAATGCGCGATGTGGTCACACCCACCTGGCTGGCATCAAAGTGTGGCGCGGACTTGTCCAGCACTTTCTGAACGTTCCAGACCACGGCATCCGCGTTGAAGGTGGAGCCATCATGGAACGACACGCCTGGGCGCAGTTTGAACACCCATTTGGTCTTGTCTTTGGCATCGACTTGCCAGCTCGTGGACAGCGCCGGAATCAAAAGGCTCGGGCCATCTGCCTTGGACAGGTCCCATTGAGTGAGCGCGTCATACATCGGTATGCCGGTGAAGCGCGTTCCTTCCAGGCCCTGATCAGGTTGGCCAAGTGTGCGAGGAACATCGCCCACAGTCATGGCAATGCGCAAGGTCTTCTCCTGAGCGTGCGCCGCGTTCATCAATGAAAGCAAACAGATCGCAGCGCCAGCGGCGACGGACTTCAGCGGTAGGCGAGAAGGAATACGGTTCACTTGAGTGCTCCTGGAGGACGTGGAAGAAATGGTTTTGATTTGGACGTGAGGAAAGAAAAAAGCCGAATTCAGCATGGCCTTAACCGGCTCTCAACCTATCCTGCAATTGCTGTGCCACAGCAAGCAACAGAGCGTCGGACCCGGTGGCCATGCTGACGGAAACGCCTACTGGCATGCCATTGGCTGCGAGTTCAGCGGGCAGGCTAATCGTAGGCATGTCGAGGTAGCTCGCGAGCATCGTGTTTTGAAGAACGCGTGCGTTGCAAGATGCGAACCACGCGGCATCTTCATTCAGCGGCCCAATCTCTGGAGCGGTCATACAGACCGATGGATAGAGCAGTATTTCGCCGGTCGGCAGATCGGCCTGCGACCGGGCAAGCAGGGGCGTACGCCGTGCGCGTATCTCTGCCGAAGACGCATCGCTCAACTGAGCACCCAGCTTCATCCTGGCAGCCACCCGTGGGTCGACCAGATTGAGACGGTCGCTGCGCAACAGTTCATGATGTACCTGGGTTGCTTCCACGGCCACCAGGGTACCGTGCTGATCAAACAGGTCACGCGTTTGCTCGAACGCGGCGAAGTCGCGCTCCACTACCTTCAAGCCTTGCTTGCGAAGCAGGCTCAACACGGCATCGAAGACCACCTGTACTTCGTTTGTGTTGGCCGCGAGCGCGCGCCCTTTGGGTACGATGAATGTGCAGTCGCTAAGTTCCAGTGTTTGGGCAGCCGTGCCTGTGAGCACGGTGTCCAGCAAACTCGCGTCACGTACGTCTCGAACAAGCGGACCCGCCGTGTCCAGCGAAGGTGCCAGTGGGAACATGCCGCCAGTCAGATACCTTCCATGACTGGGTTTGAAACCTACGAGACCTGTGAACGCTGCCGGCACGCGCAGCGAGCCCGACGTATCGGACCCCATGCCGCAGGGGACCCAGCCACGAATCACCGCAGCGGCACTGCCGGATGAAGATCCTCCCACGATTCGGGGCGTCTTCGGATCCCAGGGATTGATCGGTGTTCCAGCGAAGGAATTGATGCCCAGACCGGAGTAGGCGAACTCACTCAACCCCGTCTTGGCGACGCTGAGCACGCCAAGCGATTCCAGCTGCCGGACCAGCGCGGCGTCTTCTATTGCGCTAGTTGCATGCTCCCTGACCGCTGAGCCACAGGTGGTGATCTGGCCCGACATGTCGAACACGTCCTTCCAGACCATGGGCAGGCCATCCACCGCACTCAGCGGTTGCCCCTTGCGCCAACGCTCCGCGCTGGCTCGTGCGGATACCCGTGCTCGCTCAAGCGTGAGCGATGCAATCACCCCTGGAGCTTTTGCACTCTCGTTCTGTATGCGCTCGATGCATGCTTCCAACACATCCATCGGATTGGTGCTGCGTGCGCTGTAAGCACGTGAGAGGCCAACAATGGTGGTGGTCATGCGCGAACTTCCAAAGCCGGCGTTTCCACCACATGTGCCGTCGCCCATCGTGCCAATTCAGTGGCGAGCGCTTCCTCTGCACCCATGTACCAGTGATTGCCCGCAAGGACGACGCTCTCAAATGAAGCGGCTCGTGCAGCCCGCTTCTTCAAAAGTTCCAAGGCCGATGCGGTACCGCCTTCGCCGACGATTTCACCCTGCTGTCCGTACACGGCCAGTATGGGTGTCGTGACCTGCTCGAGCGCAAGAAACGCCGTTGAAGATTCACGGCCAAAGAAATCGAACGTGTCTGCTGCACTCGCCTCTTCGAAGCGGTCCAGCAAGGTCTGGGCAGATACACGCTGGCGCAGCAAGCCGATGACGCAGTCTTCCCCCATGAGACTGCGGCCTTCTCCTTGTGCAACCTTGGTGCGCGCCTCAGCCATGAACTCTTCAAAGCGCTGCTCACCGTGCAAGGCCACAAACGCGCCCTTCAGATCCGGGGCGGAAGCCAGTACCAAGCCTTTGACCCGAGTATCCTGGGTTTGAGCCAGATAGTGGGTCACCTTGGATGCGCCCAACGAATGTCCCAGAAGAATGATGGGGCCGGAGGTGCACTTGGTCGCGTAGTCGATCCACGTTGCCAGGTCGCCCACGCTTTCTTCAAAGCGCTCATAGGCTGAGCCACCCAGTCGGTATTCCAGCAAATGGCCCTGGCGTGCCATGGAGATGTTGCCCTGTCCGCTGGAAGCGATGGACAGCACATGAAAAGTGCTCAAGGGCGAGGTGGTCTTGAAAAACTCGAAGACGAAGCTCGTGTCCAGGTGACCACTCAAACCATGCAGGCACAGCAGCAAAGGCGCGTCGCTCCGGGCACGCGTGTGGAAGCCGCACATCTCAACCCCTGATGGGGAAATGACCCGAACCAGATGCCCTGCCCGGTCCCAGTCTAGCGCCGTACTGTTGCTCATGTTTTTTTGTGTTGACTGCGTTTGTAGTCTCGAAATTCGGAACTACACTATCGATATACGGAACTATTATGCTTTTGCTGTCACAATGCCGTCAAGAAAAACTTCAACGCTTTTTTTGGCCACCCCGGCCTTGTGCTTCAATAAACCATGGAAACTTCGACTGATCCCAAAGCACCAGCGGTCCTGGAGAGGCAGCTGTTGATCATGGAATTGCTCAGCCAGCACCCTGAAGGCCTGGTCTTCAGCAAGATGCGGGAGAGCCTGGGGCTTCCCAAAGCCACGTTGCATAGACTGCTGAGTGGTCTGCTCCACGCGGGATGCCTGGAGACCGACCCACCATTGAATGAAGCTGACGAAGGCTCTTCGGCCAGACGCATCTATTGGCTGGGGCCGCGCATAGGACGTTTACTGGGAGCAGCCGCATCACCCAACCGCCTGGCAACGCTCTCACAAGGCATCTTGCGCGAGCTGGCCGAGCAATTCCACGAAACGGCGTTTCTCAGCATGCTGCGCGGCACAAAGATCGAAAGCATCATGATGATGACGCCGCCGAGGGACTGGTACGGCTACGTCAACCCGGGCCATCTGATGCCTCCGCATGCTGCGGCATCGGCCAAGGCCATCCTTGCCTTTCAACCCGATGACCTGGTCCGGCAGATCTGCACCGAACCTCTTCCGGCGCTGACTCCCAGGACACTGACGACGGTGGAAGCGCTGCGAGCCGAACTGGAGAAAGTGCGCCGCACGGGCATCGCCTGGTGCATGGAGGAAATCGACCGTGGTCTGATCGCGGTGGCCGCCCCGGTGCCCCTGGCTCAGGTGGGCGTGATCCTCTCGGTTTCCCTGGTGGGTCCGACCGATCGCATGAAACACACCGACAAGGCGGCGATGACCCAGGCCCTGAAAACAGCTGCCAGCCGCCTGGCCACCCTCTACGCCGGGCAACTTAGTGCGGAAACCTCGTGAGCCCAGTCCCCTGAGAGTTCGCCGCTGGCTGTTTTCAATCGCTGCATGAGCGCTGACCTGCCATGCCTCGTTCACCTTCGTCTTTAGAAATCATGATGCAATCGATCGCCCTTATTGGATATGGCGGCACAGCACAGACTGTGGTGCAGGAACTCGTCAAGGAAGTGGGCACCGCCAGGAGGAGCCTACATGTCGTCGTCCGGCCCGGCAAGCTCGATCACTACAGGAGCATGGTCCCCCCCGGTGTACAGGTCATGGACAGCCTGGCTTCTTTACCTGACGACGTCGGGCTGGTGATCGAAACCGCTGGTCATTCTGCGGTCCTTCAGTACGGGCGCGAGGCGCTGAGCCTGGGCAAAAATTTTGGACTGATTTCCTCCGGCGCCCTGGCGGACGAGGCGCTACTCAACGATCTGCGGACAGCTTCCACGGACAGCGGCAAGCACCTTCTCGTCTTCAATGGTGCCATGGCGGCCATGGATGCGCTCACCAGTGCCAAAGCAGCCGGCTTGCAAACAGTCTGCTACACCGGCATCAAGCCGGCCAAGGCGTGGGAAGGGACCCCTGCGGCAGAACAGTTCGACCTCAACGCCCTGACCGGACCCACCGTGATCTTCGAAGGCAGCGCCAGGGAGGTTGCGCTGGCCTACCCCAAGAACGCCAATGTGGCCGCCACGGTGGCCCTGGCTGGCATAGGCATGGAAAAAACCTCCGTGCGACTCATTGCCGACCCGCATGCTCTGGTCAATCGCCACCGCCTGGATGGCACCAGCCCCTTGGGCCGATTTGAATTTGAAACAGAAGCACTGCCTTCTGCGTCCAACCCCAAGACTTCGAGCAGCACCGCCTACAGCATCGTCGCCTACCTTCGCGGTGGCCCCAACGCATTGCGGCTGGCCTGAAGGCCGCTCAGACCAATTAGGCCGTTAGCCGCTCCATCGCCTCACGGTACTTGGCGGCCGTTCCCGCGATCACATCCGATGGCAGCACCGGGGCAGGTGGTGATTTACTCCATGGCTTGCCATCTACCTCGGCCTGCTCCAGCCAGTCGCGCAGGAATTGCTTGTCGAAACTGGGCGGGTTGATACCTTCCTGGTAGCTATCGGCAGGCCAGTAGCGCGATGAATCCGGTGTCAGCACCTCATCCATCAACACCAACTCGCCTGCATCATCCAAGCCGAACTCGAATTTGGTGTCGGCAATGATGATGCCCTTTTTCAAGGCGATGGCGGCAGCACGCTCGTAGAGTTGGATGCTGATGCCGCGGATCTTCTCGGCCAAATCCAGGCCAATCATCTCAACCGTGCGCTCGAAGGTGATGTTCTCATCGTGCTCGCCCATTTCCGCCTTGGCGGCGGGCGTGTAGATCGAATGCGGGAGCTTGCTGGCGTTGTTCAAACCCTCAGGCAGCGGCACACCACACACAGAGCGGCTTTCCTGGTATTCCTTCCAGCCGCTGCCGGCCAGGTAACCTCGCACCACCGCCTCTACGGGGATGGGTTTCAAACGCTTGACCAGCATGCTGCGGCCAGTGACCTGAGCCACTTCGTCGGCAGAGACCACGCTCTCTGGCGCATCACCCGTCAAGTGGTTGGGCACAATGCCCTTGAGCTGTTCGAACCACCAGAGTGCCATCTGGGTCAACAACTCCCCCTTGCCGGGGATAGGCTCGCCCATGATGACGTCAAAGGCACTGATGCGGTCGCTGGCGACCATGAGAATGCGGTCGTTGCCAACGGCGTAGTTGTCCCGAACCTTGCCGCGCGCGAGCAGCGGCAAGCTTTGCAGGGAGCTGGTGTGCAGAGCAGAGGTGTTCGGGGAAGCGGCAGTCATGAATGGGTCCTTGCAATCGCATTAAAAAAAGCTGCGGGCCTTGAAGGCCGGCAGCTTTTGCACTGAACAGCTCTTATTTCACCTGCTGTGCCAGCTCGCCTTTGGCGTACCTGTCAGCCATCACTGAGAGCGATACGCCTTTGACCTTGGCGCCCTGACCTTCGCATCCGAACTCGAGGTAGCGTTGCTTGCAAATGGCCTTGGCGGCTTCGCGAGCGGGCTTCATCCATTCGCGCATGTCGAACTTGTCGGGGTTTTGGGCCTGGAACTGACGCACCGCAGCAGTCATGGCCAGGCGGACGTCGGTGTCGATGTTGATCTTGCGCACACCATGCTTGATGGCTTCTTGAATCTCGGACACCGGCACGCCGTAGGTTTCCTTCATCTTGCCGCCATACTGGTTGATCAGAGCCAGCAATTCCTGCGGTACAGACGACGAGCCGTGCATCACCAGGTGGGTGTTCGGAATACGCGCATGGATTTCCTTGACACGTGCAATGGCCAGCACATCACCTGTCGGGGGGCGCGTGAATTTGTACGCGCCGTGGCTGGTGCCGATGGCGATGGCCAGGGCGTCGAGCTGGGTTGCCTTCACGAACTGCGCGGCTTCCTCAGGGTCGGTCAGCATCTGGTCATGGCTGAGCTTGCCTACTGCGCCCACGCCGTCTTCTTCACCTGCCTCGCCAGTTTCCAGGCTACCCAGGCAACCAAGTTCGCCTTCCACCGTGGCTCCCAGCTTATGGGCCATGGCAACGACCTGACGCGTAACGTCGACGTTGTAATCAAAATCGGCCGGGGTTTTGCCGTCCGCCCTGAGCGAGCCGTCCATCATGACCGAGCCAAAGCCCAATCCGAGAGCGCCTTGGCAAATTTCCGGGCTGGTGCCGTGATCCTGGTGCATGACCAGTGGAATGTGCGGATAGGCTTCTGCGGCAGCGGCGATCAAATGCTTGATAAAGCTCTCGCCCGCGTATTTGCGTGCCCCTGCGCTGGCTTGCAAGATCACAGGCGCGCCCACCTCATCAGCGGCAGACATCACTGCCTGCACCTGTTCCAGGTTGTTCACGTTGAAGGCTGGAATGCCGTAATTGTTGGCTGCTGCGTGATCGAGCAGTTCGCGCATGGAAACGAGAGGCATGGTGGGGTTCGTCGAGGAAAAGATGGGAAAAGGGCTACGACAACATCAACCCTGATGAACTTGGTATTTTACCCGCGGTGTGCGAGCTCCACCTCTCAGCTTTGGTGCCCAGCTTTTGGCGCGGCCAGACCCTGTTCATGACCGTTGACGCGAAAATCCCTGGCGCCCCGCTCTCGAGGGGCCTTGTGTCGGCCTGGAGCACAAAATCACACCAGGATTCACCATCAGGTCGCTGCCTGCGCACTGTCCGACCCAAATTGCCCCTGTACCAGAATCTACGTGAGACACACCCAATTGCGTAATAATGTTTCAATCGTATTAATAGGTTCCAAGCTTCATCATGCACTCCCCGACACAAAAATGTCTCACCAGGATGGAATGCGCGGACACTCGCAAGCCTGAGAAGTTTTGGAGCCTAGGGCTGCTCGGCAAAGTTCTTTCTGCCTTGGTGCTAAGCCTCCTGGTGGGGCAAACCGCCGTACAGGCACAAAGCGTCCTGTTCCTGCACACCACAGAAGCTCCGGCAGATGCGATCTACGCATTCGACAATATCAGGCAGGAGTTCATTGACGCGGGAGCTACGGTCACTCAGCAGGGCGGCCTCAACGCAGCCGGCAGCGTCACCCCGGCAACCTTTACCGCCGTGGGAGGGGGACGATATGACATTGTCATCATGGCCAGCGCCTATGTTTTGATTGACCCCTCCAATTGGACACAGATCAACCAGGCTATTCAGCAGCGGCTTGCCAACGCGTTCATCATGTTCAACGATGGTTGCTGTGTGTCTGCCAACGTGAGCGCCATGGCACAAAGCATTGCGGCTACAGGAGCCTTCACGCCCTCGCTGGGGACCACAGCCCTCGGCACCAAACTGTTGACGGTGCTTAACGCCAACTCTTCCTATAGCGGATCCTTTTCGGGACTGAATCCGTTTGCTGGTGGGGATGTGACTTACTTCAACAATGTTCCTGAGGAAAATGCACTGTACCTGGCCCCCGGGTCGCCACAACCTGCCCAGGACAGCACAGTCAATGATGTATACGGCTTGCTTGTACCGTTATCTCAATCGTATGCCGGGGCGGGCGCCTGTGTATTTGCCACGGTAGACGTCTCACCGTTTGCAGACCCGACGGGGGGTCTGTATGGGTCAGGAATCTATACACCGGAGAACAAAGGCAAAGTGGGACCAGCTTTTCTGAACGCCATTGCGGCAGGTGGCGCGTGCGGCATACCCGCTTCCATCACAAAGACCTTTGCGCCCACCAGCATTGGCCCCGCAAGCGCTTCCACACTGACCATCACAGTTCAGAACTTAGGGCAGACTCCGGTCAGCGGACTTGATGTCACCGACAACCTGCCGTCCCCACTCGTGGTGGATGGTTCTGCCAGCACGACTTGCGTCGGCGGTGTTCTATCAGCCACAGCAGGCTCTACCAGCGTATCACTCACAGGCTCCACCCTCCCCATGGGTGGGTGCACCATCACCGTGCCCGTGCGCTGGCCGGAGGCACAAGCGGCGCTTTGCGCGGCACCGGGCACCAGTGTCACCAACACCATCACCCCCGGGACAGACTTCACCACCAGCCAAGGACAGGTCAATACCCCTGCCACTGCCACGCTGAGCTGCCTGGGCGATCTTCCTGTCATTCCAGTGGACCCCGTCGCCCCGGTGACCGCAGTACCGACGTTGTCTCAACTGGCGTTGGCGGCGCTGGCGCTGCTGCTCGGCTTTGCTACCTGGGGGCAACGGCGAGTCAAATTCGCAAGCGGTAAGTAGACAAGTCGGCATCTTGCGATGAAACCATGAAGCCCGGATGAACCGGGCTTCATGGTTTGGAACCGTGAGCGCTGACACTCATTTTTCGAGAGCTCAGCCGCTGGCAAATGACCCGCGCTCCAAGACTCCTAACTACCCCACTCGGCAGATCTTGAGCATGTTGGTGCCACCCGGCGCGCCCATGGGTTCGCCGCAGGTGATGGCGTAGACATCGCCCGTCTCCACCACACCCTGACGTTTGAGATGGCCTTCCGCTTGCGCCAAGGCTTCATCGCGGTGGGCGCTGGTGTCCATGAGCATAGGGCGCACGTTGCGGTACAGCGCCATCTTGCGCTGGGTACCAATCTTGGGTGTGAGGGCGTAGATGGGAATGCGTACGCGGTGACGGCTCATCCACAGGGCGGTAGAGCCGGAATCTGTGAGCGCCACGATAGCTTTGGCACCCAAATGGTAGGCGGTGAACAGCGCGCCCATGGCAATGGACTGGTCTATGCGTGTGAAAGTCTGACCGGTGAAGTCAGCATCAAGCTCCATGGAATCATGTGCCTCGGCAGCCTCGCAGATCTGCGCCATCTGCTGCACCGTTTCCAAGGGGTATTTGCCCGCGGCGGTTTCGGCGCTCAGCATTACTGCGTCGGTGCCGTCGAGTACGGCATTGGCAACGTCGCTTACCTCCGCGCGGGTGGGCACGGGGTTGGTGATCATGCTCTCCATCATCTGCGTGGCCGTGATCACCAGCTTGTCTGCGGCGCGCGCCATGCGAATCATCATCTTTTGCAGGGCCGGGACCGCTGCGTTGCCAACCTCCACGGCCAGATCACCGCGCGCGACCATGATGCCGTCACTGGCTGCAAGGATTTCCGCCAACCGGGGAATGGCCTCGGCGCGCTCAATCTTGGCGATCAGATAAGGTTTATGGCGGTACTCGGCGGCCGCAACGGTGCAGAGCTGGCGCGCCATTTCCATATCAGTCGCATTTTTGGGGAAGCTCACGGCGACGTAGTCGGCCTGGAAGCTCATCGCAGTCTTGATGTCTTCCATGTCCTTGGCGGTGAGCGCGGGTGCCGTCAAACCGCCGCCTTGCTTGTTAATGCCTTTGTTGTTCGAAAGCTCGCCGCCCATCTTGACGATGGTGTGCACAGCGTCTCCCCGCACCGCATCGACGGTGAGCACAATCAAGCCATCATTGAGCAGCAGTGTGTCGCCAGCCTTCACATCTCGCGGCAGCTCTTTGTAATCCAAGCCAACGCCGCCCAAATCGCCAAGTTCCTTGCGGCCGGCATCCAGCACGAAGGGAGCGCCGGGCTCCAGCATCACCTTGCCATCGGCAAATTTACCGACGCGAATTTTGGGTCCCTGAAGATCCGCCATGATCGCTACTTCACGTCCCGCACGCTCTGAGACTTCACGCACCAGACGGGCGCGCTCGATATGGTCTTCGGCCTTGCCGTGACTGAAATTCAGGCGGACCACATTGACGCCGGCGCGAATCATTTCCTCCAGAAGTACTGGGTCGCTAGAGGCAGGGCCAAGCGTGGCAACGATTTTTGTGGCGCGATAGGTCATGTATGGCTTTTCCTTGAGTGAATATGCATTCTGGCATGCTCAGAGGGCAGCGGGATGACGGCACTTCGTGATCCATCATCAAATCATGCGCATCTACTCGCGCATCGATGTAGCAACCTTGGGTTTTCGGGGTTGGCAGGGCGTGAGAGCTACACCCCGCGTTGAAAGGTAATAGCTAAGCTTGAGCAATCCCAGGGCATGAGGGCAAGCTCGATATAAAACCGGTGTCACTGCGCCAGGAACGGGTCTACATATTTACCAATATGCCCGCTGAGATGTGAATAGGTAATCTCTCCTTGCGGGCGCATTTGCGGATCAACTTGTGGATTACCAGCGGAATATTCAATACTTAATTTCAGATCACCTTCTCGAATTTGCAAAATCGGTTTCCCACTAGCAGATAACAATCCCTGCTCACTTTCTACCGCTATCTCCATGTATTCTGCCATCGCATGGAATGGCATATTTTCACTCTTATCAAATTCCACTAACACATCCAACTTCAAATTACCGTCCACGCCTCTGCTTACTTCGTATTTTGCCCTCAGTTCCTCCTGGATAACCGCTGAGTTTAATTGCACGCCTTTCACGGCTCTATTCCAAATAATGCCATTGGTAGTTTGAACGCAAGTTTTCTTAATAAACTCGACTTCGTTCTTTGAACAACCTAGCGCTTCGCTGGCTGCGACGAACTGCTCCTCGTTGCTACAAAAAACCCCACCCAAAAATACTCCGGTGCGAGGCAAATCCTTTTCCCATTGCGTCAATTGCTCGGAGTCGATCGCTTGTCCAATGACCGCTTGCAACTGATCCTTGATGGCATGCTGCTCGAATTGCACATCATGCTGATCAAAAAACAGTTCTCTCTTCGTGGTCTCAAATCTGAAATTTTCTCCATCACCAAGATCGATGGCAAATGCAATCCTCCCCGCATCTCCACCTGACACTTCCTGCTGTGTGAAGTTGCTTTTGTAGTCGTCTCCCACCAGAGACTTCAACCTCTCAAAAGACTGAAACTTCAGCCGAGCAGAAGTTTCCGGAGAATAAAGGTCAAAGGCTAGTTTTCTAAGTTCAGTGCGATTAGTGCCGCCACACATGTCCAAAAACCGCAGAACAATCCGCTCGAAAAACCCCCCTATGCTGTCTCGATCCGCACCGCGCCCCACAGAAGACTTGACGCTGGCAAGGTCGCTGCTTCGGATAAAGCCCTGCAAGGTAACTTCTGTTTCCGGTGCAGATTGTTCTTCAGGCGCTGAATCTGCACTTCTAAGCATCTTTTCGAGCTTGTTGCGCGTGGCTGCAGTTAATTCACCATAGTTGGTGCCTTTGGCCGCCGCGATGGCCCCAGCTCCTGGAGAATCAGACAAGCGCTGAGTCACCCTGTCTTGCATCTGAGCTATTTTTTCGTCGCTCCAGCCCATCAACTGCTTGTTTTCCTTGGCATCGCCGAGCAGTTGCTGAGACCGGTCCCCGTTCCCTATGGAGTAATCGTGGTCGTTGTAGCTAACGATCTGCGTGACGGCGCCACCCTCGGGGCGGGAGAGTTCCGCATGCTTTTCACCTTCAATATAAGCCGCTGCGTCGCGACTGGGGTTGGCATGGATAGGCACTTCAAAACTCCTGGTCTTTGGAATCTGCACATGAAAGCGTCATACGGCTGGGTAGCGCGCAAGAGCTCCGGTGGAAGCTCAATGCTCTCATGAATAAGTAGTAACCGGCGGATCGTTTAAGTTCCATCCGCACCTCTCTGAGGCTGTTACATGCTTCAGACATGCTCATGCGCCCCGCTCAGTGCAAATTCCAAGCGTCAGGAATGTGCCGGTGACCACTCAGGCCTCGGCAGCTCTTTTAGAAAGTATCTCGAATGCGGGCAAAGTTTTGCCTTCCAGCACCTCCAGGAAGGCCCCGCCACCTGTTGAGATGTAGCCTACCTCTTTCTCAATGCCGTATTTGGCGATGGCTGCCAGAGTGTCACCCCCACCTGCAATGCTGAAGGCAGAGCTGCCGGCGATAGCTTTGGCGATGGTCCTGGTGCCGTTTTCAAAAGGAGCCATCTCGAAAACACCCACGGGGCCGTTCCAGACGATGGTGCCTGCGGCCTTGAGTTGCGCAGCCAGGCGCTCGGCTGTTTGGGGCCCAATGTCCAGGATCAAGTCATCAGACGCCACATCGGCCGACTTCTTGACCACTGCGGGCGCATCGGCCTTGAATTCCTTGGCGGTGACCACGTCAGTGGGAATAGGCACTTCAGCGCCGCGCTGTTTCATGGCGGCGATCACGGACTTGGCCTGGTCCACGAGATCCGGCTCTGCCAATGATTTTCCAATGGGCAGGCCCTCTGCCAACATGAAGGTGTTGGCAATGCCGCCGCCCACGATCAGTTGGTCGACCTTGGAAGCCAATGCTTGCAAGATGGTGAGCTTGGTGCTCACTTTGCTTCCGGCCACAATGGCCACCAAGGGGCGCTTGGGCTGGGCCAGCGCTTTTTGCAAAGCGTCGAGTTCAGCAGCCAGCAGCGGGCCGGCACTGGCGGTCGGCGCAAATTGCGCAATCCCGTAGGTGGTGGCTTCAGCACGGTGAGCGGTGCCGAAGGCATCGTTCACGTAAATGTCGCAAAGTGCTGCTAATTTTCTCGAAAGAACTTCATCGTTCTTTTTCTCGCCTTTGTTGCAACGGCAGTTTTCAAGCAGGACCACCTGGCCGGGCTCGACCTGTACGCCATCCGTCCAGTCACGCAGCAAGGGAACTGGGCGACCCAATAGTTCAGCCAGGCGCTCGGCCACGGGTGCCAATGAGTCTTCGGGCGTCAACACGCCTTCTGTGGGACGGCCCAGGTGACTTGTGACCATGACCGCCGCGCCAGCGTCCAGCGCCATGCGGATGCAGGGGACGCTGGCTCGGATACGGGTGTCTTCGGTAATGGCGCCTGCCTCATTTTGCGGAACGTTGAGGTCAGCACGAATGAAGACGCGCTGGCCTTTAGCCTTGCCTTGAGCACACAGATCGGAGAAGCGGATGACGTTCATGCTGGAAATCGAGGGGGGTTGATGAAAAAATGATGACGAATCCCTGAATTTTAGGGAGTTCGAGGCGAGAAGCCATCCGCACCCTCATCCAACCTGCGTGAAAGAGCCTCTGAAAGTCGCCCTCACGACACCCCACGCCAGTAAAGGATGGACAACAACACAATCAATAAGAGCACGAGGACCTCACCTTTTGCGATGCGGCGCTCCGCCTTCAGGTCGATGGCCTGAAGACGCTCGAATTCGGATTCACTCTTGTTCATTTCAAGATGGTTCCCTTGCCGGTTTTGGGCGTTTTGTCCCAGCGCATTTCGGCTTTTCGCCACTCGGCCACCATGGCTGCCAACGCCACGGCGCAATTGAACGGGCCATAACCTACCAGCAGCAGCAGAGGGTCACGGAGCCAGTTGGGCCCCCCCGCTCGCTCCAGCCGATAGACACCCCAGGCGGCCAGCATGCTCAGGCTGGTCCAGGAAAAAATGAAATAGCGCAATCCATCCCAAAGGTAGGTGGTCACGGCGCTGGAACCAGGCGGCGGCCACAAAGATACCCATTGCGGAGGCAAGCTGGACAAAATCATGATGGCCAGGGTGATGAGTCCGGGGTAGGCCAGCCCCTCGAACCAGGTCCTGCGTGCAGTGGCGGGATCGATGACGAAGGAAAAACCAGTCACAAAGAGATGGACGAGAAAGGTGGTGATCCATAGTCCACCGAGCGCCTTGCGAGCCAGATCGGGCTCGATGAAGTCCAGCCAGAGCAAACCGATGGACGAGCCAATCATCAAGAGCGGCATGAGCACGATACTGAAGAACACCAGGCCAAACCAGAAGCTGCCCAGGCCCGGGTGCACCCCAGAGCGAAACCAGAGGTGGCGGTAGGCCGCACCCAGCTGCAAGTTGCCACGCGCCCAGCGCAGGCGTTGCTTCCATAGAGAGACCAGGCTTCCTGGCTCCTCCGCCCACACCACGGCATTGCCGTCAAATACGGCCAGGCGGCCTCCGAGCTGCGTGCGGAACGTGGTGAACGTATCTTCAGCCAGTGACGTGGTGTCTATACGCCCACCAATGGCCAGCATGTTTTCGCGGGTATGCAGTTGCGCGCCACCGGCCAGGCATGCAAGCGCGCCCGTGACGTTTTGCGCCCTCCGCGCCGCAGCCTGCGCAGTGATGTACTCGAACGCGATGAAGCGGCACACCAGATTGTCTGGCTGGCTTCCTTCTTTGATGTAGGCGGTCACTGCGCCTACTTTGGGGTTAGCCAGGTGGCGCGTCATGCGGCGCAGCGTCAGCGGTTCGAACAGCACGTCTGCGTCCATGATCATGACCGCCTGGGCCCAGGTCTCTGCCAGGACGATGTCCAGGCCATGGTTGAGCGTATGCGACTTGCCTTGTCCGCCTTTTTCACGGCGCAAATGAAAAACACGGCCGGGATACTGCGCCATCTTCTGCTGCATCAGTTCGGGCGTGTGGTCTGTACTGGCGTCATCCACCACATACACGCGTACCGCGTCTGATGGGTAGGACATGCTCATCAATGAATCTACCGTCGCGCCCAGGCTGGGTCCCTCATTCCAGGCCGGCACAATAAATGCCACGCGCGGCGTGTAATCTCTGCATTGGTCCAAGCGATGGCGTCCGGCATGAAAGCCCACCAGTGCAAATTGCAGAAACGACACCACCACCGGGAGCGTTCCTAGCGCGACCAGTATCAAAGGAATGAAGGCGATGGCGGAGTTCATGCGGAGAGCCTGACCGTGGTGCACGCCAGACAATGGGTAGCATAAGGCACTTCACCAAAAAACCCCGTCATTGACGAGCAGTCTGAGGCCTGATGGACGGGCCCCTAGCCCCCACATTTCAACAACAGAACCAATCCATGAGAATTCTCTTGACGGGCGCAGGCGGCCCCTCCGCCATCAGTGTGTGGAAGAGCCTGCGAGACGACCACCAGATCTTCATGGCCGACATGGACCCCAAGGCGACTGGCCTGTACCTGGTGCCCGCAGATCAGCGCCTGGTCGTGCCACGCGGCGATTCGCCCTCTTTCGTCGATCACACCTACGAAGCCTGCCGTTCGCTGGGTATCGAACTGCTGATTTGCACGGTAGATGCCGAACTGGCGCCTCTGGCGCATGCGCAAGCGCGGTTCGAGGCCATCGGCGTGCGCCTGCCTCTGTCGCCCCTGCCAGCTCTGGAGTTGTGCCGCGACAAACTGGGCTTGCTGGACAAGCTCAAGGGAGTGGTCCCGGTGCCGGACTACACCGTGGTGGATGCCGACACGCAAAACAAGCCCCATGTGTTTCCCATGTTCGCCAAGCCCCGCGTCAGCGCCGGCTCGCGCGGCGCCACCGTCATAGCAGATGCGGGGGAGTTGCGAGCCCTGCCGCAAGATGGCTCCTATCTTCTGCAAGAGTTGCTGCCGGGAGACGAATACTCGGTCGACGTCTATCTGAAGGCCGATGGCGCCGCCATCGCAGCAGTGCCGCGCGTGCGCATGAAGACAGACTCCGGCATTGCCGTGGCTGCACGCACGGTGCACGATCAGGACGTCATAGACGCCGCCATTCGGGCGGCGCAGACTGCAGGTATCCGGTATGTGGCCAATGTGCAGTTCAAACGTGCCGCCGATGGCCAGGCCAACCTGCTGGAAATCAACCCTCGCTTTCCCGGCACGCTTCCGCTCACGGCAGAAGCAGGCGTCGACCTTCCCAACTTGTTGGTAGCTGAGGTTTCAGGCCAATCCATGCCCACCGGTCTCTTGCCATTTAGAGAGCGCATGGTGGTGCGCTATTGGTCCGAACAGTTTTTCGATCCCCAGGAGTGGAGGCAACTGTGCGGGAACTAAGGCTGTGGCTGGTCAGGCACGGGCAAAGTACCGCCAATGCCGGAGCCCCTGCGAGCGACCCCCTGCAAACGCCTTTGACCAGCCTGGGCCTCGAACAGGCCCGCGCAGCAGCGCTTCAAGTGGGTGTGGCGCCCGATCTTCTGGTGGCATCCCCTATGCGGCGCGCCGCCCAAACCGCAGACGCGCTGCACGCGCGCTGGCCAGAGACCTCTCGTGAGACTTGGCCCATCAGCGAATTCACTTACTTGAGCCCTCCGCGCTGCATTGGCACCACAGGGCCGCAGCGCAGCGAATGGGTTTCCGACTATTGGGACCGATGCTTGCCAGAACATGTGGATGGCGAAGGTGCTGAATCTTTCGCTGCGTTCATGTCCAGGGTCAGAGACTTTCATGACCGCGCGACAGCGCGAGGCGGTTTTATCGTCGCGGTGGGACATGGGCAGTTTTTTCGCGCCTATGCGTGGGCCCGGTCCCTGGCCTTTGCAGCGACGCCTGAGACGATGCGGGAGTTTCGCCGCCGCGAAGTCGCAGATCCTATGCGCAATGGAGAAATTGTGAAGATCCCGTCATAAGAGCAGGATCTGTGACCACCTGAACGCGACCAATGTGTGAGAGCTCTGTGTTCAGGGTTTAGCGGCCAACGTCGAACGACCAACCGTCACCGCTCGCACTGCCGAACGACTTCCATAGGCTCTGCCATGCCATAGCCGGTATAGCGCCCCCAATAGCGCGCTGTGGCGCGAATGTGGTCCGCGTCCATACTTGCGCTGCGAGAGACCTGGCTGTGATAGGCCGCAATGGCATCCACCTTGGTCCCGATATGGCTGGAGATGTCGATGAACAGGTTGGGCCTGAATTCAATGGTCGACGAAGGTGCCTGGTAGCAATACACGTTGGGAATGTCGCGCGCGCCCACAATGCTTGCCAGATGCGTATTGCGATGGTCCTGATGAGCGTCATGGCGCGAATGGGTGTACACGTGTGTGGGCGAGACGGCGCGCACCACTTCCTCAATCAGGCCAATGGTTTCAAGGCCTTCGGAAATGCGTGCATCCGGAAGTTCGCCAATTTCCAGGCGAGCCCCCAGCAGCGCCGCTGCGCGCTGCGCCTCTGCGGTGCGTACCACCGCGTCACCGCCATTGGTGCCGCGGCTAAGCGTGAGGATAATCACTTCATCACCCCGGCTATGGTGCCTTGCAAGCGCGCCGCCGCAGCCGATTTCCACATCGTCGGGGTGAGCGCCGACGGCGAGAACGGTTTTGCGTTCGTTCAGCAAACGCCGGCGTGAGTCACGGGCCAGCACAAAAACCTGCTCCAGGAATTCATTTCTGGCCAGAGGCCTGAACAAAAGGCCTTCTGCCCGGTGGCGCAGTGCCCGACGCACCGCATCCATTCCTTGCTCGCGAGCGATGGCAAGAACCGGCGTGCCGTGGCCACTGAGTCGGATATCGTCGCTGAGGCCCACCACAGCCGCGGGCTTGGCGTCCATATCGGCAACGATCAAGTCCCAGCGCTGCTTGCGCAGTTGCAAAAGACCCTCGGCGGAACTCTCGCAATGAAGGACTTCTATTTCACCTGTGCCTTCAAGCCAGGCACGTATAAGAAGCGCTTGCTCATGGTCAGGCTCCACGAGCAGAACTTTGAAAGGGTCCAAAGTGAGGTATTGCACAGCGGGCCTCATTTCCAGTAAAGGCGCCAACCCAGTTCCAGCTCAGACTCTCTTTTGAAGGAGTTGTAGCGCGCGGTGACCAGCAGCGCGTTATTGCGGCCCACGGGAATGACCGCTCGGCCATGCACATCGTTGAAATTCGGGTTGGTTCCGTGGCTGGCCCCCAGCACGAGCATGGCGCCCGCATTGTTGCGATAGAACAGGTCTGCCACCACGGCGTGAGAGTGACCAAAATCAGGGGTATAGCCGGAGTAAAGCGTCGTTGTAAGAGCCCAAGGCCCCACCAGACTCACAGTAGCGCCGGCCTGCACCAAACGATTACCCCACCCGGGACCGAAGCTTTTGCGGACAGCACCAAAGACTTCCCAGCGCTGGTTCAATTGCTTGGACACCGAGAGCTCAAGCCGCTGCTCGGTTGGCGAGTCCTTGCGGTCCCGGTTTTCGTAGACAAGCCCCAAGCCATAGTCACCAGGGACCTGCCAGCGGTAACCCAGACGCAGCACATTCGAAGGCAGGCGTGAGGGATCGAGCTGGTTGGCCACCAACAATTCGCGGCTGTTGTGATGCAGCCCTAGTTCAAATGAATTCCTGGCGTCCAGGGCTGCTTTCAGGCTGACACCCCCACCCCAGGCAGATCCGGTTTCGTTGTGAACACGGCTTCCCACGACATCCATATGAAAGCGATGAGTGGCGTCCGTACCCGCGAGTCCTGCGGCAGCTTCTGCATTGGCTGGCTCGCGTGCCAACACCGCGTTGAAGCCATTGCGTGCGGTGTCGGTCTGGTAGTTGGCCAGCGCGATCCAGGCCATGCCATTTTGGGCGTCTATATCCTGCGGGTCACGCTGGAGCATTTGATCGTAGATAGTCCGCGCGTCGTGCAGACGATATTGCGCGCGAGCCACGCGGGCCAGACCCAGCAAGGCGGGGCGAGAGACGGAGTCCAGCTCCAAAACTTGCTTGTAGAGATTTTCTGCGGCGTCGAAGTCGCCGGATTGTTCCAGTGTGGTGGCCCGCTCAAGCTGGGACTGGATGGGCACTTGGGCCAGTGCCATGGGGCAAGCGCAGGAGACAAGCAGCGCGGCGAAAGCCACGCGCATCGCGGACATCATGATCAGTAGGGGTGGAGAAATGGTTGTCCAACTGTAGGCCCATACCTTCAGCACCTCTTGCGCCGAAACGACAGATGCGTGAATTAGTGCCGCTTTACCGCCCGGACGAACCCGTGTTTACCATCCAAGCCACAAACGCAAGGGCAAATACACCGCCATACCGACGCCAATGGTCGCGGGCAGAACCAAACTGCTGCGTCGGCGCCAGAAATAGAAGGCTGTGGCCGCAATGGCCGCCAGCACCCGCGCGTCCCGCCAGGGCGCGGTCAGCTCGCCGTCCAGCATGAAGATATCTGGGGTGATGACGGCGGCGAGCGCTGCAATAGGGGCATATTGCAAACCCCTCTGAGCCCAGTAGGGCAGCTTCCAGGGCCGCTCCGAAATGAAGAAAAAGCTGCGCGTGACCACACTGATGACCGTCAGTCCCAGAATGACCAGCAGGGTCCAGCCGTCCGTCTCAGCCATTTTTTTGCTCTCCATCGGCTGGCGTCGTTGATGGCCGACGCGGAGGTATGCGGCTGTACGGCTCCAGCAGGAGGCAAACCGCCACGGCCACGGCGATGGCAGCCACGATGTTGAGCCGGTAAGGCAGGCCGTACACGGTTACCGCAGCGGCGCCCGCGACCACGGCAGACAATACGCGCAATCGCGTGCTGGCCAGTGAACAGGCCATGCCCAACAAGGCCAGTATGCCGGCGAACTCGAGCCCCCAGCGCGCTGGGAAAGCGTTGCCTACGAATATACCCAGCAAGCTCATACTCTGCCAGGCAGCCCAGTTGGTGATGTTGCCACCCCATAGGTAGGCCATCTGCGCGCGCTGCTGATTGTCCGTTTGTGCGGGGTGCGGGAAACGGCTGGTGAACAGGACGTAGGTGACGTCACCGGTGAAATAGCCCAGGTGCAAGCGCTTGAGCCTGGGCAGGAACATGAAGTAATCGCGCAGATGCAGGCTGAACACCACAAATCGCAGATTGACGCAAAACGCGGTGGCCAGAATCACCCAAATGGGAGCGCCGGCCGCAATCAGCGGAATGGCTGCCAATTGAGCGCTGCCGGCATACACGAGCAGCGACATCAAAACGGCCTCCGTGAGGGACATGCCAGACTTGACCATAGCCACACCGGTCATGAACGACCAGGCCGTCAAGCCTACGGACACCCCCGCCATTTCGCGCGCGCCGACCCAGTAGAGGGGGTGGCGTGCGATACGGGAAAAAGCATCGACTCGGCGCGACAGCCAGGTGCCCACGCGACCGCGTGGCTTCATGCCGGGAGGCACGGGCATGGTCATGTTGCCATCCCACCGCCCAACAACTCCCCCACCGCGAGAGGAAAGCCACGTAGAAGATCGGCAGCGGAAAGACGCTTGCCGCCGGGGCGCTGCAACTCCGTCAGGCGAAGCACGCCGCTTCCGCACTGCACCGCGATGCCGGTGTCGTCTACAGACAGGATTCGGCCAGCGTCTGCACTGGCTTCCACTTCAGCTTCATTGGAGTGGCTGGACGCCTGAGAACCGGCCAGGTTTGCAGCCCAGATTTTGAGCGGTGCACCGTGCGCCACCGTACCCGCACCCGGAAAAGGGTTGAAAGCACGGATTCGCCGCTCTATGGTCTCCGCCGGAAGCGACCAATCAATGGCAGCTTCCTGCTTTTCTATCTTGTGCGCATAGGTGACGCCAGCTTCTGGCTGCGGCGTGGCCGTCATGCCTTGACGAGCGGCCAACTCCAGGGCTTCGACGATAAGCCGCCCTCCGATCACCGCCAGTTTGTCGTGCAGCGTACCTGTGGTGTCGCCAGGAGCAATGAGCAGCTCTTCCTCAAGCAGCATGTCCCCGGTGTCGAGGCCGGCATCCATCTGCATGATGGTGACACCGGTTTGCTTGTCCCCCGCTTCGATCGCACGGTGGATGGGCGCGGCGCCACGCCAGCGCGGCAGAAGGCTGGCATGGATGTTGAGGCAACCCAGCCAGGCAGTCGCACCGGCCAAGCGCCGCGCAGTGGCGCCATCCAGCACCCACTGCGGAAGGATCAAACCGTAAGCCGCCACCACCAATACATCGGCATCCGCTGCCTCCAGGGCGGTGAACGCCTCCTGAGCATCTTGCGGAAACTTGCCATCCAGCCGCAGGCTGCGCGGTTGTGCCAGGGCGATACCGTGGTCCAGAGCGAACTGTTTGACAAGCGAGGCTTGCAGCTTCATGCCTCGCCCTGCGGGCCGGTCGGGCTGCGTCAGGACGAGGGGGATGGAATAACCGGCGGCATGCAACTGGGCCAATGCCACGCTGGCAAATTCCGGCGTGCCGGCGAAGGCGACTTTCATGGGAGAAGACATTCAAGGATCAGGAGAAGGGAGGAGTTAGAAGGTGTGAATGAGTCCGGCATGGGGCATTCGGTCACACCTTCTAAGGCCGCAGAGCAGGGTATGTTCACACTGAATTGACCCTGCTCGCTCTCAAACCGTTTTCATCAAGGAGCGCGATCGTCTGGAAGAGGCTCGTCTCCGGTGCTGTAGCCACGCACCACGCCCTGGGGATCAATATCAATGAAGAGCAAGCGCCAGGTAGGGCCTTCGGTGAAGCGCCACACCCAGATATCGCCCTTGAAATTGTGCACACGCTGAATACGCGCTGGTTTGCCGTATTCACACAGCGCATCTTCGCGTGTCCAGCGATTGGGCTGTATGCGTTGCCCGAAAAGGCCTTCATTCATGGCCTCCTCGGCACGTACCAGACGCCCGTGCCCGTCCAGATCGACGTTGTAGACGCTTTGGCCTGAGGGCTGCGTGGAATATTGCAGGCGCTCACCCTGGTTGGCAGCCTGCGGAGCAGACGAAGATACAGCCCCACCGGGCAGGCAGCTAATGGGTAAGGATGCCGTGGGATTGGAAAGCCCGTAACGCGCTGTTGGCTTTCCCAGGGCTTGAACTACATCGGCGCGGGGTGTGCCCGCTGGGATCTGCTCAGGACGCGTGACACACCCGGCCAGGCCGACGACCAAAAGGATCGCAGCACTGGGAGAGCGCCAGGACCAGGCCATCAGGCGTTCTCCCGGCGGTCCTGTTTGTCCAATTTATCTTGCTTGAGCAGCTTGGTTTTGATGCGGTTTTGCTTGAGGGGAGAAAGGTACTGCACGAAAACCTTGCCCATGAGGTGGTCCATTTCATGCTGAATGCAGACTGCAAGCAGATCATCGGCTTCGATTTCGCGCGAGCGCCCTTCCGCGTCCAGAGCCCTGACCTTGACGCGCGCGGCGCGCTCGACGCCGTCATAAATACCGGGCACGGAGAGACAGCCTTCGTCACCTTTGAGCAGCTCTTCACTGGACCAGACGATTTCAGGATTGATGAGCACCATGGGGGCGTTGCGCTCTTCCGATACGTCAATCACGATGAGGCGCTCGTGCACGTCCACCTGTGTAGCGGCCAGGCCAATGCCCTTGGCTTCGTACATGGTATCGAACATGTCGGTGATCAAGGCCCGGATGCGCGCATCAACGGCCTGCACTGGTTTGGCAACCTTGTGCAGACGCGCATCGGGATAGCGGAGAATGGAGAGCTGAGCCATGTGCAATGCAAATGAAGATGTAGCTATTTTCGCTATTTTTCAACTTCCGCGCTGGCGACCTTGTCCTTTTTCGTTGCTTGAACAAGGACTTGAGTGCAAAAATGTGCAGTGCTTTGTGAAGTGTAGGCCTAAATAATGAAAATCAGCTCTAAACCAGGCCTCGGCCTAAGCAGCGCATTGGCCTTGAGTGGGCTGGCCCTGTTGCCTGTAGCCGAGGTCATGGCCCAGCAAACGCCTCGCTTTCCCGTGACGGCGGAGCAGCGCAATATGGCGACACAGGTGGCGCAGGCCGGTGTGCCGCTCACCGAACTGGCCGCCGATGCCCCCGAAGAGTACACCGTTCGCCGTGGCGACACGCTGTGGGGCATATCTCGCCAATTTCTCCGTTCACCATGGCGCTGGCCTGCCCTGTGGGGAATGAACCTTCAGGAAATTCGCAACCCCCACCTGATTTACCCAGGCCAGCAGCTCTACCTGGATCGCTCAGGCGGTCTGGCGCGACTGCGTGTGCGTGGCGCCCAGGATGCCAACGAGGTACCCACAGTACGCGTGTCTCCCCGCAACCGTATCGAAGTGCTGGGTGGCGGTCCATTGCCGACCTTGCAGCCTCACCTGATTGAGCCGTTTCTTTCAGAGCCTCTGGTGGCGGATAACGAAACGTTCGAACGCGCAGCGCGCATCGTCGCCACGAATAACGAGCGCCGCGTGCTGCTGGCCAAAGGTGACCGCGCTTACGCGCGCGGCCCTGCGGACGCGCCTATGCTGCTGGCGCCAGGCCTGCCCACGCGCTACCGCATCTTCCGTGATGCCAAGCCTCTGACAGACCCTGATTCAGGTGAAATTCTGGGCTATGAGGGCCAGTACATGGGCAGCGCCGAACTGGTGCGCGGCGAAAGTGAAGTTGCAGAAGTGATCCCCACCCGTGTGGACGCGCCGCCGCCTCCTCCTGCCGGTCCTGCTGCGGGCGAACAAGTGCCTGAGGCCATGGTCAACAAGACACCGGACACATTCCCAGTACCTGCGACCATCACCATCCTGACCAACAAGGAGGAAATGCGTGCGGGTGATAGGCTGCTGCCCGAGCCGGCCCGTGATTTCCGCAACTACGCCCCCCATGCGCCTTCCGTACCGGTCGACGCCCGCGTCGTGTCCGTCTATGGCAGCGCGGTGCGCTATGCGGCGCAGAACCAGGTGGTGGTGATCAACAAAGGACTGCGCGACGGCATAGAGAACGGCCATGTGCTGTCCCTGCTGTCCTCCGGCGCACGCATGCTGGACAAGACGCTCCAGGAACGTGGCGAAATGATTCAGTTGCCAGATGAGCGCAACGGCGTTGCGCTGGTTTTCCTGCCGTTTGAGCGCGTGTCTTACGCCTTGGTGATGGAGATCGAGGACCCTGTGCAGGTGGGTGACAAGTTGGTCAATCCACGCTGAATGCCGGGCACCACTTCTACCTCACTCCCCTCCACCGCCGCGCGAGCCACCATGGAGCGCGAAGAGTTGGCCGCCTGGCTCAGGCTGGAAATGACGCCGGGAGTCGGCAATGAAAGCGCACGCCGGCTGTTGGCGGCATTCGGTCTTCCTCAGGCTATCTTCGAGCAAAGCACGGCTGCGCTGGGGCAGTTTGTCAACGCTGCGCAGGCCAAGGCGCTGCGTCAGGAGCCGCCCGAGCTGGCCACGCAGTTGCAAGTTACCCTGGATTGGCTGGCCGCAGAAGGAGACGGCCCGGCGCGGAGAATCGTGACGCTCGGCGATAGCGATTACCCCGTCAGCCTGCTCGCGATTGAAGACCCGCCCTTGATGCTTTACCTGCTGGGGCTGGTCTGTGAATGGCCCTCGCGTGCGCTGGCCATGGTCGGAACGCGTAATCCCACGCCGCAGGGCAGTTTGAACGCCCAGCAGTTTGCACGCGCGTTTGCCAGTGCAGGGCTGACGGTGGTGTCAGGTCTTGCGCTGGGGGTTGACGGTGCTGCCCACGAGGGTGCACTGCAGGGCTACCAGGCTGCGCCAGGCGCCAACCCTCTGGCCACCATCGCCATTGTGGGTACCGGGCTGGATCGCGTGTACCCGCGCCAGCACCTTGAGCTGGCGCATCGCATTGCACGCCACGGGTTGATCGTCAGTGAATATCGTCTGGGCACGCCGCCCCTGCCGCCCAATTTTCCAAAGCGCAATCGACTGATCTCGGGGCTGTCGCGAGGCACTTTAGTGGTTGAAGCCGCTCTGCGGTCAGGCTCACTCATTACCGCCAGGATGGCCAGCGAGCAGGGCAAGGAAGTGTTCGCCATTCCCGGATCGATTCACGGGACGCAGTCGCGCGGATGCCATGCTTTGATCAAGCAAGGGGCCAAGCTGGTGGAGAACGCGCAGGACGTGTTGGAAGAACTGCACTGGCCTGCGGCTCCTGTGGCTGCGGCTGCGACTGCGCCGACTGGCCCTGCTGCCGACGGGCAAGCGCGGGCGGCTACGACTGTCGGCAGTGAAGGAGATGTATTGCTGAGGGCGTTGGGGGCGGATCCGGCTAGCCTGGATGCCCTGCAGGCGCGGACGGGGTTTCCTACGCCTTTGTTGCAGGCTCGGCTGTTGGAGTTGGAATTGGCTGGGGTGGTGGCTCGGATGCCGGGGGGGTTGTTTCA
>JAECRA010000115.1 GCA_015999985.1 Comamonadaceae bacterium
TTGGCGCTCCCAGGGGGCATCCGAATCAATAACCTTACCTCTGAAATAGATTCAATTTAGATATATCTTATTGATATCTTATATTTAGAAAGATATCTCATGTCTGAATTCGATACCCCAGTACGTGGGGGCCATGGACGCCGAGCACGAGTGCTCGGCCATGGGGGTCTGAAGCTTGTGCTACTGCGGCTAATCGCCGAAAAACCAAGCCACGGATATGAACTGATCAAAGCCATTGAAGAACAGGTCAATGGCAGCTACAGCCCCAGCCCCGGGGTCGTGTACCCCGCCCTCACTCTGTTGGAGGAAATGGGCTATGTCGTCGTCGGCGCCACCGAGGGTGGCCGCAAGCTCCACACCGTCACAGACGCTGGCCGCCAGTTCCTCGAAAGCCAGCGGGACGAAGCGGACGCCCACTGGACACGCCTGCAAGCAAAGGCGAAAGCCCATGCAGAGCGCCCTCCGCAAATCCAGCGCGCCATTGAAAACTTCAAGCTCGCTGTTCACATGCGGCTCCAACGCGGCCCTCTTACTGAAGAGCAAGCCCATGCCTTTGCTGCGGTACTCGATTCAGCAGCGCAAAACATTGAAAAAATCTGAAAGCATCCAATGACTACATCCAACACTCTAGATTCCAACACTGCCGTTGACCCACGTGCGTCACAACGCGTGCGCCACGAACTTCGGCTGCGCCAACCCACGGTGAAAAGCGTGGAGCGCCTCAGCCCCAACATGATCCGTATCGTTCTGCAGGGCGACGATTTAAAGGGTTTCACCAGCCTGGGCTTTGACGACCATGTAAAACTCATGCTTCCTGATCCGGCCACAGGCATCCTATCGGTCCCTTCAGTCGGACCGGACGGTATTCGCCATTCAGACGGAGCCCGCCCTGCTATGCGTGACTACACACCTCGCAGCTTCGATGCGCAAGCCGGACTGCTGACGCTCGACTTTGCCGTGCATGACGCGGGCCCCGCCACCCAATGGGCAGAGCAAGCCCGACCTGGGCAGAAGGTGGGTATTGGCGGGCCTCGCGGCTCCATGATCATCCCCATGGCGTTTGACGGCTACCTGCTGGTGGGTGACGACACCGCACTGCCTGCCATTGCCCGCCGCCTGGCCGAGCTGCCCAGCGGTGTCCCAGTCGTGGCGATCGCTGAAGTAGACGGGCCCGCGGATGAACTGGTGTTCGAGACCGCAGCCGATTTGCATCTGACCTGGGTCCACCGGCAAGGCGCAGCCCCTGGCACCACGACCTTGCTGCTGGATGCCCTGCGCAAGGCAACGCTCCCGGCGGGCGACTTCCACGCCTGGGTGGCCTGCGAGACTTCTGCAGCCAAGGCCATGCGCGCGCACCTGGTCGGTGAACGCGGTGCTCGGCCAGCCTGGACCAAGGCAGCAGGCTACTGGAGACTGGGCGCCGCCGACTCGCACGAAACGCACAACGACTAGGTCGTTTGGGCCTTTGCGCACCGTAGTGGTGCTTGTCATTTGTTTGGATGGTCACGCCCCGATCTGGGGCAGCACCGAATCAGGGCTTGCTTGCATGGCCGGTTAGGAGGTTGTCGGACTTGGAGCGCATACTCCTCTCCATGCAGCCTCGGCCGTCAATCGGCGGCGGCTTGCGTGCATTAATCGTCCTGAATGGTCAGGAAGAAGGTGCACTTGTCATCATGGCGCAGGACTTGCTTCGTACAACTCGTCCACAATGTGTTGGCTGAATTGTTGCTTCGCGCAGAAAGTACATGACATGGCCATCCACGTCGCCCTGAACCACGTCACCCAATATTCGTACGACCGACTGGTCGAACTCGGACCTCAAGTCGTCCGCCTCAGACCCGCGCCCCACAGCCGAACCAAGGTTCTTTCGTATAGCCAGCGCATCGAGCCGGCCAATCATTTCATTAACTGGCAGCAAGATCCGTTTGCCAACTACCAGGCCCGCCTGGTGTTCCCTGAAGCCACGCGCGAGTTCAAGGTGACGGTGGACCTGGTGGTGGAAATGGCGGTACATAACCCGTTCGATTTCTTCCTGGAGCCGCAGGCGGAGAACTTTCCGTTTGCCTACACGGCGGAACAATCCACAGACTTGGCCCCCTACCTGGCCGCTGAGGCGCTGACGCCCAAATTCAAGGCTTACGTCGACAGTATTTCCCGCGAGGAATGTCGCACCATCGACTTTCTGGTGGGCATCAACCAGCGACTGCAAAACGACGTCGGCTACACCATCCGAATGGAGCCGGGCGTGCAAACCCCAGAGCAGACCCTGACTCTGGGCACTGGCTCGTGCCGGGACAGCGGATGGCTTCTTGTGCAGATGCTGCGCCATGTGGGCCTCGCCGCTCGCTTCGTATCGGGCTATCTGATCCAGTTGGCACCGGACGTGAAGTCCATCGACGGACCCAGCGGTCCGGAGAAGGACTTTACCGACCTGCACGCCTGGTGCGAGGTCTTCCTCCCCGGCGCGGGCTGGATTGGACTGGACCCCACCAGTGGACTGCTGGCTGGCGAAGGTCATATTCCGCTCGCCTGCACGCCTCAGCCGTCCAGTGCCGCCCCCATTGAGGGTGAACTGAGCGAAGCCGTAGTGACCTTTCAGCACCACATGGAAGTCAAGCGGGTCTATGAGTCACCACGCGTTACCGCCCCTTACTCAGACGCGCAATGGCAGGCCATCACTTCGCTGGGCGAGGCTGTCGACAAGCGCTTGCAAGCCGGTGACGTACGCTTGACCATGGGAGGCGAGCCCACCTTCGTGGCGACCTCTGACCGAGACGCACCCGAGTGGAACACGGATGCCTTGGGCCCCACCAAACGTGGCTACGCCACGGATCTGATGCACCGCCTGAGTGCCCAATATGGCAAGGGCGGATTTCTGCATTTGGGACAAGGCAAATGGTACCCAGGTGAACAGTTGCCTCGCTGGGCTCTGTCAATCTTCTGGCGTGCCGATGGACAAGCCACCTGGCGTGACCACTCGCTTTTTGCAGATGAGAGCGACCCAGCGCAGTACACATCGAAAGACGCGGAGCGCTTCATCCAGGCGCTGGCGGGCAATCTCGGTCTTTCATCTCGCTTCATCATCGCTGGTTACGAGGACACACCCTATTACCAGTGGCGCGAGCGCAAGCTGCCGGTCAACGTAGACGCTTCAGCTTCAAAGCTAAATGACGAACTGGAGCGCGTACGACTGCACCGCGTCTTCAAACAGGGCCTGGAATCAGCCATAGGCTATGTGTTGCCACTGGGTGTGGATGAGCTTCCCGCCACTGACAAACCAAGACTCGGAAACACCTTGTGGGTCAGCAAGCCCTGGTACTTCCGTGAAGAGTACATGTACCTCACCCCGGGCGACTCACCCATGGGTTACCGGTTGCCACTTGAATCACTGCCTTGGGTGTCCAAGTCCGACTTCCCCTTTCACATAGAGCAAGATCCTAGCGTGCCTCGCGATGAGCTTGCTTCAAGCGACACTGCCGAGTCACTGGGCGAGGACAGCAAGCCAGAGAAAGACACCAGCACAGACGCAGATACGCGGGCGCCCAAACAGGGTGAATCCGCCGCCTGGCTGGGCCGCACCGCGCTGTGTGTGGAAGCGCGCGACCCACACCGCGCCAACGGCCCCAAAGCAGAACTCAGTCACGGCGGCAAAAGCAGCCATCTCTACGTGTTCATGCCTCCGCTGAAGTACCTGGAAGACTATCTGAACCTTCTGACAGCCATTGAGACCACCGCCCGCAACCTGGGCGTCAAGCTTGTGCTGGAAGGCTACCCTCCTCCGCGCGACCCTCGCCTGAAAATGCTGCAAGTCACGCCAGATCCGGGTGTCATCGAAGTCAACATCCATCCTGCGCACAACTGGGCTGACCTGGTCGAGCACACAGAATTTCTTTATGACGCGGCTTTCCAGACAAGGCTCTGCGCTGAAAAATTCATGACGGACGGGCGCCATACCGGCACGGGAGGTGGCAACCATTTTGTAATGGGCGGTGCGACGCCTGAAGACAGCCCATTTCTCAGAAAGCCTGAGCTACTGGGGAGTTTGGTGGCCTACTGGCACAACCACCCCAGCCTGAGCTATTTGTTCAGCGGCCTCTTCATTGGCCCCACCAGCCAGGCCCCGCGTGTAGACGAAGCCCGCAACGACCAGTTGTACGAGCTGGAAATCGCGCTTGCCCAGATTGAAGCCACCCGAAAGAAAGAGGGTGAGAGCATGCCCCCCTGGATGGTGGACCGCACCTTGCGCAACATTCTGGTGGACGTGACAGGCAATACCCACCGCAGCGAGTTTTGCATCGACAAGCTGTACTCTCCCGACACCAGCACCGGGCGCTTAGGCCTGCTCGAACTGCGCGCCTTTGAAATGCCTCCCCATGCGCGCATGAGCGTTGCTCAGCAACTTTTGCTGCGCGCCCTGGTGGCCAGGTTCTGGGAAAAACCTTGGCATGGGCGTCTGAGCCGTTGGGGCACAGAGTTGCACGACCGCTTCCTGTTACCTACCTTTATACGCATGGACTTTCAGGACGTGCTGGAAGACCTCAGGCAATCTGGTTTTGCCTTCGACAACGCATGGTTTGAACCCCACTTCGAGTTCCGCTTTCCGCAAGTCGGACAATTGAATGTGGCCGGCATGGAACTGAGACTGCGTAACGCCCTGGAGCCCTGGCACGTGATGGGGGAAGAAGGCTCTTCAGGCGGCACGGTCCGGTACGTCGACTCGTCCCTGGAGCGGCTGGAAGTGCATGTGTCCGGATACAACGATAGCCGCTATGTCGTCACATGCAATGGCAGAGCCATACCTCTGCAACCCACAGGGGCAGCCTCACAATTTGTAGCTGGCGTGCGCTACAAAGCCTGGAACCCTTATTCCAGCCTGCACCCCAGCATAGGAGTCCATGGGCCACTGACTTTTGACATCGTCGACACCTGGAACAACCGCTCTTTGGGAGGCTGCCAATACCATGTGGTGCACCCCGGCGGGCGCAACTACGATACCTTGCCCATTAATGCTTACGAGGCAGAAAGTCGTCGTTTGGCGCGGTTTTTCCAGATGGGGCACACTCCCGGAACCGTGAACATTTCCACGCCCAAAGTCAATCTGGAATTCCCCTTCACTTTGGACCTTAGAACGTGTTCATGATCTTTTAGGGCGCCGGGCATCCGGGGTCGCGTTGGGTCGCAATCGGGATGAGTTCGAAGGCCATTTGCGCCGCATGGGCTAGTGCCCATGCAAGCGGATGGCCAAAGAAATCGCCCGATTTCG
>JAECRA010000047.1 GCA_015999985.1 Comamonadaceae bacterium
GTGCCTGCATTGGCCACGCGATTTCCCTCACTCTGCAACAGCTCCGCACCTCCGAACTCCTGACCTCGCACTTCCCCTCGGTCAAGGTGAGCATCGCTTGCGCAACCCGTGACGGCCAGCGCCAGAACAAGAGAAAGGGCCGCGCATGCGGCCCTTGAGAACGGCTTGCCAGTCGGCACGCCGACTGCGCAAGCATCAGGCTGGAACAGAGACCTGTTCGCCCTTGGTTCCGCTGGCACCGGCTGAACCTTTGCCGGCTGAAGCGCTGTCAACATCTGCGGTACCGAACGTGATTTCACCGGACAACTGGCCTCCTTCTTCGATCACGATCTTGCCATAGCGAATCTTGCCGGTCACTTTGCCGGTGGCAAAAATCACCAGTTTTTGGCGAACTATGAGATTTCCGTCGAATACGCCGCGCACTTCAGCCACGTCTATCTCTGCAGAACCCTTGAAAGCGCCCTGTTCCGCGATCTGAATCACGCGCGAATTCATGGTGGCTTCAACAGTGCCTTCCACAACCAAGGTGTCGCAATCGGTGATTTCGACGCCCTTGAGTTTGATATTGGGCCCAACGGTCAGTTTGGCGCCGCTTTCGGACGCCGGAGTTGTCGCCGCCGCAGCCGCCGCCGGAGCGTTGCTGGCGGAAGCGGAAAATGGTTGAGCAGCGGGAGCACCGCTGACAGAGCCCAGAGAACTTGTGCCGCCAAGCGAGTTGCTGGCGGGGCTACGGGGATTCAGCGGTTCTGATTCACGCTTGCCGAAAAATGGTCCTTGAAGTGCCATGCTTTATTCCTTGTGACAACCGGTCAATGCTAACGGCACATCGTGCTACAGGTGCGCACAAGAGGAAAGAAACGTAACGATCCGGTGCACTATTGCAGAGTTGACTACTCCCTTTTTCACTCGCTCCGGGGCCTTGTCCGACATAAGGGTATTCATTTCAAGCGTTACCATTCGTCCTATCATCCCCGAGCAAAGAGATCATCTGCCGTGGGCAATTGCCGTCGGTTGCTGGTCGTTTCCGTTATTTGCTTTTCTTTTCTTTCTGCCCTTTGCACCTTTGCATGAGCTTGCGAGCGTTTCAAAGTACTGAGCCCGGCACGCGGTGTACGCGCGCGGGCACGAGCACGAGCATGTCCAAATCCCATCCTGTCGCTGTGGTCGGCGTAGGCGTGCATGCTTGCGCCCTACCGAGCGTCTATTGAAGCCTATGGACGACATTACGCCTCGTTTGCTCCAGCAAGAGCAGTCCACAGGCCGGACGATGGTCGTTCTGGAGGGGGAATGGACTGCAGCGCAACTGGCGTCAGCCAGCGTCTGGCGGGGAATTACATCCAGTCTGGCGGGACTTAAGTCGGCCCAGGATTGGGACCTGCGGCAGGTCGGTGCTCTGGATCATCTGGGGGCGCTGACTCTTTGGGATCACTGGGGCAGACAGTGGCCCAGCACTATGGAAGCCAATCCAAGCCAGCGCGCGTTGCTGGAGCGGGTGGCCTCGTATCCCTTTGTGCCGGCCGCGTCGGGCCGGCGCAGCTTCAGCCAGCGCGTCGACGAGTTTGGCCTGGGAGTAGAGGCAGCCATCGCGCAGGTGCGCGACTTCGTTGTGCTCATGGGCCAGCTGTTGTTGGATATCCTGCGCCTGGTAGCTGCACCGCACAAAGGTCCGTGGCGTGATTTTTCCGGCCATCTTTTTCGAATCGGCGCCCAGGCCTTGCCCATCACAGCTTTGGTAGGCTTTTTGATTGGCGTCGTGCTGGCCTATCTGATGAGCCAGATACTGCGCCAGTTCGGTGCTGAGGCGTTCATAGTCAATATCCTGGGGCTGGCCCTCATCCGGGAGCTGGGGCCGCTGTTGGCGGCGGTATTGATCGCCGGCCGCTCCGGATCTGCCATCACGGCCCAGATCGGGGTGATGCGCGTCACCGAAGAGCTCGATGCCATGCGCGTGCTAGGTATTCCAGCTGGTTTCAGGCTGGTGCTGCCTAGAGCGCTGGCACTGGCCATTGTCATGCCGCTGATCAGCGTATGGACATCAATGGCAGCGCTGCTGGGCGGAATGCTGGCGGCCGACATCACATTGGGAATTACGCCGAGCTTTTTCTTTGAGGCTCTACCCAAGGCGGTTCCTGTTGCCAACCTGACCCTGGCTTCTGCCAAAGCACTGGTTTTCGGCGTTTCGATCGCTCTCATCGGATGCCATTACGGCCTGCGTGTGAAGCCCAATACGGAGAGCCTGGGGCAGGGCACTACCGCCTCGGTGGTGGCATCCATTACTGCCGTGATCCTGATCGACGCGCTGTTTGCAGTGCTGTTCAAGAAGGTGGGCATGTGATGGCACCAGACACCCTTCTGGCCGAAAGAGGCCTTGCCCAGGTTGAGTCTGTGATTGAGGTGCGTGGCTTGTGGAGCGCGTTTCCGGTTCCCGGTGGCGGGCAGGTGGTGGTTCACAAAGACCTGGACCTCACTGTGCACAGAGGCGAAGTGCTGACGCTTGTGGGCGGCTCTGGCACTGGCAAGACGGTCTTGTTGCGCCAGATGCTGGGGCTCAATACCCCGGCCAAAGGCACGGTGACGGTTCTGGGACGCCCAGTGGCTGAGCTGGCGGGTCCGGGCGCCGCCGCGCGAGTCGGCATGCTGTTTCAGCAGGGAGCCTTGTTTTCGGCGTTCAATGTGCTCGACAACATTGCGTTTCCTCTGCGTGAAGCCAATGCGCTGCCGGAAGAGCTGGTGCGGGAAGCCGCCCTGCTGAAGCTGCAAATGGTGGGCTTGAAGCCGACCGACGCGCACAAGATGCCCGCCGAGCTTTCTGGGGGCATGATCAAGCGGGTTGCCCTCGCACGTGCACTTGTCATGGACCCGCCGCTGCTGATGCTGGACGAACCCACTGCCGGGCTCGATCCTGACAGTTCTGATGCTTTTTGCGACCTGTTGCGTTCATTGCACCAGGAGCTTGGCCTCACGGTGGTGATGGTCACACACGATCTGGACACGCTTTTTGCTCTATCGACACGGGTGGCGGTGTTGGCCGAGCAGCGCGTCATCATCGCTGCCTCTGTGGAGGAGGTGCTCGCTTTCGATCACCCCTTCATTCATCATTTCTTCCTGGGCGAGAGAGGCTTGCGCGCAATGGAGATGCTGCGCGACCGGAAAACTGCCGCGCCCGGGACCGAGCTAGCGAAAGGACAATAAGCTCATGGAAAACAAATCACACGCGCTTGCAGCCGGCGTTTTCGTGCTGGTGGTGGCTGCGCTGCTGGTCGGCCTGAGCCTGTGGCTGATGCGTGATGTCACCAACACCGACGTTTATGAGATGAGCACCAGTGAGGCGGTCAGTGGCCTGCAGCCTCAGGCTGCGGTGCGTTTTAAGGGGGTGGCGATTGGCAAGGTGACTGACATCAGCTTTGATTCCGCAGTGCGAGGCAACATATTGGTGCGCATTGCCATCAATCACGACACGCCGGTGACCAAGTCGACCTTTGCCACGCTGGCCTACCAGGGGGTGACTGGCTTGTCTTTCGTGCAACTCGATGACACCGGGGAATCGAACGAACCCCCCACCTCCGAGAATGGAGAGCCCCCCCGGATTCCGCTGAAACCAAGCCTGCTGGGTCAATTGCAAGATACCGCTGCCATGCTGGTGTCGAAGTTTGATCAGACCGTGGAGCGCATCAACCAGGTCCTGGGCCCAGAAAACCAGGCTGCTCTCAATGCCGCGCTCAATGAAGTGGGTGCGGCCGCCAAAAGTATCAACCAACTGGCAGCCAACACAGATAAAACCATAGAGGCGCAGTTTGGCAGGGGCAATAACAATATTCCAGGTCTGGTCACGCAAGCCACTGCGTCGCTGAAGACGATGCAGGACGCAGCCACCAAAACGGGGGAGGCGATGGGTAACGTCACCGCCGTCACCAAGGAGCTCAAACCGGGCTTGGACATGCTCACCGCTCCTGGCGGCGTGTTGGATCGCCTGAGTGAAAGTGCCAGCACCGTAAGCGGCACCACCTTGCCACGCATTCAAGGTTTGACCGACGATGTCAGCCGCACCATTCGCAGGCTTGACCGCGTAGCCAACTCCCTGAACGATAACCCTCAGTCGCTGTTGTATGGCAATGGCGCGATCCCTCCCGGGCCGGGAGAGCCTGGATTCTCTGCGCCTGCTGGATCTTCTCAACCTTGAGCTCACTATGAAATTAATAGCTTTTTGCTCAACCGGCATGAGAGCTGCCGCCGTTGCCGCCGGGATCGCGGTGTTGACTGGCTGCGGAAGCCTTCCTCTGCCAGACAAGCCACAGCGCGCCATGGTGTACGACTTTGGTCCAGGCCTGCCCGTTGCATCCAGCGGCCCCTCTGGCGCCCCCTTGGCGCTCGCTCAGGTTGCGGCCCCGGCGCCGTTGGAAGGCCTGGCCGTGAACTACCGACTGCTGTATGCAGGCTCTGGACAGCAGCCGCAGCCCTATGCATTGGCGCGGTGGAGCATGTCTCCAGCGCAGTTGGTTTCCCAGCGCCTGCGAGAAACATTGGCGGCTCAACGGCCTGTGGTGAATGTGGGTGAAAGTCTGGCTGCGCTCGAGTTGAGGGTGGACCTGGAAGAATTCAGCCAGGTGTTTGACTCGCCCAGCGCAAGTTTTGGCTTGGTGCGCATGCGTGCCACTGCGGTCGCGCCGCTGGCCCGGGGTGAACGCCTGTTGGGGCAGCGCACGTTCACGGCTCGCCAGCCGGCGGCCAGCAATGATGCACCGGGGGGTGTGAAGGCGCTGACGGAGGCCACAGATGATCTGACGCGCCAGATCGTTGCGTGGCTGGCTGAACTGCCAGCTCCGCAGGTGAGTCGGCCAGTGGGTCCTGCCGCTAGGCCCTGAGGACCTCAGCTGAGAACGACTTTACGTCCTCAGCTGCATTCACATTACCTTTAAAAGTCCGACAGGCTCAGACCGATATTGAACACTGTCCGCTTGAAGTTGTAGTCGAGCAGGGTGTCCCCATAGCCGTGAAAGATCGAGGTGTACAGCTTCAGGCCGGAGAAGCTGTTGCCCAGGCCATCACCCAGTGACCGGGTCCATTCGAGCTTGCTCGAACCGCGGCTGTTGAACCCGGCGTAGGTCAGTCGCAGGCTGTTCTGCGAATTGACGTTCCAGCGCAAACTCAGATCGCCGTGACCCAGGAAGCGCGTGATGTCGGGGTTGTTGTCCTTTTCCGCGGATTCAGACAATCGCTTCCACAGGCGCAATTGCATGGCCCAGGTATTGTCTTTCTCAATCCCGGTCATGAGGTAGGCCCGGTTCCAACTGCGCGAAAGCGGGTCGCTCTGGCCGTTGGATTGATGAACCAGGCCCAAGCCCGTATAACGCCAAAGCCAGCCGCCCGGCAGCTTCGCGGTGGTGGGATAGATGTAAATCAGTTCGGGCTGGTGATCCGTATTGCGAAATGGGCGTGACAGGTCGCTGTTGAACACCTGCCAGTTCGACTTTTGCGTATAGGCGACCCAGAGCGAGTCGCGCAAGGTGCCACCTGCCGGGGTCAGCAGGCCGCTGGCCAGCTTGGTCCTCACGGAGAGCGACAGGCTCAATTCACGCTTGCTGTAGTCGATGGGTGTGGTCGCCGTGTTGGCAGGATTGGGCGAGGTCGGTTGCGTGTTGATCCTGTTGCCTGCGGACACGGTTACGGTGGTGGGGTGGAATGCGCGCAGGCCGAACGTAGGGCAACTCGAGCCTGACTCCAACTCCCAGAAGCGGGAGGTCTCGGAGAACTGGCGATCGCGGCAACCTTGTTCCAGCCCGACGCCGACAATCCCCGTAGATGCGGTGGGTGACCCTGACTCTGGTGCGTTGGGCTGGGTGGTGGCCAGAGCTCGGGTGACGTCCTGGCGCAGGGATGTGCTGGCCCCTGCAGCCGTGGGTTGCGCGTTGGGCGACTCCGCCACGGAACGCGCCCGCTCATCCACGGCTTTCAGCAGTTTCTGCTGATTGCTCGCCCAATCA
This sequence comes from Comamonadaceae bacterium, assembly GCA_015999985.1. Classification (GTDB taxonomy): domain Bacteria; phylum Pseudomonadota; class Gammaproteobacteria; order Burkholderiales; family Burkholderiaceae_C; genus Ottowia. Next base: position 5,982 of record JAECRA010000047.1, read on the forward strand.
TCAAAGCAGGCCAGGCGTTCAGTGTCCGCTTTCCCAGCGCACTGCTGCCAAGCCAGGGTCGTTTCGCTGGCTGCACCTGGCGACAGGTTCAACTGGGCTGGTGTCTGTGCGGCCGCGATGGCCGCATTCATGAAAAGCGCAGCCACAGGTGTGGTCCACGCCAGTCGTGACAGCTTGGATGATCCAAGGCGCAGGGCGCCGGTGTTTGAAGTCATTTCAATCATTCGCTTTAGGTTCGTCAGCCTCGGCAGGGGTACGGCGCCGGAACATGCCGTAGCCGTCCATCATCAGCACTTGTTCGCCGTGCTGGTTGAACATTTCCCACAAAGTACGGGTCAAGCCCACATCGGGTCGAGATTTCATGGGCCGCACTTCAATGATGCGCTGGTTCAACGTCAGTGTGTCTCCAGGGTACACGGGCTTGAGCCATTTCACGCCCTCCAGTCCGGGTGAGCCGAGACTCGATGACTCGTGCAGGAAGCCGCGCACCATCAGGCCCATGGCCATGGCACAGGTGTGCCAGCCCGATGCGCTGAGTTTGCCGAACATCGATTTGGCGGCGGCCTCTTCATTCAGGTGAAAAGGCTGGGGGTCGTACTTGGTGGCGAATGCGATCACCTCGTCGTGGTCCACGGTGATGCTGCCGATTTCCAGCGTTTTGCCCACCGGGAGGTCTTCCCAGAAATACTTGATTTGACTTTGCGCTTCAGTGGACATGGTGTTCAGCGGGCTCCGGAGACATCAATAAGTGACATGGTGGTGTAGCTGGCTGCATCAGAGAGCAGCCAAACGATGGTTTGAGCTACTTCCTCGGCAGTGCCACCGCGCTTCATGGGAATTTGGTGTTTGAGATCATCCACGCGGTTGGGCTTGCCGCCGCTGGCGTGGATTTCCGTATCAATCAAGCCTGGGCGCACCGCGTTGACGCGTATGCCGCCGCCAGCCGTCTCTTTGGCAAGGCCAATGGTAAACGTATCTATGGCGGCTTTACTGGCCGCGTAATCCACATATTCGTTAGGTGATCCCAGACGCGCCGCCGCGCTGGAGACATTCACGATGCTTCCTCCGGCCCCGCCGTATAGGGTGCTCATGCGCCGTACAGCTTCACGCGCGCAGAGCATGGAGCCGATCACATTGATATCGAACATCCGCCGCCAGCGTGCCACGCTTTGCTCCGCCACTGACTGGGAAGCATCCACCACACCGGCGTTGTTGACCAACCCTGCCAGAGGGCCCAGTTTGGCATCGATGTGTTGGAACATGGCCATCACCTGGGCTTCGTCGGCCACATCTGCACGGATCGCAATGGCATGGCCACCGGAGGCGCGGATGATGCGCACCACTTCATCGGCTGCGAGCGAGTTGGCCGTGTAGTTGACCGCCACCATCCAGCCCTGCTGCGCGGCCAGCTTCGCCGTGGCAGCACCGATACCTCGGCCAGCGCCGGTGATCAGCAATACTTTGTCCATATCCTTATTCCTGCGAGATCTGAGGTGATTTTCTACAAGTCCATTGCACTTTCCATGGAGACATTGGAATGCGCTTTGAAGGACGGCTTGAAACAGGCGGTGACTGCGATCTGAAGTGAGCGATGCCCCGAGTGTCGCTGATCCCTGAAGTCCATCAACCCGCGTGAGCCTCCTGCCAAGGACACATTTAGTGCGCTCAGTACTTAACCCTGCCATATCAACTGGCACTCGAGCACAACCAGACATTCATGCACCGCTTGCCAAGCTAGCCCCAGGCAGGCGTGACGATGATTGGGAGAAAGGAATTTGGCTGGTGTTCAGCGCCGCTTCAAAACATCTCCTCGCTGGCGAGGTGACGTAAAAAGCTGCGGGCGGCGGTCGACAGCTTATGCCCCCGGGCCGTGACAATGTCCACGGTGGCTTGCTCGCATACCGGGTCTCGCAACTCCGCAGATACGATACAGCCCGCAGCTTCTTCTCGTTCGAAAGTGATGCGCGGCATAAAGCCCACGACATCGCAGTTCTGCACCAATGATTTGATGAAATGCAGCGAGTTGGATTCGTGCTGAATCTTCAGCGGTACCTTGGCGGCCTGAGCTGCCCGCTCCACCAGGCGTCTGATGCCAAAAGTGCGGTCGGGCAGTGCCATGGGCACTCCCACGAGGTCCGTCATTGCCAATGAATCGCGACCGGCCAGCGGATGCCCCGGCCGCATGATCACTCGCATGGAGTTCGACACGCGACCACGGAGAATCAAATCGTCCCGGCTCGATACGCCAAATACCAACCCAATTTCCGCTGCGTCAGTCACCACCTGTTCAGTGATCTGGTGCGTCCCAAGGGTATTGACCTTGAATTGAATACCGGGGTGCTGTTTGATGAAACTGGCCACCTTGGCGGGTAAGAAATCAAAAATCGTGCCCTCTGTTGCAGCGATGCGCACCGTCCCCTGTGCCAGTGTGCTGAGATCCTCGATTTCGGAGCGAGCGCATTGGAGATGTCCGTTGATTGAGTCGACATAACGCAGCAGCACCTCGCCTGCGGCCGTCAGTGCCATGCCATGCGGGGTGCGCTCGAAGAGCTCCGCACTCAGCTCCTTTTCAAGGTTGACGATCTGCCGGCTCACGGCACTGGGAGCGACAAAAAGCTTGTCGCAAGCCTGCCGAATCGACCCGTTGCGAGCGACCGCTTCGAAATACTGGAGAGAGACAGGTTGGAGCATGTAGCGAAGATAAAGCACGTTCAGGAGTTCGCGTGCAAGTTTCGTTCCATCCTCTACGCGGTGCATCCGAGGATTCACCTAGGAGGCCGTCCTAGTTCCAAATTATTGGGTGAGCTTGGGTGTGTTCTATTTTTGCGATGCACGGGTTCGCATTCAGCAGGGGTTCAAGCAGCGATCTGTTTGCTAGAGTGGCCCACAGTCTTTGTAGCTGTGTTCCCCCTTTAGGAGATACGCGTATGAAATTCGGCATCTTTCGTGTGTTGCGTACCAACGCCATCGTGTGCGGTCTAGGACTAGCAGCCTTGGGAGCAGGACTCAGTGCCATGGCTCAGGATGTGGTCCGCTTTGGGGCGCCACTGCCCCTGACCGGCGCATTGGCACCTGAGGCACTCAAGCAACGCCAGGGCTACGACCTGTGGGCTGAAGAGTCGAACAAGAAGGGGGGCATCAATGTCGGTGGCAAGAAGTACCGCGTCGAGATCGTCTACTCCGATTACCAGTCCAACACGCCTCGCGCCGTGCAGACAGCAGAACGCCAGATCACTCAGGATAAAGTCGACTTTCTCTTCGGCGCCTTCGGCTCGGGTGCAGCCAAGGCGGCCAGTACAGTGACCGAGCGCTATGGCCGCCCGAGCATCGCGGCGGCGGCTTCGTCCGAGCAGGTTTATGACCAGGGCTACAAATACCTATTCGGGACCTTCACACCGAACAGCACACTCACCAACCCGCTCGCGGATATCGTGAAGACCAAGTTGCCGCCTAATTCCAAGGTTGCTATTTTGGCGCGCAACGACCTGTTCCCCCTGTCTATCGCCCAGGAGATGGAGAAGTCCGCGAAGAGCCGGGGTTTCAACGTGGTCTTCTCCGAGAAGTACGCCATCAACACCATGGACCACTCGGCCGCTCTGGCGCAGGTCAAGGCGCAAAACCCGCAGTGGATCTTCATGACGGGTTACATCAACGATCTGGTACTTCTGCGTAAGCAAATGGCTGACCAGCGCATCACGGCTGAGGTTGTGACGATGATTGCCGCGCCCGCGTACAAGGAGTTTATTGATGCGGCGGGTCAGGGCGCAGAAAACATCAGCAGCGCCTCATGGTGGCACCCAGCTCTTCGTTATAAGGGCACGGACATATTTGGCAGCACAGAAAACTACGTCAAGGCTTTCGAGGCCAAGTACAAATCGACGCCGGACTATGCCCAGGCTTCAGCGTCGGTGGCGGGTGCGCTTTTCCAGATGGCCATCGAAAAGGCCGGCACGCTTGATCCCGCCAAGGTGCGCGATGCACTCGCTGCTCTCGATGTCATGACCTTCTGGGGGCCCGTTCGATTTGGACCTACAGGCCAGATCAACTCACTGCAGCCACCGGTGTTCCAGATCCAGAAGGGAAAGCCCGTGATAGTGTTTCCCGCCGAGGCCAAGCAAGGTGAATTCCAAATGGGCGTGAAGTAATGTTTCAGAAAGGCCGTTCACAAGCCTCGGTGTCCCGACCAATGGAAACTCTTGCTCAGGGAGCGGCTGCATGCTGATCGCACAGGTATTGTTGAATGCCGTCGTGCTGGGCTGCCTGTATGCGGCCATTGCTGCGGGATTCTCGCTCGTGTGGGGCGTACTCAACGTCATCAACCTGATGCACGGCTCCTTTATTGTGCTGGGGTCGTACCTGGCCTGGTTGGCCTATAACGCCCTTGGCTTGGATCCCTGGTACGTGTTGATCGCTGCTGCGCCCTTCTTCTTTGTACTGGGTTATGGACTTCAGCGTGGTTTGCTCAACCGCGTGATCGCCGCACCCGTGCTGGTTACGCTGACCATGACCTTCGGCATAGACCTGATCCTCAGCAACAGCATGATCAAGGTTTTTACTGCGGACTTTCGCAAGCTGATTCTTGATCCCCCATTGGGCGTATGGCAATTGGGGCAACTGGTCCTTCCTGTCGATCGGGCGCTGGTGATGGTGCTGGCGCTGGCATTGACCGGGGTGCTGTACCTGCTGCTGCGCCACACTCGCATCGGGCGCGCCATCATCGCGGTACGCCTGGACCGCGATGCGGCTCGCTTGATGGGCGTGAACGTCAATTCCGTCTATGCCTCTGCGTTCGGTCTGGGAGCGGCTATGGCGGGCTGTGCGGGTGTTCTGCTCGCCATGATCTTTCCAATTTCCCCGTTGACATCCTCCTCCTATCTTGGCAAGGCTTTCGCGGTGTGTGTGTTGGGTGGCCTGGGCAGCGTCCCTGGCGCTGTGGCTGGAGGCCTGTTCCTGGGGTTGCTTGAAAGCTTCGGCGCGCTTGCGCTGGGCCCTGAGCATGGTACGACCCTGTCATTCGCTGTGTTGATCGTCTTTTTGCTGGTACGGCCCCAGGGTCTGTTGGGCAAGCGGGGGTTCGAATGAAGCTGAACGCGTATCTCTTGATGCTCGGGTTGATCGTTGTATCCGCGATGCTGCCCTGGACGGACAGCGCCTATCTGATGCGCTTGGGCACTCTGGCTGCCATGTATTCGGTGTTGGCAGTGTCATGGACCATTGTGGGTGGGTTTACTGGCTACCCGTCGTTCGCGACGGCGGCCTTCTTTGGGCTTGGGGCGTACACAGGCGGCATTCTGGTGGCTCGCGGTTGGCCGCTTGCACTTGCGGTGCTTTGTGCAGCGCTACTTGCTTTTGTGCTCGCGCTTTCGTTGGGCTCGGTATTGCTGCGTCTCAAAGGCCACTACTTCGCGATTGGTAGCCTGGCCGTTGTGGAGGTCTTGCGTGAGCTCGCTAACTCGTCGACTGATCTCACGGGTGGCGGAATGGGTTTGAATGTCCCCATGAACTCCGGTGGCAGCATAGCCGCAACGGCTTCGCTCTTCTACTGGTTCATGTGGGCACTGCTTCTGCTGTGCTTCCTGGTGGCGCGCTGGATCGAGCGGTCCAAGTTGGGTTTTGGCCTCGCCTGTATACGCCAGAACGAGGCCGCAGCTGACATGATCGGCGTCAACGCCACGCTTTACAAGAGCCTCGCGTTTGGCTTCTCGGCCATATTCGTCGGTGCGGCTGGCGCGGTGTATGCAGCCTGGGTGAACTACATTGAACCGGCAGACGTGTTCGATGTGCTGTTGTCGGTTAAACCTATCGTCATGGCGTTGCTCGGCGGCCTGGGTTCGGTGAGCGGCGCCGTGGCCGGTGCATTGGTTTTTCTGGGGCTGGAGGAGACGTTGTGGCGCAACATGCTGGAGATGCATTCAGCGGCGCTGGGCGTGTTGGTGGTCTTGTTGCTGCTCTTCCTCCCACATGGCCTGGTGTCCTTGCCGCGTCGTCTGGCGCGCCTCGCTTCGGGAGCTTCTCATGACTGAGGTGCTCACACTTGAGTCCGTGTCCAGGCGTTTTGGTGGCCTGCAAGCACTTCAGGACGTATCGCTGCGTCTTCACGAAGGGGAAGTGCTGGGGCTAATCGGTCCCAACGGCGCTGGCAAGACGACATTGATCAATGTGATCACGGGGGTGCATCGCGCCAGTGGTGGCCGGGTCATGTTTCAAGGCCAGGACATCACCTCGCGCAAGCCGTACCAAACCGCCCGCATGGGCTTGGCTCGCACCTTCCAGATCGTGCAGCCTTTCCCAGAGCTCAACGTATTGGACAACGTGGCCTCGGCGGCCCTTTTTTCTCAGAATGGGCTCTCGGTGGCAGGGGCGCGCAAAGCGGCAGAGGGACACCTGGAATTCGTGGGACTTGGGTCCTTGTCCGAGCGTCCCGCGGCGAGCCTCACTCTGGCGATGCGCAAGCGTCTGGAGCTTGCCAAAGCGTTGGCGATGAAGCCCAAAATTCTCTTTCTCGACGAGGTGAATGCCGGGCTCAACACTGCGGAAGTCGAGCAGGCCATGACGTTGATTCGCAAGCTTGCGGAGCGAGGCCTGACCATCGTGGTGATCGAGCATTTGATGAAGGTCGTGGTGGACACCTGCTCGCGGGTCGTCGTGCTTCAGAACGGCCGATTGATTGCTGATGGCCTTCCCCATGACGTCGTGCGCGACCCTCTTGTCGTGGAGGCCTATCTCGGGCAGAAATATGCGAAGCTGGCGCAGCAGTTCGCGCAAGGAGAACAGCGATGAACAGGACGACATTGCTGGAGGTGCGCGCGGCGCAGGCGGGCTATGGGCAGGTGAATGTGCTCTGGGGCGTGGACCTTGTATTGAAGCAGGGTGAAATCACGTCATTGATCGGCTCCAACGGCGCCGGTAAATCCACTTTGATGCGCGTGCTTTCAGGCTTGGTGGCTTTGCGCGCGGGCGAGTTGCATTGGGAGGGCACCAGGCTGGCCGAGGGGGCGACGCCAGCATCGCTGTTGGCATTGGGAATTGCGCACGTGCCGGAAGGACGACGTCTGTTCGGCGCCATGAGCGTGGAAGACAATTTGCTTATGGGTGCCTACGCGCGCAAGGCTGATCGCACCACGATCCGACGAGACATGGACCGGGTGTATGCCGCCTTTCCCAAACTCTTCGAGCGGCGCGCTCAGGCGGGCGGTACCTTGTCAGGTGGCGAGCAGCAGATGTGCGCGATCGGTCGAGGCCTGATGAGCGCGCCCCGTTTGCTCATGATCGATGAACTCTCGTTGGGGTTGTCACCTCTGTTGGTAGATCAGTTAGTGCAGTCGCTGCAACTGCTCAATCGCGAGGGGCTTTCTCTTTTAGTCGTCGAGCAGGACGTGGTCACGGCGCTTGAACTGTCGAGCACTGCCTACGTGATGGACACCGGGCGAATCACCCACCACGGCCCCAGCGCCGCTTTGCTGAAGGATCCCGCTATCCGGGAGGCCTATCTGGGCAGCGCTTACGCCTGAGGGCTCCGGCCCTTGCGCATCGAACTTTAGCGCTGCCCTTCGCTTGAACTTTCCTGTCTGAACTCACCGGACCATCCGGTGGGGTGGATTTCTACGTCTCATTTCCAAGGAGTTTCATCATGACCGATGTCATCGCTTTCAATCCGGGCAACTATCGTTATGTGCGCGGAGTGCGCCAGTACTCATGCGGGGTTGCCGCTGAGCCGGGTTACAGATTGGAGCGCGCACGCTTCTCACGGCCATTGCCTCTCAAAGAGGGGTTCGAGCGTATCGCTGCTCACCTCCAGGCAAAAGGCAGGCCGTTAACGGCATTCGCAGCTTGTGAGCTACGTTCGCCCGCGCCGTTCACAGAAGAGGGCTTTCGCGCCTTCAATGATGTCTACATCGGCACTCTGAAGACCTGGGGAATCTATGTAGAGGGCGGAGACAACCCGGTGGCGCGCAGCAATGTCTGCCCGGAATTTCATAAACCCTCTGAGCCCTCGCTGTATGCATTCAGCTATACCGTGGCGCACCAAGGCGCCGTGCCCTCATTCGTGATTGCCGGCAGCGCCGAAGCCCTTGAAGGCAAAGGCGACTACCGCGACAACTGTGTGCGTCTGGGAGACATCTCTCCCGAAGGCTTGTCTGAAAAGGGGCGCTGGGTACTGGGTGAGATGAGCCGCCGAATGAAGGCGCTCGGCTTCACTTGGGATGACACAACAGGAGTGCAGTTATATACGGTGCATCCTATTCAACATGTCATGTTGCAGGAAATGGCGCCACAAGGGATTGTGCGTAACGGCGTGGACTGGCACTTCAATCGTCCGCCCGTGAAGGACCTGGAGTTTGAAATGGACTGCCGTGGCGTGGTCTCGGAATACGTATTGACCGTCTGAAAATTGGATTTATTCGTCCTTTGAACTGGAGCTGATTTTTATGAAATACCTGCGTTACGGGCCGATTGGCCAGGAACAACCCGGCCTGCTGGCACCCGATGGCACCTTGCGCACATTGGTTGGTCTCGTGCCCGACATCGACGGACCTGGCATGGCCTCGGGTGCGCTCGCGAGTGCGGCTGAAGGTTGGCGAGAATTGCCGCTGATCTCGGGATCTCCCCGTTTAGGCTCCCCGGTGGCTCGTGTGGGAAAGTTCCTGGGGGTGGGCTTGAACTACGCGGATCACGCAGCGGAATCTGGCATGCCGGTGCCTGAGCAGCCCATCCTCTTTTTCAAGGCTACGTCTTGCATAGTGGGGCCGAACGACCATGTTCGAATGCCCCCTGACAGTCAGTCTCTGGATTGGGAGGTGGAGCTGGGCATTGTGATTGGGCGGGAGGCCTCGAATATCACCGTAGCACAGGCGCGTGAACACATCTTTGGCTACTTGATAGCCAATGATGTTTCAGAACGCGACTGGCAACTCAAACACTCTGCGGCTCAATGGACCAAGGGCAAGAGCCATGACAGCTTCGGCCCACTCGGACCATGGTTGGTAAGTCGCGATGAGTTGACGGACCCAAGTACTTTGAACATGAGCTTGAGCGTCAATGGCGAAATCATGCAAAAGGGTAATACGCGAACCATGATTTTTAACGTTGACCAGATCGTTGCCGACATATCGACGTACATGCGCCTGGAGCCAGGTGATGTGATCGCCACCGGCACGCCTCCCGGCGTAGGCATGGGAATGAAGCCTCCTCGGTACCTGCGTCGTGGGGACGTTATGGAGTTGACGATCGAAGGCCTTGGAACTCAGCGCCAGCTGGTGGTGTGAGGGCGCGGTGGATTCCATCAACTGAGCGCATCTCTGGAGGACTTTCTGTTGTACGCTTTCGCGAATGAAGGCACACTGCTCGCTCGGTCGACTCAGGGTGATTCACCGATCACGGCTTCGCGCATCATCCGAGGCCGCCCTACTGGCCCGTTGCGACGCTGACGGACATGTTCTTGAAGCGTTCGTGCGAGCTCAGAAGGTGTTAATGAATCCGGCAAGCTCGAAAGGGCCGTCAAGAGCCGCTCGATCAAGGCACAAAGCGCAGCCGTAGCTCGTGCTACGGCGAGCATTTGTTACGCTGAGCGGGTGGTTTTTGGCGGTCAAGGCGAGCGTGAAGGATTCGTTCACACCTTCACAGTGCATCAACCGCATTTGGTACAGGAGAAAGACATATATGGGACAGTTCATTGACCTGAAAGCCGCAGACGGCACCATCATTCCCGCCTACGTCGCTGAGCCATCGGGCAAGCCCAAGGGCGCCATCGTGGTGACCCAGGAGATATTTGGCGTCAACCAACATATTCGTGAAGTCGCCGATGGCTATGCCGCCGAAGGTTACTTGGCCGTGGCGCCAGCCACTTTCCAACGAGTTCAGCCCGGGGTTGAACTCGGCTACACCGAGGCTGACATGGGCGTCGGCTCCAAACTCAAGCAAGCGGTCGAGTCGCTGCCCGCACCTGGCGTGATGCAGGACCTTCAAGCGGTTATAGATTACGCAGCCAGCAAGAGCGGAGGCAAGGTCGGTATCGTCGGTTACTGCTGGGGTGGGCTTCTGACCTGGCGTGCCGCCTGCACCTTGAGCGGCCTGTCAGCGGCTGTGCCATATTATGGCGGCGGTATGACCACCCCCGAAGAAGTTGCCCGTCAGCCCAAGATTCCCGTGCTCGCGCACTTCGGTGAGCGGGACCACTGGATTTCGGTGGAGAGCGTAGAAGCCTTCAAGAAGGCGCACCCCGAGGTGGAGGTGCATCTGTACGCTGCTGACCATGGCTTCAATTGCGATCACCGTGGATCCTATGATGCCGCAGCCGCCAAGCTGGCGCGTGAACGCACGCTGGCGTTCTTTGCGCAGAAGCTGGCTTAGTGATTTGGGGGCAGGCGCGCAGACCTGCCCCTATAGCGTTACGGAGCTTCCGCCGCCCTGCGTCGTCGTTTCTTTGCGCAGGCTGGTGATCAATTCATCCAGGGCAGCGGTTGCTCCATCAACGTCCCGCGCCCGCAGGCATTCCACGATCTTCCTCCGCAGCGGAAAGACGTCGGGCCGGGGTGGCGTGGGCAGTACGTGCGTCATGCGCTCCCTTAGGACGGATGTCATGGTTTGTGCCATGAGCGTCAGCGCCTCATTGTGGCCAGCCTGCGCAATCGAAGAAAAGAAGCGCGCGGTGGCGTCGATCCGTTTGGGCAGCGAATCAATGTGCTGGTGCTGCTCAATCTCATGGACAGCGGCTTCGATCGCATCCACTTCTTCCTCAGATGCGCGCTCGCAACCCAGCCTCAGAAGCGTGCCGTAGAGCGCGCGATACGCCTCGTCTATGTCGGCGGTGTTGAGCTTGCCATCGAGCACCAGCTTGCGCAGGGATTCCGCGAGCATCATGTAGGCGCCCTTGTAGAACACCAGAGCATGATCGGCAGAGTCGGCGCCCATGTATTTGACCTCGCCGATGAGGATCGTATGGTCACCCGCTTCGTGGCGTGCGTGTACCTGGCATTCGAAGCTCGCCAGGCAACCATCGATCAGCGGCGTACCGAGTGGCCCGGAGCGCCAGTTCACGCCTTCAAACTTGTCGGCTATCTTGCTGGAGGCAAAGCGCCCTGACAGCTGATCCTGGCTCTGCGACAGAATATTGATAGCAAAAGCGTCAGCCGCCATGAAGCGGGGCAACAAGCTGCTGGCATTGCGCAGGCTGAACAGCACCAGAGGCGGCTCCAGGGAAACTGAACTGAACGAATTGCAGGTCAGGCCCAGGGGTTGGCCATCACTGCCGCTGGTCGTGATGATGGCCACTCCGGTCGGGAAGCACCCCAGCAGCTGGCGGAACCGATGGGGATCTATGGGTTCCGTGAGTGAAGCTAGTTGAGTCACGGTGTGGGCGTCCCTTGGCGTTTGAAGAGTTGAACGATGTTGCCCTCGGGGTCGCGCAGCGAAAGTACCGCACCGTGCGATCCCATGTCGCGAGTGCCCAGGACGTCCCCCCCTGCGGCTGTGATGCGCTCCGACGCGTCGGTGAAATCCTCTACCTCGAACACCATCACCACACCGGCGCTTGCCGGTGACGCCTCTTCACGGCAGGCAAGGGCCACGCTGGTGTTGCCTACGCCATACTGGAACCATCGGTCCTGATCGCGGAACTTAAGTGTCAGCCCCAGGGCAGACTCGTAGAAATGGTGCAGCTCAGCCGGCCGCTCGGCCACGACAAAGACGTTTTGCAGGCGTTTGGGTGATTGCATGGTGTACCTTAGGATGAGGGCGTCGAACTGGTTGCCGATCGAGCTTGCTCTGCCTCGTTGTAGAGATTGACCAGGCCGGCTTTCAAAAAGCCACCATCGACCACGATGTCCTGACCGTTCACATAGACTGAAGCGTCGCTTGCCAGAAAGGCCACAGCGCCCGCCACGTCGCAGGGCAGTCCCAGGCGCCGTGCCGGGATTCGCGCCGTACGGACCGCTGCCGCATCGCCGCTGTAATGAACTTCAGACAAGGGTGTACGAATCATTCCAGGGCTGACTGCATTGGCTCGAATGCCACGCGGCCCCCATTCCACGGCCATCTGGTTCGTGAGTGCCTTCATGGCAGCCTTGGTGGGACCATAAGCCCCTACGCGGGTGGCGACCTGCGCCGCTATGGAGGCCACATTGATGATGCTGCCCGATTGCTGTTGAAACATCATGGGCACCACCGCCTGAGCGCAAAGCAGAGCGCCGCGCAGGTTCACCTGGAAGACCCGGTCCCAGATCGCGATAGGCAAATTTTCCAGGCCGACGGCTTCGGAACTGATACCGGCGTTGTTCACCAGAACGTCACAGCGACCATACCGGCTGCGTACCCGCTCGCCCATGGTGGAGACGGAATCGGGGTTGCCAATGTCGCAGTGCAAAGACAAGCTGCCTTCGGCCTCCAGGGGGGTGGTCGGGTAGCTTATATCCAATTGAACAAGCTGCGCGCCCATGGCACGCAGTTGCTGGCACATGGCAAGACCCAGCCCTCCGGACGCACCGGTGACCACGGCGACTTTTCCATTCAGGGCGTTGCTGTCAAATGAGGGGGGTATGAACATGGCGCGCCTTTGGATGTGGCTCAGTGCAAGGAAACGGGTCGGCCCGTTGGCACCGGCCCATTCGGTTTGCCCTATGGGCGGGTGTGCTCACGCGTTGGCGTGCGCAAGAAGCGGGCAGCAAGGCCAGTGCCCCTTGATGCATGTACGCCCGCCTAGCTCTCATTTTTCAAGCTTGGGCCGCTGACAATGCCCACGCCTTGATACCTGCCTTGAGCAGGGAATTACTTGTCTCGCAGATCAGTGGTCTTGGCCAGGCCTTGCCAAATGACCGCATCGGCTTTGATGGAGTCGGCGAATTGTTTGGCCGTACGGTTGGGCGGAACGATCATGTTCTGTGCTTCGATCTTCGGACGCACTTCAGGGCTTTGCTGGATGCGGTTGATCTCGGTGGCCAAGCGGTCAATGATGGCTTGCGGTGTGCCCTTCGGTACAAAAATGCCATACCAGCCGTCTGCATCGAAAGTAAAACCTTGCTCAGTCAAGCGGGGCACATCTTGTGTGGCAGGCCAGCGCTGCGAGCCTGTCGTGCCCAAAGCGGTCAGGCGGCCTTCGCGGATGTGCGGGATGGGTGAGGCAATGTCAGTGAACCCTACGCTGATGTTATTGCCAATCAAGTCGGTGACTTCTTGCGGAATGCTCTTGTAGGGCACGTGGGGCATGTCCAGGCCGTAACGCGCCTTGATACCTTCCATCGCCAGGTGGCCGGACGAACCGTTGCCCCATGAAGAGTAGGGGAGCTTGCCTGGGTTGGCTTTGGCATAGGCCACCATATCGGCCAGGTTCTTGAAACCCGTCTTGGGGTTGGCAACCAACAAAATGCCCGCAGCGCCGACCTGAGCCACAGGGATCAGGTCTTTTTCTGTGTCATAGGGCATCTTGGCCTGAATGACCGGGTTGATCAGGATGGCCGATGAAGGTGCCAACAATAAGGTGTAACCGTCCCCATTGGCTTTAGCTGCCTGATCGGCAGCGATGATGCCGTTAGCGCCGGGTTTGTTGTCGATGATGATCGGCTGCTTGAGGATGTTCTGCAGGGGCATCGAGATCAAGCGGGCAAAAATGTCTCCGCCAGCGCCAGGTGCGCTCGGCACCACGAGGCGAATCGGCTTGGACGGCCAGTTATCGCCTTGTGCCAGGGCGGGGGCGAACGCGCTGGATAGCAAGGTGCCCAACAGGGCGCTGGCCACGACGATGCGGCGTTTGATCAGGCTTTTATTCATGCATGTCTCCTTTTGAGTACTGTCTTCGAGATCCGGGCGAGCTGACGCTCTTCAAACGGCGGTGGCCGTGTCAGGCTGCTTGTTGCGGCTGAGTTCTTTTTGAACGGCTGGAATGATGGTGCTGCCCCAGAGCTCGATCTGCTTGAGCATGGTGGCTTGGTCGAAATCGCCCAGTTGAGTCTGAATGGCGATGTGCTTGGGTTTGAGGATGCTGATTTCTTCCAGCAACTTGTCGATCACCTGGTTGACGGAGCCCACGGGGAGGTTCTCGCGCAGTTGCTCCATCGTAGGGTCGGTCGCCGAGGGGACTTCCTTGACCATGTAGCCGTCGTCGGACTGCGCGCGGCGGTACTTCAGACTTTCAGAAATGCGGCGCTGAAAGCGGGCGCAGTTCAGATAGGCGTCTATTTCAGAAGGGTTGTCAGATGCATAGGCACAGCGCAGGAAGCCAAACTTCACATCGCGGTCAAGGTCTGCACCGTTGTCCTGCGCCACTTTGTCCAGGCGTGCCCGCAGATCGGTGATGGCCTGATTGCCGCCCAGCAGCGCGGTGACGAACAGGTTGTAGCCCTCGCGCACGCCGCGGCCCAGGGCGACGGGGTTGCCTGATGTGATCCAGACGGGTGGCATCGGGCTTTGCAGCGGACGCACTGCGACCGAGCTTGGTGGCATTTTGAGAAACTTGCCGTCGTATTCAACAATCTTTTGGGTCAGGCCCTTGGGAATGATGTCCAGGAATTCGTTGTAGATCTCTGCGGCATCCTGGATATTCACGCCAAAGCGCTCAAATTCGAACTCCTGATAGCCCGAACCCACGCCGAGATCCAGACGGCCGTTGGAGACCACATCGGCAAATCCAACCTCGGCCAGGAATCGCGCCGGCTGATACAGCGGGAGGATGCAAACGGCGGTCCCCAGTCGGATGCGTTCGGTCTTGGCCGCCATGTGAGCCACCATCATCAGCGGCGAGGGCGAAAGCGAATAGTTGTTAAAGTGATGCTCTGCGTACCAAGCGTTGGTAAAGCCTGCTTGTTCCGCAGCTACCGTCTGCTCAATCGAGTTATAGATGACTTGTTGCGGGGTTTGGTGGTAACCCCGTTGCTGGGCCAGGATGAATACGCCGAAGTCCATTTACTGTCTCCAAAAAAAGCGCTGCCTTGATATGCCGCAAATTTTATGGACCCAGGAGGATTTAACTATCACCAATATTGAAGTTCAGAACTGCGTTAATTGGAGGAGTCATGGATAGATTGCGCGCTATGGAGCTGTTTCTATCCATATCCCAGACTCAGAATTTCTCGGAGACGGCTCGCCAGTTCGGTATATCTGCGACCGCCGTGTCACGAATGGTCACTGATCTGGAGGAGGACCTTAACGTCAAGCTGTTGCTGCGTTCCACCCGTCAGGTGGTGCTCACTGAGTCAGGACAAGAGTACGCCCAGCAGCTTGAAGGCATTCTTTTTCAGATCAATGAGCTTCGCACCAACATCACGGCCATCAGCCATGCACCCCAAGGTCTTTTGCGGGTGCATTCCAGGGTGATGTTCGGGCTAGGCGTGCTGCCTCAGTTGATCGCAGACTTCCGAAAGCTCTACCCTGACATTCACATTGAACTGGTGTTGGCAGAGTCGCAAGCGGACCTGAGGCGCAGCCAGATCGACATTGACTTTCGTATTTCTCCGCCGGTCGAAGCAGGTGTCAAGCGCCGCATGCTGTTTCAGAGCCATCGTCATCTGGTGGCATCACCTGCCTATCTGTCGGGAAAGCCCCCGCTCTCCAAGCCAGAGGACATTCTGGAACATGAGTGCCTAGCTTATTATCGGCCCGGGGACGAATACACCTGGCTTTTCAAACAGGACGAGCAGCAAAAAACCATGGCCTTCAAGCCGCGGCATGTCAGCAACAGCGGGTTTGCCCTTCTGGAGTTGGCGCGTCTGGGCGAGGGTCTGGCCTTGCTGGATGACTACACCGTCCACGACGACATTCTTCATGGGCGCTTGATCCGCATATTGCCGGACTTTCGGATCACCAACACAAGCTTTGGCCAGGGCATGTTTGCCACCATCTCTGACACGCCGATTGTCCCCGCCAAGATCCGGCTATTTCTGGATTTCGTGGCGGAGCATGTTGCGGGGCCAGAGCTTCGCTTCACGGCTCATGCCAAGAGCTCTCGCCTTTTGACCAAGATGAATTGAGAGTCCAGACCTGCAATGCAAGTTTGGATTTCTCGTCATGCCCTTTAAAGCACGAGCCGGCTCAAGGGGCGGGTCCTACCCTTAAACCCGAGGCCGCTCAGTTTGAGGATGCCGCCATCTAGCGGGCCGGATGCACTAAGGCGTCCACTGTCACTGATGCTGGTGATGAAAATTTCACTCATGTCCGGCCCTCCGAAGCACAGTGCCGTGGGGTGCTTGACCGGCAATTCAATAAGGTCAGTGTGCTTGCCAGACGGATCGAATCGAATCAGTGCGCCCGCGCGTACGAGCGCAGTCCATAGCCCTCCATCGAGATCGAAGCAGCAACCGTCGGGGCTGGAGTGGTAGGGCTCTGTGTTGACGAACACCTGCTTGTCCGAGAAAGTACCATCGGCTCCCATGGCGTACGAGTAAATGCAATGCGCCGCACTGTCGGCCACATACAGGCGCCCATTTTTTGGGTTGACGCAGGGGCCATTGGTAATGCCCAGGCCGGTGTCCACTCTGTGCAATTGCAACGTGGTATCGAGTCGATAAAGGCCGCCCAGAGGTTCTTCCCCGGGTTCACGACCAATGTGCATGGTCCCTACCAGGAAGCTGCCATCGGGGAGGGCGTTGCCGTCATTGAGGCGCAGATTGGGGTGCGAGCAGCCAATGTCCCCAAGCATGCGCAGTTGGCCACTGGGCCGGCTCATGGCGGCAACGTGCTCCTTCATCGCAATGATCAGGCTGCCGTCCTCGTTGAACGCAAAGGACCCCAGCGGCGCAGGGGCTTCGTAGCGAGAGACGACTTCACCGGTGTCTGGATCTAGCGCGAACACCAGGCCCGCACGGCAGTCCATGATCCAAAGTTGGCCCTCGAACCAGGTCGGGCATTCACCCAAGGCGGTTTTTAATTCTCCCAGACGCTGAATGTTCACTGCTTGCCTTTTTGCTCAATGCGGATGGACGCGCGCGAAAGCCGGATTATGGGTTGAGATTAATTTGAACTTGCAATACTGAACCGATTACTAAAGAACATTACTTCAATATTTGTAAAACTCTATCGCGAAATGCTGGGTAATCCTTGGTGTAAGGGTGACCTACAATTTTTTGTAATTAGCCTACACATCTATTAATCGATGCAAACTGTTTTGATTACCGGCGCAGCGTCCGGCATTGGCCGTGACACTGCTCACTTGTTTGCAAGCGCCGGCTGGCAATGTGTATTGGTTGATCGCAACGCGCAAGCTCTGGAAAAGGTCGTGCGCAGCCTGCCTGCGCATGGGAGCGCCACCCATCTCCCAAGGGTCATTGATCTGACGGACCGCCAGCAGATGGCCTCTCTTGCACAGGGAACGCCCGCCTTGGACGCTATCGTGAACAATGCAGGCATGACCGAGCCGTCCACGCTGCCCTTGATTGAGCAGACGCCAGAGCAACTGCAGCGCTTGCTTGCTCTGAACCTCTCGGCGCCGGCCGCCGTGGTGGACGCTTGCTCAGGTCTTCTTCATCCTGGCGCTCGGGTCGTGAATGTTTCGTCGGGTGCAGGCCTGGCTGCCATTCCCTGGCGGGGCGCCTACAGCCCCAGCAAAGCCGGCCTCATCGCGCAGACCATGGCGCTGGCGCAAGCCAGACCTGATCTCTGCGTGACGGTACTGGCGCCTGGCTTTGTGCGCACCGAGCTCGTGGAGAGCCTGATTCAATCGGGTCGCCTGGTGCCCGAGGGAGCCGTCGCCAAGATCCCCCTGGGGCGCATGGCCGCTCCGGCGGAAATGGCCCGCGCATTGTTCTTTCTCGCCAGCGCAGGCGCCTGGCCATTTCGCGGGCAGATCCTGGCACTCAATGGTGGCTCGTCGATCTCCGGGGCTAGCCGCCCCTATGCACCCACCACGATTGACACGCTGCCCCTGGATTGGCCGGTGAAGCTTGACGTTCGGGGTGATAACGCCGAGCTATGGGGAACCTGGGCAGAGACCTCCGCGAGGCCTGTCGGGTCTGAAGGAGTCACGAGCTACGAGGCTTGCCTGGACGTCTCGGCGCTCTCTGCCCCCGCAGGCGGGCTATTGCAGGCCGTCCACCTGGCCGCAACGCGATTTGCGGGCCGCCATGACCAGCAGGCCAGCCTCACCGTTTTATTGCCCTCGCGAGCGGCCACCCGCTGGCAAGATGCAGGCGATGCGGCCGCCGCACGCATGTTGGTGTCCACCCTGGCTTGCGAATGGGGCGCTCTGGCACTTCGCATCAATGCGGTCGAGGTGCCTGAAGGCATTGACCCATCGCAATTGCACCCGCTGCTGGCCTACGTCTGCGGTCCGGCCGCCCAATACCTGACGGGGCAGACGTTGATTTGTCAGGGCGCCGCTTCGGGGCCTGCCGCATGACGAAAGTGCCTGAGCCTGATTTCGGCACCGAGCGCGCCCGAATCAAGGATTTTTTTATCGCAGAGCGTGGGTACTGGCGCCCGTGGGCCGAAACCATGCTTGAAGTCAGTCCTGGCTTCTTGGAGCAATACGCGCGCTATGCGGGATACCCTGCGCGCACGGGGCCGCTCACGCAGCGCATGGTGGAACTGATCTATGTGGCGCTGGACACTTCATCGTCACACCTGTTCGCTTCTGGCTTGGAAACCCACATGCGCAAGGCGCTGGAAGCGGGCGCCACCCAGGCCGATATCTTCGACGTGCTGCATCTGGTGGCCGTGCAAGGCGCCGCGAGCGCCTGCCAGGCAGCCGACATCCTGGCGGAAGTGGCGGGAACCGATGGACTTCAGGACTTGGACGCCCATCTGAAAGCGCGTATCGATGAACTCGGCCCCCAACATGCGCTGACCATGCACGCGGTTGCGCGGATGGACTCCGGTTATGCAGCCGTGCTGCTGGACTTTATAGAACATGGCAGATCCGTGGGCGGCCTCGAACCTGGTGAGAGCAGCCTGGTACAGCTGGCACTGCACGCCTGCTTCACGGCCTTCAATCCGGACGCCACCCGGCAGATTGTGGTCACGGGACTTGCTCAAGGGCTCTCTCGGGCTGAAATGCTGCAAGCTATTCAACTCGGTGCGCACCTCGCTGTCCATGGAACCGCTTTAGGGGTCAATACGTTTCGCGAACTCTAGGGAAGCTCTGCACAAATCGATCGCCGGGTGCCTTGGTGGATTGGGGGGCGCCTAGCTGCGGTCTGCAGCATTGCCTAGGCGGCCCCGAAAATCCTCTCGATACCGCCCGGTATCGCTGCGGTTTGCGCCTCGCATCCCATAGCTAGCCGCCCGCCCCAACCCACCGTTCACGCTCCTAGCGTCGCAGGCTCCCTAGCATTCCTTCGCTGCCACGGCTCCCAGTTTGGTCTCCTGCCGCGGAAACTCCTGTTCCAGATAGGCCAGAAGCGCTGTCAACGCTGCGCTGTTGTTGCGCCGCTGTGCATAAGCCGCATACAGCCATACGTCCTGGGGAATGAACTTCTCCAGCACGGGCGTTAATTGACCTTTTTCAAGTTGCTCCGCCACGGTGAGACGGGCGATGTAGATCACCCCCAGGTCATGCATGGCCAAAGTCACCATCGGCGCCAGGCTGGAACTTTCGACGTGCGGGTCCAGCGGCAGATCGAAGCGCTTTCCGTTGTCTATGAAGGTCCAATTGGGCACTTCGCCTGAGGGCACCACGGTCAGTGTCTGGTGTGACGACAGATCGCGCGGGTGCTTGGGCTCGCCGTGCTTGGCCCAGTAAGCCGGCGTGGCGACGATCACCCGCTCGATAGGCATGAGGCGGCGTACGATCAGGTTGGCATTGGGCACCGGGCCCACGCGCAGCGCAATATCTACGCCTTCTTCTGCCAGATCGACCACGCGGTCAGTGGCACGAAGGTCCAGCGACACCGCAGGATGACGCACCAGAAAGCGCGCGAGCAACGTGGGCAACTGTGTTTGCAGCAATGGATGCGGCACAGTCACTGTGAGCCGTCCGCTGGGCGTATTGGCGCGGTCGTGCAGTTCACCCGTTGTGATCTGCACCAATTCCAGCATGGGTCCTGAGCGCTGAAGCAGCAGATGACCCGCATCGGTCAGGGAAACCTTGCGTGTCGTGCGGTTGAACAGGCGCACGCCAAAGCGGGTCTCCAACGCGGCCACGTACTTGCTCACGTTGGCAGGCGACATATCCAGCGCGCGTGCAGCGGCAGAGAAGCTCCCGCGCTGGGCAACTTCGCGAAAGGTTTGAATCAGTTCGAGAGAGTCCATAGCCTAGTGTCGTGAGTTGGAAGTTCGTTGAAAAAACAATTCTGTCGAAATCGGGGCCAGGCTAGCGGTTCGCCGATGCGAAACAAACCGCAGGGATACCGAGTGGTATCGCGAGGAGTTGTTGGGCCGCCTAGGTGACGCCGCATGGCGCCGATTCTCGGCGGAATTGTTCAGCGAACTTCCAATTCACGACACTAAATTATTTCCTATTCGGAAAAAGTCCTGTTCCTGGATGGTGGTTTGAAATCAAGCCTCCCAGGCGCAAACTTCGTCTTACGGAGCGGCGACAAGCCTCTTTCAGACAAACAACCGCTCCGAAGAGAGCCCGGGCCAACATTAAAAGACACGGACTTGATTGAAGGGCTGACCAATCGGCCAATGGCCACCAGGCCAGAGATTGATCAGCAACATCACTTTAGAAACTTAAAGGAAAACTATCATGAAAACCAGAAACATCGCCCTTGCTACTTTGCTCGCTACCGCATTTGCTGGCAATGCTTTTGCATTCCCCGTCTCCGGCGAAGGTCCCCTCTTTCAAAACGATGCAGTGACCGTGAGCGCCACCAGCCGTGAAGCGGTCCGGCAAGACGCTATCGCTCATCGCCCCGCTGCTGGTGTTCAAAACGCCGTTGCCGCCACACGGGCAGCCTCCAGCCAGTTGACTCGTGAGCAAGTGCGTGCCGACACTGTCGACGCAGTGGCTCACGGCCAATTTGCCAAAAGCGGCGAAATGAGCTGATCGCTGCGCAAGGCACCACCGGACTGCCGGGTCGCCGGCCACCGGATTGCCGGCCACCGGGTTGCCGGCCACCGGATACTGCGCTCTTGGCAGTGGCAGCGCGGAGGCAAAAAAAGCGAGATGCCCGGCATTTCGCTTTTTTTTGGCATGAAAAGATTTAACGACCCGTGCGGGCGATGTAGCGCTTGCGTAGAAATATGAAGATCACCGCCAGGGCCAGGCACGTCATGATGCTGAAGACGACCCACATCGCACCGGAGCTATGAATCAGAGGCAGATGCTCGAAGTTCATGCCAAAAAAACCTGTCACCAGATTCAAAGGCAAGAAGATGGCGGTCACGGCGGTCAGGGTGCGCATGATGTCATTGGTCCGATGTCCCTGCACGGAAAAATGAATCTGCACCACCGTCTCGGCCGATTGTTCCAGGCGCCGGGCGTGGTGCATCACGCGGTCTATATGTTCGCCTACGTCGCGCGCTCGCGCCATCAGCTGATCGCGCTGGGCCTGAGCTACCAACGCATCGGGGGAAAAATTCGTCAAGGGCTGCTCGCGCAGGTTGTCCACCCACTCTTGAATGGCATCGCGTTGGCCTTCGCACAGGTCTTCGAGCAAATGCAATTGGCGGCGCGCCTCCATCAAGGCGCCCCAGTCTGCAAACTGTGAATCGGGCTTGATCAATTCGGCCTGCATATGCTCCAGATGGGTCGTCAGGTCCTTGCGCAGGTCGAGATAGCCGTCGACCATGGTGTTGATCATACGCAGTGCGAGGTCGGCAGGGCTGGCGGGCAAGCGTGTCCGGGCACTGGATGCGTCCACGCTGAGCTTGGCGTCGGCCACAAAGCGCTGTACATAGGTATTGGGGATATGGCAGCCCGGCGGATGCAGGCTGATCAGCAAGCGGTCGAATATGGCAAAACCCACTGCCCGTGAATTGATACGGGCAAAGGCGGGGGGCATGACGCTGACCTTGCGACTGCGAGATGAATAGCCCTGGTTGTGGTAGGCGACGATGGCGGCTTCGCGCTCGGCGTCTTGCTGCACTTCCGGTTGCGTAGCCAGGCGTCTAAAGATCACCACGTCATACACGGAAGTGGAGTCATAGTTGGAAGGGTGTTGCTCACTGTTCAGGTCCAGCCAATGCAGATCCAGAAGGCCTGAGCCCCCCAGGCGCTGGGCAGCCGCCTGCAGCGCGACCTGATGCCGAGGGAGCTCTGCGCGGTCAAGGTACGCCCATACGAAACCATCCGCAGGGACTTCAGACGGCAGCTCGTCAAGGAACCGCACACTGTTACCAGTGAATTCGAGGATGTGCACGGCAAGGGCCCCGTGTTATGCCAAGCCCGCTTCGGGACGGCAGGTCATGGACGTTGAAGCAGGCGAGCAGCCTCAAGAGCGAAGTAAGTCAGCACACCATCGGCGCCCGCGCGTTTGAAGGCCAACAGGCTTTCCATCATGACTGCATCATGATCAAGCCAACCGTTTTGCGCTGCGGCCTTCAACATCGCGTATTCGCCGCTCACCTGATAGGCGAAGGTGGGTACATGAAATTCGTCTTTGACCCGGCGCACGATATCCAGGTAAGGCATGCCAGGCTTGACCATGACCATGTCGGCACCTTCCTGCAGATCAATGGCCACTTCGCGCAAGGCCTCATCGCTGTTGCCAGGGTCCATCTGATAGACCTTCTTGTTGCTCTTGCCCAGGTTGGAGGAGGAGCCCACCGCATCACGAAACGGCCCATAGAAAGCACTGGCATATTTTGCGCTGTAGGCCATGATGCGCGTGTGAATATGCCCATGGGCCTCCAGCGCGGAGCGAATGGCGCCAATGCGCCCGTCCATCATGTCGCTCGGCGCCACGATATCCACACCTGCAGCTGCCTGCGTCAAGGCCTGCTTGGTCAGTTGGCCAACGGTCTCGTCATTCAGTATGTAGCCAGTGTCATCAAGCCAGCCGTCTTGCCCGTGGCTGGTGTAGGGGTCCAGCGCCACGTCAGTCATGACACCGAGTTCAGGGAAGCGCTTTTTCAGCTCGCGAACAACGGTAGGGATCAGCCCTTCGGGGTTGGTGCTTTCGCTACCCTTTTCGTCCTTAAGCTGGCTGTCGATGACAGGGAACAGGGCCATCACCGGAATCCCCAGCTCGACGCACTCCTGCGCCACGGGCAGCAATTCATCCAGAGAAAGACGTTCCACGCCAGGCATGGAAGCCACAGTTTCCCGGCGCTTGTGACCTTCCAGAACAAAAACGGGATAGATCAAATCGTTGGCGCTCACCGCGTGCTCACGCACCAGGCGGCGAGTGAAGTCATCGCGGCGCAGGCGGCGTGGCCGGTTGGCGGGAAATGAGGCGGGGGGGAAGGTCATGCGTGGATTTTATTCCCCCCTGAGTCGCTGACGCGCCTTCCCCCTGGGGGGACGCAACCAGCGGCCTGGCAAAGCCAGCTCCGCGGTTACCCCCGGATGGCCTGCTCCGCGGCCTTTCGCTCTTGCCCCCTCTCCCGCTTGCGGGAGAGGGAGGGGTGAGGGTAGACGGCGCTGGCAAAAACAACAGGGCTTTATTGAGCACTCAGGGGGCATTGATAAAAGCTCGGTGATCGGCTTAGAACGACAGGTTGTTGTCGCCTCTCTCGCCCCCTGCCCATTCCCTGCATCCAAGGGGTTTCCCTCATCCGTAGACAAATTCACCACAAATCGATTAAAACAGTTTACTTTTGTAGTATATTTCTTCTGGGCAGTTCGCTGCTCCCCGCTTTTCCTCCCTGAGCGGGTGTTTGCTTGCATCACCGCAATCAAGCTTATTCAACCTCGGCCCCTGTGGCCGAGGTTTTTTCTTGTGGGCTACGCAGAGACCACACCCCCGCGGGAATTCATCGCCGCTACACTTGTCCCATGCTCTGGATCAAGGCTCTGCATATCGTCTTCGTCGCGAGTTGGTTTGCCGGCTTGTTTTATTTGCCACGTATCTTCGTCAATTTGGCGATGGTGCCTGCGGGTTCCGTGGCTGAACACGCGCGGTTGCTGCTCATGGCACGCAAGCTCTACCGCTTCATGACCCTGCTCGCCATTCCCGCGTTGGCGCTGGGATTGTGGTTGTGGCTGGGTTACCGGATTGGCATGGGCCCAGGCAATGGGTGGATGCACGCCAAGCTGCTGATTGTGGTGCTGCTTCTGGGATATCACCACTGGTGTGGCCGCCTGCTGCGCGACTTCGAGGCCGGCCGGCCCGCACGCGGGCATGTCTGGTTCCGCTGGTTTAATGAAGCACCTGTCTTGATGCTGTTGGCTGCCGTGATCCTGGTGGTCGTCAAGCCGTTCTGAACGCCGCTTGGCGCTCTCCATGAACCGCTACAAATCCGCCGCGCGTCCACTGGCATTCCTATATGCGGCGCTGATCGTCTATGCCAGCCTGTACCCATTTTCTGGCTGGCGTGACCAAGGCCTATCTCCATGGGCATTTACTGCGGCGCCCTTGCCGCAATACTGGACGCGTTTCGACATCATCACCAATGTGGCGGGTTATGTGCCCATGGGGTTTCTTCTCACCTTGGCGCTCTTGCGGGCCCACTGGCGATGGCCCGCGCTCGTGCTGGCGACTCTGGTCACGGCGTTGCTGTCATTCACCATGGAGTCCTTGCAGTCCTATCTACCTATCCGGGTCGCCTCCAATCTGGATTGGGGGTTGAACGCTACTGGTGGGGTGATTGGTGCGTTGGCCGCCTATGTGCTGGAGCGTTTGGGGGCCATCGAGCGTTGGCGCCGCTTTCGGGCGCTCTGGTTCGTTCACGATTCGCGTGGCGCCCTGATCTTGCTCGCGCTCTGGCCGGTCGGGCTCCTGTTTACCCCGCCTGTCGCTTTGGGGATGGGACAGGTTTATGAGCGCCTGGAAGACGCCCTGGCTCAGGTGCTGGAAGACACTCCGTTTCTCGAATGGCTGCCTCTTAGGGAGCTGGATCTTCAGCCCTTGTTGCCAGGTGTAGAGCTGATTTGCGTGGCGCTGGGTGCTCTGGTTCCGTGCCTGCTCGGCTATACCGTGATTCGCGACAGGGGGCGCAGAGCCTTGTTTGCGATGTCTGCTCTCACGCTGGGGGTGCTGGTATCTGCACTGTCGGCTGCCATGACTTGGGGGCCGGTGTATGCCTGGGCGTGGGCCAGCCAACCGGTAGAGGCTGGGTTGATGGTCGGCGCGTTCGCGGCATTCGCTGCGCTGTTTCTTCCGGCACGGGTGTGTGCTGTTCTGCTGATGGCCGCCCTG
Organism: Comamonadaceae bacterium; assembly: GCA_015999985.1. Classification (GTDB taxonomy): domain Bacteria; phylum Pseudomonadota; class Gammaproteobacteria; order Burkholderiales; family Burkholderiaceae_C; genus Ottowia. The sequence goes on from JAECRA010000047.1 coordinate 31,145, forward strand.
GTGACCCAGGTCGTGATGCTCAACGCCGCCCCGGAGAGCGCCTATTTCTCGGCCACCCTTCAAAGCTGGGAGCAAGGGCGCTTCATCCATTTCCATGGGCTGGCGCAATGGGTGGGGTGGTTGTGGCCCTACGTTACCTTCACCTACCTTGTGATCCATTCGTTTCGCGCCACCAGGCATCCAGCCACCACGCTTGCGCGCATCGATGGGGCGAGCAGCGTCAGTCACCACGATGCTCCGCTGGATGGCTCATCCCAAGCGGCCGAAGAGACTCAGCACCAGGACCCATCCGCCCGCTAAGCCCATGACGGCGCTGCGCCTGAGTGCCAGGAAAGCGCACACGTTCTAGAATCCCTGCACATGACTGCCACCGATTCCTCGACCTCGTACTACCAGCGCCACATCTTCTTTTGCCTGAACAAGCGAGAGAATGGAGATTCTTGCTGTGCTGACCATAATGCGCAGGCCGCGTTTGACTACTGCAAAGCCGAAGTCAAAAAACAAGGGTTATCTGGCCCGGGCAAGGTGAGGGTCAATAAGGCAGGGTGCCTGGACCGCTGCGCGGGCGGGCCTATCGTGGTGGTGTATCCGGAGGCGGTCTGGTATTCGTATGTAGACCAGGCCGACATCCAGGAAATCGTGGATTCCCATCTGAAAAGCGGTGTGGTCGTCGAGCGCTTGTTGACACCCCCTGATGTGGGACGTTGAGCGCACCTCCTGAGTTTGGAGCTGGGCGCCTGGATTTGTTTCGATACACAGTCAGGGCTTCCTGGAAGACAGGTGCGCATCCCCAAGCTGCTATACTTTAAGTAGCTAAATGAATGCTCAAACCCAAACGTTGACCCTCTCCGGTCCGGCTGGTGCCATAGAGGCGCTGCTGGATGCGCCGTCACCAGATCTGCCTCAGTCTCCACTGGGAACGGTGGTTGTGGCTCATCCGCATCCGCAATTTGGTGGCACCATGACCAACAAGGTCGTGCAGACCATTGCCCGTGCCTTCGTGCAAAGTGGTTGGCGAGCAGTGCGTTTCAATTTCCGCGGTGTGGGCGCGAGCGCTGGGGTCTACGATGAAGGCCGGGGCGAGCTTGATGATCTGCTCGCTGTGGTTGAATCCCAAGTGCCTTCTGACGTTCCTTTGGCTCTGGCGGGCTTTTCCTTCGGTGCCTTCGTCACCGCGTGTGCTCTTGAGCGCCTGCGGCCCGTTCGTCCCATTGTCAGTGCTGTATTGGTTGGCACAGCAGTCTCGCGCTTCAATGCAGAGCCTGTCCACCCTGACCTGCATCCCCAGACCCTGGTCATTCATGGGGAGCAAGATGACACCGTTCCCCTGGCCTCCGTGCTCGACTGGGCCAGGCCGCAATCGCTTCCTGTGACTGTGGTGCCCGGGGGCGAGCATTTCTTTCATGGCCAACTGCCACTGCTCAAGACGCTGGTTGCACGCCATGTGCGTGCCTGAGGCTGCTTACTCTCCTTTTTTTGCGCTTTTCCCATGAACCGATTTTTCAAGACAATCGCTGCACTCACTCTCTCTGCCCTGACATTCGCCGCTGCCGCTCAGTCATCGCAACTTCCCCAGCCGCCGGAAGTCGCGGCCAAATCCTGGCTCGTGATGGATGTCTCGGCGGGCCAGATTCTGGGCTCCAAGGACATCGATTCACCGGTGGAGCCAGCTTCCCTCACGAAGCTGATGGCCGCCTACGTCGTATTCGATGCGCTGCGAGCCAAGAAAATCAGCTTGAGCCAAACCATGCCGGTCAGCCAACGGGCTTGGAAAATGCCGGGCTCACGCATGTTCATTGATCCGAAGATGCAGGTTCCTGTCGAGGACCTCATCAAGGGCATGATCGTCCAATCGGGCAACGATGCCACGGTGGCACTGGCTGAGGGCGTTGGGGGTTCTGTTGAGCGCTTTGTTCAGTTGATGAACGACCAGGCCAAGGCGCTGGGCATGAAAAACACCAGCTACAAGAATCCGGAAGGGTTGACTGAAGCCGGCCACACCACCACGGCACGCGATCTGGCAACTTTGTCCATGCGTCTGTTGCAAGACTTTCCAGACGACGCACGCTACTACTCCATCAAGAAGTATCACTACGCCGGCACGCCGGTCAGCAACGCTACCAACCGCAACCCCTTGTTACACCGCGATCCGACCGTCGATGGTCTGAAAACGGGACACACCAATGCAGCGGGCTACTGCCTTGTGGCCACGGCCAATCGTGAATTCCCCAATATGGGATCACGCCGCGTTCTGACGGTGGTTCTGGGTGCGGCCAGCGAGAGCGCGCGCGCCAGCGAATCGCAGAAGCTTCTCAATTGGGGTTACACCGCCTACGAAGGCATCAAGTTGTTTGACGGTGGTCAAGCTGTGGTGACGCCCAAAATTTGGAAAGGCAAGGCGAGCGAGTTGAAACTTGGGCGCAATGAACCCATCGTGGTCGCCGTGCCTACGGGGACTGCGTCGCAGGTCAAGACCGAGATCGCACGCCCTGAGCCACTGATTGCGCCAATCAAGCAAGGGCAGCCCGTCGCGACGCTGAAAGTCAAGCAGGGTGAGCAAATGCTGCTCGAGGTGCCTCTTATTGCCCTGGAAGGCGTGGAAGAGGCTGGATTCATGGGTCGGGCGTGGGACGCCGTGCGCCTGTGGATCAAGTAACTGCCGAAGGTTTGGCATTGCGGGGTTGCCCAATTCGGGCTATACTTTAAGGCTTTCCCGCATTTTGGGGCGGGAAATTCAAGGCTTTTTCCTTGGGGGTTGTCAGAAGGGCTGTTCATTTGAATGGGTTTTCAGCAATTCGTGGGGAGGAGCTTCAAGCGTGCGCTGCCGGGTAGTAGGCCGGGCGGCGCCTTTGGTTTTTCCAGACGTTTAGGGACGTTTTTTCAATGCCAACCATCAATCAATTGGTGCGTCAGGGCCGGACAGTCGAGAAGTCGAAATCCAAGAGCCCCGCGATGCAAAACTCGCCGCAGCGTCGCGGTGTGTGCACCCGTGTGTATACAACGACGCCTAAGAAGCCAAACTCGGCTCTTCGTAAAGTTGCCAAAGTGCGTCTGACCAACGGTTTCGAGGTCATTTCGTACATCGGCGGTGAAGGCCACAACCTGCAAGAGCACAGTGTGGTGCTGGTGCGCGGTGGTCGGGTCAAGGACTTGCCAGGTGTGCGTTATCACATCGTGCGCGGTTCGCTCGATTTGCAAGGCGTGAAAGACCGCAAGCAGTCGC
>JAECRA010000048.1 GCA_015999985.1 Comamonadaceae bacterium
AGCCGGCGCGTGTAGAGCGACTGCTCCATCTCCAGCGCCTGGGCGCGCACGTTCATGCCCAAGTTCATGCTGGGGGTAAAGCGCTGACCGTCAAATTCGAGGTCAGGCTCCACGAAGCTCATGCGATCGTGCGAGATGTTGGCGGTGCCGGTGCCATCCGCGACATTGGTCACGATCTTCATGCCAACCCATACACCCGACAGGCGCGACATCTGATAGCCATGCAGGCCGTAGTCCAGGATCTCCTGCACGTTGGCCGGGTACAAGCTCGGAATCCCCACGTGCATCAGCATGGGCTCGGATTGGCTGCACAGTGAACTGCTCTTGCAACTGGGGTCATCGCCTGCGATCGCCAGTACACCACCGTTCTTGCCGATGCCGGTGTAATTGGCGTGCTTGAGAGCATCACCCGAGCGGTCAACGCCCGGGGCCTTTCCGTACCAAAGACCTGTCACACCATCGAACTTCTGCTTGCCCACTGTGTGCAGCATCTGCGTGCCCCAGACAGCCGTCGCTGCCAAGTCCTCGTTCAGACCATCGACAAAGTGAATGTGCTTGGAGAGCAGCAACTTCTGCTGTTTGATCAGAGCCGCGTCCAGCATGCCCACTGGCGAGCCCCGATAGCCGCTGACGAACATCCCTGTCTTCAAGCCTCGACGTTCATCGGCCCGCACCTGATCGAGTGTCAAGCGCACAATCGCGTCGATGCCACCAAGGTTGATATCGCCTTCTTCCTGCGTGAAGTTATTAAGGACGTTCGGTTTTTCGGATTTCTTGTCTGCCATGGCGGGCCTCGTATGGTCGTTTTGCTTTTTTCAGGGCGCACACATCCATGCCCATGCGGTAAACCGCCTGGACCAAACATGTAGCGTTGATGGTGAAGCGGGCTCCTAGCGCCCCAAGCTTTCGGCCGTGCTTCCGGCGATACCCCAGTTTTCTTTGGGCATCTCGTGGATCCAGACGCGCACGTTCTGCTGCGGCGCGTCGATGGCGTCGACCAGCGCCTGCGTGACCTTTTCGATCACGGCACGCTTTTGCTCCTTGCTGCGGCCTTCGAGCATGTAAATCTGAGCGAATGGCATAGATGTCTCCTTCTCATCGTCGGATCTGCGGCCTTCAAACAAATCGCATCGAAACGGTGCCGAGGTCTTGGAAGCGCACAGCAACATGGTCACCAGCGCCGACCGAGATGGCTTCCGTGACACCGCCGGTCATGATGAAGCTGCCCGCCGGAATGTCCTGGCCGCGCTCACCCAGATGATTCGCCAGCATCGCAACCGCCGCGAGTGGATGGCCCAGCACTGCTGCGCCTGCGGCCATGCTGACGACTTCACCGTTTTTCTCCAGCACCACACCGAGCGTGCGCAGGTCAAGCTCGGCCAGATCCCGCATACGTCCGCCGATGACAAACCGCGAGGCCGAGGTGTTGTCGGCGATCACGCTCTTGAGATCAAATTTGAAGTCGCGGTAGCGCGAGTCGATGACTTCGACGGCGGGAATCACAAAATCAGTTGCGGCCATCACCGCAGCCACATGGCAGCCCGGCCCCTTGAGTGGAGCTTTCGTGACAATGCAGATTTCGGCCTCCACCTTGGGGTGGATAAGCTGCGAGGTCTCGATCTCCCCACCGTCGGGCCGCGCCATGTAGTCGGCCACGAATCCGAAGACGGGGCTGGTCACGCCCATCTGCTTCATTTTCGCGAACGAGGTCAGGCCCGCCTTGAGACCGACGATCTTGTGGCCACGACTTTCCTTGCGGCGACGCAGCTCATCCTGTATGGCATAGGCATCCTCCCAGTCCATATCAGGGTGCTCGTCAGTGATCTTTGTGACGTCGTGTGCTTGAAGCTCTGCCGCTTCCAGCAACTCGGCCAGTCGGTCGATGTTGCTTTTGTTGAGTGTGGTCATGAGATGTTCCTTGGCTATCAGATGAATCGCACCGAAGTGCTACCCAGCCCACCGACACTGCAGTAAAGGCTGTCGCCCGCCTTCACCGGTACCAGCGGCGACTGCGAGCCCGAAAGAATGATTTCGCCGGCTTTGAGACCGATCCCGAGTCGGCCCAGGGTGTTCGCAAGCCAAGCCACCGCGTTGACCGGAGAGCCCTGCACCGACGCACCGGTGGAGGTGCTGACCAACTCACCGTTCTTCTCAAGCACCATGCCCGCGAGCGCAAGGTCGAGATCACGCGGACTGCGGCGTTGCCCACCGAGGGTGAGCACGCCGCACGACGCGTTGTCAGCCACCGTATCCTGAATCTTGATCTTCCAATCCTTGATGCGCGAGTCAACAATCTCAAAGCACGGCATGACACATTCGGTAGCGCGCAGCACATCGGCCGCAGTTACTCCCGGGCCAGTAAGATCGCGTTTGAGCAGGAACGCGACCTCGGCCTCGGCCTTGGGTGCAATGAGGCCGCCTACCTGAATCGGTTCGCCCTCGTTGAAGACCATGCCCGAGAGCATCTGGCCAAAGTCCGGCTGGTTCACGCCGAGCATCTGCATAACCACTTGGCTGGTCACGCCGATCTTCTTGCCCACCACCGTCTCGCCCCGTTCGATGCGTCGCTGGATCATGCGCAGCTGGATCTGATAGGCGTCCTCGATGGTGATGTCGGGTTCACTGTCCGTCAGTGGTTCGATTGGCCGGCTGTTGATCAGGGCGTCATATAACGCGTCGCCCCAGCCGAGGATCTTTTTCTTGTCCATGTCTGCTTCCTCAGTACTTGACCATCACGTTGCGCAAATCGGTGTAGAACTCCAGCGAATGCACACCGCCTTCCCGACCAATGCCGGATTGTTTGGAGCCGCCGAATGACGTGCGCAGGTCGCGCAGGAACCAGCTGTTGACCCAGCATAGACCGACCTCGATCGCATTGGCCAGGCGCATTGCGCGGCTGATGTCCTGCGTATGGATGGATGTGGCCAGTCCATAGCGGTTGGCGTTGACCATTGCGAGCACTTCTTCTTCAGTATCGAAGGGCTGGATGTGGCAGCAAGGGCCGAAGATTTCCTCGGTCACCACCGTGGCAGTTTCTGGAAGTCCGGTCCAAATAGTAGGTTGAACCCAGCAGCCACCCTTGAGCTCTTCTGGCATATCTGGAATGCCCCCACCGGTTACGATGGTCGCGCCCTCCTCCTTGGCTTTGGCGTACAGGCCCAGGACCTTCTTCTGGTGAACCTTGCTGACCAGCGGGCCAATCTTGGTGTCCTTATCGAACGGGCGACCCGGCTTCATGGCCTCAGCCTGAGCCTTCAGTGCCTGGACGAACTTGTCAAAAATAGGCCGCTGCACGTAGACACGTTCAGTACCCAGGCATACTTGACCGGCGTTCTCGAAACATGAGCGGCTGACGGTAGCCACTGCGTTGTTGAAATCGCAATCGGCGAATACCAGCGCTGCGTTCTTGCCGCCAAGCTCCAGCGATACCGGGCGAATGCCATCAGCTCCGGCTTTCATGATCGCTGTGCCAGTCTTGGTCTCTCCGGTGAAGGTAATGCCGTTGACGTCAGGATGGGAGGTCAGGAAAGAGCCCGCCGAGTCCACACCGAAACCGTTCACCACGTTGTACACGCCCTTGGGCACTCCCACCTTGTTCATCACCTCTCCCAGCAGCGTTGCCGTGCTAGGCGTGGCCTCCGAGGGTTTGACGACTACGGTATTGCCGCATGCCAGCGCTGGGCCCGCCTTCCAGGTCATCAGCAGCAGTGGCAAGTTCCAGGGACAGATGATTGCGATCACGCCGCGCGGGACGCGCACGCCATAGCTGCGCGCCATCTTGCCATCTGGCGTGCGCATTTCGAAGGATTCTGTTGAGGCGTTCTTGATGGTGTCGGTGAACACCTGAAAGTTAGCCGCCCCGCGGGGAATGTCTACGTGCGAGGCCAAGTGCGCAGGCTTGCCAGTGTCGGCAATCTCAGCTTGCAGAAAATCGTCGAAACGTTGATTGATCTCGTGGACCAGACCGTCGAGTAGGTCGCAGCGCTCCGCCACCGACAATTTTCCCCACGGGCCGTGCAAAGCAGCACGGGCTGCAGCGACGGCGGCATCTACTTCGGGCTTGCCAGCCTCATGCACCATTCCTATAAGCGAATCGTCGACTGGGTTGCGCTTCTCGTACGTCTTACCGCTCGCGTTCTTGACGTATTCGCCATTGATGAAATTCAGGATATCTTTGCTCATGCTGTTTCCTTATATGTCTTAAACAGGCCCCTCACGGCCAGACCAACCCAGGCACCGGCATCGCCCTCGGGTACAGAACCACCCGCCGCACGGGTGCGGCAGATCAACTGCCCCGCCTGCCTGAGCGCCAGGCCGCCGCCTCTATCGCAATGCCGATACCGTGCAGGAAGCACCAGGCGTGCGCACAAGCGCCACCAGGTTTCCTCCTGCGGTCGGCCGCCATCGTGCAGATGGTGGTACCAGCCTCTCAGCTCATTGCACGTTGGCAATCGCCACCGGCTGAGCCGCCTTTCAATGCAACATTCGCTGCTTCAGCAACGCAGGTATCAGGTGAAGACCGAAAGAAAGGCTTCATTCAGCTTGCGATCGTGATAGAAGATCGCAGGCCCCAACTCCTCGGCGTGCCAGGTGATGGCCGGTTTATCAGGATAGTAGGAATAGCCGCCCGCAAACACCTCGTTGCGATTGCCCGAGGGATCGAAGAAGTAGATCGTTTCGCCACGCGTAATGCCATGCCGTGTCGGGCCGATGTCTATAGACGTCTTGGTGCGCGACAGAATGTCGCCAGCCCGCAGTACCTGCTCCCAACTACCCAGCAAGAAACTGATGTGGTGCAGCTTACCCTTGACCGGCTGGCGTATGAAGGCCACGTCATGGGCCTTGTTCGAGCAGCTCAGGAATGCGCCGATCATGTCTGGCCCTGCCATGACTTGCTCAGCAATACCGAAGCCTAGAACTTCGCAGAACAGCTTGACCGTACCGTCGAGATCATCGCCATACAACAGACAGTGATCAAAGCGCGAGGGAGAGATACCCTTGAGCCCATCTGGCCATGGGTCAGGATTCACATCATCACCCGCCGTGCCGCAGCTGTTACCGAGCATGGCGCGCTCCGCATACAGCTCCATCACGTGACCGGTTGGGATGGTGAAGCGAAAGCGCCGGCCTGTCTCCGGTTGCTCCCCCGCCTCAATCCAGCATAGATCGGTGCACAGTGCAGATTTCTCGATGTCGTCAGCCAGCTTCTGCAGGGTGGCCGGAGAATCGACTTTCCAGCCCATGTAGTCGATGCCCGCCTCGTCCGCCTCGCGCAGAATCACACTATGGTGATCGTGTTCGTCCCAGGCCTTGAGGAAAACGCGACCGCTCTTCTGGTCTCGCGCGGTTTCGCGCAGTCCCAGTATGTCTACGTAGTGCCTCAGGGCCGGAGCCAACTCCAACACGCGGATTTGCACGTGCCCGGGGCGAAGTACGCCTGTAATTGCCATGTCTATGTCTCCTGACGGTTTTTAGAAAGGGTTCTCTTGAACTCGAAATCAAAGCCGCTTGGCCTCGGTGCACACACCGCGCGTGCCATGGCACCAACAACCTCCACGACCATTGAGCTGTCCGGGAAGGTCTTACATGCCAGCGTGCAACCACTGGTTTGCTCACCCACATTCAGTACCGCACGGCTCATCTTGGCTATGCGAAAACTGCCTTCACGCACACTAACCTTGCATACGCCACACCCACCATTACGGCAGCCCACCGGAATCCCTTTTCGGCCCAGTCGCTCCATAGCAGACAAGAGGCTCTGTTCGGCAGTACAGCCGAACCGCTCTCCTGTGTTGGCGATGGTGATCTCGTAGTGCATGTAAATCTCTAAGCGCATGTTATGAATGCGGTAGAAGGCCCGATAGCCGTTTCTTGCAGGGGGTTGGGTGGGATGTGTCCGGTTTCTGCTTGCCCCGGGCGCAGGCCCTTGAACAGCGGGCTGTGAGCCAGGGTCTGCTACGGCGTGATGGCCAGTCGCACCTGGCGAATCGTGAGTGACCCTTATCCCGGAAGGCCTCATAGGTGCCATGCACGACATGGTGACACTGTCGTTTCTTGTGATATCTGAACTATCCGGTTTCGGCAATTCTGGAGAATTTTCCAGCCAATTCTTGCAATTAACCCTTAACTTCGGGCAAAAACAGCATCCATCGTCTTTTTTCATCGGGTAAGTTCCTAGGCGATCTAGACGCCTACCCGGGAGAATCTGCGTCGGCGGGCCTGGAAATGCGTTTTTGCATAAAGGGGCCCGCTAGTACAAATAATCGGCAGGCCCACGCTGCCGGACACGATGAAGGAAACCGGCATGCTGCTTCGAAGAGGCTCAGAAGCCTTGCGACCCATCTACCAGAACTGCGTATTCCATTCGGAGGAGCGGTCGCTTTCGCATTGGCAGGTCGCGCAGGAACTGGCTGAACACACAATCGCCTGGAAGCGCGGCGCCGTGGATGCTGCCATGTACAAGGGCCGTGTACGGCGCCTGGAAGCCTACGTGTTGCGCTATGGTGCAGAAGTGGAGATCACGCCGCGCCCGTTCGAGGACTTTGTACTCGTGCATATGTCGCTGCGCGGTGCGGCTGAAGTAGAGTCCGATGGCCAACGCATCGAAATCGCCGAAGGACGGGCGGCATTGATTGCGCCCAAACGCAAAATCCAACTTCGCTGGCATGCGGGCACCGAACAACTGATCCTGAAGCTGCCGCACGCTCTGATCCATGAGGTGCTCGAACGCCTGGGCCGCGACAATCTGGACTTCGCACCGGGCTGCCTGATTCCCTCAGCGCTTACGCCCCAGTGGGACGTGTTGATGCAGTCGGTGCTAGGGATCATGCGCCTGTCTTCTGACGCTGGCTTGAGCCCACTTTGGTTGGACGACCTGGAGCGCAATGTGGCCCTGTTCGCACTGGCACACCATGGCCGCGACTCGGTCGTCCCCAGCCCTCTCACTCCGGAGCCTTATCACGATCGAGCAGGCATGAGCGATGAGGCGCGCCGCATAGACGGAGCGCTGCGCTTCATGCAAGAGAACATGTCTGTCCCGCTATCCTTGTCCGACATCGCAGCAGCAGCCGGCGTGAGCGTGCGCACACTTAACTCGCTAAGTAATCGCCACCTGGGAACCACGCCCATGGAAGCGCTGCGCAATCTGCGCCTGGACTTTGTGCGTCACAAGCTACGGTTGAACCCACAGGCCGGTGTGACTGAAACGGCACTGGAGGCTGGATTCGGCAATCTCGGCCGCTTCGCTTCTTACTATCTGGAACGCTTTGGCGAACTACCACGCCACACCGCCGGGCAGCGCGACGATTGATCTGGAGTCCGGCTTGCACGGCCGGACAATGTCGCCATTGCCGTAGCGCTACAAACAGCACGGGGCGGCCGCCTTATCCGGCGCCGCCCCTTCCCCCAACCGTTCTCTCGCTCTACTTGTGGGCGCCAGCAGGCTGGCCCACGGGTAGCATCCGGTCTTCGCCACGCCCCGCAGCCTGCTGCTGCCGCACAAGGTCAGAACGGCTGTGGTTGACCAGCAGGATAGTGAAAACCGCGATTGCTGCGGGGATCGAGATGGCCATGAAGTTCTGTTCCAGCGGAAGTTTCATGCCGACGATCACGCCGATCACGATGGGCGCGAGCATCGCGCCCGCCCTGCCCACACCGAGCATCATGCCAATACCCGTGGAGCGGCAGGCCATTGGATAGAACTGGCCGCAATAAGCGCTGACCACGATCTGCGTGCCAATCGTAGTTGCACCAGTCACGCCAACAATGAGGAACAACAAACCGGAGGACATCGGGTAGCCTAGCAACGTGATGGCAATGGTCGCCACTGAGAACATGAAAGCCAGCACATACTTGATATGGAACCGGTCGGCCAGCCAGCCACCGCCGATCGCGCCTATCATGGCACCAAAATTCAATACCAGCACGAAGGTCAAAGCCGAGCCCAGGCTGTACCCGGCCTGGGCCATGAGCTTCGTCAACCAGGAACTAAGTGCATAGACCATGAACAGGCACATGAAACAGCTGAGCCAGAGCATGAGGGTCGAAAACCCACGGCCATCAGCGAATAGCGCCCCAAACGATGACTGACCTTCAGTCTTGGGCTTGCCCGCCGCATTGAACACAAACTGATCGCCCACCTGCGGAACATAACCCGGAGACAAACGCGCAAGCGTGCGCTGCAATTCTTCGATCCGGCCTTTGCGGTGCAGGAAGGACAGGGACTCAGGCATCTGCTTGAGCACCAGCGGTAGCAGCACCACGGGCGCTACAGCCGCAATGAACACAGCCTGCCAGCCATAGACTTCGATCAGTCCTTTGCCCAACAAGGCCGCGAGCATGCCGCCGACTGAATAACCCGAGAACATCAAGGTCACCAGTGTGGCGCGCATCTTGAGCGGCGAGTACTCGGTCATCTGCGCAATGACGTTAGGCATCACCCCCCCGATGCCCACCCCAGCCAGGAAACGCATGACAGAGAAACTGACTGGTTCCGTCATCAAACCTGCGGTCGCAGTGAAAACGCTGAACAGCAAGATGCACAGCACGATGACCAGACGACGACCGATGCGATCTGCCACGGCGCCAAAGATGATGTTGCCAAACATCATGCCGAACAGAGCTGAGCTGACCATGAAGCCCGCTTGCGTAGCGTCTACGCCCATCCCCTTCATGATGGAAGGAAGCGCGATTCCGGCTACCGCCAGATCGTAGCCATCGAAAATAATGACCATGGCGCACCAGAACAGCACTAAACCGTGAAAGCCGTTGAACTTAGCTTCATCGGCCAGTTTGTTGACATCAATCTGTCGCATGACTTGTCTCCTATTTTTCTTTTTTTTTGGTCAGACGTGATAGAAGTCCAGCACCGAATCGATGGTGTCGTTCATCAGTATCACGTGCTTTTTAAGGATGATCCAGCTGCCACTGACCGGCTTGAGTTTGTAGTTGGCATCACCAAAGAACATGCTGGCTTCGCCGAAGCGGTAGATGTGCGTAGTCCATTTGCAACTAACTTCCAACTGCGAATCCGACACTTCGCGAACCAGCACGTTGTTGACTGCGTGCAAGGTGCGCGGCATGGGCGTGGAAGCAGCCGACTTTCCTGTACCCAGGCGAAAAACCCGATCCTCCAGACCGGCGCGATTAGGGTAATACATCAGCGACATACCGCGTTTGGGGTCAGTGGTGTAGACATGTTCAGAGTCCCATTGGGGAATGTGAAACTCTGACTCCTCATCGAACAGTTCCAGGTAGTCCACCCATTGCCGCCGATCGCACAGATCAGCCTTGCGATAGAGGAATCTCTCCACGGAGAGTTGTAGATCGCCGCTCATCACTGTGCTCCTTCGCTTTGTTTGATCTTCTGCTCCAACCCGCGCAGCAACGCTTCCCGCCAGGCTGAATGCTGGTTCACGTAAAGTCCTTCGTGGGTCAACTCGCCCCCAGTTAAAACCGGCTTGATGCCCAGTACCTCGGCATTCGGCGTAGAGCCCGTGATCCATTTTTCGCAACCACGCGAGATATCGTTCCAGCGCTCCATACGGCCTTGGAAGCCTCTTTGTGCTTCGCGGAACTCGGTCAAATCGTCCGGCGTGCCCATACCCGAGACGTTGAAGAAGTCTTCGAACTGCCGAATGCGGTTTTCGCGGTCCTTGTCGGACTCACCCTTAACGCCAATGCACTGGCTAAGGATCTCGGTCTTGTTGTGTGCAACGGGCCGAATGATGCGCAGCTGTGAGCTGATCTGGTCCATAAAGAACAGACTGGGATAAACGTTCAGGTTACGTAGCCTCTGCATCATCCATGCGGCTTTCTTGTCTCCGTACTCCTTGACCAGACGGGGCATGATGGTCGCGTAGCCAGGCCGCACCTCGGGGTTGGGCATTTCGCTGAACAACACGCTGTGGCCGTGCTTGAACGAGAACCAGCCGTCGTCGGTCTGAGAGTCCCCTGCGCCGAGCTTGCGGTAGTCCAGGGTGTTGGGCACTTCGGCGCCCTTCTTGGCGTTGATTTCCAAGCGGTGCTGCACGGTAGCCACATAGTTGTAATGCACCGTGCTGACGTGGTAGCCATCCAGGCCATTCTCGTTTTGCAGTTTCCAATTGCCTGCAAAGGTGTAGCGCCCCTTGCCCGGCAACACCTCCAGCTCACCAGTGGGTGACTGAGCGACCATCAGGTCCAGGAAAACCTTGGCGTCGCCCAGATAGTCTTCCAACGAAACCGTGCCTTCGGTGTCCAGGTTCACGAACACGAACCCTTTGTAGCTAGCAACCCGCGCCTTCTTGAGATTGCGGTTGGAAAGGTCAAAGCCATCAGGGTATTCGCTTGGCGCCTTGACCTTGAGCAGCTTGCCATCGGAACGAAAGGTCCAGGCGTGGAACGAGCAGACAAAGGTGCTCTGATGGCCGCGCGAGACGCGAGTCAGCGTGGCACCGCGGTGCGCGCAGGCATTCACCAGCGCATTCAAATTGCCATCACCGCCCCGCGTGATGATGATGGGCTGACGCCCCGCCTGCATGGTGATGTAGTCATGTGGCTGGCTGACCTCACTCTCATGGCAGGCATAGATCCAGTTCTTCTCGAAGATGAGTTCCATCTCCAAGTCAAACAGATCAGGTTCGGTGAACATCTGGCGCGAGACGCGGTAGGCGCGATCCTCGGGCCGGAAATCCAGGCTGTCGGTAACGAAGCTGCGCCAATCCTGCGCGCTTCTGGCGATCGTGGTCATGGGAGTCTCCCTTTCACAGTGGTAGGTTTTTTGGAGGGGTGCGGATCATGCGGAAGGGGCCAGCGCGCGCAGGTCGCGCCGCAGCACTACGGGCGCGCCGCCCAATGTCTTGCGGGCAACCCAGGTAGCCAGGGCTGAATCCATTTGTTCGGCGTGGCCGGGGAACCAGTCAATCAGCGCCTGCGCGAGTTCACGGCCAATCTCGATGTCGCCCGCCGCAACCAGTGCCTGCACCTCGCGCACCGAGGCACGCACCTTAGCGTGCTCTTCGGCATGGCAAGCGCCAGCGGGAAATCGATGTTCGTCGATCAGCCGTTCTTCCAACGCAAAGTGCTCGGCCAAGTGCTCGGCCATGGCCTGCAGCGCTTCACTGAAGTGGGCATCGCCTGCCGTCAACATGGCGTTGACGCAGTGCATGAAGGCCTGATGCTCGCAATCCATGCCCGCGTGGCCCACTAATAGGCTGTCGCTCCAATCCATCGGCTGGGTACTCGTGTGCATACGGGCTCCTCTCAGCTGATGCTGGCGTTGAACTTTTCGAAATGGAATGAAACCGACTTCACGTCGACATCACGTAAGTGCTGCGCAACGGCCTCGACCATAGGTGGCGGGCCGCACAAATAGATATCGACGTTGCCTTCATTCAAATGTTCAGGCGTGATGTGGTGTGTGACGTAACCCTTCTTGGGCTGCTCGCTATTGGCATCGACGACAACAATTGAGTAAGTGAAATTTGGCAGGCGGTTCGCGAAATCGTCGAGCGCGTCTTGTTCGACGATGTCGCGGTCCGTATTGACGCCATAGATCAGGTGAGTCGGGTGGGCCAAACCGCCAACGCTCGCAAGCTTGTCCAGCATCGCAAGGAAAGGAGCCAGGCCCGTGCCGCCCGCCAACATCAAGACCGGCCGCTCTAACTTGCGCAGGTAAAAACTGCCGTACGGACCTGTCATGGTCAACGTCGCGCCCACTTGGGCACGCTCCTTCAGGTAGCCACTCATCAGCCCCCCGGGTACATTGCGAATTAAAAATCGTGCACGCCCGTCTGCGGCGCCCATGCTGCTGAACGAATACGAGCGGTGATGTCCGCCTTCACCCGGAACGTCAAGATTGGCGTATTGACCGGGTAGGAAATTCAGCGACTTCAGCCCTTCACCCTGCAACTCCAGTGCGAAAGTGCTGTCAGACAACCGACGCACCTCCGTGATGCTGGTAGTAAAGATTTCCTGCTTGGTACTGCATGCCGCTGAACTGGAGCTGACCAGAACGACACAATCGGTCTTGGGGCGCATCTGACAGGCCAGCGCGTAACCGCGATCGGCTTCGTCTTGACTCAACGCATCCTCGATGTAGTCGCCAAGCAGATATTCACCAGACTCCACGCGGCATTTGCAGGTGGAACAGGCGCCTTCGCGGCAGTCCATGGGAATGTTGATTCCCTGGCGGTAGGCAGCGTCGACGACAGATTCGTGACCGCCGCATTCGACGAATCGCGTGACACCGTCCTCGAAGTTGAGCGCGATGTTGTAGCTCATTGATTTTGTCTCCAAATTTTCTAACGGAAGGAGCGCCAAAGCGCGTCCGGGCATCAAAGTGGAAGGAACTTAATCCGACCTACATGGGGTATTTGGAGTGTGGCGATGAGAGTGCTCGCGCACTATCCGAAACCTGCAAATCAACGTTGCTCAGTCATCCGGTTTTGGTAGCAACCCGCTACGCATGCGCTGCCGACCAGGAGTCCCATGGCGTCATCTGACCACGGCGAATCCTCATCCTTTACTGAACGCCGGCAACTTGTGGCTGCGGTCATCGCGAGGACCAGGCTGGTCCGCAATACATAGCGCGCTAAAAGACGACCTTCACAGGGTCGCCGAGGCTTACGGCGTCTTTTGCAGCGCTTGAGACGGGACTGACATTCGCCCCGGTTCCTATCGCGGCCAAAGGAATCAGGAGCCCTCTGCCTGGTAAGGTTCAAGGCAGTCTGTCTCCGTGAGATCTACGACTTCCTTGCTTCAATCTCGGCGATGGCTTGTTCGTGTGCGGCAGAGGCCTTCTCGGAGAGATAGCTCATCCTCGCGGCAGCATGCTCATCCTGTTCTCGCGTCTCTGGAAAATCGAATCCATCAGCCAGCGGCGAGACAATAACTCCCTCGATTTCCATCTGGAGTTTCAAGAAAATCCTGGGATGCGTCACAAGCCCTCCGGTGTGTTTTTCGACCTACTCATCAGACTACCTTGCCTGTTGCAGGTTGCAGGTTGCCCAGCCAAATGAAAATTGACTTCTGATGCAATTGCACACGCACACCGTATCTTCAAAGCCGCACCAGATCCATCCCAATCTGGCATTTCTGAATCAGGAAAAAATCCGAAAAATGCAAGTCACCTGAGCTCACAGAGAAGGTCAATACCTCCAGTGGGATGTAGATTGATGCGGAAAGTTACGGCGGCAGGTCTTGGCCGGGTACTCCTAATGGCCCCCGCTCGAGCCAAGCCGCGAGGCGCACAGTCGCAGACTTCGATCATGACCATCTACATGGCCGCATTGCAGTCCCATACGATGAACGCGCTGCTTCAGCCTAGGTACTCGTACTTTTCAAGGCCGAACCCCCACCAGCTTGAGCAGCGTTTCGCTGCCCACTTGCTCGCGTGCGGCCGGAGACAGCTGGGCCAGGAAGTTCTGCACACTGGCAAACTTCATTGCATCTGCCGAAGCGGAGCGATTGCTCGCATCGGTTCCCACCATGAATCGATGCGGCATGGCTTCAATCAAACTCAACCATTCGGGCCAGACCTGCTGACCATCGCGCAAGATGGTGTAGTCTGGCGAACGCGGATGGTGCGGCCATGTGCGGGCGCTTAGCTCGTAGTACAAATTGGGGTGGCGCTCCAGCATGCGACGCGCCAGAAACAGCGGCGTGTACCCGCCATGAGCCCAGATGACAGGCACATCAGGATAGCGCTCCAGCAGTTGGCTCAGCTCAGCCATTCGCGTGCTCTCCACATGCAGCATCACCGGCACCCGGTGCTTTCGCGCCAACTCCATTATTCCTGTCACCATGGGACTCAGTGGACTGAAATCAGTCTCATCGAAACCCGCGGACGGAAAGTGCACGGCTGAAATCTCGCCAATGCCTTTGAACTGGCCAGTGGCAAGCAATGCACCTAGCTGATTGAGCAATGTGTCGTCGGACGCAATCCAAGCCGGGCGATAGGCTGTGCGTTCAGGAGAAATAGAAGCAAAGGGAATCAATTGATCAGGAAAAGTACTGGCGGCCTCTGCCACCGACTCATTGCTGCTGCGCCCACCCCAGAAAACCACCGCATGGCTGGCACCCCAGCGTTTCATCAAATCCAGTTGCATGGCCGGATCATTGAGGTGCGCATGCGCGTCAACGAAGGCAATTGGATTCACTGGTGGTGTCGGGCCAGCCAAGCCCGACCTGACGGCCGACGGTGTTCGCGCCTTCGTGTGGCGTACTTGCGGCGAAGATGCCGGGTCATTGGCCTGTGACCATGACGAAATAGGTAAAAAGGCCAAACAGGCCAACAACAGGAATGGTGCCATAGCCGATTTAACGAATATGATGCCCCACCGTTGACCGTGACCGGGTGATTGGGGCAGGCATGCCAAGGACATTTTTGACCACGGAGGGCCCCTCGCGACAATGCGGCAAAATCGCTCGGTCTCCCATCTGAACAAACCCCCTTGAATCAGCCAAGTCCAGCCATCGTTACACAAGATGCCGTGCGCCGACTACCGCGTTGGGCACTGCTCCTGCTGTGCGTGGTTTATGTGCTTCCAGGCTATATCGGCCGCGAGCCCTGGAAGAACGCAGACATTTCGTCATTCGGCTACATGCTGGAACTGCTGGGGTCACACCAATGGCAGGCCTGGCTGCATCCTACCTTGATGGGCGTGCCTTCGGACACTTCTGCCCTGCTTCCATTCTGGATCGGAGCCTGGGCCATGCAGTTGGCGCCGGCCTGGATAGCGCCTGATTTTGCGGCTCGTATTCCTTTCGCGCTGATGCTTGGCCTGACACTTGCGGCCACTTGGTACGCCGTGTATTACCTGGCGCGCACGCCTGGGGCGCAGCCAGTCGCCTTTGCGTTCGGGGGCGAAGCGGAACCCACGGACTATGCACGCGCGCTGGCCGATGGCAGCCTGCTGGGGCTGATTGCCACTTTGGGGCTGGCGCAGTTGTCCCATGAGACCACGCCTGCCCTGACGCAGCTCTGCTTCATGGCGATCGTGTTCTACGGATTTGCCGCCATCCCGTTTCGCCAACTGAGCTCGGCCCTGGCCCTGCTGATCGGGCTGCCAGGGCTTGTTCTTTCCGGCGCTCCGTCCATCGCCCTCATCTATGGCGTTGTCAGCATCTTCGGCCTGCTCAACGCGCGGGTCATGCACCTGGAGGCCCAGATACGCCGACGTGCGTTGATCGTGGTTCTGGTCAGCACGCTGGCCAGTCTCGCACTGGCCTTCGGCCTTGATCTTTTCCTCTGGAGCATCGATCTCTCGCTGGGCGATTGGGAGCGTTGGCGCATTCTGGGCCGCCTGTTCCTGTGGTTTACCTGGCCGGTCTGGCCACTGGTGCTCTGGACATTGTGGCGTTGGCGGTATCAGTTGCTTGACATGCAACAACACCGCCACCTGGGACTGCCCTTTTTCATGGCCGTGGTGCCGGTAGCGGGCACTGTCTTTACAACCGCAGGAGACCGATCCCTGCTGCTGGCACTGCCCGCACTCGCAGCCTTGGCAGCGTTTGCATTACCCACCTTCAAGCGCAGCGCGGCGGCTTTCATCGACTGGTTCACCGTACTGTTCTTCAGTGCCTGGGCCATCGTGATCTGGGGCGTATGGCTTTCGCTACAGACGGGCATACCGCCCAAACCGGCGGCCAACGTAGCTCGGCTGGCGCCCGGCTTCGAACCAGTATTTCAGTGGGTGGCGCTTATTGCGGCACTGGCCGGTACCCTGGCCTGGGGCTTGCTGGCTCGCTGGCGCACCGGACGCCACCGCACCGCGCTTTGGAAGAGCCTCGTGCTGCCCGCTGCGGGGGCCACACTGTGCTGGTTGCTCTTGATGACGCTTTGGTTGCCTGCCCTGGACTATGGGCGCAGCTTCGCACCCCAGATGCGCGAGGTACGCAAGATCATTGGCGATACCGCCTGCGTACAGGTCTACGGGCTCAGCACGCCGCAAGTGGCGGCGGTACGCTTTCACGGCGGCTGGACATCGCGTCCACTCACCAGCACCGCAGATTGTCCGTGGCTGTTGGTGGATATCAACGCCGAGAAAGACCTTCAGCATGCGATCACACCATCGCAGTGGACGCTTGCCAGCCGGGTGCCTCGCCCAACGGATGTCAGCGACACCCTTTTGCTCTTCAAGCGCGCCGAGCCTCCACGTCAATGAGATTGAGATGATTGCCTGCCTAGGCGCCCGGGCAGGCGCTCGCTTTTTCCTTTCTGAACACATGCCAATCTCTCGCTTCACCTTCATGATGGCGACTCATGCCTAAAGTAAACACCCTTGTGGCCTCCACAGGGAAATTGGCCGAGTTCAAACAAATCACACACCATGCGGGTGTCGTCCTGGTGGGGCAATTGGCCGTCATGGCTTTTGGCGTCACCGATACGGTGGTTGCCGGACGCTATTCGGAAACCGCCCTGGCGGCCCTGTCGGTAGGTGCAGCCGTCTATATCAGCGTTTATGTGGGGCTCATGGGCATACTGCAGGCCTTGTTGCCCATATGGGCAGAAATGCACGGCGGGCAAAGGCGAAAGGAAATAGGTCCTTCCGTAAGGCAGGCCCTCTATTTGTGCGGCTTGACCATCATTGTGGGCATGGTGGCCCTTCTGGCGCCCGGGCCCATGCTCCGCGCGACGGGCGTTCCCGATGAGCTACAGATAGAGGTCAGCCGCTACCTGGCTGTGCTGGCCTGGGCGCTGCCACCAGCCCTTTTATTCCGGTTGTTCAGCACACTCAACCAGAGCCTCGGCCACCCACGATTGGTATCGGCCTTACAACTGGGCGCCCTGCTGCCCAAGGTACTGCTTTCGATCTGGTTTACCTTTGGTGGCGCCGGGCTGGAACCGCAAGGTGCGGCCGGCTGCGCCTGGGCCACACTGCTGGTCAACTACGCCCTGTTGATCGTTGCCGTTTACCTGCTACGAACGCAAAGCCTGTACCGACCCTACAAAATCTGGGCTTCCATGGAATCGCCTGACTGGCGCCAGATTGGCGCATTTGCCCGCCTGGGGGTTCCCGCGGGGTTGGCGGTCATGGTCGAAGTGACCTCATTCACGCTGATGGCTTTGTTCATCGCGCGCCTGGGCACCTTGGCATCCGCCAGCCACCAGATCGCGTCCAATGTGGCGGCCATTCTCTATATGGTTCCGCTTGCCTTGGGAATCGCCACAAGCGCCCGCGTCAGTTTCTGGCTCGGCGCGGGCGACGCGTTAAAAGCGCGCGGTGCGGCCTATCTGGGCATTGGCGTCTCCGGCGCCATCGCCGTTGGTCTGGCCATATTCGTCATGACGCTTGCGCGGCCTCTGGCGGCTCTGTATGTCGACCAGCCAGCCATCATTGCGATGACCTCAGGATTGCTGACCCTGGTGGCCCTCTACCACCTGGGAGACGCCATCCAGGCTGTAAGTGTTTTCGTGTTGCGCAGCTACCGCATGGTCCTGGCCCCACTGCTTATCTACTGCCTTCTGCTGTGGGGACTGGGGCTCATGGGGGGTTACCTACTGGCTTTCCGTGGCGTAGGCGGATTGCAGGCCATGCAGGCGCCCAACGCATTCTGGATGGCCAGTGCGGGGGCAACCGCGTTGGTCGCAGTGATATTCCTGACATTGCTGAGGCGAGTGACCCATCGTCCCCTCAAAGCCTGAGCGAGCAACCTAAGTCTTCGCAGGCCTTACACGCTGAGCGGGAAAGACCAATGCAAAGCATGAACCTTTGCCCAGTTGGCTGGTGATTTGCAGTTCGCCGCCATGGCGCTGAGCCACATGCTTGGTGATGGCCAAGCCCAGTCCGGTACCGCCAGATTCGCGTGAGCGGCTTCTGTCCACTCTGTAGAAGCGTTCAGCCAATCTAGGAAGGTGCTCGGGTGCAATACCCGGACCAGTGTCCGTAATAGCCAAGCGCACGCGGTTGTCAGCCAGGCGTTCCCACCGCACGTCTATATGGCCTCCGCCAGGTGTGTAACGGACAGCGTTGTTGATCAGGTTCGAGGCAGCGCTGCGGAGTTCCCCCACGGAGGCTGCCAGTGTGAAATCTGGCGCAGGCGCAAAGGTCAAGGTCTGGGGCTTTTCCCCCAGTGGGTGCAGCAACCTCGAAAGCCCACGCGCCTCAACCTCACACTGGGCCATCAGCGCAGCCAGGTCCACGAGCTCTCCCGCACCCGGCGGAGGGCTGCCTTCCAACTGGGAGAGCGTCAGCAGATCATTGACCAAGGTCTCCATGCGCCCGGATTGCGAAGCCATGAGTGCAAGATAGCTGGAGCGCTCAGCCTCCGACAAGGGCAGGCTCTGCATGGTTTCCACGAACCCGGCCAGCACTGTCAGCGGCGTGCGTATCTCGTGCGAGACGTTGGCCACGAAATCCCGGCGCATGGCTTCTGCCTGGGCCAGCGCCGTCACGTCTTGTGACAGCAGCAGCTTGTAGCCATCTCCATAGGGGTGCAACTGTGCTGACAGCTTCACAGGATGGGTGGCAGTATCACCGTGACCTATCAGCTTGACGTCACGCTCGTAGTTTTTTCCCGCGTAATAAGCCGCAAACGCGGGCTGGCGCACCAGGTTGCCAATGTGTTGTAACAAATCGCGCTCAGGGTCAAATCCGAAATGCTCCGCTCCGGCCTGGTTGCACCATTCAATGCGGCCTTCAGTGTCAAGCAGCACCACACCGTTGGGAGAAGCCTGGATGGCTTGCAGAAACTCTTCCAATCTGCGGTCACTGTCACGAGCGTCTTTTTCGAGTCCGCGCAATGCCCGCCTCGCTCTGTAGGCGGCCTCACCCCAAAGGCCATGAAGCATGGGAGGCTTTGAAGTGTCTGGATCGGTGATCCAGCGAATGAAAAGCTGCGCGCGCAGGGAATCGACGATGAACACCACCGTCGCACCCAACACCATACCGGCGAGCGCACCGGGCCAGCCGCCAAGGAGCCAACCTGGCACCCCGCCCACCAGTTGGGCAAGAAAAAACATGGCAAGCCGGAAAATCATCTCGGGTGCAGGGCGGAGATCCGCTGAGCAATCAGCATGTGCCTGGCAGCACTCAAGTAGGTGTGGCCGCCTGTGGGCTTTGAATCTGGATCAAAGGCTGGGCGGTCAGGCGGTAGCCTGCCCCGCGCACGGTCTCGATCAAGATACCCGCCACACCCAGTGCCTCTCGCAGGCGCTTGACGTGTACATCCACCGTACGCTCTTCGATGAAAACGTGGTCGCCCCACACCTTATCCAGCAACTGGCCAC
Source organism: Comamonadaceae bacterium (assembly GCA_015999985.1). Taxonomy (GTDB): domain Bacteria; phylum Pseudomonadota; class Gammaproteobacteria; order Burkholderiales; family Burkholderiaceae_C; genus Ottowia. Next base: position 19,211 of record JAECRA010000048.1, read on the forward strand.
GGCTGTGAACACGCTCAGCGTTCTTCATCAGATAGTGAAGGAGCTTGAATTCGGTTGGACCCATCTTGAGCATCTGCCCATCATAGGACACTCGATGCGTGGCCGCATCCAGCAGCAAACCGCCAATAGCCACCGACCCACCCGCCTGCTCCGGCGAGCGGCGACGCAGCACTGCGCGAATTCTGGCCAGCATCTCCTTGGTGGAGAAGGGCTTGATGATGTAGTCATCTGCCCCAGCGTCCAGTCCCGCCACGCGGTCAGCCTCATCGCCACGAGCTGTGAGCATAAGAATGGGTACGCTTTTGGTCCGCGCATCCTTACGCCACTTCTTGGCGAGCGACAAACCGCTTTCTCCGGGCAACATCCAGTCCAGCAAGATGACGTCAGGCAGTACCGCATCCAGCTCTCGCTGGGCTGTTTCGCTATCCATCGCCCATGTGGGCTGGAAGCCGTTATGGCGCAGGTTCACCGCGATCAGCTCAGCGATCGCGGCCTCATCTTCTACGATCAATACACGGGGCATAGTTCTCATCGCCGGGCCGCTCCCCAGGTGAGGACACCGCCCCAAGGGGGGCAGTGAACCACGCGAAGCGGGGAAACGTGGGAGTCAAATTTCATCATGGCTGTGCCGTTCCAGAAATAAAAAGCCCCCCTGAGGCGCTAACGCGCCATCCCCCAAAGGGGGACGCACCTAGCGGCCTGGCAAAGCCAGCTCCGCGGGTGCGCTGGCAGGGCCTAACGGAGCCTTTCGAGCTTTTAGGTTTCATACGAATCAAGAGCGCACGAGGATCACAATTTCTCATCGTGCGGCAGATTCCACTTCTTCCATTGAAGCGTGACGCACGTCGGCACCCTTGACGATATAGATAATGAATTCTGCGATGTTCTTCGCGTGGTCACCAATCCGCTCAATCGCCTTGGCCAGGAACAGCAGGTCCAGGCTCGCGGAAATGGTGCGCGGATCTTCCATCATGTAGGTGATGAGCTTGCGCACAAATCCGTCGAATTCCCTGTCCAGATAATCATCCTCCTTGAGGATGGAGACTGCGCCTGCCACGTCGAGACGCGCAAAAGAATCCAGCGCTTTGCGCAGTTGCGAGGCGGCCATGTCGGCAGCTACGCGAAGCTCGCCTGCGGGAAGCGAGCGAGCGGCCCCTGCGTCAATGATGGACTTGACCATGCGAGCGATTTTGCTGGCTTCGTCGCCCACGCGCTCCAGGTTGGCCGTGGTTTTGGAAATCGCCAGCAACAAGCGAAGATCCACTGCGGTAGGCTGACGCCTGGCAATGATGCTGGAGAGTTCCCGGTCAATCTCCAGTTCCATGGAGTTGACGCGTATCTCGGTTTCCAACACCTGGTCTGCGACCTCTGTGCTGAACTCCGACAGGGCGTAGATCGCTTGGCGAATCTGCGATTCGACCAAACCGCCAAGCTCCAGCACTCGCGTGGAAACGCGGTTGAGGTCGCTATCAAACTGACTGGAAAGATGCTTTTCATGCATGAATACTTCTCCTTGGGATTGTCACGTCGCCGTGGGTGAATTCGCCTCTTGGGCGATTACCCGAAACGGCCCGTGATGTAGTCCTCGGTCTCCTTGCGCTTGGGCTTGAAGAACATCTGTTCGGTCTCACCGAATTCGATCATGTCACCCAAATACATATAGGCGGTGTAGTCGCTCACCCGAGCAGCCTGCTGCATGTTGTGGGTGACAATGGCTACGGTGTATTCGTCTTTCAGCTCGGCAATGAGTTCTTCAACCTTGCCAGTGGAAATGGGATCCAGCGCAGAGCAAGGCTCGTCCAGCAACAGGACTTCTGGCTTGATGGCAACACCACGCGCGATACACAGACGTTGTTGTTGGCCCCCGGAGAGGCTGCTGCCGTTCTGGCCCAGCTTTTCCTTGACTTCATTCCAGAGAGCTGCCTTGCGCAGCGCCCACTCCACGCGGTCATCCATATCGCCTTTATTCAGGTTTTCGAACAGACGAACGCCGAATGCAATGTTGTCGTAGATCGACATAGGGAACGGCGTCGGCTTCTGGAACACCATGCCGACCTTGGCGCGTACCAAGGCCACATCGATTTTCTTGTCCAGCAAGTCGTTACCGTCGAGCAGGATCTGCCCTTCAGCACGTTGCTCCGGGTAAAGTTCAAACATGCGATTGAAAATACGCAGCAGTGTGGACTTTCCGCAGCCAGAAGGGCCAATGAACGCGGTGACTTTTTTCTCGGGGATATCGAGATTGATGTTTTTCAGCGCGTGGAATTTCCCGTAGTAGAAATTCAGGTTTCGCACCGATATTTTCGGTTTGGATGCGGACGCCAGGGCATTGGTGCCTCCAGCGACGACAGGAGCTTCAAGGACGGCAGACATTCTAGGAACCTCTCGTTTTCAATTCTTGGTTCTGGACAGCACACGCGCCAGGATATTCAGGCCAAGCACAGCCATCGTGATGATGAACACACCAGTCCAGGCCAGGTTTTGCCAGTTTTCATAAGGGCTCATGGCGAACTGATAGATCACTACCGGCAAGCTGGCCATTGGGGAAGAAAGATCGGCCGACCAGAACTGGTTCGACAAAGCGGTAAACAGCAGCGGCGCGGTCTCACCCGCAATACGTGCAACTGCCAACAAGATACCGGTAATCACACCAGCCCGTGCTGCTCTCAAGGTGATGGCAAGGATGACCTTCCACTTGGGCGTGCCCAATGCATAGGCTGCCTCACGCAAGCCCGGCGGAATCAGTCGCAACATGTTCTCAGTCGTGCGGATCACCACTGGAATCACGATCAAAGCCAATGCAATGGACCCGGCCCAACCAGAGAAGCCGCCGAAAGGCCTGACTGCCGCTTCAAAGACGAACAGGCCGATCACGATGGAAGGCGCCGACAACAGAATGTCGTTGACGAACCGGGTCACGCTGCCGAGCCAGCCACTGCGGTTGTATTCGACCAGATAGATCCCGGCGAGAATGCCGATAGGCGTACCCACCAGCGTCGCCACGCCCACCATCATCAAGGACCCGTAGATGGCGTTGATCAAACCGCCCTCTGAATTAGGCGGAGGGGTAGCCTGGGAAAAGGTGGCCCAGCTGATTCCGGACAGGCCCAGCCTCAAGGTTTCCCACAGAATCCAGGTCAGCCAGAACAGGCCGAAAGCCATGGCCGCCAAGGAAAGCGTGAGCGCGATCTTGTTGACAACCTTGCGCCTGTTGTAGATCGACAGGCGGCTTGCAGACATCAAAGCGGTACTCATGTTCTGGTTCCTTCACCCTTGGCCAGCTTGGACAACAAAACTTTGGACAATGCCAGCACCACGAAGGTGATGAAGAACAGGACCAGACCCAGGTACAGCAGAGAAGCCTGATGCAATCCTGGTCCTGCTTCGGCGAATTCATTGGCCAAGGCTGACGTAATGGAGTTGGCTGCTTCAAACACGCTGATGGAATTCAGCTGGTTCATGTTACCGATCACGAAGGTCACCGCCATGGTCTCTCCCAACGCACGGCCTAGCCCCAACATGATGCCCCCGATGGCACCAGCTTTGGTGTAGGGCAGCACCACTTTGTAGACCACTTCCCAGGTTGTGGCCCCCAGACCGTAAGCAGACTCCTTCAGCAAGGCTGGAGTGACCTCGAAAACATCTCGCATCACTGAAGCGATGTAAGGAATGATCATGATGGCCAGAATAATGCCTGCCGACAAGATGCCAATACCCACTGGGGGGCCTGCAAACAAGGACCCAAGGATAGGCCAGTCGCCAAACCAGCGCTGCAAAGGTTGCTGCACATAGGTCGAAAGAATGGGGGCAAACACCAGCAGGCCCCACATACCGTAAACAATCGAAGGAATCGCGGCCAGCAATTCAACAGCCGTTCCCAAGGGGCGCTTGAGCCAAGCTGGCGCCAACTCTGTCAGAAACAGCGCAATACCAAAACTAACCGGAACTGCGATCGCGAGCGCAATCAGCGAAGTCACCAGCGTGCCGTAGATCATGACGAGGCCGCCAAACTCCTGTTTCACTGGGTCCCACTTCGCACTGGTCAGAAAACCGAGACCGAAGTGCGAAATGGCAGGCCAGGCGCCCACCACAAGCGACGCCAGGATGGCGATCAGCACGACCAAAGTCAGCAGAGCCGCGCCTTTGGTAATGAGGGCGAACAGCACATCGGTGCCTGCGCCAGAACGAGCCTTGCGCTCAGGGGGCGGATTGTTCATGGTGACCCGGGGCCGTTGGTCAGGTCTGGCAAAGCCATCGGCGCCGACTGGAAGAGTGGAAGACACGACGTTTATACCCAATACTTGAAAAAGAGCCGGAACAGGGTCCGGCTCGTGAATGGATGGGTCTTCTCTGGATTACTTGAATGCGACGGCTTTACCGGAAGCATCCTTGATTTCGCCCCAGGCGCGCTGGCGAATCAGGTCCTTCACGCTGGCAGGCATTGGTACGTAGTCCAGGTCGTTGGCAGTCTTGTCAGCCTGGGTGTAGGCCCAGTCAAAGAATTTCAGCACTTCGGCGGCCTGCGCAGGCTTGTCCTGCGCCTTGTGCATCATGATGTAGGTAGCAGTCGTGATAGGCCAGGAAGCGTCGCCTGGCTTATTGTTCAGGATCTGGTTGAACGACTTGGCCCAATCAGCGCCCGCGGCGGCGGCCTTGAAAGCTGAGTCATCAGGGCTGACAAACTTGCCCGCAGCATTTTTCATGTGCAGGTAAGTCATCTTGTTTTGCTTGACGTACGCGTACTCCACGTAGCCGATGGAGTTAGGTAGACGGCCCACGAAAGCAGCAACGCCTTCATTACCTTTGCCACCCGCGCCGGTGGGCCAGTTCACCGCAGTGCCTTCGCCAACCTTGCTCTTCCACTCAGCGTTGACCTGGCTCAGGTAGTTGGTGAAAGCAAAGGTAGTGCCGGAACCGTCCGCACGGCGCACCGGAGCGATGGCGGCATCAGGCAATTTGACGCCGGGGTTCAGCGCCACGATGGCGGGATCGTTCCACTTGGTGATTTTACCCAGATAAATATCGCCCAGCACTTGGCCGTCGATCTTCATCTCGCCGGGCTTGATGCCAACAATGTTGACCACAGGAATTACGCCACCGACCACGGTAGGGAACTGCACCAGGCCTTTTTTGTTCAGCTCTTCATCCGACAGAGGTGCATCGGAGGCTCCAAAATCAACAGTCTTGGCTTCAATCTGGCGCATACCAGCACTGGAGCCCACCGATTGGTAGTTCACGCGAACGTTCGTTGCCTTGTTGTAATCGGCAGCCCATTTGGAATACAGAGGGGCGGGGAAGCTCGCGCCGGCACCGGTGACGCCCTGAGCGAAAGCGGTAGCCGACAGGCCAAACATGGCCAGGCCAGCCAAGCTGCTAAGAACGAAAGTGCGAGAGTTGGTCATGAAATCGAACCTTTGTGGTTGGGGAATGAAACGGACTGTACGACCGTTGTGTGACATAACCGTGACATACACAATTTCAAAAAGATCGGCGTACGCCCTTGCATGAGTGAAGGCATACCATGACGTTTGCAACGCTGTCATATGACGATTAGTGCTCATAAATGCGTGGGCACACGCCATCTCTGACGACGCATAAAAAGATATGAAACACTGAAAAGGTGCGAACAAATCCCTGACGCCGGATTCATTCACTCCTTCTGAGCGAGTACTATGCTGGGCGCCCAACTCTCCTCGGATCATGCAAACTGGTACTCGTCTCGCCGCCGTAGATCTCGGCTCAAACAGCTTTCGCCTCGAAATCGCCCGCCTGGAGCTGGGCCAGATCCAGCCTATGGAGTACCACAAGGAAACGGTACGCCAGGGCAATGGCCTGGACGCGGATCGACGGCTCTCTCAAGAGGCCATGCAGCGGGGCTGGAATTGCTTGGCCCGCTTTGGCGAAAGGTTGGCCGGATTTGCTCCGGGGCAAGTTCGCGCGGTAGCCACGCAGACCTTGCGTGAAGCGCGCAATCGGGAAGAATTTCTCGTCGTGGCGCAACAGATTCTCGGCTTCCCCATCGACGTGATCTCTGGCCGCGAGGAAGCTCGCTTGATTTATCAAGGCGTGGCGCATTCGCTGCCTCAATCCAACGAAAAAAAACTGGTCATTGACATCGGCGGCCGCTCCACCGAGATGATCCTCGGCCAGGGCTACACTGCCGAGACCATGGAGTCTTACCGTATTGGCAGCGTCGCCTGGTCCATGCGTTACTTCGCCGACGGAGCGCTTTCGGCGCGCTCGTTCGAGATTGCAGAAATCGCTGCCAAGGCGGTGTTAGATGATGCCCTCACCGCTTACTCTCGCGAGCATTGGGAAGCCGCCTACGGATCGTCAGGGACGATAGGTGCGGTGGCCGACGTGCTTCAAATAGCTGGCCGGAGTACCGTGGAGGGGGTCATTACGCTTGATGGACTGGATTGGCTGCGAGACAGGCTCATCAAGGCCGGGCGCGTGGAGGCCCTTCGCATTGAGGGGATCAAGGAAGAGCGAAAGCCCGTCATTGCCGGCGGTCTGGCAGTTCTGAGAGCCATCTTCGAGCTGCTCAAGATCGAGTCCATGCAGCACGCTCATGGCGCCTTGCGGCACGGCGCTCTGTACGACCTTCTGGACAGAGAGGACAAGCAGACGGACGTGCGCTCTTCCTCCATTGAACGACTGGCCGCAAAATTCAGCGCCGATCAAGCGCAGGCCGTGCGCGTAGGCCGTGCAGCGGTCCATCTACTGGAGCAGTTACTGCCGCGTATGAAAAAGGCTGAACGCCTTACTTGCGAGAGGAGCCTTGAGTGGGCAGCACGATTGCACGAGATAGGTTCGCGCATCTCTCATACCGACTACCACAAGCACAGTGCCTACATTCTGGACAATGCCGACGTTCCGGGATTTTCAATGCACGAAATGCATAACCTGAGCCAATTGGTGCTTGGCCACCGCGGAAAACTGCGCAAGCTCGAAGAACGTTTTGGCGACGAGCTTTTCATGCGGCAGTTGTTGGCGCTCCGCTTGGCTGTCATCTTCTGTCATGCCCGTCAGGACCCGGACATCCAGGATATTGGCATCTTGGCCGATACCGGACCAGCCCCTGCTTTTACGCTCTCATTCCGTTCGGGTTGGGCCGACGCGTGGCCTCAATCTGCCCATCTGCTGCGTGAAGAAGTCCTGGCGTGGCAGAAAACACCCTGGGGCCTGAGTCTTAAAAGCCAGGACTGAGAGGGGGCGCCAGTCAACGGCCCCTAGCTGCAACGCACTGGGCTTGCCGGCTCAGCGAGTGAGGTAAAGCTCATTCAAGCGGGCGCGCTCCTTGGTTCCCACGCCGAGTTCGTCGGACAGATACGCGTCTACACCTCCGTAATCAGCGTCGACAGCTTGCAGGGCTGCGTCCAGAAAGGCTTCTTGCACACGCCACAGGACATTTAGCACCTCTTGAGGCGTTTTGCTGGTGTTGATCGTGGGCATGCGATAAAGATCGTTGGTGAGCAGATAATCTTGCATCACGACGTCACGCGGCACTCCGAGCGCCAGCAGGATAAGTGCCGCGGCAAAGCCAGTACGGTCCTTGCCTGCGGTGCAGTGAAACACCAGAGGCTGATCGTTTTGCAGCAGATGCTCAAACAGGCTGCCAAATCTCGCCGCGTTATCGTGCACAAAGGCCAGATAGGTTTGCTGCATGAGTTCTACCGTCTCGGCAGGCGTGATCTCGTGCCCGGCATCTATCAGGTCTTTCATTCGCTGGACCACTGTGGGTTCAATGGGAAGCGAATGTTGCGCCATGCCAGACCAGTTGTAGGGCACGGCGGCACGCTCTCCAGCCCCGCGGAAATCGAAGGCCCGGACCACACCCAGTGCCGCAAGCGCTTGTTCGTCTTGCGGCGTGAGTGACGCGAGATGATCGGAACGAAAAAGGCGTCGCCACTTGACCTCCCGGCCATCGGTTGCCGCATAACCACCAAGATCACGGAAATTACTGGCACCAGAGAGTTTCAACGAGCGATCAGGGTGTTGGAGCATGGCGGTAGGAGGTAAATTGGTTCAACTGTGCATTCTCGCCGACAGGCCATGACAGAGCCACGGCTAGAGCGCGCAAAGGGCGCTACAACTGCAGGATGCGACGCACTCAGTAGCTCGAACGCTTGGGAAGCTGGTGGCGAAACGAGGTACCGATAAAACGCAACCTGGCTTCAGGCGCTTGTCCTACAGTGTAGAAGTAGCCACACTGCTGACAATTCATGCTTATTAAACGGAGTGCGCCTTATGGCGGCTGACATGCGGGGAGCAAAAGAAGAGCCGATTGAGCCGGAAGGTGCAGCGATCGGCCGTCAAGACCAGAGCCTGGACCCCCCGGCTTGGCGGGACGCGCATTGGAATGAAACACCAACTGCTGAGCAAGCTTTGGCAAGCCGTGAATTGCAGTACGCGCCCACGTCGCGTACGCCCGTCATGAACTCGCTGGTCAGCATGGCCGTGATCACGGCGGCGCTGTATTTTGGCCGCGATCTTCTGGTGCCTCTGGCGTTCGCCATTCTCATCAGCTTTGTATTGGACCCTCTGGTCACTTGGCTAAAACGTGTAGGTGTTCCACGCGCAGCTGCAGTGACTTTGGTGGTAGCAGCCACGCTGGGACTGATTGCGGCGACAGCGTTTTTCGCCGCCACGCAGCTCCGCCAGATCGGCAACAACCTGCCGACTTACGAGACTAACATCACCAAGAAGCTCAGAGATTTTGGCCGAGACTTGCGCAAGCCGGGGATACTGGATCAGTACTCACGTGTTTTCGGGAAAGTAGAGAAGGAAATCGGCGCGGTGCAGGCGTCACCCGGTCCCCGGGTAGCGCCCCCCACGCAGGTGGAGCTGGTCACCGTGGGTAAGCCGATGGCCAGGCTGATGGGTTGGGTGGAAACCTTTGTCCCCACCATCGCATCTGCGGGCATTGTGATCGTCTTTGTTTTTTTGATACTGCTCGACCGCGGCGACTTGCGAGACCGATTGCTCAGGCTCATGGGCGGCAATCTGCACCGGGCCACAGATGCCCTCTCAGAAATCGGCGAACGCGTCAGCAAGTATCTGACCATGCAGCTCATCGTCAATGCAACCTACGGGGTGCCAATGACCATAGGCCTGCTTATCATTGGCGTGCCCGGTGCGCTGGTCTGGGGGCTGCTGGCGGCCCTTCTACGGTTCGTGCCTTATGCGGGCCCGCTAATTTCTGCCGTGTTTCCCCTGACGCTGGCTTTCGCGATAGACCCCGGCTGGAACATGGTGTTGTGGACACTTGCACTGATTCTGGTTCTGGAGCTCATCAGCAACAACATCATCGAACCTTGGCTCTACGGCTCCAGCACCGGGCTTTCAACACTCTCGCTCATTCTCGCCGCTCTTTTCTGGACAGCGTTGTGGGGACCCATGGGTCTGATCCTTTCAACGCCCATCACGGTGACGCTGCTTGTGGCTGGCCGATACCTTCCGGCTCTGAATTTTCTTGAGGTCCTGCTCGGCAGCGCGCGGGCGCTGGACGAGCCCACCCGGCTCCATCAGCGCTTGTTGGCTGGCGATACCGAAGACGCGGTAGAGCTCGCCTTGGACCACGCCGAAAAGACTTCCCCTGAGGATTTCTATACGCAGGTGGGTCTAGGCACGCTGCAACTGGCGACCAATGCCCATGGCACGGTCGCCACCGCCGAGCATCGCCATCGGGTGGTATCGGGCATGGAGGAGGTCATAGAAGAATTGCGAGAACAGTATCCTCCGGAGCCGGGCCAGCCCGTGAAGGTCGCGTGTATAGGCGGGCGGTGGGCGGTGGACGCTCTGGCGGCTGAAATGGCAGCGCATGTGCTGGCCCTCAAAGGCTATGGAAGCCGGGTGCTTCAAGTCGGTAACGTCTCGGCAGAGCACTTCGCCCAGCTTGACCTTGAGGGTATCAGTGTCGTGTGCCTGTGCTACTTCTCACCCTCCCCCACCACACATGCACGGTTCTTCGTACGGCGGCTCAAGCGACGGTGGCCACACACACAAATCATTCTGGCAGCATGGAACCACCTGCCCGACCCGAGAGAGCCCAACCCCGTGAAGCAGATAGGCGCCGACGCGCTGGTGACTTCTTTGGATGAATTAGTGGTGCAAGCCGGGTCCCTGCTGGATCACACTGAACCTTACGTGCCAGCACCACTACCTGAGAAGGAGCAGGAGCGATTGCAAGCCCTGCATGCGAGCGGATTGTTGCAGGAGGGCATGCGCGCTCGCCTGGACACCTATGCACGCCACGCCGCAGAAGCTTTTGACTGCACCATCGCTCAGGTTTCGTTGGTCGACGAGCAGTGGCAGTTGGTGCACGGCTATGCCGGCTCTGATGGACCGCTCATAGGGGTATCGCCAGAGCGGGCAGCGCCACGCGATCAAGCCCTGTGTTCGCACGTTGTCGCGCTGGGTCAGACCCTCGTGGTGCCAGACGTGCAGCGGGATGCGCGCTTTGCGGGCAATCAGTTGTTGCGTGAACGCGGCATTCGCTTCTACGCGGGCGCACCGCTGCGTGATGCGGACGGCATGATTCTGGGCACGCTGTGTTTGCTCGACACGAAGCCCCGTGCGCTCACCCCCAGAGACATCTTGCTACTCGAATCCATGGCGGCTGAGTTGATGGCCATCATCAAGCGAAGCGAGGCCGCAGTGGAACAGGCCCCTCCAGACATGGGCCTTGCGCCTGGAGCGGCCTGACGAACAGCTCAGGCCAGCGCTTCTGTATCGACTTCCTTGGCGCTCTGCTCGCTATAGCGGTTTCCAGAGACCGTGCGCTGATTGATCAAGTCGTTCAAGCGACCAAGCACATCCTTGGAGAGCACAATGTCCGCGGCGGCCATGTTCTCTAACAGGTGGGCTTCATTGGCAGTGCCCGGGATAGGAAGAATGTCCTGACCCTGGTGCAAAAGCCAGGCCAACGCCAATTGGGCAGGGGTGCATCCGACCTCTTCAGCAATTTTTCTGTAGGGTCCCAGCAGCGCCAGGTTCTTTGGATAGTTTTCAGCTGAGAATCGCGGCATGGCCCGGCGGATGTCCTTCTCCGGGAGCGCCGCGACGTCAGGCACCGCGTCACACAAAAACCCGCGCGCCACCGGGCTGAACGCGACGAAGCTGACGCCCAGTTCGCGGCAAGCAGCTAATACCGCGATTTCCGGGTTTCGGGTCCAGAGGGAATACTCCGTCTGTACTGCAGTGATGGGGTGCTCTTTGTGGGCTTTGCGCAAGGTGGTTGCGGACACCTCTGACAAGCCTATGGTGCGTATCTTGCCCTCGCGTACCAGATCGCTCAAAGCGCCTACGCTCTCTTCAATCGGCACGCTCTTGTCCCAGCGGTGCAAGTAATAGAGATCAATGACGTCGGTCTTCAGGCGTTTGAGCGAACCTTCGCAGGTCGCGCGCAGCGTTGCAGGACGCCCATCAATCACGCGCCCCTGTTTGACGCGGTTGCCATCTTCCTCGACGGTCATTCCGCATTTGCTGGCCAAGGTGAACTTCTGACGATCCGAACCAAGCACCTGGCCTACCAATGTCTCACTGACACCGAAACCATAGAGTGCCGCCGTGTCGAAATGGGTCACACCCACATCGAGTGCGGTGCGCAAAAATCGCTCGGCCTGTTCCTTGGAAACAGGGTTCCCATAGGCATGGCAGATGTTCATGCAGCCTAGACCAATGGCGTTGACTGCAAAGGGGCCCAGTTGGCGTTGATGCATTCCTCTCGCTCCTAATTCAGTTGGGGTGTTCACCGCTTGAAAAACCCCCTTCCAGGGGTTCCCTATTGACGCTTTCGTAACTCATGACAACCAACCTACCACCGTTCGGGCTGAGAAGGTGTGAACAAATCCCTCATGCCCGCCCTGCCCGCCAAAAACCACCCGCTCCGCGTAACAAATGCTCTCCGTAGCACGAGCTACGGCTGCGCTTTGCGCCTTGATCGGGCGGTTTTTGAAGGCCCTTTCGAGCACGCCGGATTCGTTCACACCTTCTGAGCTTGTCGAAGCCTTGCGCAACGCTTCGACAAGCTCAGCGCGAACGGATTGTTGTGCGTCAAGCTTTTACGGCAGCTATGGAGGCTTCAACGAGCCGGTCCTGAGCTCGGTCGAAAGGTTCAGTCCGAACGGGTATTTGTCTTGATTTATGAAAGTATCAATAGATTAAACCCAACTGCTTCAGACCATGCCCGGCAGGGGCATTGCGAAGGAACTAAGCCCCGCTCAGGAAGTGCGCGCACCGACGGCCTCAAGGATGGTTTACTTCAGCTGCTGCTCCAGATTGTGCAGAACTTCATAGCAAGGCATCACTTGAGCAATGCTGGAATTGGGCTCTCGGCCTTCGCGAATGGCAGCGAAGAACTCACGGTCTTGCAGCTCGATGCCGTTCATGCTCACGTCCACCTTGCTGACATCCACGGCTTCTTCACCGCCTTTGCTGCTGGACTTCACGAGATCGTCGTAGCGGGCAATGTAGGTGGCGTTGTCGCCGATGTAGCGGAAAAACGTACCCAGTGGGCCGTCGTTGTTGAAGCTGAGCGAGAGCGTACAAATGGCGCCATTGGCAGCCTTGAGCTGGATGCTCATGTCCATGGCAATGCCCAGTTCCGGATGGATAGGGCCTTGGACCGCGTTCGCTTTCACGATGGGCGAGCCCGCCTGATATGCAAACAGGTCGACCGTGTGGGCAGCGTGGTGCCAGAGCAAGTGGTCCGTCCAGCTGCGGGGCTGGCCAAGCGCGTTCATATTGGTGCGCCGGAAGAAATAAGTCTGAACATCCATCTGTTGGATGTTGAACTCACCTGCCTTGATTTTCTTGTTCAGATATTGGTGGCTGGGGTTGAAGCGGCGCGTGTGACCGCACATGGCGACCAGGCCGGACTTCTTCTGCGCATCCAGTACGCGCATGCCGTCTTCCAGGCTGTCGCACAGCGGAATTTCCACCTGCACGTGTTTACCGGCTTTCAGGCATTGAATGGTCTGCTCGGCATGCATCTGTGTGGGGGTGCAGAGAATGACGGCATCAACCTCAGGTAGCGCCAGACTTTCAGCCAGGTCGGTTGCAACGTGCTTGATGCCGTACTTTTCAGCCACTTCCTGGGTTTGGTCCCGGCGGCGTCCGACGAGGGAAACGACTTCGACGCCGTCAATATTCTTGATGCCATCCAGGTGTTTGATACCAAAGGCCCCGGCACCCGCCAGAGCCACCTTGATCGTCTTGCTCATTTATTGATTCTCCAGAATGAGATGCCCGACCGCCGTGTTCGACGCCGGGACATGGAAAAAGCGGTGCGCCACTTTGGGTGCGGGCCCACCGTTGACATCGGCCATGGCGCCACGGGCGATAAACCACATAACCAGCTCAATGCCTTCGCTACCCGCTTCACGGACGTAGTCGATATGCGGCATGGTGGAAAGATCGGCCGGGTCGGCAATCAGCCGGTCCAGGAAGCGGTTGTCCCATTCGGCATTGATCAACCCGGCGCGCGGGCCCTGCAACTGATGGCTCATGCCGCCTGTGCCCCAGATCTGCACGTTCAGCGGCGTGTCAAAGCTCTCGATGGCGCGTCGGATCGCCTGGCCCAACGCGAAACAGCGCGCACCCGAAGGCACGGGATACTGCACGACGTTGACATGAAGGGGGATCACCTTGCATGGCCACTCGGAGGGCGACCCAAACATCAGGTTAAGCGGCACGGTCAGGCCGTGGTCGACCTTCAGCCGATTGACAATGGTGAGATCGAAATCCTGTTGAATGACCGACTGCGCAATGTGGGAGGCCAGCTCCGGATAGCCCTTGACCACGGGCACCGGACGCGGACCATAGCCCTCGTCAGCCGGTTCAAACTCTTCCCCGGTACCAATGGCAAAGGTGGGGATCACTCCCAGGTCAAAGTTGGTGGCGTGGTCGTTATAGACCAGAAAAATGACATCAGGCAAGTTGTCCTTCATCCACTGCTTGCTGAACTCATAACCCTTGAAAAGCGGCTGCCAATAGGCCTCTTCTGTTTTGCCATGGTCAATGGCAGCGCCGATGGCTGGTACGTGAGAGGTGTAGACCGATGCCGTAATGCGTGCCTGCCCGCTCTTTTGATCTTTGGCGGCATCTTGAGCCTCCACTGCCGCAGCCAGTTGCTGTTGGGCCTGCTCTTCCCAGGCCTTCCACGCGTCCGAGTGAGACGCGGGTCCCTGTGCATCACCGCCCTCGCCCACCACGCGGTTGCCCTCGACAGAGCGGCCACCGCTGATCATCATGTCGCGGTACTTTTGCTCGGTCATGCCCGTCATGCTCCCAGCCATCTGCTGAAAGCTGAGCCCATCGGTGGCACCCAGCTTGGCCAGGAAATAGATGTTGCCCCCGGTGCGCATGGCCCAGTTGAGGTCACGCGCGCGAACGGCCGCACGTTGCTCATCAGTCATAGGCCATTCGGCCAGATACGCATCTTCGTCGGCCTTGAAGCGAGCACGGTTCTCCGCTTCCATCAGCGACATGCAGAACTGGTTGAGCCAATAGCCTTTGCGGCTCTGGTCGGCATCAAAAATAGTCGTCCCTGGTACGTCCAGGTAGGGCTTGTCAAGCGACATGCATGCTCTCCGTTCAGGCTTTACTGGCCGATTCTTCCGGCCAATACAGCCGCATGGGATTGTCCAC
>JAECRA010000049.1 GCA_015999985.1 Comamonadaceae bacterium
CCCAAGAACTCGAAGCCCTTATTGCCGCTCGATCTTCGCCTTGGTGATCACCTCGGTCCAGCGCTGAATGTCACCGTTCAGCATTGCAGCGGCTTCAGCCGGCGTGCCAGGATGCGGGTCCAGATTCAATGCTTCGAGCTTCTTGCGTACATCGGGATCACGCAGTGCCTCATTGATCTCTTTGCTCAGACGATCTACCACCGCTTTCGGGGTTTTCGCAGGGACGGCCAGGCCGTTCCATGAAGCCGCGTTAAGGTTTTTGAGACCCGCTTCCTGGGCCGTGGGCACATCTGGGAGAACCCGCGAGCGCTTGGTGCCCGTGACGGCGAGCGGATGCAGAGCCTTGCCCTGAATCTGAGACAGCAACGGGCTCAAGATATCGAGGCCCACTTGGATTTGTCCGCCACGAATGGCTGTAATCACGTCCGGCGTGCCTTTGAAGGGCACGACTTGCGCGTCAATGCCGGCCGCGGTCTTGAACAATTCGGCTGCCAGATGCTGGGTAGTACCAATGGCCGGCGTACCGATATTGAGTTTGCCAGGGTTGGCTTTGGCCCAGGTGATCAGTTCAGGCAGAGTCTTGAACTCACCCGTGGGCGAACTCACGATGACCAGGTCGAAGGTGGCCAGAGGAGCCACTGGGATGAAGTCCTTGCGGGAGTCGAAGGGGAGCGACTTGAACAAAGCTTCACTGACGGCAGTGCCGCTAGAGATAAGGAGCAGTGAGTAGCCATCAGCGGGGGCATTGGCCACTGCCTGCCCAGCCACCACGCCACCAGCGCCCGGTCGGTTGTCGATCACCACTGGTTGGCCCAAACCTTTGGCCATTTTTTCACCGACCGTACGTGCCGTCAGGTCAGCGGCGCCGCCAGGCGCATTGGGCACCACGATACGTACTGGTTTGCTGGGGTAAGCGGCCTGCGCCCATGCGGAAAGAGGGGCCAGGGCGGCTGTGCAGGCAAGCGCACCTGCGATCAAAAATTGACGTCTCATGGAATTCTCCTTTGAATTATTTTGAAATGACTTATGGCGTTGACCACATCATTTTTGCATGACCTTGGCTATGGTGCATCGTGGTCGAGCGAAACTGAGAAATAGGCGCGCAGCTGTGCTCTCTGCTTGACGCGACTAGTGCCGACTGCGACGTCAATCAGCTCGCCATCTAACGGGTAAACACCTAGAAATAAACTGCCTTGATCGCTTGAATGTAGTTATTGTTTATAACCATAATCGCCCTCAGACACACGCACAACAGACTTGTCTGAGCACTGGCTCGGGTCACACCCAGTGACCCACCAACGCTGTCAGCACGCACATGGAGTTAGAGATGGCCAGCAAATTTTTGGATCTTTCACTTGAGATCCGTGGCGAACACAATGAGGTCGCCGTGATTCGCCTGACGCGCGGCGCCAAGCGCAATGCACTGTCGGATGGGCTGATCCTGGCTATACGTGACACTTTCCAGAACCTGCCTGACACGGTGCGAGCTGCGGTCATTGATGGCGAAGGCGAACACTTCTGCGCGGGGCTTGATCTGTCGGAACTGAAAGAGCGTGATGCGGGGCAAGGCATGCTTCATTCGCGGCTATGGCATTCGGCCCTGGAGTGCGTTCAGCATGGCCCGGTGCCTGTCATCGCTGTGTTGCATGGCGCGGTGGTCGGTGGCGGGTTGGAGCTGGCCAGCGCAGCACATATACGCGTGGCCGACGAAAGCACGTTCTACGCTCTGCCTGAAGGTTCGCGAGGGATTTTTGTAGGCGGAGGCGGCTCGGTGCGTATTCCAAAACTGATCGGAGCCTCGCGCATGCTGGACATGATGCTCACGGGTCGTGTCTACAACGCACAGGATGGAGAAAAGCTGGGGTTTGCCCAGTATTTGGTGCCTACAGGCCAAGCTTTTGAAAAAGCAATGGAACTGGCGACACGAGTTGCCCAGAACGCGCCACTTACCAACTATTCCCTGATGCACGCACTACCGCGCATTGCTGAGCAATCTGCCGACCACGGCTACTTCACCGAGGCACTCATGTCGGCGATTGCGCAATCTGCACCAGAGGCCAAGGAACGCGTTCGCGCATTTCTGGAAGGCCGCGCAGGCAAGGTGCAGAAGGCCTGATTCGGCACCCTCTCTCACCTTCTGGCAACTTATACAAGTAGATAAGCGAGACATAGCATGACCGGCAGCGAAACCGCCCAGCCAACTTACCGCCCCCTTGCCTTCGGCGTGACCCGAGTGAACCTGCGGCATGGGGAAAACGAGAGCCAGTATCTGGCCGCAGAAGCCTGCCTGCAATCGTATGACGAGCGGATGTCCGACCGCCTGATCCACTGGGCGAAAACCACCCCCGATGAGACGCTTATTGCTCAGCGCGAGCGCGCTGCTGACGGCTCTCTTGGTGCCTGGCGCCGCATCAGCTACTCGCAGGCACTGGACGCGGCGCGGCGCATTGGCCAGGGACTGCTCAATCGTGGTTTGAGTGCTGAACGGCCTGTGATCATCCTGAGTGACAACAGCCTGGACCATGCTTTGCTGGCACTGGGATGTCTTTACGTCGGCGTTCCTTACTGCCCCGCTTCACCCGCATATTCCACCATCAGCAAGGACTACGGCAAGCTTAGGCATGTGATTGACACGCTTACGCCGGGACTGATTTGGGCAGATGATGGCGAACGCTACGGCGCGGCCATCGCTGCGGCGGCGCCCTCAGACGCGGAAGTTGTCCTGTCGCGCAACGCGGAACATGCGCATTTGAAGGGGCGCCCTTCCACTGCGTTTGCAGCTTTGATGTCCACAGAGCCCACGTCTGCGGTGGATGTGGCACAAGCGGCTACCGGGCACGACACCATCGTCAAATTCCTGTTCACGAGCGGCTCTACCAAGCTGCCCAAGGCAGTGATCAACACCAACCGCATGTGGTGCGCCAACCAGCAGCAGATGCGCCAGTCGATGCCCATCCTGACTGAAGAGCGGCCAGTTCTCATAGATTGGCTACCTTGGAACCACACCTTTGGCGGCAATCACAACTTCGGGATGGTGCTCCATAACGGCGGGACGCTCTACATTGATGAAGGCAAACCCACTCCAGCTCTGGTGGGTGAGACGCTCAGGAATCTGCGTGAAATTGCACCCACGATGTATTTCAACGTGCCCACCGGTTTTGAAGCCATCGCCAACGCGATGAAGACCGATGACACGCTGCGCAAGAATTTCCTGTCACAGGTGAAGATGTTCTTTTATGCGGGCGCGTCGCTGGCACAGCCGGTATGGAATGCGTTGTTCGAGAGTGCCGAGCGCGAAGTGGGACAGCGCATCGTGATGACCTGCGGTTTCGGCATGACCGAATCCAGCCCTTACGGCTTGTTTCCAACCAGCCCGGATGTCCGCGCAGGTGATCTGGGCTTGCCCACACCGGGCATGGAATGCAAGCTTGTTCCCAAGGACGGAAAGACGGAGTTGCGTTATCGCGGCCCCAACATCACCCCAGGTTACTGGCGCTCTCCGGAATCCACCGCGGAAGCTTTCGATGACGAAGGTTTTTTCTGCACCGGTGACGCTGTGCTGTGGATCGACCCTGCCAACCCCCATGCCGGTTTGCGCTTTGACGGCCGTATTGCGGAAGACTTCAAGCTTGCCACAGGCACCTTTGTCAGCGTAGGCCCGCTGCGCGCCCGCGTGATTGCAGGTGGGGCGCCCTATATTCAGGATGTGGTGATCGCAGGACTGAACCGCAAGGAAGTCGGCGCCTTGGTCTTCCCAACGCAAGCGGTGCGCACCCTGACCGATCTTCCACCTGGCGCGCCGCTATCTGAGGTACTGAGAGACGCTCGGGTAGTGGCGAAATTCCAAAGTCTGGTGACTGATCTTTCTCTCACTGCGACCGGTAGCGCCAACAGGGTCACGCGCTTGATGCTGATGTCCGAGCCTCCGTCCATCGATAAAGGTGAGATCACCGACAAGGGCAGCATCAACCAGCGGGCCGTGCTGAAAGAGCGCGATGACTTGGTCCAGGCACTCTATGACGACACAACCACGCACAGGGTCATCAAGCCCGGCGCAAGTTCATGAAGAGTCGGTGCACTGCGACCCACACAAATCAAATACCAGGCACACGCTAGAGAAGTGCCAAGGAAGTACTAGAGAACTGCTCGAAAAATGCTAGGGCAACATCAGGAAATTGTATGAAAAACAAGGGATTCTTCAACGCCTTCGACGACGTCTGGCTGCTGGACGGGGTGCGTACGCCCATGGTGGACTACTGTGGGGTGCTGGGGCATATATCGCCTACTGATCTGGGCATCAAGGCCGCGCGGGAAGCTCTCAAACGCACGGGGGTGCCTGCCTCCGATATTGGCTCAGTGGTCTGCGGAAACATGGCTCCGGGCGATTTTGATCAGTTCTTTCTCCCGCGCCATATTGGCCTTTATGCGGGCGTGCCAGTTGAAGTGCCAGCCATCATGGCGCAGCGCATTTGCGGCACCGGTTTTGAGCTCTTCCGGCAAGCCGGTGAACACATTCAAAGTGGTGCGTGCGAGGCAGCCCTGGTGGTGGGCACGGAGAGCATGACACGCAACCCCATTGCGTCCTTTGACAACCGTACCGGCTTCAAGCTGGGCGCCCCCGTCGGCTTCAAGGACTACATGTGGGAAGCTCTCAAAGACCCGGCGGCTGGCATCAACATGATTCAGACGGCTGAGAACCTGGCCAAGAAATACGGAATCACTCGTGAGCAGGTTGACGAGTTCGCCTCCAGTTCGTTCGCGAAGGCCGTGGCAGCTCAAGAAAGCGGCTTCCTGGCGGGCGAGATCGTGCCGGTGATCACAGAGAAGTTTGAAATTGAAGGCTACAAGCCACGCGGCATCCGCCTGCAGGGCAAGGTCACAGAAGTGGCGAAGGACACCCATCCACGCACTTCTCCAGTGGAAGTCCTGGCCAAGCTCAGATCCGTGTTTGAGGACGGCGTTCAGACCGGCGGGAACTCATCTGCGCTGGTGGATGCCGCGGCCGCCGCCGTAGTGGCTTCCGGGGATTACCGAAAAGCTTCAGGCAAGACCGCGTTGGCACGGGTGGTGGCTGCCGCCGCAGTAGGCGTTCCGCCCGAGATCATGGGCATAGGCCCTGCCCCGGCTATTCGCCTGTTGCTTGAACGCACAGGTCTGAAGCTGGACGACATTGGCTGCTTTGAGATCAACGAGGCACAGGGTGCCCAGACGCTGGCGGTTGCCCGCGAACTGGGCCTGGATCTGGCCAAGCTCAACGTCAACGGCGGCGCCATTGCGCTAGGCCATCCACTGGCGGCAACTGGAGTGCGCCTGACCATTACAGTGGCACGTGAGATGCAGCGCGCTGGTCATAAATACGGAATTTCCTCAGCTTGCGTGGGCGGTGGCCAAGGTATAGCGTTGCTGCTGGAAAATCCGGCAGTTGCATGAGCGAGCGCATCCGCACAAGCCATCACATTCAAGAATAAGGACCCAGACAGGCCTATGAGCAAAACCACTATTTACGACGTCAAGGTCATGTTCGGCGATTGCGACCCGGCAGGCATCGTGTTTTTCCCAAATTTTTCAAAGTGGATGGACGCATCTTCGCTCGACTTCTTTGTTCAGTGTGGCATCTTGCCGTGGCGTGAGCTGAAGAAGACCACCGGCATCATTGGTACACCACTCCTGGAAATTCACACCAAGTTCATGCGGCCAGCCACCTATGGTGACCTGCTGCACGTTCACACCAGCGTAGAGACCTGGAACGCCAAGACCTTCGTTCAAAAGCACATCGTGAAGAAAGGCGATGAGATCTTGTGCGAAGGCCGGGAAACCCGGGCGTTCTGCATCCACCCTGAAGGCGGCCGCCTGCAGGCCATACCGGTTCCTGATTTCATCAAGGACAAATGCTCCTGAGACAGGAACATTTCTCAAGTTGATACCCAGAGTTCTTGCGACTCACTGCGATTCACTTACCAAAGCCAAAATAGGAGACAAACCATGACCCGCTTCAAGAAACAGATTCTCGTGGCCGCCGTCGCAATGCTGGCCGCCGGCAGCACGTTGGCGGACATCACCATCGGCGTGATTGCACCCTTGACCGGCCCTGCATCCGGGCTGGGCATTCCTGCAGGCAATCAGGTGAAGCTGTGGCCCAAGCAGATTGCCGGTGAAAAAATCAATGTGATCCTGATGGATGATGCCAGCGACCCCACACAGGGTGTTACGCATGCGAAGCGCTTTGTCACGAACGACAAAGTAGACATCATCATGGGATCAGTAGCCACGCCAGTGGCAGCTGCCATTGCCCAGGTGGCTGAAGAAGCGGCGACGCCGCAAGTGGCTTGGTCCCCCGTGGCACTGCCACCAGGCAAGGACAAGTGGATGTTCCGCCTGCCGCAATCCAATGCGGTCATGGGTAATGCCATCATTGAGCACATGAAGCGCCAGGGTATCAAGTCTGTCGGCTTTCTGGGCTACAGCGATGCGTATGGTGAGACGTGGCTCACCGATTTCAGACCACAGGCTGAGAAGGCCGGCATCAAGGTGGTCGCGGTAGAACGTTTTGCACGTGCTGATACCAGCGTGACGGGACAAGCCCTCAAACTGGTGTCGGCCAACCCCGAAGCCATGTTGGTGGTGGCCTCAGGTTCCGGCGCTGCGATGCCGCAAATGGCGCTCATCGAGCGGGGCTACAAAGGAAAGATCTATCAGACCCATGCAGCCGCTACGCGCGATCTGATGCGCGTGGGTGGCAAGCAGGTAGAGGGCGGTTTCGTGGTCTCTGGCCCAGCTGTGCTGGCCGAGCAATTGCCGGACGCACACCCTTCTAAGGCTGAAGCCATCAAGTTCGTGCAGCAGTATGAGAAGGCATATGGACCGGCTTCGCGCAACCAGTTTGCCGGGCATGCTTATGATTCGATCCTGATCCTTGAAAAGGCTCTGCCGATCGCGCTCCAGAAGGCCAAACCTGGTACGCCCGAGTTCCGGGCTGCCTTGCGCGATGCCTTTGAAAACATGGGACGCGTTGTACTGGCCCACGGCGTACTGAACTGGACTGCGCAAGACCACTGGGGTTACACAGCCGATACCGGCGTGATGATGCGAGTGACCGGTGGCGAATTCAAGGTCGAAAAATAAATAGGGACTTGCAAGCGCTGATTCACTGAATCTGTGGACCGGGGGGATCGGGGAATCGGGGCCTGGCGCAAGCAGGACCTGCCCCGAATCTCCCCGCTGCCTCCAGTGACGCCAGCTTGCACTTGATCCATGCTTTCCTCCAAGACACAAGAAGTGTCCATCTCAGACGATGAGGTGGATACCAGTTACCTGAAAACGCTGGTGGGCTACAACGCCCGCAGGGCGGCGCTCACGGTCATCAGTCTGTTCGTGCCGCGCATGGCCGAATATGGCTTGCGACCAGTCGATTTTTCTATTTTGTCCGTCATTGGCCATAACCCGGGCATTACTTCCAAGCAACTGTGCAGGGTTCTGGATCTTCTGCCACCTAACCTGGTGGGGAAGATCGCTGCGCTTGAGCAGGCGGGCGTGCTCGAACGCCGGCCCCACCCTTCTGATGGACGGGCGCTGGGCCTTCACCTGACGGCACACGGGTACGAGCGCATGCGCTTGGCCGAACGTGCGGCTTTTGAACTGGAAGCCGAGGCTGCTGGCGCGCTGACGGCGGCGGAGCGGCGCACTTTGATTAGGCTGCTGCAAAAAGTCTATGAAGGGCAGGCTGATTCTTGAGAATCAGCGGGCTGGAGCAGCGGTACGGGCCTCCGATCTCAATGCAGAAAAAGTAGACCATTTAAGGGCTGCGCCTCAAGTAACCGCTGCTGCCCTCACCCTAGCCCTCTCCCGCGAGCGGGAGAGGGGAAAAGATCCTCACGCTAGCCACTAGCCACTAGCCACTAGCCATTCGAAGGCCGAGCGAAACAATAGCCGGAGTGGGTGCCCCACCTTCTGGGCGTGCCGAGATTGGTATGGACGCCTTCCTCTTTTCGCTGTGATGCCGCAGCACAGGGCGAGGGGCCGGCCAACCGGGGGCCGGCCATCCGGGGGCCGGCCATCCGGGGACGGAGCACCGGAGCGCCGGCCCAAAGAAGGTGGCCGCGCTGCCGGGCGAGCTCCCCGGGCTCCGACCTCAAACGAAGACCGGAAGGTTACGAAAAAGCACAGACAACAACTCAACCGCCCTTGCCCTCACCCCAACCCTCTCCCCAGAGGGAGAGGGA
Source organism: Comamonadaceae bacterium (assembly GCA_015999985.1). Classification (GTDB taxonomy): domain Bacteria; phylum Pseudomonadota; class Gammaproteobacteria; order Burkholderiales; family Burkholderiaceae_C; genus Ottowia. Next base: position 8,220 of record JAECRA010000049.1, read on the forward strand.
GTGAAAGCGACCGCCGCGTGCCCTCACCGGTTGGCCTGCCCCCAGCGCTCTCCCAAAGGAAGAGGGAGAAAGAGCTCGCGCTTCATCGACGGAGCTCGCCCCGAGCCCGAGAGATCGAAAAAAAGTTGATCGCGGGCAGCCTGATTGAGTGGTGTCCTATGCGGGAAAGTCCGGATTTTGTAGCACCAAACCCACGCTCAGACTGACTATGAAGCTATTAAACGTGTAGCGCTTAAGTAAATTGAGCTATATTCAATCCAACATACCAAAGAGAGTTGAGGAGAAGCCTGAAATGAGTTCCAAGGAAAACGCGGCCACTGGTCAGCTTTTGGCCTTGCTGGAAGCCCGCTATGCCATTCGGGTTCTCTGGGCATTACGAGACGGGCATCCTCAAACTTTTCGACTACTTCAAGACAGCGTGGGCGGCATTACTCCCAATACTCTCAATACGCGCCTTAAAGAATTGCGTGCTGCGGGCTTGGTCACACATGGAACTGATGGCTACAGTCTCACGCCCTCGGGCACTGATCTAACCAAACGCCTATCAGATCTTCAGGCTTTTGCTACCAAATGGGTAGCATCGCAAGCCAAGAAAAAATAAGCGTTCTCAAGCCACCAGAAGCCGTCTGCAAGATCCAGCCGACGAACGCGGGCCGATGCTGCGGATGCAGCACAACGCTGATTCTGTTGCGCTATGGGAACCGATCGCGTCACATTTTCCGAGAGTTAAACTCAGGCTTGCTGACCATTGGGCCTTTGGGCCGCTATATTCAGCCTGATTACCTCAACCTTTCCTGCTTGCAATGAACACTACACCTAACGGCCTGCAATACGCCGACACTCAAATTGGCACCGGCGCCGAAGCGCGTCCTGGCCAGCGCGTCACTGTGCATTACACCGGCTGGCTCTATACCGATGGCCAGCAAGGTGCCAAATTTGACTCCAGCCGCGATCGCAACGACCCTTTTCAGTTTCCATTGGGCGCCGGGCACGTGATCAAAGGATGGGACGAAGGTGTGGCCGGCATGAAAATTGGCGGCCAACGCACGCTGATCATTCCTGCTGAGCTGGGATATGGCGCTCGTGGCGCCGGTGGCGTGATTCCTCCAAACGCGACTCTGAAGTTCGACGTTGAGCTTCTGGGTCTGGACTGATAGGGCGGCCGTGAGGCCGTCTTTTTCCGTCTGGTGCTGACGTTAGGGAATGCCGGACTGGCATACCGAACTTGAATGAAGCCCGCCGGGGTCAATGGTCCTGGCTGTCTTTTCCCAAGCGGTTGCCCCTAAATGACGGGCCCAAGGCTGCCAGTCTGCTTGCCTTGCAGCGATAAGGCGCTATAGCCATCCTGCAAAACTCCAAATAGCTTACTGGGCTTGAAGTAACCCCTGCAATCTTGTTTGGTGAGGATTCGGCAATGCAGAGGCTTACGTGACTGAAGCCTGGCCCCGTCAGTTTTCCTGATTGCGCCCAGAGTCAAAGCCAATCACAAGGTCGAAAAGCGCTTTTCAAGCCGAATTTGCAGAAAAACCGGCTTTTGGGGCGTATTTTCCCCTTGTATTTGCCCTTTTGGCTCCCACTTACGTTCATGAATTGAAAGTTTACTGAGGATCTCAGTCAGTCAGCACTATCCAGCGAGCTTGAGAAAGTTCGCGATCTCAGTCGAGACCTCCTGGATTTGCTTGCCAGAGAAATCAATGGCCTGACGTTGTGCTCCAGCGAACTTCCACCTCCTACGTTCACACTCCGTACTTTTAAAGCCGAGTAGATACCGTTTCTTTTCTTGAACCGCATGTCTGACCAAGCCAAACCTTACCCTCATACCCCGGCCGATGCGCCATTCAGTCCAGAAGAGCTGGAAGCCGCTGCCGCTGCCAATGAGCACGACGCCGCAACCCAACTGGAAAACACTTTGGCAGAACTCGAAACCTTGAAAGCCAAGGTGACTGAGTTGACTGACCAAGCTCTGCGGGCCCAAGCGGACGTCCAGAACACCCGCCGCAGGACTGACGAAGAAATCTCCAAAGTGCGCAAGTTCGCAGTTGAAGGCTTTGCCGAAAGCCTGCTGCCGGTGCTGGACAGCCTTGAAGCCGGGCTGCTCATTGAACACGCTACAGCCGAGCAACTGCGTGAAGGCAGCGAAGCCACCCGCAGGCAGCTGATCAGCGCATTGGAGCGCAATAAAGTGGTTGAAATCAATCCGGCCGCTGGCAGCAAATTCGACCCCGGTCAGCAGCAAGCCATCAGCATGGTGCCCGCAGATCAGGAAGCCAACACTGTGGTGAGCGTGCTGCAAAAAGGCTACCTCATCGCAGATCGAGTGCTGCGCCCAGCACTTGTAACCGTCGCGGCGCCCAAGTAATAAACAACAAGTATTGCCAGGAATACTAGGACGACCGGCTTGAAAAACAAGCACCTATCCACCAACTCCTGAGCATCGAATTTAGAAAATTTCCAAGCGGAGAATAAATATGGCAAAAATTATTGGCATTGACCTGGGTACCACCAACAGCTGCGTGTCCATCATGGAAGGCAACACAACCAAGGTGATTGAGAACGCCGAAGGCGCTCGTACAACCCCTTCGATCGTGGCCTACCAGGAAGACGGCGAGGTTCTGGTGGGAGCACCGGCCAAGCGTCAGGCCGTCACCAACCCCAGAAACACCATCTACGCCGTCAAGCGCCTGATTGGCCGCAAATTTGACGAGCCAGAAGTGCAAAAGGACATCCACCTGATGCCCTATGAAATCACCAAGGCAGACAACGGTGATGCATGGGTGGGCGTTCGTGGCAAGAAACTCTCTGCGCAGCAGATCAGCGCCGAAATTCTGCGCAAGATGAAGAAGACGGCCGAGGACTACCTGGGCGAAGCCGTGACTGAAGCCGTGATTACGGTTCCTGCCTACTTCAACGACAGCCAGCGCCAAGCTACCAAAGATGCCGGCCGCATTGCAGGCCTGGAAGTCAAACGCATCATCAACGAACCTACCGCTGCTGCACTGGCCTTTGGCCTGGACAAGCAAGCCAAGGGTGACCGCAAGATTGCGGTCTACGACTTGGGCGGCGGCACTTTCGATATCTCCATCATCGAGATCGCGGATGTCGACGGTGAAAAGCAGTTCGAAGTGCTGTCCACCAACGGCGACACGTTCCTGGGTGGTGAAGACTTTGACCAGCGCATCATTGACTACATCATTGGCGAGTTCAAGAAAGACCAAGGCGTCGATCTGTCCAAAGATGTGCTGGCCCTGCAACGCCTGAAAGAAGCCGCAGAGAAAGCCAAGATCGAACTGTCCAGCAGCGCTGCGACAGACATCAACCTGCCCTACATCACGGCAGATGCCTCTGGCCCTAAACACCTGAACATCAAGCTGACCCGCGCCAAGCTGGAAAGCCTGGTTGAAGAACTCATCGAGCGCACTATCGGCCCATGCCGCACCGCCATCAAGGATGCTGGCGTCAGTGTGAGCGACATCAACGACGTGATTCTCGTTGGTGGCCAGACACGCATGCCCAAAGTGCAGGACATGGTCAAAGAGTTCTTCGGCAAAGAGCCCCGCAAGGACGTCAACCCTGACGAAGCCGTGGCAGTGGGTGCAGCCATTCAAGGCCAAGTGCTGAGCGGTGACCGCAAGGACGTGCTGCTGCTGGACGTCACACCACTGTCCCTGGGTATTGAGACCCTGGGCGGCGTGATGACCAAAATGATCACGAAGAACACCACCATTCCGACGAAGTTCGCGCAGACCTTCTCTACTGCAGAAGACAACCAACCTGCAGTGACCATCAAGGTCTTCCAGGGCGAGCGTGAGTTGGCCACTGGCAACAAGATGCTGGGTGAATTCAACCTGGAAGGTATTCCACCTTCACAGCGTGGCATGCCACAGATCGAAGTCGCTTTTGACATCGACGCCAACGGTATTCTTCATGTGTCTGCGAAGGACAAGGGTACTGGCAAGGAAAACAAGATCACCATCAAGGCCAACTCGGGTCTGTCCGAAGCCGAGATCCAGCAGATGGTCAAGGATGCCGAACTGAATGCGGCTGAAGACCACAAGAAACTGGAACTGGTTCAGGCTCGCAACCAAGGTGATGCGTTGGTGCACAGCGTTCGCAAATCGCTCTCCGAGCATGGTGACAAGCTTGAAGCCAGCGAGAAGGAACAAGTGGAAGCGGCCATCAAGGACGTTGAAGAAGCCCTTAAAGGCGAGGACAAGTCCGCGATAGAGTCCAAGACCGAAGCTTTGATGACTGCCAGCCAGAAACTGGGCGAGAAGATGTACTCAGATGCTCAGGCAGCAGCGGGCGCCGCAGGTTCGGCGGGCGCAGCGCCTGGCGGCAATGCGGGCGGCCCATCCGCCCCGGCAGATGACAACGTGGTCGACGCTGAAGTCAAAGAAGTCAAGAAAGACTGATTGCCAGTCGCTGCTCACGGCCGATAACCAATGCGTGAGCAGCGCCATTGGCCAGCTTGAAAAGCCTCGATCGCCAACGGTCGAGGCTTTTACGCTCCCAATGAGCCATTCAATCTACCAACGTAAGAACGCTTAAGTCATTCGACCCATCTGCCATGTCTACTAAACGCGATTACTACGAAGTACTGGGCGTACCCAAGAATGCGTCTGACGACGAGATCAAGAAAGCCTATCGCAAACTTGCGATGAAGCACCACCCTGACCGTAACCAGGGCGATGCACAAGGCGCTGAGATGAAATTCAAAGAGGTCAAAGAGGCCTATGAAATGCTCAGCGACCCGCAGAAGAAAGCGGCTTACGATCAATACGGGCACGCCGGGGTAGACCCCAATATGCGCGGTGGCCCGGAAGGTTTTGGCGGTTTCGCCGAAGCCTTTGGAGATATTTTTGGCGACATCTTCGGCCAGCAACAAGGTGGGCGTGGCGGAGCCCGAGGTGGACGCCAAGTGTTTCGAGGCGGCGATCTCAGCTACGCCATGGAGATCACGCTGGAAGAAGCCGCAGCAGGCAAAGATGCGCAGATCCGAATCCCAAGCTGGGACGAATGTGCCACCTGCACGGGCACCGGTGCCAAGCCCGGAACATCTGCCAAAACGTGCGCTACCTGCCATGGCCAGGGTGTTGTGCAGATGCGCCAGGGCTTTTTCAGTGTTCAGCAGACCTGCCCACATTGCCACGGTACGGGCAAGATCATCCCCGAGCCCTGCGGCACCTGCCATGGCCAAGGGAAAGTAAAAAATCAGAAAACGCTGGAAGTCAAGATTCCTGCTGGCATAGACGATGGCATGCGCATCCGCTCCGTCGGCAACGGCGAACCTGGCATGGGCGGCGGGCCACCTGGGGATCTGTTTATAGAGATCCGCGTCAAGAAGCACGACATTTTTGAGCGCGACGGCGACGACCTGCACTGCGTGGTACCGATTGGCTTCACGACCGCAGCGCTAGGCGGTGAGATTGAAGTTCCCACACTTGGAGGCAAGGCTGCCATAGACATCCCTGAAGGCACCCAGGCGGGCAAGCAGTTCCGCTTGCGCGGCAAGGGCATCAAAGGAGTCCGCTCCAGCTACCCCGGCGACCTGTATTGCCACATCAGCCTCGAAACGCCGGTCAAGCTTACCGAGCATCAACGCAAGCTCCTCAAGGAGTTTGGTGAGTCGCTCAAAAAAGGTGGCGCCAAGCATTCGCCCAACAGCGAAAGCTGGACGGACCGTTTGAAGAACTTCTTTGGGGCTTGAAACTGGTTTGACCTAAGCCGTGCTAGCGACGGGGCTTTCGACTTGATGTTGACGGTTGTTCTGAAGTTGCCGAGCAAGAGCTCGGCGACCCCGCGGCAACCGACCTGCAATGCGCGGCCTGGCGGGCCAATCAAAACAGTCGGCCCTGCCCTGTCGCAAAGTCTGGGCGGAACTGAGACAAATCCAGGGGAATGCGCTCTTGGACGTACCCTAGTCGTGCACAAGCTTTTGAAAAACGTTGTGACAACAATGTAGCCCACACGCCGGAACCGGTCATGCGCTGGCCCCAACTGGCGTCGTAGTCTTTGCCTCCGCGCATATCACGAACCCGGGACATGACGCGCTCCGCACGGTCTGGAAAATGTGCCTGAAGCCATTGCTGAAAAAGCGGTGCCAGTTCCCAGGGCAAGCGCAGCACGGTGTAGAAAGCCCGGGTGGCCCCAGCTTCTCTGGCTGCGGCCAGCACTTGCTCCATGTCGTCGTTGATAAAAGGAATCTGCGGCGCCACGCTGACGCCCACAGGAACACCGGCTTCTGCTAATGAACGGATGACACGCAGGCGGCGCTGAGGAGATGCGGCCCGCGGCTCCAGTTTGCGAGAAAGCGCCGAATCCAGAGTGGTGATGGTGACGTAGGCCGCGACCAAGCCAGATGCCGCCAGGGGTTGCAGTTGATCGAGGTCGCGCTCAATGCCACTGCCCTTGGTAATCAATGAAAAAGGATGCCGCGCACGCGCAAGCACGTCTATGACGCCGCGCGTCAATTGAAGCTCTCGTTCCACGGGTTGGTAGGCATCGGTGACTGAACCTATATTGATATGCGAAGGCTTGTAGCGCGGCGCCGCCAACTCCCGCGCCAACTGGGCCGCGATGTTGCGCTTGGCCACTATCTTGGTTTCAAAATCCAGGCCCGGAGAAAAACCCAGATAGCTGTGGGTAGGCCTGGCAAAGCAGTAGATGCAGCCGTGCTCGCAGCCACGGTATGGGTTGATCGAGTGATCAAACGGGATGTCTGTTGAATCGTTGCTGCTGATCGCACTCTTGCAGTCTTCCCAGATCACCTGCGTGGCTGGAGAAAGTGATTCCTGCGCCTCCGAGGTACCTGCTTGCAGTGTGTCCCAACCGTCGTCAAAGGCTGCCCTTGCGTCACGAGAGAAGCGGTGTGCAAGGTTCGAAGTGGCCCCACGCCCCTTGTGCAAACGCACGGGAACAAACGGTGTATCCGGAGGATGAAGATCAGAGTCCATGATTGCGCCACAGCAAAATACTGGTTATTTATACAGTATTTTGCTGTGGCGCGCTTGCCGAGACCAAACCCAAACTAGCGAACTAGCGAACTAGCGAACTAGCGAACTTGTGACCTTGTGAACTCAGAAGGTCAGATTTGCGACGCCTGGAGGGTCGTTTCGACGGTCAAGGCAGGAATGATGGATCACTCAGGCCTTCTCAAATCTGTGGAAGACTACAGAAACCTGTCTAGTAGCTTTCTGCTGTGCTTGTCCATAGTGGCCAAATCCTTGATGAGATATTGCACTCCGTGCGCATCATTGACGATGAGCAGGCCTGGGCCCAGGCGGCGGATATCTTCTTCGCCTTTCAGCACAAAGCTGGTGCTGCCCCTGTCAGTATCGACCTCCCAGGTACTGGGAGTGGCAAAGCTGCTAACGCTTATCAGGCGTTGCAGAACGGGCATGAATTCGCGCTGCTCCAGAGCTTGCGCCACTAAAGTGCGCTTAGGCTCTGGCATGGCTGACAGGTCAGGCACCCAGGCCAGTTCATGACCATCCAGGTCCAGAAGGCTGACGCCTTCATCCGGCGCGGCGATCGGAAAAGCACGCACGGCCACCAGCCCCACGTGAACCTGCCCCTGCTCGTCGGTAAGAACCAGTCTGCCAAAAGCGTCCCGGTGAAGATCAAATACGGTCTTCATTCGCGCTCCTCTTTAGCAATGGGTACGGACTCTTCCCGAACGGGTGTGGGCTCATCAATGGCCAGCATTCGGTCACGCTCGGCTTTTTCCTGGCGCGCCTGCGCTTCGTAAAGCCGCCAATAAGCACCGCGCTGGGCGATGAGATGTTCATGCGTGCCCTCTTCCACCTTGCGGCCTTTGTCCATGACGACCAGGCGGTCTGCCTTGCGCAGGGTAGACAGCCGATGCGCGATGGCAATGGTGGTGCGACCGCGCACCAGGTTGTCCAGGGCTTTCTGGATTTCGCGCTCGGTTTCCGTGTCAACAGACGCGGTGGCTTCGTCCAGAATCAGAATGCGGGGATCTATAAGCAGAGCACGCGCGATGGAAATTCGCTGGCGCTCACCGCCAGAGAGCCCCTGTCCGCGTTCTCCGACCAGCGAATCGTAACCCTGTGGCAACCGGAGTATGAATTCGTGGGCATGTGCAGCACGCGCAGCAGCCATGATCTGGGCTCGCGTGGCGTCGGGTTTGCCGTAAGCAATGTTCTCAGCAATGGTGCCGAAGAACAGAAACGGCTCTTGCAGCACGAGGCCGATGTTGCGCCGGTAATCCGCCAGACGCAGCTGGCGAATGTCGACACCGTCAAGGGCAATGCTGCCTTCGGTGATGTCGTAGAAACGGCAGATCAGATTGACCAGCGTACTTTTTCCGGAGCCGCTGTGACCGACAAGACCAATCATCTGCCCCGGCTTGATATCCAGGTTCAGATCCTTGATGACCGCGCGGTTGCCGTAACGGAAATGTGTATTGCGCAGGGTGATATGCCCCTTCACTGAAGGCAGATCGACCGGCTGGGTGGTCTCAGGCACGCTGGATACGTGGTCCAGAATCTCAAAGATGCGCTTAGCGCCGGAAGCAGCTTTTTGGGTAACCGAGACGATCCGGCTCATCGAATCGAGTCGTATGTAAAAGCGGCCGATGTAGGCCAGGAACGCCGTCAGCACCCCCACAGTGATGCTCTGCTGGCTCACCAGCCAGATGCCAAAGGCCCATACCACCAAAAGGCCAATCTCCGTGAGCAGGGTCACTGTAGGTGAAAACAGCGACCACAGCTTGTTCAACCTGTCATTGACGGCCAGGTTGTGGCGGTTTGCTTCTGCAAAACGGTGGGCTTCGCGGTCTTCCTGGGCAAAGGCCTTCACCACCCGTATACCCGGAATAGTGTCGGCCAGCACGTTGGTCACTTCAGACCAGACGCGGTCAATCTTCTCGAAGCCGGTGCGCAAACGATCTCGCACGACGTGAATCATCCAGGCAATAAAAGGTAAGGGAACCAGCGTTACCAGTGCCAGGGCGGGGTTGATGGTGAACAAAATAACCGCCGTCATGACGATCATCAATACATCTGTTGCGAAATCCAGCAGGTGCAACGATAGGAAAACGTTGATGCGGTCCGTCTCTGAGCCAATGCGGGCCATGAGGTCACCTGTGCGGCGTCCACCGAAATATTCAAGGGATAAATTCAGCAGGTGCTCATAGGTTGAAGTACGAAGATCCGCGCCTATGCGCTCGGACACCAATGAGAGGATATATGTCTTGGCCCAACCCAGCCCCCAAGCCACCACCGCCGCGCCCAACAGCCCCCCCAGCAACATACCGACCAGATCCGTGTCGATTTTCTGACCATTCTGGAAAGGGATCAGCACCTTGTCCATCAGTGGCATGGTCAGATACGGGGGAACCAATGTGGCGGCCGTAGAGGCCAAAGTCAGCAAAAATGCCCCAAAAAGCTGCCATTTATAGGGTTTTGCAAATCTCCACAGGCGAAACAGTGTCCATGTGGAAGGTGGCTTTCCTGTGTCTGAAAGCTCTTCCTCCTCCGCTATTTCGTCCAGCTCATCCTCTTCAACGGCTTCACCGCCTGCCAAGGCAACCAGGGCTGCGTCGAACTGAGCCAGCAGTCGAAGTGCTGGTGGATTGCGGCCGAGGGTGTAGCGCCAGACAGCCAATTGTCCGCCCTCATCTCGCAACTCCAGACTGCCGACACCAGCGTAATCGTGGTGGGTTAGCGTCAGGCCAGAACGCAAGTCCCAGGATTTCCACGCTGTTTCATCCGGAAACCGGGCGATAAGCCGTTGATTTGTAATAAGTACATACCCTAGGCTGAAACGTAGTCGTTCAGACAAGTCAACTTCCAGCGTAGCGCGAACGTTTTCTTCTGAACGCAGCGATAAGCCCGCAGGAGCTCTTACTGAAATCAGTGATTCAGGAGGGGTAATAGCAGTGGAAGTTTGCAGCGACATGAATTGAACAACGCATTGCCCCCGTTTTGGGGTGACCACAAAAGTTGAAAACCAGGAAAGCGAGAGCGCTCCAGATGAGGCTAATCAAGCAAGAAGAGCAAGGCAGTTCGATGGGTGGCGGATTGTATCCGTCAGCCGTTCTAGCCACGGCAGACGAAGCCGCCGTGGGCGCCCCAGCTTCCGTCACGGTGTTTCCAGACATGGTTATCCGTCGCATAGCTTACTTGCGCGGGCCGAACATCTGGACATACCGTCCCGTGATTGAAGCCATTGTGGATATTGGCGCACTTGAGGACTACCCGTCAAATACGCTTACTGGTTTCTATGAACGCCTGACAGCCTGGCTGCCTGGACTGATAGAACACCGCTGCAGCGTCGGCCGCCGCGGCGGATTTCTGATGCGCCTGCGCGATGGGACCTGGCCAGGCCATATCCTGGAACACGTGGCTCTGGAGCTGCAGACCCAGGCTGGCATGAAAACGGGATTCGGCAAAGCCCGCATGACGCCGGAGCACGGTGTCTACAAGGTGGTCATTCGCACCCGTGATGAGGCCATAGGCAAGGCCGCCCTTGAATCCGCTCTGGATCTGGTCATGGCTGCCATCAACGATCGTCCTTACGACGTGTCTGCCACGGTAGCCCGGCTGACCGATATGGTGGACCGGATGTGCCTGGGTCCCAGCACGGCTTCGATGGTGGAAGCGGCAGGAGAGCGTGGCATTCCATTTATCCGTCTGAACGACGGCAATCTGGTGCAGCTGGGCCATGGTGCAGCGCAACGGCGCATCTGGACGGCTGAAACCGACCGTACCAGCGCCATTGCAGAAGGAATCTCACGCGACAAAGACCTCACTAAAGAGTTGCTGGCCGCATGTGGCGTCCCCGTGCCAGAGGGCCGCACAGTAGACAGCGCGGCAGAAGCCTGGGATGCAGCGCAGAGTATTGGCCTGCCCGTGGTCGTCAAACCCACGGACGGTAACCACGCTCGTGGGGTCTCCCTGAACCTGAACACACAACAGGAAGTGGAAGAAGCTTTCGCCGCTGCGGAAAAAGAAGGCTCGGAAGTCATGGTCGAGCGCTTTATTCCCGGCCAGGAGCATCGTTTGCTCGTGGTGGGTGGCAAAGTCGTTGCGGCCACTCGTGGCGAAATCACACGCGTCAGCGGCGATGGCCGCTCCACGATGGCGCAATTGATTGAGTTGCAGGTCAACTCCGACCCACGCCGCGGTCCTGAAGAGCACCTTCCACTTGACACCGTGCGGGTGTATGAAAACCCAGTCACTCAGTTGGAGCTGGCTCGCCAAGGCCTGACCGCTGAAAGCATCTTGCCCATTGGCCGCAGCGCCGTGGTCGAGCGTACGGGCAATATGGCCAATGACGTCACTGATCGGGTGCATCCTGATGTCGCCCATCAGGTGGCATTGGCGGCACGAGTGGTAGGCCTCGACATTGCAGGCATCGATCTGGTGGTTGAAGATATTGAGAAGCCCCTCGGCCCACAGGGCGGCGCCATTGTGGAAGTGAATGCCGGGCCCGGCTTGCTGATGCACCTGAAGCCTGCGGTTGGCCGTGCGCAGCCAGTGGGCGAAGCCATCGTGAAGCATTTGTTTCCAGTGTCAGATTCCGGCCGCATTCCAATCGTCGGTATCGTGGGTCAGCAGGGCGATGTTCTTACAGCACATCTAGTGGCCTGGCTGTTGCAACTCGATGGCCGAGTCACCGCCCTCGCCTGTCAGGACGGTCTCTATCTCGGCCAGCGCCAACTCTCCAAGGGCAGTGCCCTGGGTTGGGAAGCCGGCGAGCGCATGCTGATCAACCGCACGGTACAGGCTGTGGTGCTGGAAACCTCCGCGCGCCACATTCTGGCTGAAGGCTTGCCTTATGACCGCTGCACGGTGGGAGTGGTAACGGCCATGCCTACTCCCCAGGGTCTGGAAGAGTTCTACATCCGCGATGCCGAGCAAATGCCGAACATCGTGCGCACACAGATCGATGTGGTGCTGCCCAGTGGTGCAGCCGTGTTGAACGCTGATGACGCTGGTGCGCTGGATCTTGCCGACCTGTGCGATGGTGAAGTCATTCTCTACAGCGTTGATGAGCACAGCGCTGCCATCACTGAGCATCGGGCCGGCAAGGGCCGGGCTGTATTTGCACGAGGATCCTCGGTCGTCCTGGCCACAGGCACCGAAGAAATGCCTCTGGTCGATCTTTCCGCGCCGGCATTTTCCGCACTGATGCACGCCCAGGCGGGCGATGCACGCCCCTGTGTACTGGCGGCAGTGGCCAGTGCGTGGGCGCTTGGTTTGTCTGCCGAACTCATTCGGGGTGGCTTGCAGCGCTATGGGGAGCCTTCAAGGGCACCCCAAGTGGTCATGCAGTAATCCAGCCCCGAACCCGGCCTATTCAATTTTTCCAGCAGAAGAGAGTATTTCCATGCAAGTCACTCGCATACGTGCACTGCGCGGCCCTAATCTTTGGAGCCGTCATACGGCTATCGAGGCCGTCGTCACCTGCGACGAGGGTGAGTGCGACCTCCGCACCACCCCCGACTTTGAAAAGCACCTTCGCGAGCTTTTCCCATCAGTGGGGGGGCTGCATGCCAACAAGCCCAGCGTACCGATCTCTATGGCGCATGCCGTTGAGCTGACCGCCCTGGCGCTTCAGGCCAACGCTGGCTGCCCTGTGACCTTCAGCCGCACCACGGCCACTGAAGAACCGGGCGTCTTCCAGGTAGTGGTCCAGTACACGGAAGAAGCTGTGGGCAAGGCTGCCTTCGAGAAAGCCCAGGCACTGTGCCAGGCAGCTGCGGAAGGCGGCCAGTTTGATGTGAACAAGGCGCTGGCGGACCTGCGCGAACTCGACGAAGACGAACGCTTGGGCCCCTCTACGGGTGCCATCGTCGACGCAGCAGTGGCGCGTGGCATTCCGTTTCGCCGCCTCACCTCTGGCAGCCTTGTCCAATTGGGCTGGGGCAGCAAACAACGGCGCATCCAGGCAGCGGAAGTGGACCGCACCAGCGCCATTGCCGAGTCCATAGCCCAGGACAAAGATCTGACCAAGAAGCTTCTGCACGCAGCAGGGGTGCCAGTGCCCATGGGCCGTCCGGTCACTGATGAGGAAGACGGCTGGAACGCGGCACTGGAGCTGGGTCTTCCAGTGGTAGTGAAACCGCAGGACGGCAACCAGGGCAAGGGCGTGACGGTAGGTGTGTCTAACCGCGGCCATTTCAACATTGCCTTTGAGGCTGCGGTGAAATACGGCGGCGTCATGGTGGAGAGATTCTTGCCAGGCCACGATTTCCGTTTGCTGGTGGTGGGCAATAAACTGGTGGCAGCTTCCCGACGCGACCCGCCACTGGTCATTGGCGATGGCGTGCAAACAGTGCGTGAGCTGGTGGACGAAGTGAACAAGGATCCTCGCCGTGGCGATGGCCATGCGTCCTCGCTCACCAAGATCCGCTTTGACACCATTGCAGAAGCCCGGTTGGCCGCGCAAAACCTCACACCCGAGTCAATACCTGTCAAGGGCCAGCGTGTGGTGCTTCGCGCCAATGCCAACCTTTCTACCGGCGGTACAGCCACCGACGTGACCGACAGCGTGCACCCTGAAGTGGCAGCGCGTGCCATTGAAGCTGCCCAGATGACGGGCCTTGATATCTGCGGCGTTGACGTGGTCTGCGAAACCGTCATCAAGCCGCTGGAAGAACAAAACGGCGGCATTGTAGAAGTCAATGCAGCCCCCGGTCTGCGCATGCACATCAGCCCTTCCTTTGGCAAGGGACGCGATGTGGGTGAAGCCGTGATGTCTCATATGTACCCCGATGGCGACAATGGACGCATTCCTGTCATTGCCGTGACAGGCACCAATGGCAAGACCACCACGGTACGTCTTACCGCCCACCTGCTGAAGGCACAAGGCCTGAGAGTGGGCATGACCAACACCGATGGCGTGTATGTCAATGGCCGGCAGATCGATTCCGGTGACTGCTCAGGACCACGCAGCGCTAGAAACGTGCTGATGCACCCGGACGTGGATGCAGCCGTGCTCGAAACTGCACGCGGTGGTCTGCTGCGCGAAGGCTTGGCTTTCGACCAATGCTCGGTGGCCATCGTTACCAACATGGGCGCAGGCGATCACCTTGGTCTGAACTACATCACCACGCTGGAAGACCTGACCGTGCTCAAGCGTGTGATCGTGAAGAACGTGTCCACTAGCGGCATGGCCGTACTGAACGCTGCCGACCCGGCCGTAGCAGCCATGGCCCCGCACTGCCCTGGTTCGGTCACCTTTTTCGCACAGGACGGCACCCATCCCGTCATTGACACCCACCGGGCTCAGGGCCGGCGTGTGGTGTTCATTGAGAACGGTGACATCGTGTGCGCAGAAGGCCGGTTTGAGAAGCGATTGCCTCTTGCCCGGGTTCCGCTGACCCGAAAGGGCCAGATCGGCTTCCAGGTGGAAAACACCATGGCTTCCGTGGCTGCGGCCTGGGCGGTCAATGTGCCTTGGGACGCCATTCAGCGCGGCCTGGCAAGCTTCATCAGCGACCTGCATGGCGTGCCCGGACGATTCAATATTTTTGATTATCGGGGTGCCACGCTGATCGCCGACTACGGACATAACCCCGACGCGATCGCAGCGCTGGTGGCAGGTGTGGAGAATATGCCTGCACGCCGCAGATCAGCCGTGATCAGTGGTGCGGGAGACCGGCGTGATGAGGATATCCGCGGTCAAACCCGGTTGTTGGGCGCGGCATTCGACGACATCATCCTCTATCAGGATGCCTGCCAGCGCGGCCGGGCCGATGGCGAGGTGCTTTCGCTTCTGCGTGAAGGCCTGGTGGGTGCTGAGCGTGCCAAGCGTGTGGAAGAGGTCCATGGCGAATTTCTGGCCATAGATACTGCGCTTCAAATGCTGGAGAAAGGTGATCTTTGCCTGATTCTCATCGATCAAGTCGAAGAGGCGCTTGCGCACATTCGCCAACGTGTTGACGCTGCCAATGCTGCAGCGCCCAAAGCGGGTGGCCGTCCGGCAACCGCACGCCGTCAGCGCCGAACTGCATCGAATCAGGGACAGGAATTGCCTGCCGCAGCGCTGCGCTGATCAGTGAGAGGGGCTTTGGGGCCCCCCTCGCTTGGAAACCCCAAGCCCAGTCAGTTCAGGAAACGAATTGCTAAATTCCGACTCTCGTATGGAGGCAAACGTCCGCGGCCTCCAGGCTTCATGTTGGGCCTCAATACACGCACGACCGTGATGCACCTATCAAACTGAGCCTACCTCGCAAACACAAGGGTATTGCCCTCTTGCGACGATTGAACGGTGTCCACACCCCACCAGCCGTTTTGGACCAGATACTGCTGACGCTTCCAGTCAGCGGCATCTACCCACTGGGTAATACCGAGATTCAATGCCCGAGGCTGTGAAAGATCCAAGATCAGCAAGTGCCGTTTCAAGCCGCAAATTTCGCCAACCCAACCGATCTGCAAACCCTCGCGCATGAGATTGTGGCGACTTACATGATTTCGAAGAGATGCCATGGCTACGCAAAGATGGCGTCCTCGAGATTGGGCGAGCTCAATGCGCTTTGCCAATAGCAAGCGCTGAAGATGTCGACCACGATAACGCGCACTTACCATGCAACTCGCCAATTCGGCTGTCCGTGCAAAATCAGATGGATCGGTGCAAATATAGCGAGCAAAGCCAACGGGGTCGGCTTTATCGGGGAATCCGATCATTCCATAAGCGATGAGTTCGTGCCCGTCGAAAACACCAAGTGTTTCTCCAGGCCCCGTCTCGCCAATGTGAGCGTGCAGGAAGCCAACTTCATCAGTTTCGCGTGAATAAAGCTCGGCATCGGCCAAACCGTCCAGGACATCAGATCTCAAGCGGCTAAGCGACGGTACGTCTGCCGTCGTCAAGCTCCTGACTTTAAGTCCCTCATTCTTGGTGTAGTCCTGCTGCAGAAAATTCGGCCCCGACTGCATGCACCCCTACTTCAGGAAATCCAGGTCAACACCCCGACCTTCCAATTGGGCCCGCAACGCGGTTCTTGCTCGTGACAGACGGCTTCGAACAGTCCCGACAGGGACCGTGAGCAATACAGCAGCCTCTTCGTACGAGAGCTCGTCCACCGCGACCATCAGTAGAACTTCACGCATTCTCGGTGGTAGGTCTTCCAGAGCTTGCGCGAGTTCAGTCAGTTGCTGTGTTTGCTCCAATTGAGCCGCTGGATCGAGCTCGTCTGAAGGCGTAAACTCCAGTTCAGAATCGTCTGTGAACTCGTACCTTCTGCTGGGCGCACGCGAAAGATGGTTGCGAACCAGATTCATGGCGATACCGTAGAGCCACGTAGACAGCTCGGATTCGCCACGAAAACGCTCAAAGGAGCGGACTGCCTCTGAAAAGGCCTGCTGGGTCAGATCTTCAGCGTCATCATGATTGCCAATGTTCTTGATAATGAAACGATGCAACCGAGTCCAATGCTCCTTGACCAAGTCACGAAACAGAACTTCGGCGTCAACGCCATCTACATCATGGTTGCGCTCCAACGACATCCCTATCGCTTCCTTTCGCCAACACGGTTGCGTACGGATGCAAAATAACAAGCTACCGAAGCAAGTGGCAACTTACTTTATGCTGCATCCTGATCGCCAGTGTGACAGAAACTGAGTTGTAATCTGTCGGCGAGCTCGTTTTTTAAGAAAAAAAGATGCTTGAATACGAAAAACGGAACCCTCAGGCTCAGCGGGTTACTTACGTAGTATCAACTGCACTTCATATCACTCATTTATAAAGAAACCTGCCGTGGCCATCGAAAATTCATCTCCAGCGTTCGGCAACGCGTTGCCGCCCCTCGATGCGTTTAGTTCTGCAGCGCGAACAAATGAATCTATCAAGCTTAGCCTGGACGGGGAACGATGGCAGGTGCAAGGTACAGGCGTACTTCCCGGCAGCGGCCGTCAAGTCGCCTGGGTCAAACCAGATGGTGATCAGGTAGACACCACCTCTGCGTTTGTCCAGGCTTTGGGGCAATCATTTTCTGCAGGCATCAGCCGCGCAGTGGCCCGTGAACTTGATTTGAGCCCAGCTCCAGGACAAGCGCTGTCTTCACGCAAAGTGGAACAGGCAGTCGACATGGCGCAGACCGGTCAACAAGCCATGACTGGAGTTGATTTTTTTACCCGACTGCAGTTTTCCGCCAGCTCGGGAGGCAGTGAATTCAAACGCATCAGCGCTGACATGGGAGTGTCAGGTCAGCTTGATTCCGCACAGAGAGCTCGTATAGACCAACAACTGGATCAGAAATTCTCTGAAGCCCTGGAGGCAGGAAAGTCGCCTGTCACTTACTCAGACGCCGAGCGTTGGCTGAAAGAAGCTTTAAAGTCCTAAGCACAATGGCCGTCTTCTCCCAGACAGCCGCATCATCGCCAACCAGTTAACCACAGCGCAAGTTCAAAAGCCGCGCCTTAAAACTTCGCGTCCACCTGCAGGGTCAACACATTGCGCCGCCCTTGCCTCACGTAGTGGATGGACTTCAGGTAATGGTGCATCAGTCGAATGCCATGCCCTCCGACTGCGGCTTCTTCAATCGACTCAGGCAGTTGATCAGGATCTACCTGAGTGGGGTCAAATTCCGGACCTTCATCTTCAATGCGCAGAGATAACTCTTGGGGCATGAGTGTGCAAACCAACCGGACTGAAGTCGAAACGCCCCTTGTCACATCGCTCTGCTCAACGCCCGCAGCATGAGCAACGATATTGGTCAATGCTTCGTCAGCGCTCAGTACCAAGCTGAACAGAGCACGGTCAGGCCAACCCTGCTTGGCGCCCAGCTCGCGAAGCCAATTCAGTGCGACCTCTATCTGGTCGAGCCGAGACTCGATTTCAAGCGTATGCGTTGCCGAACCAAGCTCGATGGGATTCATGAGGAGTGAACTGCGACTTCTCTCAGAGAGGTGTTTCTACTACAGAGTATCATCGCACCAAGAGCGGTAAATTTTGGCCGCAGGCGCTGGACCAAACTACGCACTTAACTATGATCGCCCATGAAGCCCTCGCCAATGCTCGCCTCGTCAGCTTCACAGGCCAGCTCAATAGCGGTAATGCCGCGAGTGCAGAGAATGACATTCTAGGATTAATCGCACAGGGCGATAAGAAGTTGGTGCTGGACTTCAGCAATTTGGACTACATCTCCAGCGCGGGGCTGCGAGTGGTACTTATCGCAGCGAAACGACTGAAGGCTGAAAGCGGCCAAATGGTGCTGTTTGGCATGCAGCCACAAGTACGCGAAATTTTCGACATCAGCGGATTTTTAAGCATCTTGGAAGTCAAAGAAACGCGTGAACAAGCGCTAAGTCACTTTGGCTGAAAGTAGCCGGCGTGCGCTTGAAGAAGCAAGCCTACACCCTCTGCATCGTCCGACTGGTACCCTGAGCTTGCATAGGAACTCCGCCCTCTGACAGTCGGCGCTCCCACAACTCCAGGCTGTTCAAGGTAGCTTCGATTTTCGCCAAGAGCTGCGCATCACTGTCGGGGCTCAATGGCACTTCATGCTGAAGGCAGACCTGACCACGCTCGTCAATTGAAAACCAGCCACCGCCCGTGCCAGAGCCCCACGAGTTTGCTTGCAGCAGCAATCGTTCGGTTCCGCTGGGCCATGTCGCCCCAACCGCGCCTACGCGCGCATTCAGCACCATTCTTCGCTGCGGATTCGAGGCTCGCACCTCTACCACCCGCTGGCCGTCAAATACCAGACGACAACAGCCTTCCCGGTCAAACACCAAGCCAGTGATACCGATTTTTTCGCCGAACGAAGCTAGTATGGCTTCGAATGAGCTCACGATCGAATTCCCATGAAGCTTAGAGTTATGGTCAACCTGAAATCATGCATACGTCGCATTGACCATGGCACTTTGAACCGCCTCTTGCCTCAAGAGGTTTTTTGAATCACGCCCTTGAATGCTTCTGAGATGGTCTGGTTCATTGTGCTCATCAGTTGCACAGTCATAGTCCATTTCTGAACACCAACCTGCATTTGGAACAACTCCGTCTGGGTTGGGTTTTCTCCCATGTTGGAGATCTGAGCTCGGAGGGCATTTTCGATATTTCCCATCGTGGAACCCATGGTTTCCGAGATGTAGGCAAAACTAATACCATTTGTTGAATTAGCCATGATGCTCCTTTAAAGTCTCGTCTAACATAAACCAACTTACCTACATTCTCGCATCACTGCCGCCACGCGTGACGGCCCTGTCGAGAATTTCTTTCGCCGTATGACATGCTTTCAACACGGCATTCAATTGTGCGTATTCCGCAGCAGGCGCTCCTGCGGCCAGGGCTCGCTGGGTGCGCTGCACCATTTTGTCAAGCTGTGCACTGGCCACCGCCGCCGCATCTCGGGCTTTCGAAGGCTCCCCGCTCAGGGCTGCCTCCAGTTCACTCAAAGGCCCAAAAGACGCATTCCCAGTCGGATTGCCAGGCGCGTTGATAGATTTAGGGTTGAGGGAATTGGCGTCAGATGACATGAGAAAGCTCCAGAACTGACGAAATAAAGAACCCTGTACTGCGTTCCGCAGAACCAGGTACGAAGCAAGATCGCAAATGTCTCAATGGCACATCGCGCCTTGGAGGCTGAAAGAAGCCAGAATGCAAGGCGATCATCTGGACACCACCAATCGCCTGGGTGAATCGAACACCAGCACGTCAGCGTCTATTGCCTGCAAGCGCCAACCCCCATGAGAGCCGCCCGGGAGCAATTTCGCACCGCCCGGCAAAACGACGTAAGGCACGTCGCCACCCACGACACCGAGAATCGCAAATGGCGCCTTCGATAACCCTGTTGAGCCGGAGGCCGTCAGCAGCGTTGGGGTGACGCGTAAAGGCAGCCCGGGAAAACGATCTGCCAACTCTATCAGGAACTCCTCAAAGCGGTTTCGGGCGCTAGCGGGTAATGACAAAGTCGCCCATACCTGCTTGCCGTCCCAGCCGGCCTTGACATCTTTGAACCCGGCGGAGACCAGCGCGGCGCGTATCTCAGGTGCAAGTTGCTCGGCCAGCTTCAATTCGTCGGCCAATATAAGCCCAGAAGGCAAATGAGGTCGCACTGCCGTTAGCGTTTCTTGCCTGACCGCGGCACTTGCGACGATGCCCTGCACTCGAAGAACCCCCGGGTCCCCAGGCAAAAACCTGAGATGAGAGTAGGCACCAGCCAATTGGGCGGATAGCTCCGATCGCACATCGCTTACCACCAGCACTCGCATGACTGGAGACGGGCGCCGCATAGCCAGCGCATCCGCCAGGCGATCAAGCTGCTGCAATGAGTCGACCCAACCGCTTACCCTGACCAGGCCATCGCGTTGCGGTGTAAGTTGCAAGCGCAAGGTGGAGTCGACCTTCGCAATAGCCAAAGCCAGGTCGGGCACTTGCTTTTGCGCTTGCGCCGTCATGTCCGGTAGAGCAGGCGAGGTAGGCGCTGAGACTCCGCTGGGTTCAAGAGGAACGCGTCCGGAAATGTAGGCTGCCAACCCTAAAAGAGCCAGGATGCCCAAGAGCGCCGCGAGAATCCATAAGACGGGGCGAAGTGCGTTTCGTGGGGGTGGGACTGGCGCGACGGCGGCGCCACGGACCTTCATCAGCGCAGGGCCCGACACAGTGGCACCGTCCTTTGGCATCGGCTCATTGAAATCCGCGTCGAGGCCAAGATGGGCATGCCCGCCGAGTTCACCGTGGAGCAGGCCAGGTTCACCCGCGAACTCCGAAGGAGCTGCCGTCACAGGCATGGAAGGCCAATCGGTGTGTGGCTCACAGACTACCAGAGCCACACCCGCCCAGTGAATAGGCACGCCCACTTTGGGCGCATTCTCCAAATCATTGGCGCTGGGTTCTGCATTGGCCGCCGCGATCAGCCATCGACCGCCGTCCATGAGGTAGAGCTTACCCAGCCCGGCCCTGGCATCAAGATCCGTGACAATGAGGTCAGCTTCAGGCGTGACGCCCAGCAAAAGCGCATCGCGCGCCACCGCGCATGCACCAGCATGCCGACCATTGAGAACGCGCAGCTCCAGCGTCAGCGGATCTCGCATCACGATAGAGCCACCCGCGAAAAACCCGTGCTCACAAATCTATCCTTGCAAGCGGCTGAATATTGATTTCCTGGGTCAATTCCTGGTAACTCAGAACAGGCAGTTCATACAAGTCCTGTTCAATCATCTTGCGCATGTAGCGACGGATATCCATGGATGTCAGAAGCACGGGAGGCTGCGCATTGGCCGATAAGTTGCCAACTGTCTTCTTGATGCTATCGACCAAACGCTTGGTCACTGCAGGATCAAGCGAAAGATAGCTGCCGGCGGAAGTTTGGCGAATAGCGCCGCGCACCTGGTCTTCTATGCTCGGCGCAAGGAGGTACGCTGGCAGGACATTTTGCCCGCTCGAATGCTTATAGCTGATCTGGCGCTTCAGCGTGGAGCGAACGTACTCCGTCAAAAGCACCGAATCCTTTTCCTTTTGCCCCCACTCGATCAAAGACTCGAGTATGGCCCGCAGGTTTCGTACCGAGACGTCTTCGGAAACAAGGCGCTGCAGGATTTCTGCGATTTTCTGGATAGGCAAGACCCTGGTCACTTCCTTGACCAGATCTGGAAAACGCGCCTCCATGGAACCCAACAAAAACCTGGTTTCCTGGATGCCGATGAAGTCCGACGAATACTTCTTGAGAACGAATGCCAGGTGATAAGCCAGCACCTGGCTGGAATCCATGAACGAAATGCCCGACGCCTTCAGCGTCTCTGCCAGCTCGGCCTTGGCCCAGAGCGTTGGTATGTGAGGCAGGAAGTCTCGATCCGGTTCATAGGCGATCTGCAACGCATCGAGGTTCTGCGTTTTTTCGCGCAGGAGCAACCAACCGTGCCTTAAGCGCCCTTGCGACACCGGCACCTCGGAGAGCAAGATGTTGTAGCTCTCTTTAGGCAAGGCCTCGTTGAAGCGCAACTGTATGCCTGGAAAAGGCACACCCAAATCAAAATACAACGCGCGGCGAATCTTGAGCAGTTCGTCGTTCAGGACTTCTGCATCAAAGCTGTGCCGCAAATCCGTGGCGACATCCATGAGAAGGGGCACCGTGGGCGAGAATTCGTCGCTACCGTCAGCCTTGGCCGTTCGCGGCTTCTCCCCTGCCGCCTGCAGTGCGGGGACCTCGGTCACCTCACCGGTCTTCTCGTTGACGACCTTGCGAACGCCCCGAATCAGTACAAAACCCACCGTTCCCACGACAGTGGCCAGGAGCGCAAAAACCGCAAACGGCATACCTGGGATCAAACCAAGCCCCAACGCCACCGCCGCTGCGATGAGCAGAGCACGGGGCTGCGCCAGGATCTGCTCTCCGATGTCCCGGCCTACGTTGGAAGGCCTATCGCCCGTCTGCACGCGGGTGACGATCATGCCTGCACAAATCGCGATGAACAGCGCTGGAATCTGTGCAATCAACCCATCGCCGATGGTGAGAATGGAATAGGTTCGCGTGGCATCACCCAAACTCATGCCGCGCTGCATCGTGCCGATGACAATGCCGCCAAGCAGGTTGACAGCCACGATGATGAGGCCCGCTATGGCGTCGCCTTTGACGAACTTCATGGCGCCGTCCATGGCGCCATAGAGTTGGCTTTCCTTCTCAACCAGACCTCGGCGACGCTTGGCCTCTTCCATGTCGATGGTGCCTGCTCGCATGTCCCCATCAATGGACATCTGCTTGCCTGGCATCGCGTCCAGCGAAAACCGCGCAGCCACTTCAGCCACTCGTTCGGCACCCTTGGTAATGACCACGAACTGCACGATGGTGAGAATCAAAAACACCACCAGACCCACCACCAGATTGCCACCGACTACAAAGTTGCCGAAAGTGGTAATGATGTGCCCTGCGTCCCCTTGCAAAAGAATCAATCGCGTGGTGGCGATTGAAATGCCCAGACGAAACAAGGTGGTGATCAGCAGTACCGAGGGAAACGAGGAAAACGCCAGGGGCGAGGGCAAATACATGGCCACCATGAGCAAGATGGCCGAGATGGTCATATTGGTGCCGATCAGCATGTCCACCAGCCAGGTGGGCAACGGCAGGATCATCATGAAGATCACGGCCACCAGGAAAAACGCCAGAACAATGTCGTTCCGGCTGGTGGCCAGTTGCACAATTCTCTGCAGGCGTGCGAAGGTGCCGGACGCGGGGTTGGTAGCGCTACTAATTGCCATTGCGCTCAGTTTACCGTGGACATCGAATGTTTAGAGTGATGCGCGCAAAGAGACGTGGGCACGCATGGCACTCGCCGCTTCGCCTGTGCGCCCCAAGGCCTGGAACGCTTGAGCGCGTACAAGGTGGAATGAGGCATCTACCGCGCCCAGCATAGCCAGCCTCTCAAGTGTTTCGAGCGCGCGCTCATATTTGACCGCTCGCACTTGAGCAATCGCCAGTGTCAACAGCGTCACCCGGTTGTCAGGTACCAATAAATCTCGCGCGATCAGCAGAGCTGCAGCCTTGTCGGGCAGGCCGTGACGCAGATAGATGTAGCTGAGCAGATCCATCAATTCGATGTGCGCTCGAGTAAGCCCCTCCGCTCCGCCGGTATCCGATGTGCTCTCCTGCATCTTCAACCCTGATAGAGAACACTACGGTACATCTGAACCAAGCCCCGCAAATCTTGCGCTCCGCCCAGAACTGTCAAAGCCCGCTTCAGGTCGCGTTTTTTCTCTGGTGACATGAATTCGTCGGCTGCGCCCCCTGCATTGCCATCAATTCTCTGCGAAAGCGCGGTGTGCAGACTATCCAGGACCGCATGAAACCGGCTGGGAACCATTAACTCGCGATCCGCCAACTGTGGGCGGATAGCCTCTTCAAGTCCGTCATCAAGAGTTGGCAAAGCGAGCAGACTATCCAGTTGAGGCCTGCCTCCCAGCTCCGACGGAGCCTCCTCCCGACGCATCGGCAGGCTCTGTGTCTCTCCAGAGCGAACATAAGTAACCTGATCTATGCCACGATCAAATGTGATGTGAGGACCTAGATGATTTTCTGCCATGCTCAGAATCTCCTTGATGGGCACCCGACTCCTACTCGAATGTGGGAGTCATTTTTCAAGTGTAGGCTATAGCGGATTGGGCTATGACAACCGGCTCCAGTTGCCAGGCAGCTTGTCTGCTGGCCTTTACATAGGCATCACCTGGCTCCGGCATGAACCAGTTCGTGCACGCTATTTTCCAGGCCCTGGTCAAGTGCCACTGCCCAGCGCACGGATACATCGGCCAGTTCGCCCCAGGCATGCGCCAGGCGGGCTGGAGGTGTATCCAATGGCTCTCGGCGAGATAGCACCAAACGGCCTGAGCGCTGCAGGCCTAGCGTAGCGCCCAAAGTGGGCGGCCCCAGGGTGTTGGCCTGTAGGAGCATGCGAAGCAGCGCAGGCGAAGCATCCACCGGCACGGGGTCGGTGCCGATATAGCATGCCCCCTGCATGGACCCTCCCAGTTCATCTGATTCAAACGACAGCGCGATGGCCACGCCGTCAATGATGAGCTCCTGGTACTTCGCCAGGGCGGCGGCGTCCAAGCCGATGTCTTCTGCCAATTCGGCCAGGGCGATGTCGTAGCGTTCTTGAGTCATTTTGCAGGCAATTGGAGCTTAGGTTTTTTTGAAGGCTTCAAGCCCGCATGTGCAGCATGTACTCGGGAGGCGGGTTTTCTTTCGGCGGCTTCGCGGTGAGCCGGGCGGCCCAACTGTCGGCATCGGCGCAGAGCGCGCTCAGAAAAGCATCCAAGTTATCGGCGTCAAGTGAGCCAATACGCCTGGAGGCACTCATGAGCAGCATATCGTTGCCGCGCAGTCCCACTGTGGACCCCGCCGTGCCAGCCCAGAGATTGTTGGCCTGCAGCAGGAGACGGCACAGATCCGCTGCGGGCTCCTGGTTGAACTTGGCAATGTCGGTGCTGCAAATGACCTTGCCGTCTTCAGGATAGTTTTCCTCGGGTGAAAAGGAAAGGCTCACGGACCGACCATGAACGATCAGTTCTTCGGTGCGCGCAAGATCTGCACTCACAACACCTGGGCGTGCCTTTTGCTCGTAAGCGCATAGCAAATCGGTATATTGGCTCTTACTCATATCTTTTGAAATTCAGGCATGTCCTGCCTTCATGTGCATTTGATTTCTTGAACGGTGCAGGTCTTCAATCAACGCGTGATAAAGACCCAGGGGTTCTTGTCCAGAAGCGAGTACGAGAGGAGTTCAGTCAGTAGGACTGCCTCCACCGCGCAATTTCCCTACTCTTATAAGTAACCGGCAGCTCGCGTTGGTTCCATAGCACGCCGGATTCATTCACACCTTCTGAGCCCAACTGAATCTCAGTTTTTCAAGTCTGCCGCATACTGACGCAGCCAGGCTGTCAATTGCTGTAGCTCGCGTGCACCGCATTGGTTTTCCGGCAGACGAGTAACCAATACGAGGTTGTCCACACCGTCCACAGCACGCAAACCCACTTGCAGTGGCGGTTCGCCAGGCGATGGATCACTCACCCGCTTGAAGGCGCGCAGCAAAAGCTCGGTACCCTCGAACGGTGCCGGTTCGGCCCAGTGCAGCACCACCTCTTCGTCCTTGCGAAAGAATCCCAGGGT
>JAECRA010000050.1 GCA_015999985.1 Comamonadaceae bacterium
ACCGCAGCTTGCCCTCACCCCTGCCCTCTCCCCTAGCCGGGCGCCCGCATGCGGGAGAGGGAGCTAATACGCCCTATTTGCAGACGTCGAAAACGTCTCTCAAACGCCACCTAAAGAAAGCGTCCGACACTCCGGATCAAACCGCAATACCGCTCCCGTTCTCTCCTGCAACTGCGCCAGGCTCAAGCCCTCGACCATGGCGCGAACCCATAGCCCATCTGGTTCGACATCAATGATCGCCAGGTCCGTATAGATACGATCCACAACGCCTGCGCCAGTCAGCGGCAGCGTGCAGCTCTCCACAACTTTAGGGCGCCCGTCCCGGGTTAGGTGTTCCATCATCACGAAGGCGCGCTTGGCCCCTATGGCCAGATCCATCGCGCCGCCCACGCCGGGTATGGCATCCGGTGCCCCCGTGTGCCAGTTGGCCAAGTCGCCACTGGCGGAAACTTCAAGCCCACCCAATACGCTCAGATCCAGGTGCCCGCCGCGCATCATGGTGAACGACAAGACACTGTCAGAAATGGAAGAGCCTGTCAGCAGGCTGATGGGTTGCTTGCCTGCATTGATGAGGTCAGGGTCGGCGGCCTGGGAAGGATCCAAAGGGCCCATGCCCAGAATGCCATTCTCACTGTGCAGGATGATCTCGCGGTCTTTGGGAAGGTGTTTTGCAACCAGAACCGGCAAGCCGATGCCGAGGTTCACGAAAGCCCCATCGGGAATATCGTGCGCCACGAGCTTGGCGATCGCCTCGCGACTCAGGCGAGGCAGTTGGGTGATATCAGCTGGCATGGCAGACCACTTTCTGAACGAAGATGGCGGGCGTCATGACCTGCTCGGGCGGAATCGAGCCCAGCGGCACGATTTCGCGAACCTGCGCTATGGCGTGCCGCGCTGCGGTGCACATGACCGGTGCGAAGTTCCGGCCAGCCAAGCGGTAGGTGAGATTACCCCAACGATCGCCGAGGTCTGCCTTGACCAGCGCATAGTCGGCGCGAATGGGTTGCTCCAGCACATAGCCTACGCCGTCAATCACCCGGGTTTCTTTTCCCTCTGCTAACAGAGTGCCGTAGCCAGTGGGGCAGAAGAATGGTCCAAGCCCGGCCCCGGCGGCCCGCATGCGTTCTACCATGGTGCCCTGCGGAATACATTCCAACTCGACTTTCCCAGCTCTGTACATCTGCTCAAAAGCAGCCGCGAGTGGCTGGCTTTTGTCCGCCGACTTGGGGTAGGAGCAGATGAGTTTGCGTACCCGCCCAGCGCCGACCAGGGCATTGAGGCCCTCGGTACCGCTGCCTGCGTTGTTGCTGACGACCACGAGATCCGTGGCTCCTTGTTCGAGCAGCGCTTCAAGCAGGGCAATCGGTGCGCCCGAACCGCCGAAGCCACCGACGAGCACGGTGGCGCCGTCTGGAATTTCGCTGACGGCTTCGGCCAGGGTTTGAACGGTTTTATCGAGCATGCTGGCGTTTCAGGCTTTCAGAATACGTATCTTGAATACAGCCGTTGAAGGCTTAGATATCCATCCAGGTGTCCCGGTCTATGCCGGCGTTCTTGCGCGCTTCGCCCACGATGCGGGTGATCTCTGGCCCCAGAGTTTCAGGGTTCTTGCTGGCCTCAGTAAGCGGGCCGTGCTGCCAGCTTTCCGCCACCGAATACCCGAAGCCCCACGCCTCGAATACGCGGCCGCTGATGGCGCTTGATTGGCTGCTGGCCAGCCAGGTGACCAGCGCGGCAATCCATTCGGGGTCTCTTCGCTCCAGTTGTTCGGGTGTCCATTGGCCCAGGCCTTCAGTCATGCGCGTGGTCGCGCGCGGCGCGATGGCGTTGACGGTCACCCCATACCGCTGCAACTCTCGCGCGGCAACCAACGAGAAGGAGGCGATGCCTGCCTTGGCCGCAGCGTAGTTGGCCTGCCCTATGTTGCAGAACAATCCCGAGTGCGAGCTGGTGTTGATGACGCGTGCATCCACCTTCTTGCCGTCCTTGGTCAGCTGGCGCCAGTAGTTGGCGGCGTGGTGCGTGGGGGCGAACGTGCCCTTGAGGTGCACGTTGGTGACGGAATCCCATTCCTGTTCCGTCATGTTGATGAGCATGCGGTCGCGCAGGATGCCTGCGTTATTGACCAGGATGTCCAAGCCACCAAAGTGCTTGATGGCGGTGTCGACCAATGACTTGGCGCCTTCCCAGTTCGCTACGTTGGAGCCGTCTGCCACGGCTTCACCGCCGCATTCGCGAATTTCGGCGACCACTGCATCCGCAGGCGTGGTGTCTTGGCCAATGCCATCTGCACTCGACCCCAGGTCATTGACCACCACCTTGGCGCCATGTTTGGCGAGCATCAACGCGTGAGCTTTCCCCAGCCCCCGGCCCGCGCCGGTAACGATGGCAATTCGGCCTTCGCAAAGTTTCATGGTTGCTCCTTGTTCTTTCAATGTTGGTGTTCAGGCATGCAGGCCGAGAATCGAGATGGCCGCAATACCTTGGAAAGGAACGCCCCCAAGGTTGTGCGTCAACCCCACTGATGGCGAAGAAATTTGCCGTTCGCCTGCGCGCCCCAGAAGCTGGTTGTAGACCTCGTAAGCCATTCGCAGGCCCGAAGCTGCGATCGGGTGACCAAAGCACTTCAGACCTCCGTCGACCTGGCAAGGAACTCCGCCGCCTGTGCGGTCGTAGAAGCCATCCAGAATGTCGTCTACCGCCTGGCCCTCGGGTGAAATGAAGAGGTCTTCCATCGTGACCAATTCGGTGACCGAGAAACAGTCGTGCACCTCGATCAGATCCAATTCGCTGCGTGGATCTTTTATTCCAGCTTCTGCATAGGCTTTTTTGGCTGCCAGCCGTGTGGTGCGCACGCTGGCGCCATCCCATTGGTTGGTTGAGGACTCAACCCCTGAACCGATGGCCAACTGAATGGCCTTGATGGAAACGACATCTTTCTTGCCAAGAGCGCGCGCTATTTCGGGTGTGGTCACAATGGCTGCAGCGGCCCCGTCGCTGACGCCGCAGCAATCAAACAAGCCAAGTGGTTCTGCAATCATGGGCGCGTTCAGAATCTGCTCCATGGTCACTCTTTTGCGCAGGTGGGCCTTGGGGCTCAGAGCGCCGTTCTCATGGCTTTTCCACGATACATGGGCAAGCGCCTGCTTGAGGCGCTCAGGCGTTATGCCGTGCTTGTTGCGATACCCGGCGGCCAGTTGCGCAAACCCGGCAGGGGCCGATCCCAGGTTGAGCCAAAGGTCGTTCAGCGTGCCTTTGAAGGGGGAGGGCAATCCTCCGTAACCGGTGTCCTTGAGCTTTTCCGCACCGATGGCCAGAGCGATATCTACCGCGCCGGAAGCCACCGCATAGGCCGCGCTGCGCAGCGCTTCGGTGCCCGTGGCGCACATGTTCTCCACCCGGCTGACGGGAATGCCGTCCAGGCGCAGCGCCATGGAAGCGGGAATGGCCGAGTTGCCGACGTTGACTGAGTCCATGCAGGAGCCAAACCACGCGGCTTCAATTTGGCGGCGCTCGATCCCCGCATCTGCCATGGCCTCCGTGAAGGCCTCTGCCAACAGGTCTGCGGTGCCGGCGTCCCAGCGCTCCCCGAAACGTGAGCAGCCCATGCCAAGAATGGCAACCTTGTCCTTGATCCCTGTAGCCATGATGATTTTCCAGTGAGTGCTCGCCGAATGCGCGGCTTCAGAAGGTGTGAATGAATCCGGCGTGCTCGAAAGGGCCGTCAAAAATCGCCCGGTCAAGGCGAAAAGCGCAGGCGTAGCTTGTGCTACGTCGAGCATTTTTTACGCGGAGCGGGTGGTTTTTGGCGGTCAAGGCGGGCATGTGGGATTCGTTCTCACCTTCTCAGGCCGGCGTGGCTTTCCAGAAGTAACGCGGATAGTTGCGCAGCCTGTCGATGTCCTTGATGCGAAACACCATGTTCAATGGCGTGCCGACCTCCAGACCCGCAGGCCCAACGTCCACGATTTCCATCATCAGCCGCGCTGCGTTCTCAAACTGCACAAACCCCACATACAAGGGAGGGGCGGGGTGGTAGGAGAGCCAGTCGGCGGTGAAAGTCATCACGCTCGCTTTGGCATCTGCCAGTGCCACCTGGTCAAACTGAGTCGAAGGCGCATTGCAGGCCGGATTGACGCAGAACGGCAACTGGGGAAATTGGATGGTGCCGCAAGCGCGGCACTTGCCAGCCTGGAAGTGCGAAATTTGTTCGTTCGAGCGGTATTGCTCGGTGAGTGCGGTCTTCACTGGCCGCTCTGCGCGCATGCCCCAATCGAGATCAATCGCACCTTCATTGGCCAGAAGACGCAGGTAGGCGTCGGTCTCCACCTTGTCTGCCAAGGCAGCGCTGACGCCTCTGCGCGGCTTGGCCTGTGCAATGGCGTCGGTCACACGCAGAACCAGCGCATCACAGCCTTGACCGAAACCCACCAGCAGAATGTGTTCTCCCGGCTGGGCGCGTTCCAGCACGTGAGCCAGCATGAGCAGCCCATGAGCGGCTCCGGTAAATCCGCAATTGGATGTCAGCGCATCTGCTTCTGCCTGGGCCGGTATGCCTGCGCTGCGAGCGACCGCCGCGGCAATCCCTTTGAAGCTGGAAGCCAGGATGAAATGGTGAATGTCCGTGGCATCCAAACCAGCGTCCGAAAGTGCTGACGCCACCACAGGGGGCACCAGCTTCAGATAGCCTTCATCGCGAATCCAGCGCTCTTCCCAGAAGTAATCGTACTGGCCGTCCGCTGCTCGGAAGTGGTCCACGAACAGGGTGCTTTGGCTGGCGCTCCCAAGCAGTTCCGCCACAATGTTCTCGCTTCCCAGCGTAAATGCAGCGGCACCTGCCCCGTTGTTCATTTCCTGAGTGCTGGCGGGCTTTCCGCGCGGCCTGTCACTGGCCACCACCAGCGCCTCTCCTGACGAAGTGTCCGACAGGGCGGCCAGCAGTGCGCTGGTGCCCGCGCGCTGCGAATGAGCCACATCAAGTGTTCGGATGTTGCCAGGCAGTCCCAGTGCATTGCCGACCACCGTGGCGTTCTGAAGGTCGGCGAAGGTGTGGGTGGTAGAGGCAAACACCAGCCGTGCAATGCGGTCCCGAGGCTGTTCGTTCAGTGCATCACGGGCGGCTTCAACGCCCATCGTGATGCTGTCCTCGTCCCATCCGCAGAACGCACGATGTCCCTTGGCGAGACCTTTCAGCGCTGGAGCCATCCATTGATGAGCCGACGCAATGGCGTTGCGGTCCAGTCTCCAGCGAGGTATATAGCCACCAAAGGCAGTGATGCCATAGGCCTTGATCGTAGACACGGTCAGAGATCTTTCATGTCATATTTATAGTATGCAACCATATCACAATTGTGATGGATGAAACTCCATATAGGGTAAGTACCAGTGGCTATTGCCATGGTGGAGAATTTCATGGAATATGTTATGCATGTAAACGATATGAGATTGGTTGGATATGGCTGGTTTGTATTTCGAGCAGTTTGAAGTGGGTCATACCTGGGTTCACGACATACGAAGGACGGTAACCGAGACAGACAATGTGATGTTCAGTTGCATGACGCACAACCCGGCTGCGATCCATATCGACGCCGAGTACGCCAAGACGACGGAGTTCGGCAAACCCTTGATGAACAGCGCGTTCACTTTGGGGCTGATGGTCGGGATCTCGGTGGGTGACACCACCCTGGGTACGACCGTTGGCAATCTGGGGTGGGATGAAGTGAGGTTTCCAAATCCAGTTTTCGCTGGTGACACGCTGAGGGTGCAGACCAAGGTCCTGGAAAAGCGAGAAAGCCGTTCGCGCCCAGACAATGGGATCGTGGTGCTTGAGCACACTGCGTTCAACCAGCACGACAAGCTGGTCGCCTCTTGCAAACGCAGTGCATTGATGTACAGGCTTCCCAAGGTGCCAGCATGACGAGCGCTTTGAACACACCTCTCAGGTCACTTCTATTTGTTCCAGGTGACAGCGAACGCAAGCTGGAGAAGGGTATCGAGTCGAAAGCTGACGCTTTGATTCTTGACCTGGAAGATGCGGTGGCGCCTTCGCGCACAGCCGTGGCACGCGGTATGGTGCTTGAGTATCTGAAGTCCAGGCCAGACCGCTCCAGGCAGAAGCTCTGGGTCAGGATCAATCCTCTGACCACGCCTGCCGCCATGTTGGACCTGGCGGCGGTCGTAGCGGGTGCGCCGGACGGCATTTTGCTTCCCAAGGTCAATGGGCCTTTGGATATCGTTCACCTCGGTCATTGCCTTGACGCACTGGAGGTGCGCGAGGGATTGTCTCCTGGCCTTACACGCATCATGCCTGTGGCCACTGAAACGCCTCAATCTCTTTTCGCCTTGGGGGGCTATGCAGGCTGCAGCGACCGACTGCACGGCTTGACATGGGGTGCGGAAGATATTGCCGCTGCTTTAGGCGCCAGTGCCAATCGCCGTCCAACGGGTGAATACGACACGGTGTATGCCATGGCCAAGGCGCTGTGCCTGTCTGGCGCCGCCGCGGCCAATGTTCAGCCGGTTGACACGATCTGGGCAGACTATCGTGACCACGAGGGGCTGCTGGCGGAAGCCAGGCTTTCTCGCCAGTCGGGCTATACCGGGAAAATTGCCATTCACCCTGGCCAGGTCGATGTCATCAACGAAGCTTTCACGCCAGGCCCGCAGGAGGTCGCCTGGTCGCGCAGGGTCGTCGAGGTTTTTGAAGCCAACCCTGGCCTTGGCACGGTGGGCCTGGAGGGCAAGATGCTCGACATGCCTCACCTCAAACAAGCTCGCCGAGTGTTGGAGCTGGTGGATAGGGTGGGAGCCAAGTAATGCCGGCACTGCACGATTGGGCTCTTGCGCAACCTGACAAGGTAGCCGTTCATATGGCCGACGGTAGCGGCCTGCTGACTTACCGTGAACTGGACGAACGCGCCAACCGAGCCGCTCAATGGCTTCTTTCACTGGGCCTTCCGCCCGGTGCCACCGTGGGTTTGCTGCTGGAAAACCATCTGCGCACCTTCGAGATATGGTGGGGTGCGCGCCGCGCTGGGCTTTACTACGTTCCCCTAAGTACTCACCTGAAAGGCGAGGAGACCGCCTACATCTTGCGCGACTGCCAGGCCAGCGCTTTGCTGGCCAGTACCGCTACTGCGAGTTTGGCGGCTGAAGCCGTACAGGCTTTCAGTCCGGGTGAGCTGCCCCACCGCTATCTGCTTGACGGGGAGGCGCCGGGGTTTGCGTCGTATCTAAACGCTTTAGAGGCGTTTCCAAGCCCGGGCGTGTTGCCGGAACGTGCCATGGGTCGGGAGTTCATGTATTCCTCGGGGACGACCGGATTTCCCAAAGGTATTCGCCGGGCATTGGCGCCCTTTGAGAGGCGCCGTGACCTTCCGCTGCTGGAGCAGCGTCTGCGCGCAATTTTCCGTTTCGATGAACAAACGGTTTATCTGTCGACCTCGCCGCTCTACCACGCCCTGGGGCGCTTCAACATCCGCACCATCGAATGCGGTGGCACCTGCGTCATCATGGGCAAGTACGATGCCCTCTCGGCCTTGCAGGCGATTGAACGCTTCCGGGTGACTCATTCGCACTGGGTGCCGACGATGCTGGTGAGAATGCTGGCGCTGCCGCCCGAGGTGCGACAGGCCTGGGATGTTTCAAGCATGCGATGCGCCATTCATGCGACAGCGCCTTGCCCGGTACAAGTCAAGCGGGCCATGATCGAATGGTGGGGCCCGGTCATTGAGGAGTACTACGGAGGTTCAGAGAACGTCGGGGTGACGCATATTGATGCCAGTCAGTGGCTGGCGCACCCAGGGTCTGTCGGTCGCCCCATCTGCGGAACGGTGCACATCGTGTCGGAAGACAACCCTGAGGTGGAAATCCCGGCGGGTGAGATTGGCATGGTCTATTTTGACGGTGGTGTGGCATTCGAGTACCACAACGACCAAGGAAAGACGCGCCAAGCTTTCAATGGGCGGGGATGGGGAACCTACGGCGATCTGGGCAGCCTGGATGCGGACGGATTTCTGTACCTCAGTGACAGGCGTACGGACCTGATCATCTCGGGCGGCGTCAATATCTACCCTCGCGAGATTGAGAACGTGCTGGATACTCATCCCTTGGTGGCAGAGTCTGCGGTCATTGGTGTGCCAAACGAAGAGTATGGGCAGGAAGTCAAGGCGATCGTGCAACTCAAAGAGGGAGTGCGTCAAACTTCGGAGCTGGCAGAGGAATTGATGGCGCTGTGCCTTGGGAGGCTCTCTCGTCTCAAGTGCCCGCGCTCGGTGGACTTCACGCAGGAACTGCCCCGCAATGAAAACGGCAAGCTGCTTAAGCGCGTGCTACGCGAGGCTCATCTAGAAAAAATACGCGCCCCGGTTTGAGCGAATGTCGGCGGAGCGGATTTGAACGAATGCGTCATGCTTGCCGTCTGACGGATTCAAGAGGGGCCTCGCTTGGATGTGGCATTCCATCCGGGGTTTACCTATTCGGCCGCTGTGACGTGGGCCGATCGCCGTTGCGCTATTTACCCCGGATGCTTTGCATGCTTTTTGCGCACAGCACGGCGTAGGTAGCCCTCGGAGTGATGCGCTTGCGCGCTAGTTTTGGTAATATTTTCGTTCCATAATTGGAAGGAAATGTCCACTGTCAATCGCTCGTTGCCGTCCACGGTTTTCCGCACCAGCCAAGTGGCTGCAGAAGATCGCTTCGAGGCTTGGCGCGAGAGCATTTCGGTCATCTTCGACGTGTCCCCCTCGACGCGAGCAACGCCCAATGATTTTCAGGCTTCGGTGCATGCGACGCATTTGGGGCAACTGCTTGTGGGTGAAATCCACTTTAGTGCACAGCAATTTGCTCGCAGCAAGGCGAGAGCAGCTCGCGATGGATTGAATCACTATATCGTGCAGTGGTACCGTGACGGGGGCTTTGCTGGTCAACACGACAGTGATGGCGACATGCAGGTTCGTGCGGGTGAGATCGTTTTTTTTGATATGACCCGCCCTTTGCGTACGGTGGCCGCGCCTTCTCGAGTCATGTCGTTGATCGTGCCTCGTGCACTGTGCGACGAAGCTTTTGGAGTTTCGGCTGAAACGCTACACGGCACCGTATTGCACTCAGGAGACGTTCTCCATGGCCTGCTCGCAGATCATCTCGATTCCTTGCACCGGCGGCTGCCTTCCATTAGCGTAGAGAAAGGGGGCGACGTTGTGCATGCGACCACGCGCATGTTGGCCGCCTGCTTTCGCCCCATCCAACGTGCACGCACTCGGGCGCGGCAGGAGATAGGCGCGGTGACACGCGAGCGTATCGAACAGCATATCGGCACCAACCTGGGGGCACCGCTTACACCCGAGTCGCTGTGCCGCACTTTTGGCATTTCCCGTAGCCTTTTATACAGACTGTTCGAGCCGCTGGGTGGCGTTGCTCACTACGTGCAGCAGCGGCGCCTTTTGCGCGCTTTCCACTCTCTGGCCAATCCAGCCAATCAACGTCTGCGCGTTGCCGAGATTGGCACACGTCTGGGTTTTTCCAGTGAGGCGCATTTCAGCCGTGCTTTCCGAGCGGCTTTCGGTCTTTCGCCTCGCGACGTGCGCGCTTCGGGCATGTCAGCACGAGCGTTTGATGCCGCCGGCGCGTCTTCGATTGAATACGCCGACTGGCTTCGCGGACTGTAAATCAAATCCCAGGTAGCGCTGCATAGGCATCCTTGTCCTTCGTGACACACGCGTAGGGAGGTGCTTCAATACCGGCGTGTGAAACACCTGGTCAAAAAACGGCGGGATACCCAGTCAAATGGCTGTGGGGTGGGCCCAATAGCATCGGATGGCGGGGGCGCGAGCCATCAAGGCCGTTGCCCGCAGCAGCTAAGTTCCTCATATCTCAAAGTTTTACCATGATCTTTCACAGCACTCGTGTACTGGGCCTGGCGGTCCTCCCGTTGGCGTTGACTCTAGCGGCGTGCGGCGGTGACAGCACCCCTGCACCGACTCCGAAAAGCGATCGCATCGAGCCCTATGACCCGGGCGCAAGCAAGGCAGCGAGTGAGAGTGCAATAAGTCCGTCTGCGGTCGCTCCCTCTGCCTACGTAGTGAAGCTCGGACCTTTGGCAGCTTCGCTTGCTTCAAAGGCCATGAGCCAACAGGGCCTGGGTACCGCATTGCAGATCGGTCAATCCCGGTCTGTTACAGACACCGCCTCCGTCACAGCGACCTCTGCACTCCTGCAATGGCAGCCCACGACACGCGGCACGCAGGTCTCAGCGCTGCGTTTTGTGGCTGAGGGCGCTCGCGGCATTCGCCTGGGCGTTTTTATCGAGGCATTGCCCGAAGGAGCGGTGCTGCGCTTTTACGGTAAGAGCGTGGCCGACATCGTGGAAGTCTCAGCGCGGCAACTCCAAGACACCGCCAGGCGAAATGTCGAGGCAGGCGTCCCGGATGCGGAGGCGCGCACTTACTGGAGCCCGGATTTTGGCGGGTCCGAGACCAGCCTGGAAATCGAGATACCTTCCACAGCAAATTCTCAGAACGTACGGATTGCCGTGCCGCGGCTTTCGCACTTTACGAGTTCGCCATCTGAAGCTCAGGAAAAAATTTCATCCTCGACAGGTTCCATGCGCAAGGCTGGAGAATCGGAGAGTTGCAACATCAACGCTACATGCGTGCCTGACTATCTTGACCAAAGTCGCTCTGTGGCGCGCATGGTGTATGTGATTGGGGGAAATTCATTTCTTTGCACCGGTACGTTGCTGAATGATGCGAAGTCATCCGGTACGCCGTACTTTCTGACCGCTAACCACTGCATCTCAGATCAAGCTGTCGCGTCCACACTGAATACTGACTGGTTCTATCGGGCCGCTGCCTGCGAGTCGAGCGAAGTTAATCCGGCCACCAAGCGCTTGACAGGTGGCGCGACGCTCCTGTATTCAACAAGCGCCACTGACGTAGCGTTGCTGCGATTGAACGATGCGCCGCCCGCCGGGACCGTCTATGCAGGTTCCTATTTTGGTGCTGTCCCTTCGGCTGGCACTGCAGCTGCGGCGTTGCACCACCCGGGTGGAGATCTGCAGAAATTCAGCCTCGGTACCGTGCTGGGTAACGCCAGCTGCGTCGGCAATGCTGATTGCACCTCCGCGCAAAGTGGTAGCTTTCTCGAACTGGGCTGGAAGCAAGGCATCACGGAGCAGGGGAGCAGCGGGTCAGCGGCCTTTGTGCAACTGGACGGTCAACGCTACGTAGTTGGACAATTGTTCGGAGGTCAATCCAGCTGCCAGGCCCCTAACGCCTCTGACTACTATGGTCGCTTTGACGTGTCTTACCGTAGCGCGCTTCAGAAATGGCTCAATCCATGAACGGATGGCCCTGCCTCTTGCCCGGGCGGACAGGCCGCCATATGAAAGCCGCGGCGGTCACGCTATTTCTGGCGTTGACGCTGGCAGCCTGCGGCGGGAGTGGTGACCATGAGAATTCTGATGCCGTTGGGGATGCCAAGGGGTTTGGGCCCACGCAACTTTATGATCCTGACACCAACCCCGCGGGGCATTTGCTGAAGGAAGGCGACACCGGAATCGTATTCATGCATCAGCTGCCTGGCGCAAGCCCCGCGGCATTACGAATATGGTTCGAAGTCGCCAATGCCAGCACCTACGCGCTGGAGATGGAAGAGGAAGATTTGGCCCTGCTTTCGAGGGTTCACGTCACCGATACGGACGGTCCCCATGCTGGCTGTCGATAGCTACCGCTGAGTTGAGTCCGGGCCGCTATGCATTGCATCTGGCGGGCGCGATCAACGGCAACTCAGAGTCAGTGCCTCTCTTCGTCCGGTTCGATACCGAAGGGGGGCCCGTCGATGAATCGGCGAACAAGGCTGGCTTTGTAGAGGTGTTGAGCACGGTGCTCGCCAAGCGGTGTATTGCCTGCGACCTGCGCGGTGCGCATCTGGCCTTGTTACTGCTGTATGACTCGGATCTATCCTTGGCTTATCTCAATGGGGCGAACTTCAGTCAGGCCAATCTTGTCAGGGCCAATCTGAAGAACACGACGCTGAGTTCGGCTAACTTGGAGGGCGCCAATCTGGAGAATGCGAACCTGGAGTTGGCGAGCCTGCGGGGAGCCAATCTCCGCAAGGCAAATTTGCGCGGTGCCAATCTGCGATCTGTGGATCTTTCTGGGGCGCAACTGGAAGGAGCCACTTGGGTGGACGGGCGAATCTGCGCATCATCCTCCTCTTTTGGGTAATGCCGATGAAAAAGCTAGTGCTTGCATTATTGCTGTGCGGCTGCGCTAAAGCCAGCCTGGCCGCCGAACCCTTTTGCTCAGCAGATGCCCTCAAGCAAGCTGGAAAACTGCTGCAATGGCACTACGGGCCCGAAGGCGTCGTGACATTAGCGTCACAGGCCAAGCCGCTGGCGCCGCTGAGCAACCCTGCCAATAAGGCTCAAAAACTAAACGTGCTCGAAGTCATGGGCTACGTTCAGAAAGCCAGCTATCGAATGCGGCTGATTTATTTTTACAGTGGAGGCCGGTGTTTGCTGATGGGACAGGAAATACTCGAACTGTCTAGCCTGTGATCCCTTGAAGAAAAGGGTCAGTGTCCTGGTTAGATACAGGTGACCAGCAAAACCTGAGACCTTACTTAGGGTGTGTGAAACCCTCAGGCTTTAACTATCCGTGCCTGGAGTAATTGGCCAGCCAGGAGGGACTCGAACCCCCTACCCATGTCTTAGAAGGACATTGCTCTATCCAGATGAGCTACTGGCTGCCAACCAGGATTCTAAGCGGTGGGACTCTGCAAAACGAACGGCCTGGTGAAATTGGTGATTGAGAACCAATTGATGACAAAAAAATGTCAGATAAATGACGTCACAATGGTGCGATAGATTGCATTGCTTTTATCGGCTAGCATGCGTCCTCGTTGATTTCAGGGTCTGGTATGCCAAGTCACTCCAGATTCATGAAGTCTGCTCCCTCGCACTCCATTTCAGCTTGAGAGCAGCCAAGCTCGAAGGCTCCATCATGTTGCGAGGGCTCGGCAAGACCTGACGAGCGATTGCCTCTCAAACTTTTTTTCTCCCATGCGCGCCATCAAAGAAGCCCGTAAATTTATCGAGCGGAAGCCCGAAAACACTAACGCCAAAACCCTGTCCCGCCTGGTACTTGCGCTGGAATCGGAGGCGGATTTTCCGATTGCTGATCTCTACCTGCTGGACTTCGACAAGTTCAAGCTCGCCCTCGAGATTTTGGATGAATGGCGCCTGGACCGCCATTACGCCAGCAAGTCACGCCTGTTTGACGTGTCAGCTCAGCTTGCAGCAATCAAATCCGATGTGGCCGCTGCTGCACCCGCACCAGCGTCGGCATCAGAAGCAAGATCTGATGGGTCAGCACCTGCCAAGGCCTCTGATTAAAGAGCGTAAAGCCTGGCAACTCATTGGTTCAGAGCTGTCCTCACCGAGCGACAGCGGGTGGGGCAGCGTCCGTTTGGTCACCTATATTGACTTGGGTCAAGTGCGTACGCCCAAGTAGGCTTTAGACCTACAGGTTCCTGAATATTTGTGACGAGAATTAACTCGTCAGTCACATTCAGGAGGCCCTATGGTCACAGCGTACGTCGAATCAGAAAGAGTGGTGGGGCCAGGACCTGCCAGCATCATCTCCCCCAGTTCAGATACGGCAGTCTCATGGGCTGCCATTTTTGCGGGAGCTTTGGCAGCGGCCATTCTCTCGCTCTTGCTTTTCATGCTGGGTATAGGCCTCGGCTTGTCATCAATGTCTGTCTGGTCGGGTAGAGGCGCTGACGGGGATACCATTGGATGGGCTGCCATTGCCTGGCTTGCATTCACACAGATCGCCTCCGCTGGAGTGGGGGGCTATATCGCGGGCCGTTTGAGAACTAAATGGCAGGGCGTTCACACTGACGAAGTTTACTTCCGTGACACTGCGCACGGATTTCTGGCGTGGGCGCTGGCTACCATGTTGATGGTGGCTGTCATGGGCTCAGTTGCAGGCGCGGCCTTGACCAATACCGTCAAGGCTGCCGGCGCAGTGGCGACAGGGGCTGCGACGGCCGTCGGAGGCGCAACGGGCGCAGTGGCCAATCTGGCTGGAAGTGCCCTTTCTCAAGGCTCAGTAGCTGGCGGAAATCGAGGCAATGCAGGCGCAGATTCCGATTCGGGCTTGCAATACTGGGTCGGCACGCTTATGCGTTCAAGCCCGTCTAACGCACCACGTCAGGATATGAGCGCTTCATCTGCTACCTCCGGTGCCACGGCTGGGTCGGCCACTGGCAGCCCTGCTGGTAGCGCGCCTTCTGGCATGTCGCCCAACGCTTCAGGCCAATCTGCAGCCATGAATGCGCGGGAAGCCGCCGCAATCTTCGGTCACTCTCTGAAGACTGGGACACTTTCCAACGAAGATGCTCAGTATCTGGCGCAAGTTGTTTCGCAGACCACGGGCATGGCGCCAGACGTTGCTCAAGCTCGGGTTCAAAAGTCCTTTGCAGACCTGAAAGCTCAGATGGAATCTGCGAAGAAAGCCGCTGAGGAAGCTGAGGTCAAAGCGAAACAGGTCGCCGAGGAAGCTCGCAAGGCCACTGCCTATTCCATGCTTTGGATGTTCGTGGCTCTGCTCATCGGGGCGTTTGCTGCCAGCGTCGCTGCCACGGTTGGCGGCCGTCAGCGAGATATCTGAATACCACGGCTGGCATCCGCCGGCATAGGCCGGCATAGGCTGGCAGCCAGCTTCTTCACCCAGTTTCTCAACTTAGTAAAGGATTCGACATGAGATCAATTCTGCTTTGGCTGATTGGAGTTCCAATCCCTATCATCATCCTGATTGCCATTTTTTTCCGCTAAGGGATGCTCACGGGCGCACCTTCGACGCCTTCACTAACGGCCATCTTCGGATGGCTTTTTTATTGCTGGCTTTAGAGGTTCGCGTATCCCCCTCACGCTGGGCTGGTCTCTGCGGGAAGCCAAGCATCAGGCCATTGAGTCGGAAGCGCAGATGCTACGTCTGACTGGGTGAGCTGGAATCTCTGCGAAAAATGAGACTGTGCTCATTCCTGGTCAATTCAAATGGAGGCTGCCGCCATTGCTGAGGCAGTAAATTTCGTTCAATAGGTTGACTACTTGCGTTAATGAAACTTTTTGTGTCAAATAGTGAGGTTTTACACATTTTGAGCACACCATGGCAAACCTTCGTTCCCAACAAGCTGGTCGGGGTCTTCTGGCATGGTTGCTGGATTTGGGGCGGCCACGCTTTGCAGTAAAGCGTGCGTCCCGATTACTGCGCAAAATCGCGGTCAGCGGGCTCATGGTGGCGGTTGTAGTGGGCTCACACGCTCAACCTATCGGGACAGACAAGACCCAGATCACCAACCGCATGCTGGAACTGTCGGCCCTGATGCGCGATCTTAAGCCGCAGCTCGCAACTGACCGTGAAGCCGCTATTCAGTATGACTCAGCGGATCTCGAGTATCGCAATCTTAGTGCCCGTATGGGCGGCGATAAGCCTGTGGCTCCCGAATTTGCGCCCAAGGCCCGCACCAATTTACTCAAGCTTGCACCGACCAGCCCTCCGCTGTGTACGCCTACCGCAGCTACCTACAGCCAGACCACGCCCGTTGGCATTCCCACCGGGCCCGGGGTCGTCACCTCGACCATTGTGGTCAGCGGCGCCAATCCGTGGATCTGGGATGTGGATCTGACAACCTTCATCCAGCACAGCTTTGCAGCGGATCTGGACATCACCATCACATCCCCCGCCGGAACAGTGGTGACCCTGACTACGGACAACGGAGCTGGCAACAACAATGTGTTCAACGGTACCGTCTGGGATGACAGCGCCCCTGTAACCGCGACCGATTACGTTTATGCAGACAACGTGGTTGCGCCCTCACTGGTTCCCGAAGAAGCGCTGAGCGCCTTCGTCGGCGAAAATCCCAATGGCACCTGGACCATCACTGTCGCCGATGATCTGGCGGGTGATGGTGGCTCGCTGGACTCCTGGAGTCTGGCCATCAGTGCGTTGCCCGCTGCTCCCCAGATTCAAACGGCCAGTTTCACCCAGAACACACCCATAGGCATTCCCGATGTGACCACAAGCAGCAGCACGTTGTTGGTGGCCGGGTCTGGTGCGTCGGTCCTGGACGTCAAAGTCACCACGTACATTCAGCACACCTTTGCGGCAGATCTCGACATCAGGCTGATTTCACCAGGCGGCACGACCGTGACCCTAACTTCGGATAACGGAGCGGGCAACAACAACGTCTTCAACGGCACGGTCTGGTCCGACAAAGCGAATCCTGGTGGGCAAGTACCTTACACGACCAATGACGGCCTCGCCAGCGATCACGCCTATGTTGACAACACTCTGGCTTCCCCGCTGGCGCCTGAAGGCGCCCTCGGTGCATTCATGGGACAGGATCCCAACGGCACCTGGCAGTTGGACATCACCGACGATTTGGCCGGAGACACGGGGCAACTGACCTCATGGAGCCTGGAGATCACCACGGCCACCTGCCTCAGTCCATTGCTTCCTTCGACGCCTGGTCAAGCTGTGGCGGGCAGCGCTTACGGTCCGGTCACGCTCACCGCCACGGGGGGCTTGGCACCCTACACCTGGAGCGGCAGTTTGCCCAGTGGCATGACTCTTACATCTGGCGGAGAGCTCTCTGGCACACCTGCATTGGGCAGCGAGGGAAATTACACCATCACGGTGACGGACAGCTACGCGCCAACGGCCAATACAGCCGACGTGACACTGCAAGTGGTGGCGCCTACGCTGACCATCACGACAAGCAGCTTGCCTGGTGCAACCTGGGGTCAAAGTTACACCACATCCCTGATGTCCACGGGCGGCACGCCGGCCTACAGTTGGACCGCCACCGGATTACCGCCCGGTCTTTCGGTCTCTGGCAATCAAATCGTGGGGACACCCACCGTTAGCGGCAACTTTGCTGTGACGTTGATGCTGATGGATGCAGGCTCGCCCGCCCAATCGGACACGGTAACCTTAAACCTTGTCGTGGCTGCCGTCGCCAGCATACAGGCTGTCCCTGCGCTGGGCGAAGCGTCCTTGGCGTTGCTCGCGTTGCTTACAGCCGCTCTTGGTGTACGCCAACGCCGCCGCATTCAAGGCAGCGCCGAATAAGCCTTGGCTGGGAGCCGGGTGGCTCGGCGTGGCCTGATCGCGCCGAGCTAATCAGGTCGAAGGATTTTTCTGACTGAGTGGAGGTGATGCTGGCCGAAAGGCTGGGCGGCAATCTTGATCCGTTAGATTTCGACGCCACAAAAAGTAAATCCCGACAGCCACCTAAATGACTGCCGGGATCACATTTTTTGGTCGGAGCGGCGGGATTCGAACTCGCGACCCTCTGCTCCCAAAGCAGATGCGCTACCAGGCTGCGCTACGCTCCGACGAAGCCGCAATTCTACATCGTATTTTTGAAGGTTTTAGAGGCGGAGCGAAAAAGATTAGCGTTTTTTGCTCCGCCTCACCGCACACACCCCGAAGCAGCTATTTCTTAAGGGGAGAGCGAGCATCTCAAGGGGCCGTTATGCCAGCTCCATCTTGGCCAGTGCATTGCGGTGCACCTCATCAGGGCCATCCGCAAAACGCAACGTGCGCTGGTAGGCGTAAGCGTAGGCCAGCGGAGTGTCGCCACTGATGCCTGCTGCGCCATGGGCTTGCATGGCCCAGTCGATGATCTGCAAAGACATGTTGGGCGCCACGATCTTGATCATGGCAATCTCTGCCTGGGCAACTTTGTTGCCCACGGTGTCCATCATGTAGGCGGCCTTGAGCGTGAGCAGGCGCGCCTGCTCGATCATGCAGCGCGATTCAGCAATCCGTTCGCGCCACACACCTTGTGCAGACAATGGTTTACCGAAGGCCACCCGTTTATTCAGGCGCTGGCACATCAGCTCCAACGCGCGCTCTGCCACTCCAATGGAGCGCATGCAATGGTGAATGCGGCCTGGGCCCAGGCGTCCTTGTGCGATGGAAAAGCCTTTTCCTTCGCCCACCAGCAGATTGCCCACTGGCACGCGCACGTCCTTGAGCTCGACTTCCATGTGGCCGTGCGGTGCGTCGTCGTAGCCAAAAATGGTGAGCGGCCGAATCACGTTGACGCCTTTGGTGTTGGTCGGCACCAGGATCATCGATTGTTGTGAATGGCGTGGCGCCTCGGTGTCGGTCTTTCCCATGACGATGAGAATGGCGCAGCGTGGATCGCCCACTCCTGAGGACCACCATTTGCGTCCGTTGATGACGTATTCATCGCCTTCACGGCGCATGCTGCACTCGATATTGGTCGCGTCGGACGAGGCTACAGCGGGCTCCGTCATCAGAAAGGCAGAGCGGATCTCGCCTCTCAGCAGAGGCTCCAGCCATTGGTCCTTGTTGTCTTCCGAACCATACCGCTCCAGCGTTTCCATATTTCCGGTGTCCGGCGCGGAACAGTTGAAGACCTCCGGTGCCCACGGAACGCGTCCCATGATCTCGCACAGCGGTGCATATTCGAGGTTGGACAAGCCTTGAGGGGCTCGGCTGGATTTGGGCAAGAAGAGATTCCACAATCCCGCCGCACGCGCTTTGGGTTTCAGCTCTTCAATGATCCTGGTGGGAATCCAGGCGTTGCCCTTGGCGCGGTTGGCAGCAATTTCCTCCAGGTAGACGCTCTCATTGGGGTAGATGTGCTCATCCATGAAGGCCAGAAGCCTGGCCTGCAATTCCTTGGTCTTGGCGGAGTATTCGAAATCCATAAAGTCCTCGTACTGGTGCGAAATGAAAATGGATGCTTGCTTCAGGCAAGCGCTCCTGCGATCTGGCGTCAGGCTTTTTGGGCAAAGGTCCAGGCGAGCTCGGCCATGGGGCGCGCCCCGGCGCCATTGGCCTTGGCCTGTTCGCTTGACGCCGTTCCTGCTTCCACGCGCTT
Organism: Comamonadaceae bacterium; assembly: GCA_015999985.1. Taxonomy (GTDB): domain Bacteria; phylum Pseudomonadota; class Gammaproteobacteria; order Burkholderiales; family Burkholderiaceae_C; genus Ottowia. Next base: position 18,925 of record JAECRA010000050.1, read on the forward strand.
GGCAATGCCCTGCAAAATCGCTGCGATTCGGAACATGTTGTAGGCCAGATAGAAGTTCCAGTCAGGCGCCAAGGCTTCGGGGGTGGTGAAGCCAGTACGCTCGCAATAGCGACGGATGTACTCCTGCTCGGTGGGAATCCCAAGGCTCTGTACGTCTACCCCGCCAATGCCTCTGAACGTTCCCGGCGGGATGTGCCAGGACATGCAGTTGTATGCAAAATCTGCCAGGGGATGGCCCAGGGTGGACAGTTCCCAGTCAAGTACCGCAAGAACACGCGGCTCCGTGGGATGGAACATCAGGTTGTCCAGCCGGTAGTCACCATGAACGATGCTCACCAGGCTATCGTCTTTGGCGCTGGCAGGAATGTTGGCTGGCAGCCATTCCAGCAGGCGATCCATCTCGGGGTTGGGCTGCGTGACAGATGCCTGGTACTGCTTGCTCCAGCGGCTGATCTGACGCTCAAAATAGTTGCCCGGCCTGCCATAGCTGGCCAGACCGCGATCGGCGAACTTCACCGTGTGCAAGGCGGCAATGACCCGGTTCATCTCGTCGTAGATCGCGGTGCGCTCCGCGTTGCCCATGCCGGGCAAGGTCTGGTCCCAAAGCACGCGGCCCGGCACGAACTCCATCACATAGAAAGCGCGCCCGATCACCGATTCATCCTCGCAAAGCACGTGCATTTCTGCCACGGGCACTGCGGTACCCCGGAGGCCACGCATGACGGCGAACTCCCGCTCAATGGCGTGGGCCGAAGGCAGGAGCTTGGCCACCGGTCCGGGCTTGGACCTCATGACATAGCTTTTCTGGGGGGTGATCAGCTTGTAGGTGGGGTTGGACTGTCCGCCCTGAAATTTTTCAATCGTCAGGGGGCCGGAGAATCCTTCTAGATTCAATGCCAGCCATGCAGAAAGCGCGTCAACGTCAATGACGTGCGCTTCCGGGGTGGGCTGGGCGGTTGTACTGTCCGAGGTGCTCATGAGATGGCTTCTTTCGTTGAATTCAATGAACACCCTGATCGCAGGTTACTAGGGTGCGTCTGCTTCTGCGATGCGCCTCAGCGCATGGCGGTCGCGCACCACCAGGCCGGCAGGCTCTATGCGTATCACTCCCTCGCGTTCCATGGTCTTGAGTTCCTGGTTCACGCGCTGGCGCGACGCTCCGAGCAACTGCGCCAGTTCTTCCTGCGCCAGCTGCAGCGTGATACGCACTTCGTCGGTCGCGGCGGAATCGGTGGCCCCGTAGCTGCGCGCCAGATGTGACAACTGTTTGGCCAGCCGGGCGCGCAAGGGCAGGGTGTTGAGATCTTCCACCTGACCGAAAAGCAGGCGGATTCGGCGTGCATGGAGCTTGAGCAGCGCCTCCGAGAATTCGGGGTGCTGAGCAATGATTTTCTGAAAATCCGCCCGTGCGACGCCCAGAATGGTCGTCGGGCCGTGGGCATGTGCATCGTGGGTGCGCCGGTCTCCGTCGAAGATGGCCACGTCGCCGAACCAGATGCCGGGCTCGACGTAGGTCAATGTCACCTGCTTGCCTGTGAGCGTCGTTGAGCTGACACGCACCGCGCCTTTGGCGCACGCGATCCATTGTTCTGGCGCCTCGCCACGCGCAGTGATGACTTCGCCGTCGGCATAACGTTTGACATAGGCGCATCTCAGGATATCGTGCCGCAGCGAAGGTGAAAGTGAGGAAAACCAGCGACCGTTGTTGATCGCCTCGCGTTCCTCCATGGTAAGAATGGGATTGTCCATGGGCTGTCTTCTGAGTGACTGCAACGCAAGATTTTCACGTCCCCTTGTCGCGTTGGGGACGTAAGACACGAGGTTCCGGGCGCTACAGGCGCCACCACGCCTTTATTCGTATTGTGGCTTCTGTTTCGACAGGAATGCCGCAATGCCGATGCCAGCGTTGGCGTGGTGCAGATTCTTGACGAAGTGGTCGCGCTCCTGCGCCAACTGTTGGGGCAGGGTCTGGTTGGGGGCGTCGTTCAGCAATTCTTTGGCGCTTGCCAGCGCATTAGGTGCGCGCGCATTCAGTTTTTCCGCCATGGCCAATGCGGTAGAAAGTGCTTGGCCCTCGTCAGCCAGGCGGTTGACCACACCAAGCTCCTGCAGCCTCTGGGCTCCAATACGCTCTCCGCACATCAGTAGCTCGGTGACCAACTGGCGGGGCAGGGCGCGGCTCAATGCCCAACTCGCTCCGCCATCGGGCGACAAGGCGACATTGATGTAGGCCATGACAAAGACTGCGTCGCGGGCGGAAACAATCAAGTCGCAAGCCAGCGCGAGCGAGAAGCCTGCACCGGCCGCAGGGCCTTCGACTGCTGCGATGACTGGCTTGGGAAAGGCCCGAATGGCTTCGATCCAGTTGTGCAGGCCTTCAATGCTGTTGGCCTGGTATTCGGGCGGCTGTTGCCGGTTGGCCTGCAGCCGCTGAAGGTTGCCGCCGGCGCTGAAGGTGCCCCCCTCGCCCGTGATGACGACGCTGCGTATGTCTGTGTTGGACTCGGCAACGCTGAGTGCTTCCACGCCTGCGGCATAGATTTCTGGGCCGAGCGCGTTGCGATGTTCGGGGTTGCTGATGGTGAGCACCATCGTGCGGCCTTCGGCCGTGCTGCGCAGTTCGGCGGTCATGGATAACTTCTTGGAGAGGCGAATTGGAAAAGCGGGATCGCCGTGGCCGGAGCACGCGGCGGTTTCAAGGAAGGGCTCACGCCTCCTCGTGCATAAGGGACAGGCCTATGGCGCCTCGGCGGCGCAGCCATGGGCTGGGTCGATAACGGGGGTCACCGTAGACGGTTTGCATGTTGAACAGCACTTCCAGGACGTTGGCAGGGCCAAACCGGTCGCCCAACGCCAAGGGGCCCGCAGGGTAGCCCAGGCCCAGTGAGACCGCGGTCTCCAGGTCTTTCGGGCTGCACACGCGTTGCTGGCAGATGTCGCTGGCAATGTTGATGATGGTGCCTACAACGCGCTGAGTGACGAAACCGCCTGAATCACGGATGACGCTCACGGCTTTGCCATCACGGGCAAACAGCGCGTGCGCGGCGTCTCGCATGTCGCTGCGAGTGGCCGGGTTGGTGGCGAGCACACGGCGCTTGGTGGCCTTGTCGTCGACCAGCATGTCGATGCCCACGGTGCGTGCAGGGTCCAGCCGTTCCACCACGGCAACCGTAGTGACGTCGAAACCCAGTGGCGCGACGATGGTCAGCGCCTCCATGGAAGGCGATGCGCCGGTCTCTATCGTTGCGCCAAGGTCCTTGATCAACTGAAGTAGTTCAGAGCGGCGTGCAGCACGGGTGGAGACCCATACCGGAGGCATTTTGTCTACCTGGGGGACGGGCGGCTCAGCCGCTACCTGGGCGACCCCGTCGACGTAGTTGTAGAAACCTTCGCCTACTTTTTTGCCCACCACACCGCCAGCCAGACGTTGGGCCGTGATGACGCTCGGGCGATAGCGGGGCTCATCGTAGTACTGGGTGTAGATAGACTCCATCACCGGGTGGGAGACGTCCAGCGCCGTCAGGTCGAACAGCTCGAACGGACCAAGCTTGAAGCCGACCTGGTCTTTCAGAATGCGGTCGATGGTGGCGAAATCGGAAATGCCTTCGCTCACAATGCGCAATGCCTCGGTGCCGTAGCCACGCCCTGCGTGGTTGACGATGAATCCGGGCGTGTCGCCCGCCTGCACCGGCGTATGGCCCATCTGACGCGCGTACTCGAAGAGAGCTGTGCAGGTCTCCTGACTGGTCTTCAGGCCTGCGATGACCTCGACCACCTTCATCAAAGGTACGGGGTTGAAGAAGTGAAAGCCTGCGAATTGTTCTGGGCGCTTCAAGCCTGCGGCAATCGCCGTGACAGAGAGCGAAGATGTGTTGGTTGCCAGGATGGCGCCAGGCTTGACGATGCCTTCCAGCTCGCCAAACAAGGTTTTCTTGACGTCCAGACGCTCGACAATGGCTTCAATGACGAAATCGCAATTGGCCAGGTCTGCGAGGGCGGCAGCCGATTTCAGGCGCTCTTTTTGGGCTGTGGCAGTGGCGGCTTCCAGCCGGCCTTTTTCAACCAGCTTGTCCCATTGCGCGCTGATGGCGTCGCGGGCTTTGGATATGGCCGCGGCCTGCGTGTCGTACAACAGTACGGTAGAGCCGGCTTGAGCGGCAATTTGCGCAATACCGCGCCCCATGGCGCCGGTGCCGACGATGCCGACAGTGGAGAAACGAGGGTTATTCATGGAAGGGAATTATGGCTATCTTCTGACCTGCAAGGCCCCAGGGTTGACGATGTTCGTGGGCGTGCCACGCAAGAAATTTGACACGTTGTCGAACGCGGCATTGAAATATTGTTCGTAGCTGTCCTGCTCTACATAACCAATGTGAGGCGTGCAGATGCAGTTTTCCAATCTTAAAAGCGCGTGGCCCTGCAGGATAGGCTCAGTTTCAAACACATCTACGGCAGCCATTCCAGGGCGGCCACGGTTCAAGCCACTGACCAAGGCATCTGGTTCAATAAGTTCAGCGCGAGAGATATTGACCAGCAGGCCGGTGGGCTTCATCTGGCTGAGATCGTCCATTCGGACGATGGAGCGGGTGCTTTCAGTCAGCCTGAGATGCAGAGAAAGGACATCGCTCTGCGCGAACAATACCGCTTTCGATGGCGCTGCCATGTGGCCATCTGCCACTGCGCGCGCGCGCGAGGCGTCTGAGCCCCAGACCATGACCTGCATGCCAAAGGCTCTGCCATAACCGGCCACCAATTGACCAATACGGCCATAACCCCATATGCCCAGTGTTTTGCCCCGAAGTACCTGGCCCACGCCAAAATTGGGCGGCATGGAGGCGGATTTCAGTCCAGATTGCTGCCAGGCGCCGTGCTTGAGGTTGCCGATGTACTGGGGCAGCCGCCGCATGGAAGCCATGATGAGCGCCCAGGTCAGTTCGGCAGGGGCAATGGGAGAACCCACGCCTTCCGCCACGGCAATACCTTGTTCTGTACAAGCATTGATGTCAATATGGCTGCCCACGCGGCCCGTCTGCGAAATCATCTTGAGTTTCGGCAGCTTTTCTATCAGCTGGCGAGACAGGTGCGTACGCTCGCGAATCAACACCAAAACGTTGGCATCACGCAGGCGCACCGACAACTGGCCTAAGCCTTTGACGGTGTTGGTATAGACCTTGGCTGGCCAAGATTCCAGCTTGGCGGCACAGGGGAGCTTTCTTACTGCATCCTGATAATCGTCGAGGATCACGATGTTCATCCCCGCATTGTGCCTGCGTGCTCGGAGCATCGCGCCAACGCACGCGAAAAACCACTGAGACAGGGGAAATCCTCTCTGTGAGAGACTGAGGCGAGCGCGCCTGCCGACTTGAGCCCCAGAACCCGAGGCTGTGGGCTGGTTTACCCCCTCTCCCGCATGCGGGAGAGGGTGGGGGTGAGGGCGAGCGGCCTGTCCATGGAGTGTGCCCCTCCGCGAGATTCGAGGCGTTCAACTGAAACGAGCAGGCTTATATATTCATATCGACATGAAAAATTAGCGCGTTATCAGGGTTCTTGGGTAGGGCCTGCAATTCAGCCTATCCAGCGCCCGGAAACTGTATTCAAAGTGGGTGGGCTCTCAGGAGCATGGTTCAGGCGCGTCGGGCGCGGGTGCTGAATGGCTCTGCGGCGACCATGCGGTCGAGTTCGGCGCAGACGTCGGCCAGGCGACCCGACAAGCGCAGGCGTCCTGTGGTTCCCGGCACTTGCCCTGCTTCTACCAGTCGCATGACGCGCAGAGGTTGCTGTGCCTGGTAGGGTGAGGGCTGAGGCTGAGGTATTGGTTGCAGTGTGGGCTGCTGTGGTGGCGTTGGGCTGCCACTGGTCGTGCTTTCTACAGATGATTCGATCAGTCGTAAGGCCACGCGTTTGCGTGCTGCCACCGCCCAGTGTTCTCCAGGAGGCGTTAACTGAGTCTGTGACGTGGCTGGACGGCGACGGAAACTAGGCACCGAAAATGCAGAGGCATTGAGGGGGCTGGCTGAGGCATTGAAGCCTGGTGCATCTGCCAGATGGATGACATTCGATCCCATGCGAAACCCTTTTATTCAATAGAGGTTGAACACAGGCAGGATTGCAAGTGAGGCGTTAATTGCCTCAAAATCGCGCCGCCGCAGGGTGTGAAAAGCCATGCCTCGCGCGTAACGCGAAGCAACGACTGTCTGCACGCCCGCCACCTGCCGGCGGCGCGAGGAAGCTACATCAACATGCTGTTGCGGATGAGACCGACGGCCAAACCCTCAATCTCGAACGGCTCACCCGGTTCTACGACGATGGTGGGGTAGTCCGGGTTTTCGGCGTGCAGTTCAATCTGGTTTTGATTGCGGTGGAACCGCTTGACGGTGACATCGTCACCGAGTCGCGCTACGACGATTTGTCCGTTGCGTGCTTCGCGTGTAGACAAAACGGCTAAAAGGTCGCCATCCATGATGCCTGCGTCCCGCATGGACATACCCCGCACGCGCAGGAGATAGTCTGGTTTTTGCGCAAACAGGCTTGATTCCAGATGGTAGGTCTGGTCAACGTGCTCTTGCGCCAGGATGGGCGAACCGGCTGCGACGCGACCTATGAGTGGCAATGCTAATTGGGCCAGCCCGGGCAGAGTCATCTGATGCACCGATGCACTTTGCCGACTGCCACCCTTGAGGCGAATGCCCCGCGAGGTGCCGCTCACTAACTCAATGACACCCTTGCGAGCCAATGCCTGCAAATGTTCTTCGGCCGCATTGGCAGACTTGAAACCCAGTTCAGCAGCGATTTCCGCCCGGGTGGGAGGTGCACCGGTGCGCGAAATAGCGTTTTGCACCAGTTGCAGAATCTGTTGCTGGCGAGCAGTGAGTTTCGGGCTGTCCATCATCTTGAGTGCCTATAAGTGCCGCGCTTTTGATCTGAAACCTTGGCGCGGGTGTTGAGCATTGAAGTTGAAAATTAGGATAAAAGTTCAGGCGGTTGGAGGACCACATGGTCAAAAAAAACTGTGTTGATATCCAGTACCTGTATTTTTACCCAGTTTTGCCGTGCGCGCAAGTACTGCACGGAATTTTTAAGCCAGCCCAGTGTTTCGGGTGTTTGAGCAAAAAAAAACAGCCATCAAACCTGATGGCTGTTTCAGTGTGGGGGTGCCCTGTGCTCAGGTTTTCAACGCAGTCAACGCACGCCCGGTGATTTCTTCCACCGTGCCCGTGCCACTGATGGCACGGTACTTGGGAGCATGACCGGGCTCAGCTTTGGCCCAGTTGCTGTAGTAATCGACGAGCGGGCGAGTCTGTTCGCTATAGACCTGAAGACGCTTTTTCACGGTCTCTTCCTTGTCATCTTCGCGTTGGACCAGTGCTTCACCGGTGACGTCGTCTTTACCCTCTGCCTTGGGCGGGTTGAATTTCACATGGTAGGTACGGCCTGAAGCTGGGTGGCTTCGGCGGCCGCTCATGCGTTCAATGATGGCGTCAAAAGGCACATCGATTTCCAGCACGTAATCGAGCTTAACGTTCGCCTGCTTCATGGCCTCGGCTTGAGGAATGGTGCGGGGAAATCCGTCGAACAGGAAGCCCGCAGCGCAATCTGGCTGGCCGATGCGCTCTTTGACAAGACCGATGATGATGTCGTCACTGACCAGGGCCCCGGAATCCATCACGCTTTTGGCTTGCAAGCCAAGCGGCGTGCCAGCTTTCACGGCGGCGCGCAGCATGTCGCCAGTGGAAATTTGCGGAATGCCATATTGCTGGCAGATGAAGGCCGCTTGCGTGCCCTTGCCGGCGCCAGGTGCGCCTAGAAGAATTAATCTCATCTTGTCCCTCAGGTGGAATGCGTATGGGGCTTGTGCGGCCTCGTTGCACCGAGAATATCATGCGCAAGCCCCCGACTGGCTGACATATGGACTTATGTGCAGGGTCGTCAGAGTTTGGCTACAAAAGTGCGCCTGGCAGCCCATTTATTCCTAGGCCAATACCCGGCGTTCGGGATCGGTTCGGCAGATGATCGCTATGAATTCCACAGCTGCCGCACCCGCTCCAGGTCCTGGGGCGTGTCTACGCCTGGGCCAGGCGCTTGCGAAGCCAGGTGTACTGCGATGCGGTGTCCGTGCCAGAGCACCCGCAACTGTTCCAGGGCCTCACATTGCTCCAGCGGCGCAGGCGGCAGTCCGGGAAACGCACGTAAGAAGGCTGCCCGGTAGCTGTATATGCCTACGTGGCGCAAGGGAGCAGGGTCTTCAGGCAGTTTCGTGATGCCTTGCGCGAATCCATCGCGCCACCAGGGAATGGGCGCCCGGCTGAACGTGAGTGCCAGGCCTTGGTGGTCGGTTACCACTTTCACCACATTAGGATTGACGAAGTCTTCCACGCTGTGAATTACATGCGCTGCCGTGCCCATTTTGGCCAGCGGCTGGCTGGACAAGAGCTTGGCCACGGCGTCAATGAGCGCCGGCTCGATCAGCGGCTCGTCACCTTGCACATTGACCACAATATCTTGCCCATCCAGACCCAGGATTTCGCAAGCCTCTGCCAGACGGTCGCTTCCGCTGGGGTGATCATGGCGTGTGGGTATGGCGCGTACGCCGTGAGCGGTGCAGGCGTTCACGATCTCTTGCGCATCCGCTGCGACGACGACTTGCGCGGCGCCCGACTGTTCCGCTCTTTCCGCCACGCGCACGATCATCGGCTTGCCGCCAATGTCCGCCAAGGGCTTGTTGGGCAGGCGGGTTGACGCAAGCCGCGCCGGAATGATGACAGTGAAGCTCACGCTTACCCGACGAGGCTGGTGCGTTTGGGAAGCTTGTCCAGCTCTTCGTCAGAGATCGCGCGCGCTTCGGTCTCCAGCATGATGGGAATGCCGTCACGCACGGGGTAGGCCAGGCGGGCCGAGCGGGAAATCAGTTCGCCTTTTTCGCGATCGTAATCAAGCGGCCCCTTGGTGACGGGGCAGACCAATAGCTCAAGCAGTTTCGGATCCATATGTGCCTGCAATTGAAGTTCAATGAGCCGCAGAGCGGGAGAAAATATTCATCACCGCAACGCCTGCGACGATAAGCGCCATGCCGCCGAGGGCTGCTGCGTCGAGCTTTTGCCCGAACAGCATCCAGCCAGCGATGGTGATCAGCACCAGCCCGACACCCGACCAGATGGCATAGGCAATGCCCATGGGTATGGTTCGTAGTGTCAGCGAAAGGCAGAAAAATGCCGTGCCATAGCCGGCCACTACCAGCAGCGAGGGGCCAAGACGCGTGAAACCATCACTGGCCTTGAGCGCCAGCGTGCCAACAACCTCAGCCAGGATGGCCAGTCCAAGAATCAACCAGGAGTTCATGCCCCAGATGATAGCTTTGCGCTCAGTTCTTCCAGAAAGGCATCGGGCATGTGCAGGATCAGGGGGATTGCCAAAGCATCGGGGCGATGGCGCCAAAGTTTCGCAGCGTCTTTTTCCGTACAGACGAGAGGCTCGCTCGCCCCTGGCAAAACGGGCAGATCAGCGAAATCATCATGATCGGGCAGGGCGATGGTGTGTGCCAGTGTCAGTCCCTCGGCACGCAGCATGCTGAAAAAAGCCTCCGGCTGTGCAATGCCAGCCAGGGCCGTGATGGGCTGCACGCGCAGGTCAGCCAAAGAAACTTGGGTGCCGTCGGCGCGAACGGCATTGGCAGCAAGTGTGCGGCGGACGCTGAAAGAACGCGCTGGCGGCGACGACACCAAGGCATCAGGCGCATGCAGCACAAAGTCGACTCGCCGCGGCCAGGGTTCGCGCAAAGGGCCGGCTGGCAGCAACCACCCGTTGCCTACGCCGCGTGCGTCAAACACACACACTTCCACGTCGCGTGCCAGAGCCAGGTGCTGCAATCCGTCGTCGCATATCAGTACATTGACGCCAGGGTAGGCCGCCAGCAGCGCTTGGCCTGCCTGCGCACGCCGAGCGGCGACGAACACCGGCACCCCAGTTCGGAGGCGCAGCAATAGCGCTTCATCGCCCACATCAAGAGGGTCATCCGCAGGCGTCACCTCACGGCAATCGTCTGTACGCCGCCCATACCCCCGCGAAATGATCCCCGGCCGCCACCCGCTCTCCCGCAGATGCTCAGCGATAGCCAGCGTGACAGGTGTCTTGCCCGCCCCACCTGCGATTACATTACCAACCACAATCACCGGCACCCCAAGGCGCTCAGATTTCAGCAGCCCAAACCTATAGAGCGCGCATCTCAGTGTGACTAGTCCCCAGTACACCAGAGAAATGGGCCATAGCACCCAAGCCAGCACCCCGCGCTGCCGCCAGCTATCGAGCAGCGTTCGTTCCAGGCCGCCTCGCATAGACCTAACCGAACTTAATCAACAGGCTTCGGAACACACTGCGCCCGCAAGCATCAGTCAAGGCAGAAAGCGCAACGCGCCGAGAGGCTGCGGAGCAAGCCACGCCAGTGCCACCGCGGAGCTGGCTTTGCCAGGCCGCTGGTGGCGTCCCCCTAGGGGGGCGCCCGGCGTAGGGGAAGGCGCGAAGCGACTCAGGGGGGGGCATTCTGTGCCGCAAACGTGATGTGCATCAGCCCCTCGCGCCTCGCAGCTTCCATCACAGTGATGACAGATTGATGGCTGGCCATGGCGTCAGCGCTGATGATCAGAATGCCGTCCTTGGCCGCGGTGCCGCGCAGGGCAGCAGCCAGCGCATCCACGCCCCTTCCGGCCAAAGGCTGGCGGTTGACCATGTAGCGGCCGTCTGCGGCTACGGCAACGACCACTTCCTTGGGACGGTCTTTTTGGGCGTCTACGTTGGCCACCGGCAGGGTGAGCTGCATCTCGGTGAACTTGCTGTACGTGGTCGTCAGCATGAGAAAAATCAGAACCACCAGCAATACATCGATGAACGGGATCAGGTTGATCTCCGGTTCCTCTGGTGCGCGAGGCCGAAACTTCACCGCGAAGGCTCCTCGGGTCTTCCAGGGCAAAGCCGCTCTAGGTGGCGCGCGAAGCGCTCGGCTGCCAATTCAAGTTCCAGCACGTACTCATCGACACGCCCCCGGAAGTAGCGCCAGAAGATCAGTGCCGGAATAGCGACGATCAGCCCGAATGCGGTGTTGTAAAGCGCGATGGAAATGCCATGGGCCAACTGAGCTGGGTTGCCCCCGGAGAGCGAGCCAGAAGGTGCCTGCGATCCGAAGATCTCGATCATGCCTATCACCGTGCCCAGCAGACCCAGCAGGGGGGCCGCGGAGGCAATGGTGGCCAGCGCCGGTAAGCGGCGCTCCAAGTGGTGCGCTGCCTGGCGACCGGCGGCTTCCATGGCGGCGCGCATTTCTTCGGCGCTGCACTGAGGATTGCTGGCAATGGCCCGCCATCCGGAGGCCAGTACCTGACCCAGCGCAGAGTGGTCGCCCAATTGGGCGATCACGTCAGGCGTGGGCACGGAGTCTCGCGAGATGCCAATGGCTTCATCGGTGAGATTGGGCGTGATGACGCGCGCGCGCTTGAGCTTGATGAAGCGTTCGACGATGAAGGCCAACGCCAGAATGGAGCAAATAATGAGAGGCCAGATGGGCCAGCCGGCGGCTTGTATGATCGAAAGCAAGGCTTGTATCTCCGCGGGCCGCCAAACGGCGCCACTTCAGGAAACTATGAATGCGAGCAATTATGGCGCATGGATTGCGCATGAGTGAGCACTCCAGTGCTGGCGTGGTGCTTGCGGTCGTGATTCACTGCTCAACAAGCCACAATTTCTGTGGATAACTTTGTGATTAAGTGTCTTGATAAACGCCTGAAACGACCGTTTGACGCCGTTTGTGACACTTTGATGATTTTCTAGGCAGAAAAAATTCCAATGAAATCAATGATTTGCACGAAGGACTCTGCGTTTCCAGCCTGTTCTGCGCGTGTTCGACCGCTATGCGGGCTTCTGTGGAATAGTCAAGCGGCCTTGTTCGGCAAAATCACCGGCTAAGCGGCATGGATACTGGGTTTTTCAATCGAAAGGCAGCAGCGGCGCCGTCTATCTGGCCAGTTGGGGCTTTATGCCGTGCTGTGGCGGACTCCTTGGAGGCGCGATTCAATCCTGTAGCGGTTCGCGGGGAGATTTCAGGCTTTTCACGCGCATCCAGCGGGCATTGTTATTTTTCGATCAAGGACGAAGGTGGCCAGTTGCGATGCGCCATGTTTCGCCGTGCGGCTGGCTTGCTGAGTTTCCAGCCGCGCGAAGGCGATGCTGTGGAAGTGCGAGGCCGTCTGGGGGTATATGAGGCGCGCGGAGACCTGCAGCTGATCGTCGAATCCATGCAGCGCGCCGGTCAGGGGCAGTTGTTTGAGCAGTTCCTGCGCTTGAAGGCGCAGCTGGAGGCAGAGGGGCTGTTTGATGCTGCGCGCAAGCGGCCGCTTCCCGCCATGCCGCGAGGCATAGGTATCGTGACTTCACGAGGTGCGGCGGCGCTGCACGACGTGTTGACGGCGCTGGCCCGTCGCGTGCCGCACATTCCGGTGGTGCTGGCGCCCGCCCCGGTGCAGGGAGCTGGAGCGCCCGAGGCGCTGATTCAAGCACTGTCCAGCCTGTATTCGCTGGCGCAGACGCCTTCGGGATCGAATCCGACGCCCGTTGATCTCATTTTGCTGGTGCGTGGCGGCGGCTCCATCGAAGATCTGTGGGCTTTCAACAATGAAGCGCTGGCCCGGACCATCATTCAAAGCCCGGTGCCTGTGATTGTGGGTGTGGGTCATGAAACCGATTTCAGCATTGCGGACTTCGTCGCTGATTTGCGAGCACCCACTCCCACAGCGGCGGCCGAACTTGCCAGCATGCCGCGTGAAACCTTGCTGAGTGTGCAGGAGCAACTGGCTGCGCGAATGTCCCAGGCGCTGGGGCGCCGGCTGGATGCCGAAGTCCAGCGACTCGATTTCGCTCAAAGCCGGCTGGGCCGTCCCTCAGCCAGGCTCGCAGGCGAACGTCGTTTGTTGGACCGCCAGGTACAGCGCCTGGGTCATGCGGCGCGCCTTCGGTTGGAGCGTGAAGGCGCTGTGATGCTGCGGCTGGGCGAGCGCCTGAAGCGCGCGCCTGCGCCTTTGCTCTTGAGAGAGAAAGAGCGTCTGTCGCGCGCCGAAGCCCGTTTGCCTGTCTCGGCCGAACGCACCCTGGCGACCGCTCGCGAGAGGCTCGAGCGTGCCGCCTTGCGCTTGTCCGGGCTGGATCCTCAGCGGGTCCTTGAGCGGGGCTACGCATGGCTGGAAGACGAAAACGCGCACCCGGTGACGCATGCGGATGCCGTGCGCCCTGGTCAAAAGGTTTCTGCCACCCTTGCTGATGGCAAGGTTGATCTGACGGTGCTGGGCGCGCGTTCGCGCTGAATTCCTACAATGGGGTGTGGTGGCTCGCCTATCATCAGCAGTTGTCTCTCAAAGAATTACCCACTAACGAAAAGGACCCACGAATGGAACGCACTCTTCCTCCACTGCCATATCCTTATGACTCGCTGGCACCTGCCTACAGCAAGGAAACGCTCGAATATCACCACGACAAGCACCACAAAGCTTATGTCGACAAGCTCAATGAGCTGCAAAAGGGCACCGAGTTCGAAAATATGGAACTCGAAGACGTCATCAAGAAATCCAGCGGCGGCATCTACAACCAGTCTGCCCAGATCTGGAACCACACTTTCTTCTGGGACTGCATGAAGCCCCAAGGTGGTGGAGAGCCCACCGGCCCGCTCGCTGATGCGATCACCAAGAAATGGGGCAGCTTCGCTGACTTCAAAAAGGCATTTGTCACCAGCGCCATGGGCAACTTCGGCTCCGGCTGGACTTGGCTGGTCAAAAAGGCTGACGGCTCTGTCGACATCGTTAACATGGGCGCTGCTGGCACCCCACTGACCACCGGCGACACGCCGCTGCTGACGGTGGACGTTTGGGAAC
>JAECRA010000051.1 GCA_015999985.1 Comamonadaceae bacterium
ACTATGAGGCGGAAAAATCCGGCGCGGGGGCGAATTTAGTGTTAACACGCCCTAGCTTAAAGCCGAACGCGCCATGCTCTCAAGCACATCTGGGTGCTCGCCAATGGCCGCTTGCAATACGAACTCCGCTTCAGGGTGTTGGGCGCGCAATTCTTCGACCAGGCGGGGTAGGTCTTCGCGTGCGTGTCGTCCGGTGCCCAGGAACATGGGCCAGATGGTGATCGCACGCACGCCACCTGTCAATAATTGGTTTACGGTGCTGGGGAGGTCGGGCTCCGTCAGTTCCAGGTAGGCGCAGACGACGCGTGAGCCAGGTTGAATCTGCCGCATGCGATCGGCCACCGCTTCGATAGGTGCACGCCACGCGGGATCTCTAGAGCCGTGAGCGAACAGTACGATGGCCCGCGCTTCGTTCATTGCCTCACCACCAGCCATCGAAACGCCCCCAGTGAAATCAGCGAATACAGTAAGCCCGGCGCGGCCGCAGCCAGCCAGGGCTCCCAATTGCGAAGGTTGCCAATAAAGCCGAAGACGTTGTTGAGAAGGAAAAAGCTAATGCCCGCCAACACGCCCATGAACACATAACCTGTGATGTTCCCAGAGCGGAAATGCAGGTAGGCAAAGGGCAGGGCAAGCACCATCATCACCAGGCAACTCAACGGGTAGAACACCTTGCGCCAGAACTGGATTTCATAACGCTGAGCGCTCTGTCCGTTGTCATCCAGATGGCGGATGTACTGGAACAGATCGACCGTCTGCATGCGGTCAGGACTCAGCAGGGCCGCGGCCACCATGTCTATGGATAGACTCGTGGGCCAGCGCAACTCTGGCGACGCAGAGTTACTCACCTGGGGGCGTTTGTCGCCGCTCGGGCTTTGATTGGCCTGTGCGCTCGATGCATTCTGCGTGGCCAGTTCGAAGTCTCTGCGCTGAACGTTTTGCAAGGTCCATGAATCATCGTCGCCCACGCGTGCCTGAGCAGCCTTGGTAGTCGATAACAACCGGCCCTGCGCATCGAACTCAAAAATTCTGACGTTGCTCATGTTGCCCGACGGGGAAAGCGCTGCCACATTCACGGAGTAACTGCGGTCATCTTGCCGATCTTTGAGCCATGCGCCAGTTTGGCCCACCGTCAGTTCGCCGGAAAATCTTCCTTTGAGAATCTGGCCCGCGCGGTTGGCTTCTGGTGCCAGATAGTCGCCACAGATAAAGGTCAGCGCAACAAAGCCCAGCCCCAGTGTCAGCAGTGTGCCCAGAGCGCGCCCTGGCCCCAGACCGCTGGTCCGCAAAATGGTGAACTCCGAGCTTTCTGCCAACCGGGCCATGACATAGATGGTTCCAATCAGCACGGCTATCGGCAGCAACTCATACATGTGCGCGGGCACTAGCAACGTGACATACAGCAAGGCCATGGGAAGCGTGTAGCCCTGGGGCGCCAAACGGTTCAAGGCCTGGAGTTCGTCAACGAAGTCGAAGAAAAAGAACAACAGAAGAAAGGCCACTATGACGAAACCTACGGCACGCAGGATTTCGCCGTAGATGAGGCGACGTATCGTGCTCATGCAGCCCGTCCTTTTCGGCGGCCCAATGAAGGCCAGTTGCCCTGCCTGACCATCATCCAGGTCAGCGCCAGCAGCAGGATGCTTCCGTGTAGGGCCAGCACGAACACGAAGAAGTTCACCCGGCCGTTGGCAATCCAGGACTGGCCAACGTTCACCAGGTTGTAGTAACTGACAAAGACAAACAACGCAAAGATCAACCCCGCGCTGCGGCCTACGCGCGGGTTAACCTTGGTAGCAGCCAGCGCAATCACCACGCAATTAGCGGCTGCGAACAACAGGCCCAGGCGCCAGGAGAGTTCGGAGAGGTTGAGCACCGTCGGCTCCATGACCAGCGCGGGAGTGGCTTTGAACCGGGGTGAATCGTCGGTAGAGGTGGCCAGAGTACGGTCGCTCACGTGAACCCCATACTCTACGAATTCGCTCACCCGGGATGATCCGGTTTCCAGGTCCGTCTGCAAGCGCTGCCCGTTATTCAGCATGAGAAAGCGGTCGCCTTGGACCACTTCGACGCTTCCGCTTTGAGCGGATGTGACTGACTCGCGCTGGTTTTCCACATCTGAGATGAAGATGTTTCTGCCTGTTTCGCTTCCTGCCGAGGCTTTGTCAATGAAGAACACGCGTTGGCCGCCCGGCGACTCCTGGAATTGTCCGGGAGTCACACGCTCGACATCGCCCCTGCTTTCGTAGCGATCACGTAATTCCCGGACCTGCACGTTGGCCCAGGGCCAGACTACCAATGCCAATAGACCCACTACAAGTAGTACAGGCGCGGAAAAGCGCATGATTGGCCTGAGAAATGAACTCAGGTTTTGCCCACAGGAGAACCACACCACCATCTCACTGCTCGCATACATGCGCGTGAGGGTGGAGGTCACGGATATGAAGAGGCTCAGCGTCAGAATGGTGGGCAGTTGCCCCAGCACGGTGAAGCCCATCACGAGAAAAACCTCGGAGGGATTCACTCTGCCGACCGAGGCCTGCCCCAGTGTGCGGATCAGAATCATGGTTACCACGATCGTCACCAGCACCACCAGTGTGGCACCGAAACTGCGGTTGAGCTCCTTGCGAAACGACGAATGGAATAACATCGGCTGAAAGGAAAAGGTAGATTATGAACTTCGAGTTGAAGACCTTGCGCTTGGATGGGGCTGCTTCCGTGAAATCCGGCGCACTCATCGTATTGGTTTCCGAGAGCTTTGAGCTGGGCGAAGACGCCGTTTCGGTGTTGATCCGCCGAGCTATCGATGCCGGAGACTTCAAAGCCGAGGGCGGTTTGCTCCAGGCTTATGGCGCAGCACGGGTGACTTCTGCCCGGCTGATTTTGGCGGGTATTGGCGATGGATCTCCAGCGTCCGTGCGCAAGGCCGTTCTGGCGGCGATGGCCGCACTCAAGGGATCCTCTGTCAAGGAACTGGTCATTTGCTTTGCTGCGACTCCCCAGGGCGCCGCGGTCCAAGCAGCTCTGCAGGCTGCGTCTGACGCCACCTACGTCTACACCGCGACCAAAAGCAAGGCTGAGCCCAGCAAGCTGGCTCGCGTGCAACTGGGTGTGCCTGACGCCGCCACGGTTCGCGACACTTTTGAACAAACGGTTGCCATCTTGCGCGGCGTTGAGCTGGCACGTGAGTGGGCCAATCGCCCGCCTAACCACGCTACGCCCGTGCATTTGGCGGAAGCTGCGCGTGAACTTGGAAAAGGCGACCGGTTTGACTGCGAAATTCTGGGCCCCAAGGAAGTCAGCAAGCTGGGCATGGGCGCCTTCATGGCTGTCGCCCAGGGATCTGAGCAGGAACTTCGCCTGATCGTGCTGCGCTACAACGGTGCCGGTAAATCCAGTGCGCCAGTGGCGCTGGTAGGAAAAGGCATCACTTTCGATACCGGTGGTATTTCACTCAAGCCAGCTCCAGAGATGGACGAGATGAAGTACGACATGAGCGGCGCCGCCAGCGTGCTGGGTGTTTTCCGCGCCCTGGCTGAGCTGAAGCCCGCCATCAACGTCGTCGGGCTGATTCCTGCCTGCGAGAACATGCCGGATGGCCGAGCCGTCAAACCGGGGGATGTGGTCACCAGCATGAGTGGCCAGACTATCGAAATCCTGAACACCGACGCGGAAGGCCGCCTGGTGCTGTGCGATGCACTCACCTATGCGCAAAAGTTCAAGCCACGCACCATGATCGACATCGCCACGCTCACGGGCGCCTGTGTGATTGCGCTGGGCGGTGTACGCAGCGGCCTGTTTTCCAATCGCGATGACCTGGCGGACGCTTTGATGCAAGCCGGCACCAAAGCGCAGGATCTGTGCTGGCGCATGCCGCTGGACGACGAATACGCTGAAGGCCTGAAGACTAACTTCGCCGATGTGGCCAACGTCGGGGGGCGCCCCGCTGGTGCTGTGACGGCGGCGAAATTCCTGCAACGTTTCGTTGAAGACACCCCTTGGGCTCACCTCGATATCGCGGGCACAGCCTGGAAAGGTGGCGCCGCCAAAGGTGGCTCGGGCCGGCCTGTGGGCTTGCTTGTGCAATATCTGCTGTCCCAGGCAGGTGAGCCGGTGCAGGCCGAGAAAAGGGTCGACAAAAAGACCGGGGATTCCAGCAAAGGCAAGAAAAAGCGTGCTTGAGTCTGTGAGGCTCCCCAGATGACCGGAGTGGAGTTTCACTTCAACGTACCAGACAAGCTGGGCTACGCGTGCCGATTGCTGCGCAAGGCGTACAGCGCCGGAGCCAAAGTGGGCGTATTGGGTGATAAAGAAACTTTGCTGGCCCTGAATGCAGCGCTTTGGACCTTCTCTGCGCTGGATTTCATACCGCACTGCGCCGCTTCAGCCAAGCCTTCCATACTGGCAGCGACCCCCATCGTCCTGGCACTGGACGCCAGCCGCTTACCCCATACCCAGGTGCTCCTGCACCTGGGGCAAGACGTACCTGAAGGGTTCGAGCGCTTCGAGCGCCTGCTGGAGCTTGTAAGCCAGGACGAAACCGATCGCGCGAGTGCTCGCCAGCGCTGGCGTCACTACGCCAGCCGCGGCTACGCCATTGAACAGCATGGCCTTACGCGCGCTTAAGCCTTTAGTTGCCCGGTGAAAAACACTTCAAAGACCCGGGATCATGCAACGTCAAATCTACACGGACTAAGTTGAGCCATGCCTTTGGACGAGCCCCCACCCTCCCGGCAGCCACCCCGCTTCGTGCCGACGTTGACGGAAATCTTCGTTCCTGCAGGAGGGGGCAGCAATGCACCTGATCAAGTGCCGCACGATTCGTTGTCAGATGTCGCCGCAGACCACCCTGCAGTCCCGCTGCTGGCTCAGCCTGACGATTCATCTGAAGATCAGTCATATCTGGACCGCTCTATAGACTACCCTGTAGACCACACTGCAGGTGCGTCATCACACCAGGCAAACCCGCCATCGTCCAATCAAGTCGCACACCAAGCTGCGTACGAGCCGGGGTATCAATCAACGAGCCAACCGGTCAATGCAAGGTACGACCAGGCCATTGAGCCCGGGTTTCGAGCGCCTTTGTCCGAAGAGCGGAGTGTCTACCTGCCCGATACGGCGGTGATCGAACTGCTCGCCCGCATGGGCCCCGAGCTGGATGCCAGGCTTAGCGAGACCATTGCACACGTGCTGCATGAGCAGATGCCCATCCTCAATGCCCGCATCCGGCAGGCGGTAGCGGAAGTGGTGCGCGAAACGGTAGCCAAGGCAGCTGCCAATCCCGAGCGGCGCTAGGGAGCCTCTGCAAAACCCATCGCGGATGCCGGGCGCTGGCCTCGGGATGGGCTGCAAGGCGAGTTTTACAGCCAATAGCTCGTGCTATTGGCAAAAAAATCAACGCCGCAGAGCGCCCGAGGTCAGTGTTTCGGGGGGGCCGGCCAACCGGGGGCCGGCCAACCGGGGGCCGGCCATCCGGTGAGGGCCAACCTCAAAACCGATACCCAACCCCCAAACTGACCAACACCGGGTCAACCTTAAATTTCCCGATCCCGGCCCCCACATTCGTCTCGATATAGACCTTCTTCACGTCGAAATTCAAAGACCAGTTCTTACTCAACGCATAGTCAAAGCCGACCTGAAGCGCAGGACCCCAGCTGTTTTTGCTCACACTCACCGTACCGCCCAAAATATCCACGTTAGAAAAGCGCGTGTAGTTCACCCCTGCACCCACATAGGGCTTGAACGCACCGAAATTGGTAAAGTGGTACTGTGCCAGCAGCGTAGGCGGCAGATGCTTGAGCGAACCTATGCTGTCGCCACCCAGGCGAACGGTGTGTTTTTGCGGATAAGTCAAAATCAATTCGGCTGCAATATTGGGCGTGAAGAAGTAAGACACATCCACTTCAGGCATCCATTTGTTGTTCACGCTGACCCCGGCGTCTCCTGCGGGGCCGCCGTTATCACTGGCCAGATGAGCCGCACGCACACGCACCATCCAGGGGCTGGAGCCATCCACAGATTGAGCTAGCGCAGCTCCAGTAGTCAAGGCGCTAGTCGCTGCAGCAAGAGCGATCAGAATTTTTTTCATATGGTTTCCTTAGGGCACTTTTACGAGCAGTGCATGGTTTTAAAGGCTGACCAGTGAATTGAACCAAACCCCTTGTCTATAGGGGTTGACCCACCTCAAACTCTCCGCACCTCGGTGCGCAGCGGCGGTAAATCGCGTGCACTGTTGTGCTCGCGCACTGGCTTGACCCTCGGCAGTTTCATCCTGCTCTTGTTCCCCGTTCGGTTGACACCATAAGGAACGGCGGCCCTAGCGTGTTCCCTATGTTGTTGGCCCGAAATTTGCGTTAACGTTTACGCCCGTTGAGCACAAATCAAGTTCAACCATTTCAATCTGGAGGCTTTATGCAACTGAAGATGAGTATGGTGGCCGTCGCCGCCTTGGCAACCGTGTCCGGTATGGCGTTTGCGCAAGATACGCAGGTGGTCAAGATTGGTAGCGTGGCGCCTATGTCCGGCCCGCAGGCCCACTACGGCAAGGACAACGAAAACGGTGTTCGCATGGCCGTGGCAGACCTCAACAAGCAGAACATCGTCATTGGCGGCAAGAAGATCAAGTGGGAAATGCAGTCAGAAGACGATGCTGCAGATCCTAAGCAAGGCACGGCAGCTGCACAGAAATTGTGCGACGCCAAGGTCAACGGTGTGGTCGGCCACCTGAATTCAGGCACCACTATTCCAGCCTCCAAGGTCTACAACGACTGCGGCATTCCTCATGTGACTGGCGCCGCGACCAACCCAGACCTGACCAAGCCGGGCTACAAGACCACCTACCGCATCATCGCCAATGACAATTCTTTGGGCGCTGGTCTGGCCTTTTATGCTGCTGATGCCCTCAAGCTGAAAAAGGTCGCGGTGATTGACGACCGTACGGCCTACGGCCAGGGCGTGGCTGACATCTTCGAAAGAACAGCCAAATCCAAGGGCATTCAGGTGGTCGATCGCCAATTCACCACGGACAAAGCCACTGACTTCATGGCCATCTTGACCGCCATCAAGGCCAAGGCTCCTGATGCCGTGTTCTACGGTGGCATGGATGCCCAAGGCGGCCCCATGCTGCGCCAGCTTGAGCAACTGGGCATGAGCAACGTCAAATTTTTTGGCGGCGATGGTATCTGCACACAGAAGCTGAGCGAACTGGCAGCCAACTCCAAAGTTCTGAACAACGTGGTTTGCGCCGATGGCGGATCTTCCATCCAGAAAATGCCTGGCGGCCTTGAATGGAAGAAGCGCTACGACACTGAGTTCCCAAATCAGTTCCAGATCTACAGCCCCTATACCTACGATGCTGCCATGTTGCTGGCTGATGCTATGAAGCGTGCCAATTCGGTCGACCCCAAGGTCTACACCCCCAAATTGGTCGAATCGAACTACAAAGGCGTGACTTCGGTCATTCAGTTCCAACCCAATGGCGAGATGAAGAACCCCACCATCACGCTTTCTGTCTATAAAAACGGCAAGAAAACAGCGCTGAACTAATCGCCATCGGGGCATTGCCTCGAACGCGAAACCGACACCCTGGCTTGGATGCTATGTCCGAGCCAGGGTTTTTTTAGATCTCAGTCGTTTCGGGGTCGGAAGGGCGCGTGGAACCCAGGAACCTGGCAGTCACGCAGGTGATGTCGTCCGTTTGAGGCGCTCCAGCTTCAAACTGCCGCACGGCTTCAAGCAAAGTCTCGGGAAAGTCGTCATTGGGAGCTTTGTATTCGCTGGCCAGTGCATTGAGTCTGGACTCACCAAACAAGCTTCCTTCGGGGTTGGAAGCTTCTGTGACGCCATCGGTGTAGAGGAGCAGCGTATCGCCAGGGCTCAGCAGGACACGTCCCTGTTTGAACTTGATGTCTTCCATCACAGCCAGGGCCATGTTCTGGCCGCGTGGCATGGCTTCTACGGTTCCATCCGCACGCATCAGCAGGGGAGGGTTGTGGCCTGCGTTGACGTAATCGAGTGCCCCGCTCTCCAAGTCGAGCAAGCACAGGAATACTGTCACGAACATCATCTGCTCGTTCTCTGCGCACAGCTGCTCGTTCAGACGTTCAATGATGTCGGCAGGTTCCTGCAAAAACTGCGCAATGTTCTTCAGCAGCGTCCGCGATATGGCCATGAAGAATGCTGCGGGAATACCTTTTCCGGATACGTCGGCCACCACCATGGCCAGACGGCCATCTTTCATGAGGAAGTAGTCGTAGAAATCGCCGCCCACCTCTTTCGCTGGCACCATCAGAGCCGACACCGCCGCTGCGTCGGTGGGCGGCGCAGATCGCGGCAAGATCGACAGTTGCATCGTGCGGGCAATTTCCAGTTCCTGTTGCAAACTGATCAAGGTGGCTTGCTGAGCCATGGCCTCGCGCAGCTTGTGAAGAAGTCCCACCAGACGATGCTGCTGCGTGGTCACCAGGTCGGACATACGCCCCAGCACACCGGCCAATTTGACGAGTGAGTTGTCTGTCTGCAAGGAGGGCGCCTCAGGTGGCGGCTCCAGTGCCGTCAAAACCTCCATGCGCGCTTGCTCATCTAACGTGTCTGCAAGCTGGCGCAATTGACCGCGAATCAGCCGCTCCTGTTGCTGGTGCGTGCGCAACCTCTCATCACGCAGCATTTGAAGGTTGAACATTTCGTCGCGCAGCGCGGCCACGCTGCGAGCGATCTGACCTGCTTCATCGGGTAACGCCTGGTCGTCCTCATCGGGGGTGGCGCGCAGGTCTCCGCTCGCCAATTTATCAAGCACCCCAACAGAGCGTGCCAGCGGACCCAGCGCATGCCGGAGATAGGCAAATACTGCCGAGCCCAGCAGGGCCAGAACAAGCAGGGCTCCTCCCAAAGCCAAGAGGTCCATTCGTCGGTTCTCGTTCTCCTGTTCTGTGATGTCCCACGCCGTCAGGACAGCTCCAATCGGGCGGCCGTTGAATCCCACAAGGGGCGTGGTTGCTGTCATCCAGTGCCGACCGTCTGGAGAGGATGTCTGGGCGACGTTGGAGCGTCTTGTCATTAGAGCCTGACCGTCGTCGCTGACCAGCCCCGGTAGCCTTCCAGAGATCTCGCGGCCACGCAAGTTGATGATGAAGCTTTCGCCAGCCACAGTGCGCGTCATCTCGGGCATCAGATACCCCAGGCTCTGTCCGATAGCCAGGATGCCTGGGGCACTTTCTGGCCCGAACCTGCGTAGCGCCAACAAGTAATACCGTTCGCGCGAAGACTGGCTGAGCCCGGTCTGTAGTTCGTCGGTGGAAAGTGAGCGCGTCAGCCAGCCCGTGTCCACCATGGGCTGTTGTTGCAACGCAGTGGAGCTGGTATGGGCCAGCACACGTTTTTGATCGTACCAATCCGCACGCCAACCCGGATGTTGCTCAAGAATGGGCCGTATAGCGGCACCGAGGGCCTCAAGGTCGCGCTTGATCCAGGCTTGGGTGACTTCCGGCTTTGCCAAGGCTTCGGTGAGGGCTGCTTGCAATCTGCCCGCAGATTCCGCTTGCAGCTTGTTCCAGGCGATCGACTGAGATTGCAACAATACTTGGTTGTAGCGACGCGTCATCTCGCCGTCGCGTTGCCATTCCCACGCGCTCCCAATGAGCCATAGCGCCGTCGTTGAAACGAGCATAAGGACCGTGATGCGAGTCTTAAGCTGCATGCCGACCTTCCGCAGATTGGTGCGCGGAGACTGGCGCTCGAGGGCCTAAAAGCGGCAGGAGCAGGGCCGCAATGCCACAAGCGGCGAGGATGGCATAGCCCAGCCCGTCCCAAAGTTGAAACATTCGTGGCGCCGCGGCTATTTGTGCCAGCAAGCCGAGCCCCAGCCCGAACACCGCGCTACCCAGCAGCAACCCATACCATGCATACACCGTGTTTTTCAACCAACCGAAGCGGTAGGAGATAACCACCAGGACGGCCAGCAAAGTCAGTGCGCCAGCGGCGGTCAGCGCAAACGGATAGCCTGGCAGTATTGCCATGGGTGACGAGGCGAGCAGGCCTAGCATGACGCCGCGCCAGCGTTGGTGTGCTGCTTTTGCACTGAGGAGGGGGGCGGCCACCAAGTGTGCACTATCGGGTGCAAGCTCCGGTGCGAGGCTGTTCGCAGTTGCTTGGACCTCGCCACCAGGGTGGGGCATGTCAAAACGGTCATCCCCTATGGTCTCCGTCAGTACTCTGTCCAGCGCGTGGCGTTTCTCAAAATCCGGTTCGGTCTGCCTGAGTGATTGGGCCAGGCGTTGAACGCGCAAGTGCTGTTCGCTGGCATGGCGCAATTGCTCAACCAACCATGGCAGGCGCCTGTCAAAATACCTGCGACTGACACGAGGCGGGCGAGTCGCCAGATCGCCTGCGGCAATGCGTTCACAGCTCTCAAGTATGAGCCGCTCGCGCCTGAGCACCACGCCGGTCAAGGCGAACCGCAGCGCTTCATTGGCCAGGCCTGCGATGAGCGCGATCAACACGGCCACGGGCAAGCCCCAAGGCAGCAGTAGCGCAGACACCCTCGGCTGGCGCCAGAGCAGCTCCAGGCTAGCCACTGCAGCACCTTCATGCGTAATGGGGACCACCACGAGCGGCAGAGTATCTGGACCAGGTGCACCTTTTTGAGTGAGAATTTGGCCTTTCTGATCCACGAGTGCTATCCGAACAATAGCGGAAAAGCCCTTTGCGCGTTGGTTGAAGAGGTCTTCAACGCCCTCCAATTGATCAACAGGAACGCCGACATCAATGGCCAGCTGAATCTGGTCTGCGACTTCTTCTGCGATAAGGTGGGCACGCGCATCGGCCTCGTGGTAGGCCGTGTCCCGCAACTGAGAGATGGCGACCCAGCTCACCATCAGGCCCATCAGTGTGAGCAGAGCGAGCCCTGCCATGGCAAATCGCCGTGCCAATTGCACCGGAGACATCAGTGGTCATCCTCGTTGCGCTTGAGAGCTTCAAGCCCTGCTTCCATGCGAGCTTCGGTGCTTCTCAGGCGTAAGGCCGCTTGTTCCATAGCTGCGTTGTCCCGTAAGCGGGCCAGGCCTCGCAGTAGCCAAACCGCAAGCAGTAAACAGGCGGCGCTCACGCAAAGACCGCCTGCCAGCGTGACTCCCAGCAGATACCAGGGTGAAGGCGAGGGCGGATTTGGCGAGGTGATACTGATATGACCCGCAATTTCTCCGAACGGGCCTCTGATGGGCAAGCCCAAAGTGAAACCATCTTCATTGGCTACCGACCAAGACGCCGCGGCGATGCTTCCAGACTCACCCCTGCCACGCGCCGACTGGCTGCGTGCGCTGGCGGTAAGCCAATTGGAAGGCACGCGGTCACCAATGGCGCCCCGGTCCGTGTTGAACAGAGACAAGGCATTGGCATCGAACACTTCTGCAGAAAGCAAAGAAGGGTCGTCAGAGAGCAGGTCTTCCAGCAAGGCTTGCGCCTGTTGGCTGTCGATCAGCTCAAACCCCAAGGCAAGACTGGTTTCCAGACGTTCCTTTATTCCTTGGAGTGCAATCTCCAAACGGGCCTCGCGCAACTCCTGCGCTTGTGAGCGCTGCAAACTTAGCAAGAGTGCCGCTAATAGCAGCAGACCGCACATGGCGACCACCCACCAGCGGCCTGCAACTTCCAGGCAGGCAGCGAAGGTGATGCTCGGAGCTCGCCAATCAGTGGGGCCAGACTTTTCTGCGGGGTTCATTTGATCACCTCCGCCACGTTAAGCAGGACCAATGGCGGATAAAGCTCCAGTTTCTTGGCCGTCTGCATATTGATCAGAAGCGAAAACCGTTGAAGCGGCTCAGCGGGGATAGTTTCTACCGGAATCTGGTCAATTAGGATCTGGCTGGCTTTGTAGGCGGCAAACCTCCCTACGTTGGCGCCATTTGCGAATAGGCCGAACATGCACTGGGATTGCCGTACGATGCTCTCGGTCGTGCAGAAGGTCGGCACTCCAGCTTCAATGGCGGACTTGGTAACCAGATCTCGGTGCGTGAGGGCCAGAAAGGAACTGGGCGCGATGTACAAAAAATCGGCTTTCCGGGAAGCCAGCCGCTGGATGATGCCCGGAAGAGCAAGGGCGTCCGCTTCCCCGTTGGTATTCAGGGGGAGCGTTTCCTCCAGCAATTCAAAACCCATTTGTGCCGCCACCCGATGCAACGCCTTTGCGATGCTCTGCGTGTTGGATTCGACCGGGTTCGTGATGTAGCCCAAACGCTGAAAGGGCCGGTAACTGCTGATGGCCTTGAGCTGCGCAGCCAGAGGCGCGACATGGCTTACACCAGTGAGGTTGCGCTCTGGTGGGGCCAACTGCTGCAACAGGCCCGACCCGACAGGATCTGTGACTTCGGTAAAGACGATGGGGATGTCGCGAATGTATGTGGCCGCATCGGCAGCATCATATTTTCCCGCGAGTGCCAGCGTGGTACTGGTAGACCAGGAATAGATCAGATCGGGTTGGAGCGATCGCACTGTCTCTATGAGTGCGGGGCCGTCTTCAGGACGGTCCGAATAGTGCACGCTCTCGAATTTGACGGGCATACCCCTTTTCACCAGATAGTCCCGAAAGCCGGCTTCGATATTTTGCTCGTCGCGTGAAAGCACCATGGCAATGGTGTAAGTCTTTTGAGGGCCGAGCGCATGCCCCGTGAAAATATGGCCGATAAGCATCCACCCGAGCGCCAGCGCCCACGTGGCTCCGCTAACCCGTCTCCGCCGTGCAGGAGGGGTGGCCGTCGCGGAAGGGCGAGTTACAGATGATGAAGTCAACGTCGTGGCGCAGATGAGGTTTTTCTCGAATCGGATTTGCCAACGGATGCGCAAGTGCTTGCACCCGTGAGCCACAACCTGCCTGTTAATTCATGGTGCCGAGATCGTTCTCTCCAGAGGCCGGAAAGGTGCGAACCGGCTCCTTCCGGTTTGGCGAACCAAGTGGCCTTGCCAGGGGGAAGGCTCTTGGAGGTGGATTGATCAGCGTAGCAGGGTAGTCGGGCGGGGGGGAGGGCTGATAAGCAGATGCATCGCCCGACGGGTCGCGGCCTACTGGCGCGCTGATGCGCGGCACAGGACCACCTGGCAGCACGGCGGGCTCCGGATCAGGCAGCGTCACAACGCGTGGCTTGATAAGAAACAGCCTTTCACGCGCTTGCAAAGAATTGACCTTGTGCGAGAAGAGTGCACCTACGACAGGAATGGAGCCAAGTACAGGAATACGGTCGTTCGCCTGAGTCACATACTGCGTGTTGTAGCCGCCAATCAGCAATGTCTGGTTCTCACCCACCAAGGCCTGTGTACTGACGGTACTGCGCCGTACTGTGGGCAGATTCTCGATTTCACGGTCCTGGATCTGACCGTCTTCGATATCCACATCCAGTTGCACTGTGGGGCCAATGCCGCTTGGGCTGATGAAACGCGGAGTCACCTTGAGCGTGGTGCCCACGGTCACAGGCGTCACCGTCGCCACGCGCTCGCCGCTGGCGCGTATGTAGAAGGTTTCCGACAGATCGAGCAAGGCACCTGTGTTGTCCAGCGTCAGTATCGATGGCCGTGACTGTATGGTCGCTTCTCCAAGGCTTTCCAGCGCTCGGATTCGAGTCACCAGGTAGTTGCCAGCGTCCAGCACCGTGGAAGTGGTGCTGATTCCGCTGCCGCGTGCAGCGGCTGAAATGGTAAGAGCGCCTGAGTTCGCAGATACATCTCCAAAGCCGGCTGCCAGGCCGCCCTTGCGGCCACCCCATGCAATTCCCAACTCGTCCAGGCGGGTAGAGTTGACATCAATGATGAGCGCCTCGATCTCAATCAAGGCGGTTGGCACGTCAAGCTGCTCGATCAATGCCTTGAACATTGGCAAGCGCTCTGGCGTATCCTGAATGATGAGCGCGTTAAGGCGTGAATCAGCCTGAATCGATGGCGTGCGGCGACGTAAGGCCACGACGTTGGCTGACCCGTCTCGTGTGACGCCGTCGGCGCTCAGGCCTTCTCCGAGTGATTGATTTCCCAGCGTTGCAGCCGGCGTCATTGGAGAGTCCACGCTCCGCAGTGGGCCCAGTTGTGGGTTGCCGCTCGCCCTCAGCGGGGCGGCCAGGCGTCCCACAGCGTCATTGTTGGGCGAAGGCACGGAGGCCGAGTCATTCGTGACCAGATCACGCAGCACCTGTGCCAGGCCTTTCGTCGTGATCTGCCGGTCCCGGTAGGTCATGGTCCTATCGTCTACCGAAGCATGCTTGAGCCTGAAAACGGCAACTTGTTGCCCGCCAGCGACCAGAGGCAGGCTTTCAACGGTGCGCTTGACCATGGCCACATACGCCGGAGGACCGGACACGAGGGCAAGACCTTGCTGGGGCAGCTCACCCCACCCAAAGCGGGGGTCCAGCACGCCCAGGCTCGTGAGGGCCTGACGCATCGCTCCGATGCTGGCACCCGAACTGTTGATGCTGGACGTCGCGATCTCGTTGGTTCGGCTGATGAACAGCGTACCCGCGTGAGTGAACCACTGAAAACCGTACACCCCACCCAACTGGTTGAGAAAATCGGTGGGGCTGCGTGCCTGAAACCGACCGTTGACGTTGCCTGTGACCTGTTTCGAAAGGTCCAGCGTCAAACTGAACGAGCCCGCAAACTCGCGCAGCACGTTGGCCAGCGGGGTTTCTTTGTCCGCGTAGTAGTTGTAGGAGGCGTCGCTCCAGGGGGGCTGGCCCGCGTGCGCACAAGGCGCCGCCGCAAGCATGAAGGCGGCGACGACGGTGGCCAGGTAAGACCGTGACAGGGGAAATAGCGGCAATTTCAGTGAGCGCATGGGCATTCAATCAGACCGCACCGCGCTACGCCAGAAGGCGAGCTCGTTGACGAAGGACCCTACGTGCTCGTCTAGCATTTGGGTGGTGCCGGCTTCGCACAGTTGTTGCAGCCACAGGTTGCGCTCAGTCTTGTCAATAGCGCAACTGACCGGGGCCGTGATCATACGGCCACACGCCAACTCGCCGCACTGGCGCAAAACTTCGTTTCGCGCGGGGCCGGGTTCGGGCAACCTTAGCAGCCGCGTGCGCAGCAGAACTCGTCCATCCTGGCGCGCAAGCAGTTGCAGGTGATACACATCGTCGACCGTCATCATCAGGCGCGTGCCGGAAAACGGGGTGTCTCCGCCAAGCGTGGCAGCGTACTCAGCAAGAATCATGTGTTCTCCGGAATGCGGGTGCGAGAGGTGTTTGCGAGTGGACTAATCGTAAACATACTTGCAAAAATAAGGTGCGCGGAAACCACAGCACGCACAGCACGCCTTTTGGGTACTGTTCGAATGAAAAACGAGAATGGCTCATTGAGTCTGGACGTGAATTCAATCGGTGGGTGGGGTGCCTTCCGCCACCAAACGCCGAAGCAGCAGTAGCAGTTCGGCGACAGGCTCAACGAGCTCAGACGGGATGTACTGGCCGGCGGTTGATTGCTCTGTGAGCGCGCGCGCAAGCGGGATATTTTGCATGACGGGCACACCAGCATCGCGCGCCGCTTGTCGCATGCGCTCGGCCAAAGCGCCTTCACCCATGGCCAGCACCACAGGTAGCGGTGTCTCACCTTCCTCATAATGCAGGGCCACTGCAAGATGGGTGGGGTTGGTCACCAGCACGGTGGCCTTTCGAGCACTCTGCACAGCGCCTTCTTGCAGCATTTCCTGATGCAGATGCCGGCGTTTGTGCTTGATGAGGGGATCGCCCTCCATTTGCTTGTATTCCTGCTTGACCTCGCTCTTGGACATCATCAAGCCCTTGCGGTAGCTATGTCGCTGCCACACGAAGTCCGCTAATGATATGGCTGCATAGGCCAGGCCAATGTAGATAAGCATCGTCTTGATGAGAGATCCCACGATCTGTCCCATGCCAGCAAGCCCCGCCTGCGGAATGCTCGTCATGATCGGAAACGCGTCTCTCAACAAAAGCCAAAGCAGGGCAGACAGAAATCCGATCTTGACGGACGACTTCAAGAACTCCACGAAATTTTTCTTGGAGAAAATGTTCTTCAGATTGGTGATCGCGTTCAATTTCTTGCCTGATGGCTTGAGCTTCTCGAACGCCAGTACAAGGCCGACCTGAAGCGCGTCCGAGAAGATGCCCAAGACCAGGATGATTCCCAGGAATGGCAATAAAAACCATGCAGCTTCATTCACCAACTTGGTGATGAGAATGTCTGCGGCGTCCTCGAACTGCATCTCCATCAATGTGGTGGGCAGCAAGATCATCTCCATCAGGTCTTCCATCAGAAATCCTGCTGCGGTCAGCATGTAGCCGAAAATCGCCACGATCAGAACCGTCTGGGTGAAATCCTTGCTGTAGGCTACTTCGCCTTTCTTACGCGAATCGCGCAAGCGTTTGGCGGTGGGCTGCTCGGTCTTTTCGCTCATCGTGCCCCCGCAGGTGGTGACCACTGCTCGCTGAGAAACGGCATGACGTCCGAAACAGATTCCACCAGTTCGGCGCCGTATTCAAACAAAGTGGCGGCGTAAAGCACCAAAATCAGCAGGGCCAGTCCGCTCTTGATCGGCATTGCCACAAAAAAGACCTGCAACTGCGGTGCAAAACGGCTCACCAGCGCAAGGCCCAGCTCGGCCAGGAACATAGCCACGATGGCCGGCGCTGCCAGCAGCATCGCCATTCGCATAAGGCGGTTGAGCAGATCAAGCAGCAGTGGCGCGGACTCCGCCCGAAGGTGCGGCATCCATCCGGTGACACTCCAGAGCTGGAAACTATCGTAGAGCATGGCCAGCATCAAAGCGAATCCGCCTGAGACCATGAAGAAGACGATGAAAGCCTGGTTGAACAGGATTCCCATCGGCGAAGAGTCGTTGCCCGTGATCGGGTTCAGCGTAGCGGAGATGCTTGCGCCGCGCTGGTTGTCGATCAGAAAACCCACAGCCTCAAAAATCCAGAACGGGATGGCCACGATAAACCCCATGACGAACCCGACGAACACTTCCTTGACAATCACAAGGGCCCAGAAAGCGGGCCCAGAGGTGCCTACGATTCTCACCTGATCCGCTACCAATGGCATGGCCAGCAGACCGAGGGCGCCGGAGATGGCAAAACGCACCAGACCTGGCACGAGTTGGGCGTTAAATAGCGGCAAAACCATGAACATGGCCAGAATGCGCGGCTGCGTCATGGAGAGCGCCAGGACGTAAGTCCTGGCGTCTTCATAGGTGAGCGGAGCATTCAGAAAGTCCAAGATGGCTTCTCGCGCGTTCAGCGCCCGACGTGAGCCATGGCGTCGAATATCTGGGCGCCAAAGTTGTACAACTCGCCGCCCATCCAACGGGCGGTGAGCAAGATCGTGACCGTCACTGCGATCAGCTTGACGCCAAAAGACAAGGTCTGCTCCTGGATCTGCGTGAGCGCCTGGAACAGTGAGAACAAGGTCCCCACAAGAGCGCCCACCACGATGGGAGGCAAGGAAAGCCAGAGCGTGAGATACAGCGCCTGGGTAAAGTAAGCGACGACATCAACGGATTGCATGTGGCCTTGACCTCTCAGACATAGGAAAGAATCAGGCTCTGGATCAATCGAGACCATCCATCGAGCATGACAAAGAGAAACAGCTTGAGCGGCAGTGAGATGGTCACCGGAGAGACCATCATCATTCCCATGGCCAGCAAGATGTTGGAGACGATCAGGTCAATGACCACGAACGGCAGGTAGAGCAAAAATCCCACCTGAAACGCCGCAGTCAACTCCGACACCATGAAGGCAGGCATGAGCACCATGAAATCGCGCTCGGTGACACCAGCTGAAAGCTCGGGGCCCCACAAGCGTTTGGCCGTGCGCACAAAGAAGTCACGCTGCTCGGCTCGACTGTTGCGCAGCATGAACTCACGCAACGGTTCAGCGCCTTCGCGCACGCCATCCACCATGGCGGTCACACTGGTCATGGTCTCCGGCTTGGCAGACAGACGGTCATACATGTGGGTCCCAATGGGCGCCATGATGTAGGCCGTAAGAATCAGGGCAATGCCGTGTAGCGCAAGGTTGGGAGGAACCTGCTGAACCCCAAGGGCATTGCGCAACAGCGCCATCACCACAGTGATCTTCAAAAATGAAGTCGTAGCCACCACCACCGTGGGTAGTAGCGCCATCAACGCCAGCAAAAGCGCTAGCGTGATCGGATCGAAACCCTGGTTCATTCGGCCTCTTGCGCACTGGCAGGAAATAGCGTGCGAATGCTCACACCCAACTGCCCGTCAATCTCTACCAGGTCGCCTTCGCCTACCAGAGCGCCGTTGGCACGTATGCGAACGACACCGGCCAACGGCCTTGCAAGCGAAATGGCCTGTCCGGGTTGCAAGGCGCGCGCCTCTGCAACCGTCATTGAAACTTCGCCAAGATCGAAAGACATGCGAATCGGCACGCCAGCAAGTGAAGCAGTACTTTGAGACGAGGGTTCTTCGGGTGGCATGAGAGAGTTCCAGGCTTGAATCACGGTCAGGGTGGGCGCGGCAGGCTGTGCAGCTCGGCTGTCAGTCGCTGACGATGGCTCTGCCGGGACATCCGGCGCGTCTTCTGGCGAAAGATCCGCCATTTGCGAAGTTGAATGATGGAATGCGTCTTGACATTCCGTGACGTTCAAAGCGGGCGGTAGGTGGACGATCAAACCTGCCAGGCCGTCAGCACTCAGGCAAAGTGTGCGCTCTGCGCCAAGGTGGCAAGTGTCCATCAGCACCACGTCGCCACTGGCCAGGCTCTGCAGTTCATCGGCGGGAAGACGGGTATATCCAATCTCGGCCGGTAGTCTCAGCAGCAGTTGATCATCCAGAACGCCTGGTGCCGGCTTGCGTTTACCTACCAGCCCTGCAAGGACCAGAAGTCCCAGCGAATCCGCATACAGCATGGCCGATATAGCCGCAGTGCCGCTGGCCGCGCGAAATTCCAGGCTGAACGAGTGCGGGCTGGACTCCGGGGGCAGGGCGTCCTGAGTCATGGAGAGCAAACGCGGTGTCCCCCGGCCAAGGGATGTCAATGCACCCAGAGACTCGGCCAGCGCAGCCTCTAAAGTGGCTTGGGCCAACTCGGGCGGCAACTCAGGAAGGTGGGTATTGGCCAGCAAGGGGGCAGCTATCTCATCTGCAAACGACTTCGGCAGTTGAAGCTGGAACTCCGCGCCCACCCATTCCCAGGCCAATGCCCAATGGCCCGTGAACAGGGGTTGCGTCGCGGTGGGCCGGAGGTCAACGTGCCAGCGCGTATCGCCCAGGCGCAGCGGCAACGCGATCCCACGTTGCGCGATGGTGGTGCTGGCCTTGGCTTCGTTACGCGACAGGCGCGGTGGCTGGTGCGGAGTTGAGAATGGTGCGAAATCGGGCATGAAAGTACGCGGTCAACCTGAAACTGCTTGGGTGCGCGTTTCCACGGGATGGGGGTCTTCGGGATCATCGCTTGTCACGCGTACAAGCGTGTCTTTGCCAATGCCCCGAGAAAGAGAGTTGCTCAACCAATGCGTTGCGTTGGCCAGGCGCGTTCTCGAAGACTCGTTCGCACAAACGAATTGGGCCACTATCGTCCCCTGATCCTTGAACACCTCCAGGACCACGCCGGGAAAGTGCTCGGAGCCCAAGTCTAAACGGATGGTGGCGCCATGAACGCCTTCGCCCACCATCAGTGAGCGGGCCATATGAACCAGGTTGGATTCGAGTGCAGCCATGGCAGGCGCATGCACGGGTGGCGCAGGCGCAGCAACCGTCACACTTCTGGTGAACAGATCGAAGGGTCGTAGAGCAACACTCTCAGCATCCGGCGCATGGGGGGGCTCTTTCTCGCGGGAGTGCGTCGAATGGGCGTACATCGAATGAGCGTCCACTATGCGGCTTTTGACTATCGGGGTGTCAGCGGCGGCTTGGCTATCATCTGCCATGGTGCCTGCCTCTTGGCCGTCTGCCGCCACGGTGTCCGGTATGGGCGTGTCCGCTTCTGATGTGTTTGCTTTTCTGGCGTCCGCACCGAACTCTGCCATTGAGGCATCTCTCACTTGGGAATCCGCAACATCGGGGGCCGGCAAATTCGGCGCGGCATCCCCTGCCTTCAGAAGCTTGCTCAGCAGGGCCGCATCTTCTTCGAGTTGCTGCTCCTGTGCTGCATCGGGGCGCTTCCAATGCTCCTTGCCCGGCTTGGTATCCATGGGGTTGTCTGGGCGCGTTTGGAAGCCTGCGTCCTGGGATACGCCAAGATCCAGGCTAACCGGGCGGTCAGTGCTCATGGTCATTCCCTAACTCCGTCGAAATCGTAGGACTCCAGGTCACTTCGGTCGCGCAAGACGCTGGCCGTTTCTTCCAATTCCATATCTTCACGGCGTTCAGCGTCGCGCGCAGCCGCCAAGTCAAAATCGCGCGTGAGATCTTCGAACTTCGTTTTCTGTCGATGCGCTTCCCGGTGAACCGCCTTGGCTCCCACCAGCGCATGATCGGCTTGGGTTTCGGCTTCGCCAGCGGCATGTACCGCATCTTTCTGGCGATCTTCCTGTTGGCGCAGGCTGGCTATGGTGTGCCGAACATCTTCTATGTCGCGCACTTGAACAATATGCTTGCACAGCTCCCCGAAGAGTCGGTCTTCGGTCTCCATGCCCTCTCGCAGCAATTCAGTCAGGCGCTTTTGTTCGGACTCATGCTTTTCGCGCGCGAGCCGCGTCACTTCGTACTGACGTTGCATTTGCAACTCCGCTTGGCTTTCGCGGAAGCTCTTGATGCGAAGGAGTTCGGAATACATGCTCATAGCAAGCCTTTTGGAGCAGGCCCTACCAGTGCGCGCATGTGTTTGAGAGTTTCCTCCATTCCGCAGTGCTCATTGGTGCGCTGCTTCAGGAAACCGCGAATGGCCTCGATTTTGTCGATCGCCTCGTCGGTGACCACATCGCCGCCACGTTTGTACTCGCCGATCTTCACCAGCAGTTCGACCTCTTCGTACTTCGCCATTAACTCGCGCACCCGTCCGGCCAGCCACTTGTGCTCTGGCGTGACGACAGCGTTCATCACTCGAGATGTCGATGCCAGCACGTCGATGGCAGGGTAGTGATTGCCCGCCGCCAAGCGCCGGGAAAGCACAATGTGCCCATCCAGGATGGAGCGCGTTTCGTCTGCGACCGGCTCAGTCATGTCATCGCCCTCTACCAGCACGGTGTAGAGGGCCGTAATGGACCCGCGGTCGTTCATGCCTGACCGCTCCATCAGCTTGGGCAGCGTAGCGAAGACACTGGGCGGATAACCTCGCCGGGTGGGTGGTTCGCCTGCGGCCAGGCCAATCTCTCGCTGAGCCCTTGCAAAGCGCGTCACTGAGTCCATCAGGAACAGCACCTTCTTGCCCTGATCACGGAAAAACTCCGCAATGGCCGTGGCCACATAAGCGGCCTTGGAGCGTTCCATGGAAGACTTGTCACTCGTCGCGCAAACAATGACTGCGCGCCTGCGCCCCTCGGGGCCCAATTCGTTTTCCAGAAACTCCCTTACTTCACGCCCCCGTTCGCCGATCAGGGCCACCACCGTCACGTCCACTGCGGCGCCTTTGACGAGCATTCCCATCAAAGTCGACTTGCCACCTCCAGCGGCGGCAAATATTCCCATGCGTTGGCCTTCGCCACACGTCAGGACAGAGTCGAGCGCGCGCACCCCTAATTCAATGGGTTCGCTAATGATGCGCCGTGTCAGTGGATCGGGTGCTTCGGCAAACACGGGGTAGTATTTGGTGGCTTCCAGCGGCCCGTGTTCGGCGGCATCAAGCGGACGCCCCAACCCATCGAGAACGCGTCCGAGCAGTCCGAAGCCCACGGGAACCATGTGGGCGCGACCCGTAGGGATGACCTCTGTGGCCGATGAAATCCCATACATATCGCCAATCGGGGTGAGCAGCGCTGCGTCGCGCGCGAAGCCCACCACTTCTGCTTTCATCTCAAAATCTTCGCCGGGGTTTCTAAGCAGGCACACTTCACCGACTTTGACTGTCGGCACCACCGCCCTGATGATGGTGCCAACCACCTGGGTCACCCGGCCCTTGATTCGAAGCATGGGCGCATCTTGCAGCGCCAGATCCATCATCTCGGTGATGTAGTTGAACTGCTTGTGCGCGCGCGCTGGCGCGATGCTCACGCCATCCCGCGT
Source organism: Comamonadaceae bacterium (assembly GCA_015999985.1). Taxonomy (GTDB): domain Bacteria; phylum Pseudomonadota; class Gammaproteobacteria; order Burkholderiales; family Burkholderiaceae_C; genus Ottowia. The sequence continues at coordinate 22,133 of JAECRA010000051.1, forward strand.
CTGCTCAAGAGAACTTGGGGTGGAAGGCGGCGTCATATGCGATTGCCCAGCACCTTCTGGAACGCCGCCTGCAGGGCCGCAATCTGCCCTTCAACGCTGGCCTCCACCATGCCAATTTCGCTCTCCAGTATGCAGGATTCAAGCGTTTGCCTTCCGTCGGCCACAATATCCAGATAGCCAACGCCAGGGTAGGCTGCCAGGAGCTCGTTGGTGTGCGCACGGACCGCTTCCACCTGCCGGGGGTGGACACGGAGCGTCATCTGCTTCTGGTTACGAACAACCGAGAGCGCGTTCTTCACGACAATCACCACGCGCTGTTCGTCGTCAAAGTCTTCCATGATCTTGCGGACAGCCGCCATGACAAGCGAGACCATATCTGATTCGACCTTGGCGAAGTAATCCACCGTTCGGCTCACCGTCTCGATCATCTTTTCGGCCTGCTCCATACGAGCCTCGGCCAGCCCCTCTTTGTAGCCACGCTGGCGCTCTTTTTCGAGCGCATCTTGCGCCCCCGCCACGATGGCGTCCGCCTGAGCGCGGGCAGCCGTCAGCATGTCCTCGGCCTCTACCCAGGCGCTAACTTCTCGAGCACGCAGTACTTTGGTCCCCGGGGCCACATGCGCATCTAGTTTGCGACTGGGTTTGAGGGGGTCCGCAGGCGTCAATGGAAGGACAAAAGCCATGTGGGGTCTATCTGGTTCAAGCGTTGAAGGCACACTGACCGCGCTTGTGGCGCCGTGTGGCCTGAGGCCGTCCGGGTTTCTACGTTCAGGCTGTCGGGGTGGAGTTTCCAGTTCGCGCGTTCGCGAATCGGTGCGGGTGCGTCATGCCAAGCTTGTGCAAGCATGCCGCAACCCAGGCGGTCCGCTGCTTGCGCCCATCCGGCCTGAAGCCAGGAATGAGCATCCTCCAGGCCAGACATCAGAGCAGGCGCCCCCTCCAGCGCCCAAACCATGCCATGTTCACCAAGCTCTGAACGCGCTTTCAAAACCTGTTCACGCTCAATAATGCGCCGAAGTGAGGGGCCGATCAGCGCAATGCCCAGGTCGCGGGCGAGGCGCATCAATTGGGGCGGTGCAGCCAAGGCCAGAGGCAGGGTAGGTTCATCCAGCTCAATAACCGATGCGGCATTTGCACCAAGTCGGTTCAAGAGCCGCCTGGACCAGTGTCGATGCAGGACGTTCCGGACGGCCTCAGACGCGTCAGCCATTCCCTCTGGAGGCGCCAGTTGATCCGCTTGACCAGGGTGCAGGGTTCGACTTGGAAGCAGGTTGAACTCGAGCAGACGCGACACCAGCGGACCGCTCAGGCCTGGCCACTGTGGAGTGAGCACGCTGCTGTCACTCATGGTGAGGACGTGCGCATGCACCGCATGCGGGTTGGCAAGCCGGCTCTTGGGTCTACCCCGTTTAACCTAATGCAATTGCACTTCAAGCAATGGCTTCCTTTTTCTGAGGGAGCGTGCGGCCCCTAGGCAGCACATACACCCAAAGCAGTGCAGCGATCGCCAGGAACGCCATGGTCACGAGTGCGGCCAGCGTCCAGACCAGCGTCGACAGTCCGGAAGCTGAATCTGCTCCTACATCAAATCCTAGCCAACGCACGTTGGAAGCTGCTGCTATCTCTGTAGAAGACGGGTTCGCCGCCACAAAAACGATAGAGACCCTCTCCGGCGCCAGTCCAGGAATGCTGTTGGTGACCAGGCGCCGAATCTGCGGTTGCAGAAGTTCCAGGTCATATCCTTCCTGGTGCTTCATGAAGACGGCTGCTGTAGAGAGTGTGCCGGACTCACCAGCAGCGCCCCGTTCCGGAAGAACGACGTGCACTCGCGCATAGAGCACGCCATCAATTTTAGACAAGGTACCGGATATTTCTTGAGAAAGAGCGTATATGTAACGCGCCCGTTCTTCCAATGGCGAGGAGATCAAGCCTTCTTTCTTGAATACCTGTCCCATGCCGGCGTATCGTTCGCGAGGCAAACCATTTTCGCGCAGCACTTGCAGCGCCCGGCTGACCTGGGGCCCGTCGACCCTTATGGCGACCATGCCGTCCTTGCCTGCCACCTTGTTGGCCGAAATATCGGCTTTGAGCAACGCACCCAACACTTCGTTGGCTTCGTCCTCGGGAATGGCGCCCATCAGATCCACGCGCCCGCTACAGGCTGCCAGCAGAACGCAGGCACATAGAATGGCTACGTGCAAGAGGTGACGTAGCCCTCCGTTGGACGTCGGTGCCAAAATAGTGCGGCCCAGCGTCATTGGATGCGAACCAGTTGATCGACGTTTTGAGTGGCGCGGCTAACGAACTTACCCAGCATTTCGTATTGGACAGACATTTGCGTCACTTGCAACTGCAAGGCCATGAGCTCGCGCATGCCCATGCTCTGGTCAGTCTGGAGCTGGCTCTTCGTGGCTTCAAACATCGCATTGAAGTCGTCCGATCGGGTTTGCAGGCTTGCGAGCATTCTGTCACCCAATGATTGGGGCACCTCACTGCCACCCACAGCAACTGAATTCTCCACGAAGCTCGTCGTGCTGGTAGCGCTGGCAGCCTCAGCAGGCGCGGCAACAGTGGGTGCATTCATGATGGCCGAAAAGCGTGCTGCCGCCAATTCATTGGGTGCTGCAGTCGGCGGGGGCAGGGCAGTATCTGCTACCGATGGAGCGGAAACCCGGGTCGATTGAGCGATTGAAACGATGTCAGGGCTGGCCATGAGATGAGTCCTTGGTGGTACTTTTATTATGTCGAAGATTCCATTGACAGAACCTTCGAAGCACTTTTTTTTGGCGGTTTTTACCCTTTGGCGACGTTGTTTTCTCCCAGCATCTGCAGAGCCAGCTTTTTGCCATCGGTAGGGCCTTCAGGGCCATCTGGCTGATCGGCCAGTTTGCGCGATACCGCCTGGCTTTGATTCGGCCTTCCGGCGAGCTGCAAAGCTATGGCATAAATGGCACCAACCATGTCTGCGTCCTCGCCAGGTGGGATGCGGGCGCTCGCCAGGTGCGTCACGGCGTCGGCCGCACGACCGGCGTTCATCAGCGCCGTAGCCAGACCCACGTGCGCAAAAGCGCGCTCGGGTCGCAAAAGCAAAAGCGCGCCGAAGATAATCTCGGCGCGCGCCACATCTCCTGCGCCAGAGGCGAGGAATCCGATTTCAGTCAAGAGACGAAGCTCGTCACGACCAGGCAGCGATGAGGGATCGGGCATAAATTGAAGGGTTTGGCCCGCTCACCTGGCTTGATGTGCGGTAGAGCTGCCCAGGCGATCAAGCAGGGCGCGAGTTCGGATTTTCAAAGGATCATCATGGGCCAAGGCCCGGTCCAGACGCCCTAGTGTAGCCAACGCACTCTCCATGTCGCCTTGTGCGAGCTGGCATTCGGCAATGCGCAGGCTAGGCGTTAGTTGATCCGGGAACAACACCAGCATCAAAGAGTAGATAGGCGTGGCATCTTCGTACCTGTGTAGCTTTTGCATGCACAGCGCCAACCCTGCCAGATAGTGCTGGCGCGTAGGGCCATATTGAGACAGGAACGCGAAAATAGCCAGAGCTTTGTCCCAGTGCTCCTGTTGCGCCTGAGCGTAGCCCAGCCCATAGAGAACTTCCAGTTGCTCGGCGGTAAATCGCTGTGCATTTGGGAGTTCTTCAAAGCCGGACTTGAAATTTTCAGCAAAGATGTCGGCGTCAGAAAGTGCGGTGGTCATGTCTGCCCTCTTCAAGCTGTGCGCTTGCTTAGATTTTGAATGGTTTGAAGCACGTTCTCGTTGTTGCCTTGAATGATCTTGCTGACGAGGAGCGCGCTGTCTTGTATCTGCTCGATCAGCTTCTTGATGGCTTCACGGCCTTCTTCCATGGCCAGGTTCAAATTGGAGATAAAGGCTTCAAGCTCTTTCTTGTCTGCCAGCTTGTGTTCAGCGTTTCGTTGATAGGAAGCAGACGCAATGGTGGTCGCTCCCTCTCCGAGCTGAGTCACCGCTTGCACGCCTGCGGTGGTGGCATTGAACATGGCTTTAGTAGTAGCTGCCGCTGCACCCGGATCAACAGTCTTCAAAAGCGCAGACACGTTGCCTCCCGAGGCGACGAACATGATGGCGCCGATCCCAATCGTAGCTGTGAGTCCGACGCCCATGGCAACCCACGAGGTCGTCACATCGTTTGCGCCACTTAGTTGGCAGATGCCCGTCGCCGCAGTTGCGAGCAATTGAGGCTCTACCAGCACAGGGAAAATCAGCAGTGCGCCTACGCCACCTGCCATGGTCTTGCCGATTTTTTCGCGTTTTTCTTCGCTTACGTCGAATTTTGCAAGAACCAGGCTCGACAACTTCGTCAAACCGTTGGACAGGCTGATTTCCGGCCCGCCGCCCATCTTACTGACGCCATGATCGATCACGGACAGGGTGGCAGCCGTAAGACCGATGCCTGCCAGAACCACGAGAGGGGTTGTTAATCCGGCTGAGAAGGGTGTTAATCCGAGTGCGACCGCGAGCGCCATCCCGGATGCTGCGACCGCAGCAATTTTGCCGATCAAGCCAAATATCTTGCCAGCGGATCCAGCCTTGGAGGCCTTTTCGCACTCACCGACCCACGCCTTGATTTTCTCTTGCTGGCTTTCGTTGGCTTGTCGAGACTTGTTGGCCGAGTCGGTGACGACGTTCTTGTGGGTCTCGAGCTGAGAGTGTTCGGACGCGGAATAAAGGTATTGCAACAGCGCCGCCACCTCATCGGAGCCCAAGGACCTGACGGGCGGTGCCAGGGCAGGAGCTCCATTGGCGTCCTTGATGCCGTCCAATGCACTTGACGTGTCCGGATCGCGAGCGATATCCGCGGAGTTGTGCGCAGAGGCAAAGCGGCTGGCGGTGGGCGCTGCCTCCTCTGCCGTAAGGGCAAGCTGACGGTTGTATGACCCTGCGGTCGGGTGATTGACTGAAGACATTGAGGGCCTATCAGATGTTGCGCGCGATACCGCGGGTGGTCTCTATGTTGCCTTGATTGACAGCTTGCAAGATGTCTCTCCAGGAGCGTATTTGCTCCATCGTTGTCTGTATGGCGTCGCCTGCACCCTGGAGGGCTATGTCATGTGCCTTGGACTCTGCTTCCAGCTCTGCTTTGCGCGCCTGATGGCTAGCCGCAGAATTCTGGAAAAATGCGTTGCTGGCACTTCCCAAGCCGTGGGCCGTGTCGGACATGCCTCTCAGTTTGGCAGCAGACTGGTCAAGTTCCCTCAGTTTCACATCACGCTCAGTTGGCTGCTTCGTCTGCTCAGGCTCTTGAGCCGCTTCTTTCGCAGTGGGCGCAGCGGGTTCTGGCTGCGGATCGGAGCCGTCAAGTTTCATCCGTTTGGTCTCAGGTTGAGTTGGCTGCTCTTCCTGCACAGATTCGCTCATTCTTTTTTCATTGCGCTTGGCGGCGTCTTGCTGAGCGGCGCTCGCGCGTTTCTGCTCTACGGCATTGCTTTCATCTGGCGAAATTTGGCTCTTCGATTGCTGGTTCTCGCCGAGCTTGGGTTCCTGCTTCTCGATGGTCGTCATTCCCACATCGCCACTCTTCGCGCGGGCGTCTGCTGTGCGTTCGGACGCGGTATTTGGGGTGGATTCCCAACGTTTCATTTCCGTCATTTCAATGTCGCCTGGCTTCGTGCCCGCGTCGGCTTTGAGCGCGGAAGCGCTGCCAGGTGTTGGCGTGGAAGCAGGGGTGGTTTGTGGAGTACTGTTCAGTTCCTTGAGAGACGACAGGTTGTTCATGGCGTTTTTTGCCTGAAAAGCGCCTGAACCCATAGTCAGGCCGCCAGAGGCCAATGAACCCATAAGGGTTTGAAATGCCGCATCGCGAATCTCTTTGGCTGCGGAGTTCAAGGAGTTGATACTGGCCTGGCTCTCTGCTTTGCGAACCAGTTTATCGCTCCTGGCCTTTTCGATACCGCATTGGTGCATCAGCAGGAGCAAGCTGTTGTGGTCTCCCAATAATTGACTGCCATTCAGACTGCCTAGTCCGACGACGGTTGAGGAAATATGTCTCGAATCCGTGACGGGTGTTGAAAGGGGAGATGTCTCTTTTCTGCTGTGATTCCCTATTGCAGATAAATCGGCCTCACTCTGAATGCCGTCGACCTGATCGGGCTTTTCGCCGGAAGAATCCACGACTGGCAAGCGAGTTGTCGGGATGAATCCGGAGTTAACTGAGTTCAAAGCCATAATTATTTTCCAAATATAAGGTTTTAGTGCAGGCCGCGCTTATCGGGTTGTGGATGTGCCCGCAGACGCTGTCGAGTTGCTTTTTTGGGAAATGCTTGCAAGCAAAATTCTGGCACGCGATTTAAGTGCCTGTTGGGCAGGGCTTTCGTCGGCTATTTCAATGACCAAACTTAATGATTCCGTGGCAAGCTCAAAATTTCCCAGCGCAATCAGGCACTCGCCGCTGAAAAAGATAGGCGTGGGATCATTCACCAAGAGCAGGGCAGCGGTGGAATAGTGCTGCAGTGCGTCCTTATATTTGCCGAGCATCTGCGCTGCACCAGCAAGCGCCATGAGGTAGCGTTCATTCATATGTTCATAAATAACCAGCAGTGAGAACACACTGAACGCATCTTCGAAGCGGGCCTGAGAATAAAACCCATGCCCCAGTTGATAAAGCGCTTCACGCCGCTCTGGTGAGATGTTCATCGCATCTCCTACTGAGCCGCCTGCCGCCAACCACTTTTGCATCGTCTGTGCCTGGTCGATCAGCTGCGAAGCGTCGAAGTCTCCAGCGAAAGAATTGGAATGGGTGCTTGGCATGGTCGTGGGCTCCGGAATGAAATCAACGCATGTTTGAAATGATGGACAAGCGGCTGTCCAGCATTTTCTTGACGAAGTTCGACATCAAATCAAAAGCCTCGTTACGCCTCGAGTTCAAGGTTTGCAGGCGCAACATGTCCATCTGGTTGGTGCTATTGTTGGCGTCGATCTGCCCTTTGATTTTGGTGATGGCCGTGTCAATGTCACCTTTTGTGGTGGCTTTGGAGAAAATGCCTTTCACAGAATTTTCCAGGTCCAAAATATTCTGCTTCTTGGTCGCAATATCGGCACGGACCTTTGGAAGTTCTTCAGAATCAATTTTCATTTTTTCGTTTTGTGCTTTATCGTTCAAAAACCCGTTTTTGTCGAAGTTTTTGCTATTAGCAAGCAGATCTGCACGTTTCTTGGTAAGCGAAGCCTCTTTGTTTGTCAAGTCACCCAAAGCGTCTTTTGCTTTTTTTAGATCACCTTCTTTTTTGGCTTTCTCAGCGAAAATTTGGCTGTCCATTCCCGCATTTTTGACGGATTCCGCAAAGGCTTGACCAACCTTGAATCCATCCTCGCCGATGGCAGTGTCGGCCTTTGCATCACTTTTGAGTGTGTTTTGAATGGCGATGGCGTCTGTCAGAGCCTGGTTTAACTTGACATTGGTTTCATTTCGCCTCTGTACCTCTTCCAACTGCTGCCGGAGTTGCTTCTCCATGAGGTCCACAAACTTGGATTTGACATATATCATGAGCGACTCGAGATCTAGTGTTTTTGTGTCGATCCCTGATGTTTCTATGTCTATTTCCGGTTTTCCATAGGTCGTTGGTCGCTCTGGAACCCCGATATCGTTTTGCTTCACGGAATTAATCATGTTCTATTCTCCTTTTGTTTAGGAAGATTTTTTCAAGTTTTCGAATGGAAGCGTCTGAATCGCCGTTCAGATGATGTTGCGGTCGCGTCGGGGCCGAGTGCGCGTTTCTGCAGAAGGTCGCGTCATGCCGGTAAGTTGCTCCCGGGCTTGTCGGTCTGCAGCGCGCAGCTCATCTGCAACGGCTGCCTGGGCTTCAGCCAGCAACTCAGGGGTTTCAATAGAAGCAAAGTACGCACGAACTTTGTCTCTATCAAGTCCCAGCTCCTCGAAAAAAGTGTCTCCCCTCTTGAGGTCGTTTTCCACGCTCTGGATGATTTGCTTCATCTGGGCTGCGAAGCTTTCGCTGGTGGAATCGGTTTGTGACATCTCTCGTGCTCCTGGCGGGTATGCGGGCGGGTGAATGGTTGTACGGGTTGACAGTTAGCGACTGGCTGGCCGCATGAGGAAGGTACCCACGCCGCCTTCGCGATCGAGGAATTGATTGCATAGCGACATGAATGCTCCTGAAAGGTTGACGTACATGGTTCGTTGTCAGTTGAAATCTTGCGATTACTACAGGGTTAGTCACCGCTGAAGCCGTTGCGTTCCAATCGGGTCGTGCAAGTTGTTGAATATTTCGATTTGTAAGGCGAACGGCCGTGATGGGTAAGTGCGCGCTGACTTATCCTACAAATCTCCCCCGTCTCGCTCTCCTGACACAGTGTCTCATCAATCTCGGCTAGAACTAAAGTAACTTCGTTCAGACGTAAAAACATCATACTTTTGTTTTCATGCAGAATGAGGACTGTTGCACAGGCTTGGCGGGGACCATCTGAATCAGATGGTCGTCGTTTGTGCTCGTTGTGAGGTGCGGGCAGTTGCTGCCGCATGAGCCTGCTAGTGTGCTGTCCCGTAAATACCTGGACAAGATGAAATTGATGCATTCGTGCCCAGGGCAAGGCCTAGGCAGCCCCGCACAAAACGCAGTGATACCGGGCGGTATCGCGAGGCTTTGAAACGCTGCCATGGGTGCGAAGGCGCGATTTCATGTACAGGTTATTTACGGGACAGCACACTGGATCAGCTTCTAATGTTGGAACTAGTTGGCTTGTCGGGTGACTCACGATGAGAAAGCTGGTTAATTTCAACCTCATTCGTTTTCGGGTCAAACATGAGCTTCATAGATCCATCCGCCGCACATTCCACACCTTTTGAGTCGCCTCAAGGGCGAGCCTCTGAGCGTGGTACGAACCTGCGTGGCCATCTTGAGCAAGATCAGCTTCAGGTCGAACTGGACGCGTCTATGCTGGCGGAAGCCGCCGAGGAAATAAGCCTGTTTTATTCCGAATCTGCGGAATCCAAGCATGTTGCAGAGCGCAAGAAGGAGTTGGCCCGCCCCCGTTCTGTCATGAGCTCTCAAGCGATCGAAAGCTACATTGACGACGCGGAAGGGGAGGAGGGCGAAGACGGCGAGGACGGTTTGAGCAAGCTCAAGAGCCTGGTTGAAAGCGTCATGAGTGGTCAGGGAGATCCGGGCGCGCATGTCCGCCATGCTTTCCTTCGCCCTACGTCTCAATATCTTGCCCTTCAATATGCACTGCAGCAGGGTGAGCGAGGCGGCAGCTCCGAGCAATTGCTCGGCAACCTACGCGATGCGCTCGACGATCTTGAGATGGAGCACGGCCCGCGCATTCGGGCTGATGTCAACACCATTGCGGTCGCAAAGGAACGGCCGCCAGGCAGCGCGCGCGACCCCGCGGGCGTCGCTCAATTTCAGTCTACATATGTCGACTTGGTGTTGGGTCACGCAACGCTCGCCGGCACGCTCCTGCTGGTGCTTGAGCAGTTCGGAGAGACTGGACTGGAGGCTGGCATGGCCAGGTTGCAGCGCGCTTTGGGGCACGACCTGGCTGCCGAGCGTCCCAGCGCAGACGCCACACACCTGCACAACCTGGTCCAGGATCTGTATCACCTAGGCGTAGCGACCACGGTTTTGGAAGGCTGTCGCGAATTGCTCGCAGTGCTCAAGGCACGGCATGGCATTGACTCCAAGATTTCGGTCGCGCTCATGCAAGACCTTGTGAAGTTGAGCGGCGAATCCTGGGTATCTTCAGATCGCTTCATTCGGCTGGCTGAGAAAGCGGGCGCAGAAGAAATCGAGCCACAGATCAATTTCATCACGGGCTTGAAGGGTTTGTTGCGTGACATGCCGCCCAAGATTTTTGTCGATCTCGACCAACGCCAGAGTGTCTTCAATGCGGCGCAGGACGCATTGGACTCGGCCATCGACAGAGAGGACCAGTGATATGACGACGCTTGAGCAGGCGTTGGCCGAGTTTGGCCAGGACATGGGGGTGCAAGCATTGACGCCGGGTCCTTCTGGC
>JAECRA010000052.1 GCA_015999985.1 Comamonadaceae bacterium
AGCTCCTGCTCGGCATTCTGCAGCCTGTCCCAATCCAAAGATGCCGAGCAGGAGCTCGGCGGTCCCAGGAAAGACACTTATTGACGCGCTGAGATGCTTTCTTGGAAGTTGGCTGTTTTCCTGGGAGCGCCAAGCTCCAGCTTGGCATCTTCAGGCTGAGGCTGAGGGCGCAGGCGTTTCGTTCTCGTGATTCGTGACAATCGACCTATCACCGCCTGTAGAAGCGCCGTGCAAGGCTTGAACAGGTTCAGAAGATGGATCAGGTGTTTGTCATGCTTCAGGAAAGTCTCAATAGAGAACCGAGCTACGCATCGGCTTTCTGCGACACGCGATGGCGTAGTCCTGCCTGGTTACTGAAGGACCTCGCGCATCATCGACGCATCCACATTGGCCCCCGTGAGCACCACGCCCACCCTCTGGCCGCGCAGTTCGCCCCGCTCCTGTAACGCAGCTGCGAAGCCAGCCGCTCCTGCGCCTTCAGCCAGATTGTGTGTATCGGCATAGAGCGCACGCATGGCACCCGCGACTTCTTCGTCCGTGACCACGGCCACATGATGCAAGTGCTGAGACAGCCATTCAAGCGCGCGATCGTCCGCTCTGCGCACCGCCATTCCATCGGCCAGCCTGGTACTCACCGGCGCTTCCACGACCTTACCGGCTGCAATCGAATCTGCGTACGTTCTTGCATGAGCGCTCACAACTCCGACGATACGCACGGGATGATTCAAGGCGTGCTTGGCCACTATGGCCGCACAGGCGCCTGAACCCAGGCCGATGGGCACATAGGCCACCTCAAGATCAGGCACGGCGCGCAGAAATTCCAGCCAGTACGTCGATACACCACGGACCAGATCCATGTGGAAACTTGGCACCATCAGCGCTTTCCGCTCCGCCGCGAGTTGGCGAGCGAAGTCGGCGCTTTCAGTGAAATCATTGCCATGTTCGATAAGTTGCACGCCGAGTGCGCGCATGGCCGCATTTTTCTCTGCCGAGTTGCCCAGGGGCACGACAATCGTACAAGCTACGCCATGCGCACGCGCGGCCCATCCAATGCTCTGCCCATGATTGCCGCGGGTCGCGCTGACAACTTCCTTGGGAAGTTCACCCCGCTTGAACAGCTCGTGAAAGTAGGTCAAGCCGCCGCGAATCTTGAAGGCGCCCACCGGCGTATGGTTTTCGTGCTTGACCCAACACTCTGTACCTAGCCTTTCGGACAAAAGCGCCCACCGGTATTGCGGTGTAGGCGGAAATTCCCGGTACACGACCTCGGCTGCCGTCTCAATCTCACGCAAGGTGGGCATGTTGGTCTTGTCGCCACTCACAGCAGCACCTTGCCTTCTATGCACGAAACGCAATCACCGCCCACCCAGACCTGTCCGTTCTCGTCGCGCTGGACATGCACACGGCCCTCACGACCAAGTGCAGTACCCTGGCTGGCCACGTAGGCGTCGGGCAACTCGTTCTCGCCAATCAGCCACTGCGCCAGGCTGGCGTTCAGGCTACCTGTCACAGGATCTTCCGGCACGCCGGTAGCGGCCGCAAACGCCCGCACTTCAATCAAGGGGGCATCAGGTCTCTGATGGGAACTTGCGAATGCCTGCGCTTCACGGCTTGACCTGGAGATCAGTGGGTTCTCAGATGACTGACAAGTTCCCAAGATGCCCACCTTGTATCCCAGAGCCGCCAGTTGCGTGTGGTCAGGCTCCACCGCCAAGACAGCATCTGCGCTGTCCATTTGAAGCGTCAACCAGACAGGCCCGTTGTCAAGCAGTTGTGCACGCAAGATCTGGTCCGAACGAAGGTTCATCGCCTGCGCCACCCTAGCCAGCAAAGCCGGCGCCGGTGGAGTGCAGCTGGACGGCGGCGCTGCGAAAGCAAGGCGCCCACCCTCTCGCCGAATTCGCACCAAACCCTTGGCGCACTGCTGCACGATCTGATCGCTGGACTTCGGCTGTCCGCCCGCAGCCAGCCATGCGAAGCACGAACCCAGCGTGGGGTGACCGGCAAAGGGTAACTCTCCGCCCGGCGTAAAAATGCGCAACGCGTAGTCGGCGCCCGCTTCGGTGGGCGGCAGAACAAAGGTGGTCTCGGAAAGGTTCGTCCAGCGTGCAAAACGCTGCATGGCGGCGTCATCCAATCCACGCCCGTCCAGCACCACGGCTACCGGATTGCCGAAACCAGGTACTGCCGTGAACACGTCGATCTGAGCGAAGGGTCGGTGGGAATTCATGGTGCTTGGAGCTGTGCGGTTGGGGGGGTCAGTTCTTGAGCGCGGCCAGAGCCTGTTTCACCACTTTCCCCAGCGCCGCCATGCCGCGGTCAATCTCTTCTGGCTTGGAAGTGACGAACGAAAGCCGCATGGTGCGCGTATCAGGGTCGCGCGCATAGAAGGGAGCGCCAGGCACAAAGGCCATGCCCGCATCAACGGCTGTAGGCAGCAAGGCCTGGGCGTTCAGGCCTTCTGGCAAGCGCACCCAGATGAACATACCGCCGCTGGGCTCATTCCAGGTGGCGCCCGTGGGACCCAGTTCACGCGCCAGTGCCGCCACCATGGCGTCGCGCTGCACCCGGTAGCGCGCGCGGATGGTGGGCACGTGTTTATCAAGAAAGCCGTCGCGAATGACTTCGGCCACCAGGCGCTGGTTAAAGCCGGGCGTATGCAAATCTGCGGCTTGCTTGGCTTGAAGCAGCTTGGGATACAGAGCCGGCGGAGCGATGACATAACCCAGCCGCAATCCAGGCGCAAGGATCTTGCTGAACGAGCCGAGGTAGATCACACCTTCTGGCCAGCGAGCCAGCAATGGTTTTGCGGGTGCCTGGTCGAACCAGAGTTCGCCATAAGGGTTGTCTTCAACCACAGGCAGACCGAATTCCTGACACACCGCCAGGACTTCCGCGCGCCTCGAGTCCGACATGCTCCGGCCAGTCGGATTCTGGAAGTTGGGAAGCAAGTACATGAACCGGGGCCGCTCGGTCATGGCTTCCAGTTGCGCACGCAGCGCCTCTGGCTGCACGCCCTGGTCATCGCTGCCGACGCTCACAATGCTCGGCTCCATGGGCGAAAAAGCCTGTAGCGCGCCAAGGTAGGTAGGAGTTTCAACCATCACAGGGGCCGCTTTGTCGATCAGCACCTTGGCGATGAGGTCCAGGCCTTGTTGGCTGCCTGTAGTGATCAGCACCTGGTCCGGTGAGACCGTAGCGCCCTGCTTGCCCAACTCCGTGGCGACCCATTTACGCAGCTCCGGCAAGCCTTCGCTAGCGGCATATTGCAATGAAGGTTTGGCTGTCAAGCTGCCCTCAGCCAATATGGTGGCGCAGGCAGCGCGCATGGCTTCAATGGGGAATGTCTCAGGTGAAGGCAAGCCTCCCGCGAAATTGAGTACACCAGGCCGCTCCGTGACTTTCAGGATTTCACGGATCGCCGAGGGATTCATGGCCTCAGCGCGGGCAGCGAGTTGCCAGGGGCGTGGATTGTCTTTCAGGTTCATGGGAGCTCTCTTGTGAATGGGAGATACAGGAAGTACGGAAGAAATGAAAAAACCTTGCGCAGAAATTAAAGCGGGTCTGATGGGCAAGCGCCTATTGTGGCTTTGACAAGCGCCGGCTGGCGAACACCGTAGCCACGACGGCCAAGGCAAATCCTATCGACACGGCATCCAACTGTTCACCCAACAGGGGCCACGCGAACAGCATGGTCAAAAATGGCTGCAGAAGCTGAGTTTGGCTAACTCGCAGGGCGCCACCCCATGCAAGGCCGCGATACCACGCGAAGAAGCCTGCCCACATGGACACCGATCCGACATACACGAATGCAGCCCAGCTGATGGGACGGATGACGCTTGCGTCCGTCGGCCACATCCACAACGCTGCAGGAAGTGACAAAGGCAGTGCGGCCGCACACACCCAGCAAATGACTCGTTCTGCGCCCAGTTCCGGAGTGATCTTAGCCCCATAGACATACCCTACTGAAGCAGCGACCACGGCCACTACCAGCAGTAAGTCAGCGAAAGCAAAGCCAAAGCCCCCTTGATCCCCCGCACGTATCCAGGAAAACAGTATCACCAGCGCGCTGCCTACTGCTGCACAGGCCCAGAACGCCGGGCGAGCGCGTTGGCCGAGCACCCTGGCGGCCACCACTGCCGTAGCCAGGGGTGCCAGCGCCGTGATGACCGCTGCGTGCGTGGCGGTCACACTTCGCAGCGCCCAGGCCAACAGCAAAGGATAAGCAATGACATTGCCTGCAATGGCCAGGCCCAGTGCAGGCCAATGCGCGCGTTTTGGCCAGGACGAGCGCGTCACCAGCAGAAATCCGACGGAAAGCAAGCCCGCCAAGGCAGCGCGCCCCGCCGTCAAGAAACCGGGGTCCAATTGGGGATCAGCGGCCGATCCGGTCGCCAACCGGGTGGCCGGCAGCGTGATGGCGAAAGACGTCACACCAAGAACGCCCAGCCAGAAGCCTGCAACTAGACGAGAATCGCCCGAATCGGAATCTGAAGGCGCGCTCATAGCGACATCCAGGCCATCCAGAAGGCGGTCAATACCAGCACCAGGGCCATCATGCGGTTGAACCACAGGAGACGTTGCCCCTGTGCCAACCATTGGCGAAGCAGTGAACCCACCAGGGCATAGCTCAGGTTGCTGAAGAATGCGAAGGCCATGATGACCGGCAGCACCAGAAGAGTACGGGTGCCCCAGTCTGGCCTGCCAGCAATCCAGCTACCCACGATGGACAGCGCCAACATCCAGGCCTTGATATTCAAGAACTGCAGCAGCACGCCCTGCAGGAAGCTCACATTCACCTGCGCCCCGCCTGCTTGGGCCATCATTGTTCTGGAAAGCGCCAAGCGCGCTGCCAACCACAACATGTAGCCGACACCAAAAGCGATCAAGGCCCAGCGAAGAGGCGGCCATGCGGCCAGAAGTGCGCCCACACCAAAGGTGCAAAGCAACAGCAAAAGAACCCAACCCACCGGCACCGCGCAGACGAAATGCATGGTGCCCCGCACCCCCCGGTTGGCCGCGATGGCGGTGGACAAGGTCGTATTGGGCCCAGGCGTAAAGCTGGAGGCCATGGCCAGCATCAGCAGTGCGGTGAATTCAGAGAGCGGCATAGGATGTCAATGTACCGAAAATTTCAGTACACCATCAGTACAGTTGACAAGCTCAGAATTCGAACTGTATCGTTCGCCTGAACCACACACCTTTTTCCCTCAAATCCCCCGAAAGGCACCATGCTGCTGCGCTCTGCCTCACAGTCGCTGTCGGACCAACTGGCCGCGCGTTTTGCCACCCACATTCGCGACCATCTGCTGGCGCCAGGCACTCGCCTGCCTAGTGTGCGAAAGTGTGCGGAGCAGCATGGTGTCAGCCCTTCTACTGTGGTGGCGGCTTATGACCAACTGCTGGCGCAGGGGCTGGTGGAAGCCAGCCGCAACCGCGGCTTCTTTGTACGTGATCGAATGCAGAGATCGCCTCGTGGGGTAGCGCCGCAGATCCAAGACGCGCCCCGAACGCCTGCCTTGCCGAGCAAAACGCGCCCCTACGGAACCACCATCAGTGCTACCACGCTCATGCGCGGCATGTTTTCCTATCAGGACGACAAACCACAACCCGGTGTGGGCATGTTGCCGCCGAGCTGGATCGCCAGCGATCCACTGGTGACCTCATTGCGCAAGGTCTCAAGCAGTGCCGCTTTGCGCGAGGCCAGCGTACGCTATGGCGACCCCACCGGAGACGCGGGGTTGCGCCGAGTGTTGGCCGCACGCCTTGGTGATCTGGGCATCAGCGCCGGAGCCGATCAGATCATCACGACCGTGGGGGCCACGAACGCACTGGACATTGTCAGCCGCACCTTGCTCAAACCTGGAGACACCGTGATGGTGGAGGAACCTGGCTGGCCTGTGGAGTTCACACGGCTCGCCGCGTTGGGAGTCCGCATGTTGGCGGTACCGCGCCGCGCGGATGGTCCTGATCTGGAGGTCATGGCGCGTTACTGCCAGGCGCATGCCGGTACACCAGCGGCCCCTCGGCTCTTCGTATGTGTGAGCGTGCTGCACAACCCCACGGGCTGCAGCATCACACCGGCCAACGCCCATCAGCTTCTGCAAATGGCTGAGCAATACGATTTTCACATTGCCGAAGATGATTGCTATGGTCACCTCGCCCCTGCTCACGCCACCCGCTTGACGCAACTCGATGGCTTGAGGCGAACCGTGTACGTAGGAGGCTTCGCCAAGATCCTTGCGCCCAACTGGCGAATAGGCTTTCTGGCTGCCCCGTCTGCTCTGATGGAGCCTCTGCTGGACACCAAGCTGCTGTCGACCTTGACGACTCCCAGTCTGCTGGAACGCGCGCTGGCACACTGCATTGAGCAGGGTTTGCTGCGTCGCCATTCACAGCTCATACGCACCCGGCTAGACGCTGCGCGCAGCCGCTGCGTGAAGCTGGCTCTGGCACACGGCTGCACGCTGGTCGCCGAGCCTGCGGGCATGTTTGGTTGGGTAGACACCGGCGTCGACACCGATCAATTGGCCATGCGCATGCTGGACGACGGCTACCTGCTGGCCCCAGGCACCGTGTTCTACGCGGAGCGCCGACCGAGCACGCTGATGCGCATCAATTTCGCGACTACGCAGGATGCGCAGTTCTGGACGAAGTTTGCGAAGGTGAGGGATGCGATGTTGGGGTGAGAAATGGCCTCGTTTGCAACGAGGTCTGCGGGTCAGAGCGATGTCCATGCAGGCGAACCAAACCCGCCGGCCCTCACCGGTCGGCCGCCCCGTAGCTCACTATTTCAGAGGTAAGCGATCGCGTCGTCTCCGACTCCCTCTCCCTTTGGGAGGGTTGGAGGGGACCGGCCATCAGGTGAGGGCATGCAGCGGTTGATTGATCGCTGCGGTTACTAATTCCTTTCTGCGCTTGCATTGAGGTCGGAGGCCGGGGAGTGCGCCCGGCAGCGCAGCCACCTTCTTTTGCTCCGCCAAAAGAACCTGGCGCAAGAAAAGGCGGCCCCACTTGCCGTGTCCCTGCGCTTCGCTTCGGGCAACTTGCGCTGCTCGGTCGAGGGGCGGTGTCGCAGAAACTCCCTGCGTTCACTTCGCTCACTACGGTCAAACAACTGCGACAAGCTAGATCACGAAGCAGTGGCATCTTGCAGTGCCACTGCCCGCCCCTCGCCCTCCGCTGCTCAGCACGTCCAGAGGGGTGGGGAGCCTGATTCGGGCCATTGCTTCGCTCGGCCTTGGAGCCAACATCAAACCCAGAAGACTATTTGGAAGCGCAGCCAACCAATGAAACGCTGCTTGCCCTCACCGGATGGCCGGCCCCGCCTAACCCTCTCCCCTAGCCGGGAACCCGCATGCGGGCGAGGGGACAAGATCATCGCGCTAGCGACTATCTATTCGAGGGCCGAGCGAAGCAATGGCCCGAATGGGTATCCAACCCCTTTGGCCGTGCCGAGGAGCGCACAGCGGGTGGCGGGCAAGGGCACTGCAAGATGCCCTTGCTTCAACTTCTAGCTTGCTGCGGTTGTCTGAGCGGCGTGAACGAAGTGAACAAAGCGAGTTTCGCAGCACCGCCGTACGATGGAGCACCGGAGGTTGCCTGGAGCGAAGCGCAGGGACACGGACTTGGGGCCGCCTTTCTTTTGCCTACTTTTCTGGGGCCGGCCATCCGGTGGTGGAGCAAAGAACAAGTAGGTGCACTGCCGGGGGCATATCCCGGCCTCCGACATCAATACAAGAGCAGAAGACAATAGTAGACGCCGCGAACAACTCAACCGCTCCATGCCCTCACCCCCCCTCTCCCAGAGGAAGAGGGAGTAAAACCAACCGCCGCCTGCCCGCACAGGTCGGAGGTCTCCCTCACGCTTTTCCAAAAGAGGGCAAGGTGCAATCAATCCGGCACAACCGCCGTCACCTCAATCTCCACCTTCGCACGCGATTCCATCAGCGCTGCCACCTGCACACAGGTCATGGCCGGAAAATGCTTGCCCACGACGTCTCTGTACACCGCGCCCAACTCCTTCAAGCGCGCGTTGTACTCGACGCGATCAAGGACATACCAAGTCATGCGAACCATGTGCTCCGGGCCCGCGCCGCCTGCGCGCAGAACATCCATCACATTCTGCAAAGTCTGGCGACATTGCTCGATGAAATCATCGGTCTCAAACTGCTGCTGTGCGTTCCAGCCAATCTGGCCACCCACATAGATTTGTGTACCGCGTGCGGCGATGCCGTTGGCATAGCCCTTGGCTGGCGCCCAGCCTTCAGGTTGAAGATTTTTATGCATGTCAGTGCTTGTTCTGTATTGATGTGAAACGGCGCTGGTCATTGGCCAGCGGCAGGTTGCCGCAATCTGAAACGCTGCAGTTTGCCGGTTTCAGTGCGCGGCAATACGGAGACAAACTCCACCTCGCGCGGATACTTGTAAGGCGCGATCTGATTTTTGACGTGGTCCTGCAGAGCCTTGACCAGGGCCGCATTGCCCTCAAACCCCGGCTTCAGCACCACGATCGCCTTGATGATCATGCCGCGGTCTTCGTCGGGCTTGCCCACTACGCCGCACTCTGCCACGGCAGGATGGGTAAGCAGGCAATCTTCTACTTCAGGTCCGCCAACGTTGTAGCCCGCCGTGATGATCATGTCATCGTCGCGCGCCTGGTAATGAAAGTAATCATCTTCGTCCTGCACAAAGGCGTCGCCCGGATGGTTCCAGCCATCGTGCACATACTTTGCCTGGCGCACATCATCCATGTAGCGGCAGCCCGTAGGGCCCTTCACAGCCAGCTTGCCCACTGTTCCACGCGGCAGTTCCTGCCCCAGCTCGTCCACCACCTTGGCCTCATAGCCCGGAACCACTTTTCCAATCGCACCTCGACGGACATCCGAACCGGCTGACGAAATGAAGATGTGAAACATCTCAGTGGCGCCAATACCGTCCAGCATCTCGATACCTGTGGACTGCTTCCACAGCTGGCGCGTCGCGTCGGGCAAAGCTTCCCCTGCGCTCACGCACGTGCGCAAAGTTGGAATTCCGATCGCCTTGGCATGCGGCGCCATCTGACGATAGAAGGTCGGCGCGGTGTAGCAGGTCGTCACGCCATGCTCGCGCATCTGGCGCACCATGGTCTCCGGGTTGTAGGGCACATCAGGGTAGTAGATGCTGGCGCCCGCCCACATCGGAAACAGCAGCAATCCGCCCAAGCCGAAGGTAAACGCCAGTGGGGGGGAACCCGTCACCACGTCTTCCGGACTGGACTTCAGCACATGCCGTGGCCAGCACTCGCACGCGGCCAGCACGTCGCGGTGCGTATGCACGACGGCCTTGGGAAGGCCGGTCGTACCGCTGGTGAAGGCGAGCAGCGCAATATCATCTGCCGCAGTAGGGCAAGCGCGGAAGCTCGCCGGTTGCCGGGCAGCCAGTGCGCCAAGATCCTGCGGGTCATCAGCTGATCCGAAGCAGGCCACATGGCGCAATACGCCGGGGGTCTGCTTCCGAGCTTGCTCCAGATCCGCCAACAAGCTGGCATCGCAAATGGCGGCTGCCGGCTGGGCTTTTTCAATCACCTTGACCAACTCCGCTGCACGCAGAAGGGGCATGGTGGCCACCGCTATCAGCCCCGCCTTGACCACGGCCAGCCAAGACAGCGCCATGCCGATTGAATTTCCGCCACGCAGCAACACACGGTTGCCCGGCACCAGCTTCAGTTCGTGAACGAGGTAACCCGCAATCCGATCCACCCGCTCGCGCGTCTGCGCGTAGGTAAAACTCACTTGAGGAGAGCGCAACAAGGGCCGGTCTGCCCAGCCTTTTTGATCCACCGCATCATCGAGCAGCCGCGCCACAATGTTGACATGCTCGGGAAATTTAAGCTCCGGCAGATCCAGGCGTAGTTCAGGCCACTGCTCGGGAGGCGGCAGACGATCGTGAACAAAGCGATCGGTTTGGGCGCTGGTGGATTTCATTGCAACACGGCCTTCCCAATAATCAGTTGCTGGACTTCGGTCGCTCCCTCGTAGATGCGCAGACTGCGGATGTCTCTGTACAAGGATTCCACTTTGCTGCCCACCATCACGCCCAGACCGCCGTGCATCTGCAGCGCCATATCAATCACACGCTGAGCATTCTCAGTAGCGGTCATCTTGGCCATGGCGGCGGCCACGCTGCGCTCCTTCATGGAGCCTTGTTGCGTGTCGCGCATCCAGGCTGCCCGGTAGGTCAACAAGGCCCCGGCGTCAACCAGCGCAGCCATCTCACCGAGTTTGGCCTGCGTGAGCTGGAAATCAGCGAGCGTGTGGCCAAACATGCTGCGCTGGCGTGCATGTGCAATGGCCTCTGCAAGCGCGCGGCGCGCCATGCCCAGCGCTGCACCCGCCACACTGGCGCGAAAGATGTCAAGCGTCTGCATGGCAAGCTTGAAACCGCCGTTGACTTCACCCAGCGGGGCATTGCCTGCCACTTTGCAATCTCTCATTTTCAGCGTCGCCAAAGGGTGTGGCGCCATGACGTGAATGTGTTCGCTGTCGTCGAGCCCAGCCTCATTCTTGTCTACGATGAACGCTGTGATCCCGCGGCTGCCAGCTTGTGGGTCTGTCTTGGCAAACACGCAGTAGAAGTCGGCAATGCCGCCGTTGCTGATCCAGGTCTTGGTTCCGTTCAGATTCCAGGCAGGCGCCGCCACAGCTTGTGTGGCCATGGCTGCCACGTCCGAGCCGGCGTGCGGCTCGCTGAGCGCAAAGGCAGCAATCTTCTCACCCCTGGCCACCGCAGGAAGATAGGCCTGCTGCTGGGCTGAAGTGCCCCCTAATGAGATGGCGCCGCTGCCGAGGCCCTGCATGGCAAACGCAAAGTCAGCCAACGGCGAATAGAACGCCAGCGTTTCTCGCAGCACCACCAGCGCCCTGGAATCCAGCTGGGGCAAGGCACCACCGTGTTCAGCAGCCACGCAATAGCGCAGCCAACCGGCATCCCCTAGTCTGCGCACCCAATCCCTGCAAGCAGCACGGTCGTCGGCCTCATTCACATCCTGCGCGTTGGCCCATTCGGGCAAACGTGTGGCGATTTCAAGATGCGTGGCATCAAAAAAAGGCAGCGCCAGATGCTCAGTGGAAGGTTTCAGCGCCGTCGGTTGCATCAATGCGCCACTCATCAGTCGCCCCCGAACACAGGTTTCTGTTTGGCAGCAAACGCTTCGTAAGCGCGTCGGAAGTCTTGCGTCTGCATGCAGATAGCCTGTGCCTGCGCTTCCGATTCGATGGCCTGATCGATGGTCATGGACCATTCCTGGCTCAGCATGGTCTTGGTCATGCCGTGCGCAAAAGTCGGGCCATCCGCAAGCTCGCGTGCGAGCGTGTTGACTTTTTCAACCAAGTCTGCGCCTTCATACAGAGCGTTGAAGAAACCCCAGTTCACACCCTCTTGCGCCGTCATGGCGCGTCCGGTGAACAAGAGTTCACTCGCTCGCCCTTGACCGATGACGCGCGGCAGCAGCGCGCAGGCACCCATGTCCGCCCCCGCCAGACCAACGCGAGTGAACAGGAATGCCGTCTTCGCACTTGGCGTGCCAAAGCGCATGTCGCAAGCCAGGGCCATCATGGCGCCCGCACCCGCACAGATGCCGTCTATGGCGCCAATGATGGGTTGCGGGCAGCCACGCATGGCTTTCACCAGATCGCCAGTCATGCGTGTGAATTCCAGCATTTCAGGCATGCTCATCTTGGTGAGCGGGCCAATGATGTCGTGCACATCACCGCCAGAGCAGAAGTTGCCGCCCGCGCCGGTAACCACGACCACCTTCACGTCCGTCGAATAGCGCAAGCCATTGAACAGATCGCGCAGTTCGGCGTAGGAGTCAAACGTGAGTGGGTTCTTGCGTTCGGGCCGGTTGAGCATCACGGTCGCCACACCCGCCGCATCACATTGCCAGCTAAAGTGCTGGGCGGTGTAGCTCGATTGCGCACGGTACTGCGCATGCATGGGGTTGCTTTTGCCGATGTAATGTTTCACGGGGTCTCCTGAAGAAAATGCTGCTTCACTTTGCCAAGCAGTTGATGCAGGGCGCGCAATTCGGAAGGTTCGAGTCCGGCAAATGCCTCCACGATCCACACTTCATGCGCCGCTGCCATGGTTTTGAATTCGTGTCGGCCCTTGGGTGTCAGCCGCACCAGATAGGCGCGTCGGTCACCTTCAACGCCCACACGCTCAACCAGGCCTTCACTTTCGAGCTGGTCAGTGATGCCGGTCACATTGCCTCCGGTCACCATCATCCGACGCGAAAGCTCATTCATGCGCAGACCATCTGACGCACGCTCAAGCTGCGCCATCAGGTCAAACCGCGGCAAGGTGGTGTTCCACTGCTCCCGCAACCCGGCGCGAATATCCTTCTCAATGAGCTGAGTACAGGTGAGCATACGCAGCCACAGCCGAAGCTCCTCCGGATGTTCACTGTGGGCGCGGGCTTCCAGATCCATCACGCACCCTGCTCTTGTGTGTCGGGGTTGGGAGCGGCGTTCGCCAAACCCGCGCTGGCCAACATGGCTTGCTGCTTGGCAATCTCTCGATAAAGCTGGTCCCGACCGCTCAGGTAGGGCTTGGGCCACGTGACTGCGCGGCTTTGCAGCTTCGCGGCTTCATGCAGTGTCCACGCCGGATCAGCCAGGTGCGGGCGAGCCACTGCGCACAAGTCAGCACGCCCTGCGGCGATGATGCTGTTGGCATGGTCTGCTTCCGAGATGGCGCCGACGGCCATCGTCGCAATGCCGGTTTCGTTGCGTATGCGGTCGGAAAAAGGGGTCTGGTACATGCGTCCATACACCGGTTTGGCGTCACGGGTGGTCTGGCCCGACGAAACGTCGATCAGATCGCACCCGGCCGCCTTGAACAAGCGGGCCATTTCAACGGCGTCATCTGGGGTTGTTCCTCCGGGCGCCCAGTCGTGTGCGGATATCCGCACGCTCATGGGTTTGTCTTGAGGCCAGACGGCACGCATGGCCGCAAACACTTCCAGGGGATAGCGGCAGCGGTTTTCAAGTGAGCCGCCATAGGCATCGGTACGTTGGTTGGTCAGTGGGCTGATGAAAGAGGCCAACATGTATCCGTGGGCGCAGTGCAATTCCAGCCAATCGAATCCCGCATTGGCGGCGCGACGCGTGGAGTCCACAAAGGCCTGCTTGAGCGCCTGCATCTGCTCCAGGCTAATAGCCGCTGGCGTCTGATTCTGTTCGCCATAGGCCAAGGCGCTGGCAGCCAGCAAGGGCCAGTTGGCTGTCGGCAAGGGCTCATCAGTACCCTCCCAACCTAGTTGGGTGGAGCCTTTGGGACCGCTATGACCCAGCTGTATGCCTATGGCTGCATCGCTTTGCGTATGCACAAAATCGACAATGCGCTTGAATGCCTGTTCCTGCTCATCGTTATAGAGTGCAGGGCACCCAGGCGTGATGCGGCCATCTGCGTCCGGGCTGGTCATCTCCACCATCACCAGCGCTGCTCCGCCCAGTGCGCGAGCACCCAGGTGGACCATGTGGAAATCTCCGACGACGCCGTCTTTCGCACTGTATTGCGCCATGGGGGAGACGACGATACGGTTTTTCAGTGTCAGCCCTCGCACTTTGAATGGCGTGAACATGGGCGGCACCGCTGGCCCCTTGGCCAGCCAGCCTTCATAGCCTTCCAGCCACTTCGCGTCCCGCAGGCGCAGATTCTCGTGGCTGATGCGCTGGCTGCGCGTCAGCAGCGAATAGGCAAACTGCTCTATCTCCATACCGGTGTAGCGATCGACGTTCTCGAACCACTCCGTGGAGTTGCGAGCTGCGTTCTGAATCTTCAGAACTTCCACGCTGCGCCGAGCCTGGTACGCCGCGAGCACCTCATCTGTGTCGGAGCCGGTGGCGAACTCGTTGGCAAGGTCAATCGCGTCTTCAAGCGCGAGCTTGGAGCCGCTTCCGATCGAAAAATGCGCTGTATGCGCAGCATCGCCCATCAGCACAATGGGAGTGCGCTTGCCCTGAATGTCTTCATGATGGATCCAGGTCTCGCAAATCACGCGGGGGAAACGTATCCAGATGGCTGAGCCGCGCAAGTGCTTGGCGTTGCTGATCAGGTCGTGTCCATCCAGGTATTTCTCGAACAGCTTCTGGCAGAAGGCAATGCCCTCTTCCTGGCTCATCTTGTCGAGCCCATGCGCATTCCAGACTTCCTCTGGCGTCTCGACAATGAAAGTCGAGGTGTTTTCGTCGAACTTGTAGGCATGCGCTTGAAACCAGCCGTGCTCGGTCTCTTCAAAAGCGAAGGTAAAGGCATCAAACGTCTTGTGCGTACCAAGCCATACAAAGCGACACTGCCGAAGGTCTATATCCGGCTGGAAAACACTTTCATAGCGCGTACGTATGCGGCTGTTCAGCCCATCGCTGGCAATCACCAGATCAGCGTTGTAGCGGGCAGCGATGACCTGATCGTCCGTGACATCCGTCTCGAACACCAGATCGACACCGAGAGCCAGGCAACGCTCCTGCAGGATATTGAGCAGATGTTTACGCCCAATGCCGCAGAAGCCGTGGCCGCCAGAGCGCACGCTGCGGCCTCTGAAGAACACCTCAATATCGTCCCAGTGGTTGAATGCGTCACCAATCTGCTGAGCGCTTTCCGGATCAGCCAACTGAAGGTTGCCAAGCGTCTGGTCTGACAGCACCACGCCCCATCCGAATGTGTCGAACGGGCGATTGCGCTCGACCACGGTCACGCGGCAATCAGGCTGCTGCTTTTTCATCAGCAAGCCAAAGTACAGCCCTGCGGGGCCGCCACCGATGCATACGATGCTGGACAATTTGTTCATGACGCAATTGTTTATGTCTAAACAATAAAAGTCAATTAAGGGTTCGCCCTAGGCGCCTGTCGGACTTGGAGCGCCGAAAGCGAAAATGGGCACCAGCGAGGACCGTTTTCTGCGGTGGGACGCCCCTTGGATTGGCAGGCCCATAGCCGAGCTACTGGTTAAGGAGCCGAGGGGAAATGGACCGCTGCAGCCCATATGCAGCCGACGGTTTCCAAGTCCGACAGGCTCCTGGTAACGGTTTATCCACGGTCCTACGCACACGAAGTAGGCTTGCAGGCAGAATGAGCCCTGAGTGCCCTTCCACGTCCGGAATGGCTTTAATTGAGGAGAAACTGCATGCTGTATAAATTCAAATCCCAGGCCGCCGCTGAAGTCATCATGTTGCGGGACACTGGCGACGAGCTGCTGAAGATCATTGGCAAAACACCTGGCGCAACCGGCATCATCACCGTCGCTCAGATTCCGGCAGCCATTGCAGCATTGCAAGCAGAGGTCAAACGGCGCGAAGCTCTACCTGAGCCTCAGCCCGAAGAAGAGAAAAAGGACCATGCCAAGGCAGGCGATGAGCCCATAGCATTGGGTCGCCGCGTCGTGCCGTTCATTGATTTGCTGCGCCAAAGCGCGGAAGCGGGAAAAGACGTGGTCTGGGGGGTTTGAACGATCTTCACTTGATCCGCGAGCTCATCCGGTTCATTCAGGCCAAAGGGGTCAGACCCAAGGGTTCGCATTCAAGCCTGACGCCATACCCTTGGTAGCCGATAAACGATAAGGGTATCGGAGGTCAAAAAAAAGGATGGCCTGTAAAAGGACCATCCTTTGATAGCAACCAGGCAGGACTCCATCAAGCCCCCGGTTGCGACTTCCCCACCGTGCCCACGCACTTTGTGGGAGGCGTTATCAGTCAGCGTACTGACCAGCCGCCTTGATGACCGTGCCCCACTTGGCCACTTCAGCAGCCACGAACTTCTTGTGATCGGCAGGGTTAACGCGGGCATCGTTCACCACCACAGCGCCCAGGCCTTCTTCCTTCTTGATGAAGTCAGCGTCCTTCAGGGCGACTTTCAGCGCGTCATTCAGCGTTTTCAGCACCGCTGGTGGCGTGCCTTTAGGTGCATACAGACCGTGCCAGATGCTGACGTTGAAGCCTTTCATGCCGGCTTCGTCCAGAGTAGGCAAATCCTTATAGACCGCAGGAACGGTCACGCGCTTGGCGGTGCTGGCCGCGTAAGCCTTGATCCGCTTGCCTTCAACCTGGCTGGTGGTGTTGGTAGTCTGGTCGCACATGATGTCGATCTGGCCACCGATGAGGTCGGTCATGGCGGGGGCCGTACCTTTGTAAGGCACTGTCGTCATCTCGGTCTTGAGTGCGTTTTGCAGCATCAGGCCGCAAAGGTGAGATGCGCTACCCAGTCCGGCATTGCCCAGATTGACCTTACCCTTGTTCTGACCAATCCATGTATTGAGCTCACCCCAGGTGTTGGCGGCCAGTGCAGGCTTGCCGACCACGACCATAGGCACTTCATTGATCAGGCCAAGGTACTCAAATTCTTCATACTTGTAACCAGGGTTACGGTACAGAGTAGGCGTAGTGGCCATGCCTACGTGAGTGACCAGCAGCGTGTAGCCATCTGGCGTAGCGCGGAAAGCCTTGGCGGTGCCAATAGTGCTGCCAGCGCCTGCGGCGTTGTCAACCACCACGGTGGCGCCGTTCAAGGGCTTGCGCAGCGCTTCAGCGAGGTCGCGAGCCACTTTGTCTGTAGGTCCGCCTGCGGCGAAAGGCACAACCAGAGTGATGGTCTTGCCAGCAGCTGGAAAAGCCTGGGCTTGTACACCTGCGGCGCAGACCAGCGCGACGGCAGCAGCGCTAAGGCGCAGGGCAGTAGGCAAACCAGTTTTCATGAATGCGTTCCTTTTCGAATATACAGAGGGAGAAGACGACCGATCTTACGGAATTTCAAAGACACTGCGCATCGGGGTTTGCTCGCAAACAGGGGGTTGATGTGGGGAATTTCCGCATCAAGTACCCCAAAAACGTAAGCAATCCCTTATTGATAACTGCGCGCGTCCTCAATGACCTTGCCATCATTGGGCAGACTGCCCGGGGGCACCATTTGAACCTCCCCGCGCAGCTTGGTGACATCGCGGATGGTCTCGACCACCTGCTGGCGCCAATCATGGCCTTGATTTCCATCGCTTTCAATGACCAAGGTCAAGTGATCGTTAGCCATTTCACCGCTCACCACCAGGCGGGCACGGCCGATATCCGGAAAGCGACGCACAATCTCCGCGACCTGGGACGGATGGACGAACATGCCCCGGATCTTGGTGGTCTGGTCAGCTCGGCCCAACCACCCTTTGATACGCGTATTCGTTCGGCCACTAGGGCAATAGCCCGGCAATACAGCCGATAGGTCTCCCGTGCCGAACCGGATGAGAGGATAGTCAGGGTTCAATACCGTGACCACCACTTCTCCGACTTCGCCTTCCGCTACGGGGTCGCCAGTGCCAGGGCGGACGATCTCCACGATCACGCCCTCATCAAGCACCAGTCCTTCACGGGAAGATGTTTCATAAGCTATAAGACCGACATCCGCAGTGGCATAACTTTGATAGATCTGCATGCCACGCGCGCTGAACCAGTCTCTAAGGCTGGGAGGAAAGGCCTCTCCACCCACAAGCCCATGGCTCATGCTGGAGATGTCGGTGCCCGCCTCCTCGGCTTTTTCAACGAGGATGCGCAGAAAACTTGGCGTTCCAAGATAAGCCTGCGGTTTAAGTTCCGCGATGGCTTCGAGCTGTTGTTCTGTCTGACCTGTGCCGGCGGGAAATACGGTACAACCCACCGCATGTGCACCTGATTCCATGATGAACGCACCCGGGGTCATGTGGTAGCTGAAGGCGTTGTGTACCAGTTCACCGGAACGAAAGCCGGCCGCCACCATAGCGCGAGCGGCCCGCCAGTAGTCAGCTGCGACACCTTCAGGTTCGTAAATAGGCCCCGGACTGCCGTAGATGCGCCGCATGCGTGGACCGCGTGAGATGGCGGCAAAGCCGCCAAATACATCCTGTCCTGCCGCGCGCAGAGCTTTCTGCCGCCCCAGCAATTCGCTCTTACGCGTCACCGGCAGCTTCGCCAGGGCGGCGCGCGAGTTGACCTCGCCAGCCTGAACGCCCGCCAGAATTTCGCCCATCGCTGTGCTATGAGCCTGGGCATGCGCAATTTGGCCCGATAGCGCCGCCATCAGTGCCGCCTCGCGAACGGCAGGGTCACGCGTCTCCAGAGTGTCGAAATACACGCTCATGATGTTTCCATATCAGTTATTGGGGGCGGTCTGCGCGAAGCGAAAGTGGGCAGCCGTGAGAAATTCAGCGCCGCCTTACCCTCACCCCACCCTCTCCCGCTTGCGGGAGAGGGTGTAAAACGAGAGGCTGCGGAGCAAGCCATACGTGGCTTGCGCGGAGCTGGCTTTGCCAGGCCGCTGCAGGCGTCCCCCCGTGGGGGAAGGCGCGTAAGCGACTCAGGGGGGAGTCCATCAAGCCAGCCAGCGCTTGCGGCGCTTGTAACTCTTGACGTCTTTGAAGCTCTTGCGTTCGCCGCCCCCTACTCCGAGGTAGAACTCCTTGACGTCCTCGTTGCTGGCCAGATCGGACGCCTTGCCGTCCATCACCACGCGGCCACTTTCCATGATGTAGCCGTAGTCGGCATATCTCAGGGCCATGTTGGTGTTCTGCTCGGCCAACAGGAACGTGGTCTTTTCCTTGACGTTCAAATCCTTGACGATGTTGAACACTTCTTCAACGATTTGCGGCGCCAACCCCATGGACGGCTCATCCAGCAGCACCATGCTGGGGTTGGCCATCAGCGCTCGGCCGATGGCGCACATTTGCTGCTCACCGCCCGAGGTATAGGCCGCCTGACTGGTCCGGCGCGTCTTCAGACGCGGAAAGTAGGTGTAGACCTTTTCAAGGTTATGCGCGATTTCCGCCTTGTCGGTGCGCGTGTAGCTGCCGGTCAGCAGATTTTCTTCAATGGTCAGGTGCGCAAAGCAGTGGCGCCCTTCCATGACTTGAACCACGCCCCGCTTGACCAACTCTGCCGGGCTCAAGTTCTCAATTCGCTCGCCCCGGTATTCGATGGTTCCTTTGGTGACTTCGCCGCGCTCGCCTTTAAGGAGGTTGGAGACCGCCCTAAGAGTGGTTGTCTTGCCAGCGCCGTTACCTCCCAGGATAGCGACGACACCCCCTTGAGGCACGGTTAGCGACACCCCTTTGAGCACCAGGATCACGTGGTTGTAGATGACCTCGATGCCATTGACAACGAGAAGAGTGGGAGATGCTGGTGTGTCACTCATCGGAATGCCTTATCGATCACTCGCAGGCAGAGCAAGAACACGCCCTGCCTGCCTTGAGTGAAATGCCTTACTGGATGCCCTCGGATCAGCTATTGCAGTCGCCTGCCGGACGGGCTTGCATCTTCTTGTCGGCCAGGTATTTGGCTGCGCCGCTCTTGACCATGGGCTTGATCACAGCTTCATCGGCTTGATACCAGTCATTGCCAATATTCCATTTGGCGCCGTCCCAGGTTTGTACGCGCGCCCAGCTGGAACCCATGTGGTCAGCACAAGTGGTTTGCAGCGGACGCATGACGCCGCCAAAGCCCAGTGCATCCAGACGCTTCTGGTCCAGATTCAGGTTTTCCAGGCCCCAACGCACCTGCTCACCGGTCATGACCTTGCCTTTGCCAAAACGCTCTTGCGCCTTGCGTACCGCCTCGACGCTCAGCATCTGGATGATGGCTCCGCGCGTGTAGAGCACTTGGCCGACTTCATCCTTCGGACCTGTCCCCTGGCCCTTGTCGTGCACGAACTTCAGAATGTCCTGCATGACCTTGGATTGCTGACCGGAACCGTTAAGTGCCAAGGCGTGGTAGCCCTTCGCACCTGCACCTACGTCACGCACATCAGGCTCGGCGCCAGCCCACCATACGCCATACATTTTCTCGCGTGGATAGCCGGTGGCCTGGGCTTCTTTCAAAGCGGTGGAGTTCATCACGCCCCAGCCCCACAGCAGCACGTAGTCAGGACGTTGCTGACGCACTTGCAGCCAGGTGGCCTTTTGCTCTACACCTGGCGCCGTGACTGGCAACAGCTGCAGATCAAACCCGTGCATCTTGGCGCGCTCTTGCAATAGCGGGATAGGCTCTTTGCCGAACGGACTGTCGTGGTAGACCAGGGTGATCTTCTTGCCCTTGAGCTTGTCGAGCCCGCCATTTGCTTTCCCGATGTGTTGGATCAGGATGTCGGCGCCCGTCCAGTAGCTGCCCATGAGCGGGAAATTCCACTTGAAAGCCAGGCCATCTTGCGCCACAGACAGACCGTAGCCCAGAGTCAGCAGCGCAACCTTGTCGACCGGCGCTTTCTCAGTCAAGGCGAATGTGATGCCCGTGGCTTGTGGATCAAATAACGCCACGCCAGGGCGGCTTTTCAGTCGTTCGTAGCATTCCACGCCGCGGTCGGTGGCGTAGCCAGTTTCGCATTCCTCAAACGTCAGCTTGACGCCGTTGATGCCGCCATCGCGGGCGTTGATCATCTTGAGGTAATCCTGCTTGCCGTTCGCCCAAGGCGTACCGTTAGGCGCGTAGGGCCCAGTGCGGTAAGACAGCAGCGGGAAGAACTGCTCCTTGGCCTGCGCGAATGCACTGCCCGCAGTGAGCAATGTTCCGGCGGCCACTACAGCAGCGGCGATCATGGTTGTGCTTAACTTCATGCTTGTCTCCTTATTGAAATGAACACTACGGGAACTCTTGAAACGCGCGCTCAGTGGGGGAACGGCCACAGACGCATCTTTTGTTTGCCGGTGGACCACAGCTTGGCCAGGCCATGCGGCTCCACAATCAGAAACCAGACAATCAGGGCACCGAAAATCATCAGCTCGGCATGCGAAATGCCTGCCGTTGTGATCCCGATGCCAAACAGACCCATCAGGCTTGGCAGGAATTGGTTCAGGAAGATGGGCAACACCACGATGAAGGCGGCGCCAAAGAAAGCCCCCATGATCGAGCCCAAGCCGCCGATGATCACCATGAAGAGCAGGCGGAAAGAGACTTCTACCGAGAACGCCGCGGGCTCCCAAGTACCCAGGTGCACAATGCCCCAGAGTGAGCCGGCGACCCCGATGATGAAGCTGCTCACGGCAAATGCGCTCAGCTTGGCGTACATGGGGCGAATCCCAATCACCGACGCTGCCACATCCATGTCGCGAATGGCCATCCACTCACGGCCGATGGCGCCACGCACAAGGTTCTTGGCCAGCAAGGCAATGACCACCAACACGACCATGCAGAAGACATACTTAGACACTCCGCTTTCCAGGGGAATACCAAACACACTGGGATGCGACACAGACACTGACCCGGAAGGCGAATCATTGGTCAGCCACTTGATCCGCAGGAACATCCAGTCGGCGAAGAACTGAGCCGCCAGCGTGGCCACAGCCAGATACAAGCCCTTGACTCGCAGGCTGGGCAAGCCAAACACAATGCCGAAGATCGTGGCGCACAAGCCACCCAAAATAATGGCCAGCACCAGGGGCATGCCATCTATACGGGCGATCAGGTTGTAGGCGCCATAGGCACCGACCGCCATGAAGGCACCTGACCCCAGCGAGATCTGACCGCAATAGCCGACCAGAATGTTCACCCCCAACGCGGCAAGCGCCATGATGGAAAACGGTATCAGGATGGCCCTGAACATATAGTCGCTCGCCAGCATCGGCACTGCGACCAGCGCCACGGCGAGCAGCACTGCAATGGCCCAGCGATCCTGAGCAATCGGAAAGATCTGCTGGTCCGCCCGATAGGACGTTTTGAATTGGCCGTTTTCTCTATAGAACATATCAGTTATCCATTTCGCTCACCCGCCAGCCGCGGAGCATGAAACAACGAGCGGCCGCAGAGCTGGCTTTCCCAGGCCGCTTGGATGTGCCCCCTAATGAGAAGGAAAAGGCACCCAATTGATTCACGACAGACCGCCTCACCTGCAACACCAAAGGCCGCGGAGCAGGCCATACGCAAACACCCGCGGAGCTGGCTTTGCCAGGCCGCTGGGTGTGTCCCCCTTGGGGGAAGGCGCGTAAGCGACTCAGGGGGGTTCTCATGTCACACTCGATCAATGATTTTCTCGCCGAACAAACCCTGCGGCCTGAACAGCAGAAACACCAGCGCCAGAACGTAGGCAAACCAGATCTCGATACCCCCACCCACAAACGGGCCCAGGTAAACCTCTGAGAGCTTTTCGCCGACACCGATGATCAGCCCGCCGATGATGGCGCCGGGCACCGAAGTCAGCCCCCCAAGAATGATCACGGGCAGTGCGCGCAAAGCCACAGTGGTGAGTGAGAACTGCACACCGAGCTTGCTGCCCCAGATCATTCCCGCCACCAGGGCCACCACACCCGCCACACACCAGACAATGACCCAGATGCGCCCGAGGGGAATGCCAATGGATTGCGCGGCCTGATGGTCATCAGCCACTGCCCGTAAGGCTCGGCCAGTCTTGGTCTTCTGGAAGAAAAGCGACAAAGCCAGCACCAGCGTTGCGGCAATCACCGCAGCCACCACGTCTTCCTTGTTGACCAGAATACCGCCTTCGAACACTGAATCAAGAATGAATGCAGGGTCTTTCGGCATGCCAATATCGATCTTGTAGATGTCGCTTCCAAAGATCGTCTGGCCCAAGCCTTCCAGGAAATAAGTGATCCCCAGTGTGGCCATCAACAAGGTGGCGGTGTCCTGATTGACCAGGTGCCGCAGCACCAGGCGCTCAATCAGCCATGCGACCCCAAACATCAAGATGCCCGCAAGTATGAAAGCCGCACCATTGGCAAACCAGAGGTTGTCAACACCCGTCCACTTCGGAATCCATTCGGAAAAGCGCGCCATGGCCAGGGCAGCGAACAGCACCATCGCCCCTTGAGCAAAGTTGAATACTCCGCTGGCCTTGAAGATCAGCACGAAGCCCAATGCCACCAGCGCATACAACATGCCGGTCATCAGGCCGCCGAGAAGTGTTTCTAGGAAAAAAGCCATGTTCTTCTTGGTTGAGCGTTGTGCGTAGGGAGGTAGGGACTCATGTTCAACTTGGGGCGTATTGCATGAGGCCTGAACCTGGTTTAGTGGCTAGTTCCGAGATAGGCCCGGATCACGTCTTCGTTGTTGCGCACTTCCTGCGGTGTGCCGTCTCCGATCTTCTTGCCGTAGTCGAGCACGACAACGCGGTCGGAGATATCCATGACCACGCCCATGTCGTGTTCAATCAAAACGATGGTCGTGCCGAACTCGTCATTCACGTCCAGGATGAAGCGGCACATGTCCTGCTTCTCTTCGACGTTCATGCCCGCCATAGGCTCGTCCAAAAGCAAGATCCTGGGCTCCATGGCCAGCGCGCGTCCCAGATCGACCCGCTTTTGCAGGCCGTAAGGCAACTGTCCAACGGGCGTCTTGCGATAGGCCTGGATTTCCAGGAAATCAATGATTCGCTCAACAAACTGGCGGTGCCTGATTTCCTCACGCTCGGCAGGGCCGATGCGCAGCGCTTGCAAAAGCAGATTGCTTTTGATCTTCAGGTTGCGCCCGGTCATGATGTTGTCCAGCACGCTCATGCCCTTGAACAACGCCAGGTTCTGAAACGTTCTGGCCACACCCATCTCGGCCACCTGGCGCGAATTCATGTGGCTGAAGGTTTTGCCCTGGAACGTGATGCTGCCTTCATTCGGCACGTAAACGCCGTTGATGCAGTTCAGCATCGACGATTTACCCGCACCGTTGGGGCCGATGATGGCGCGGATTTCATGCTCACGCACATCAAAGCTGATGTCGGTCAGCGCCTTGACGCCGCCAAAACGCAGACTGATGTTGCTTACTTCCAGAATGACGTCGCCAGCGCGAGATCCTGCACTCATGCTGCCTCCTTCACCATGGGGAATATCTTGGTATCCAGCACCTTCAAATTGGCGCTGACTTTGCCTGAGCGTCCGTCCTCGAACTTCACTGCAGTTTCAATGAACTGTTCAGTGCGGCCGGAGTAAAGCGCATCAACCAGCACGGCGTATTTTTCTGCAATGAAGCCGCGCCGCACCTTCCGGGTCCGGGTGAGTTCATCGTCATCCGGATCAAGCTCCTTGTGCAGCACGAAAAAGCGCGCAATCTGCGTGCCGGCCATGCCCTCTTCCCTGGCGAGATCGGCGTTCACCTTTTCAACGCACTCAACCATCATCTTGAGCACTTCGGGCTTGCCCGCCAGATCCACATAGCCTGCATAGGGAAGGCCCTGGCGCTCCGCCCAGTTGCCCACGGCCTCGAAATCGATATTGAGAAAGGCACACACAGCTTCCCTGCCGTCGCCAAAGCAAACCGCTTCCTTGATCTGCGGAAAGAACTTGAGCTTGTTCTCTATGTAGTTGGGTGCGAACATGGCGCCGCTGGCGGTCTTGCCCACATCCTTGGCGCGGTCGATGATGCGCAGGTGACCATCCGCATCAATCACGCCTGCGTCACCCGTGTGGAAATAGCCTTCCGCATCCATCACTTCCGCCGTGGCGTCTGGCCGCTTGTAATACTCCTTGAGCACCGACACGCCGCGCACCAGCACTTCGCCAGAATCGGCGATCTTCAACTCGATGCCTGGCGCAGCTTCTCCCACCGTGTGCAGCTTCACACGGCCGTTCTTCTGAATGCAGACGTACGCGCAGGTTTCCGTCTGACCGTAGAGCTGCTTGAGGTTGATGCCTATGGAGCGGAAGAACCGGAACAGATCCGGGCCAATGGCAGCACCTGCCGTGTAGGCCACTCGAATGCGAGACAAGCCCATGGCATTCTTGAGCGGCCCATACACCAGGAAGCTGCCCATGGCGTAGAGCACTCTGTCGCCAAAGGCCACTGACTTTCCATCAAGAATGTCCGAACCCACCCGGCGCGCTACGCCCATGAACTTTTCGTGGAGCCAGCGTTTGGGCTTGGCGGCATCTTCCATGCGGATGGACACCGAAGTCAGCATGCCCTCGAAAATACGAGGCGGTGCAAAGTAATAAGACGGACCGATCTCACGCATGTCGATGCTCACCGTCTCCGCCGATTCCGGGCAATTGATGGTGAAGCCGGCCACCATCCACTGCGCCATGGAAAACAGGAAGTCGCCCACCCACGCTGGAGGCAGGTAGGACAGCACATTGTCCGAACCATTGAGGCCGTCGGTGGCCACCCCACCGCGTGCCGAACCTATGAAGCTGGCATGCGTCTGGCAGACGCCTTTGGGTTTGCCGGTCGTACCTGACGTATACAAAATGACAGCGACATCATCTGCCTGGCCGCTCGCGACCA
Organism: Comamonadaceae bacterium; assembly: GCA_015999985.1. GTDB lineage: Bacteria > Pseudomonadota > Gammaproteobacteria > Burkholderiales > Burkholderiaceae_C > Ottowia. The sequence continues at coordinate 25,206 of JAECRA010000052.1, forward strand.
CTGCGTTGAAGAAATCCGGGTTTTCTTGCGCATGCTTTCGGCCCAGCTCGAACAGCTCATCGACGCTGATCAGGCCACTTTGCTTGTAGTTGCGCAAACCACGCGGGTCGTCATAGATGATGTGCGTCAGACCCGGAGCGCTTTCACGCAACTCCAGCATCTTGTCGACCTGTTCCTGGTTCTCAGCGAATACGAAACGGACTTCGGCATCTTGCAGAACGAAAGCCATCTCAGCGGCCACGGCGTCCTGATACATGGGCACCGGAACGCCGCGCAAGGCCTGCACGGCCATGAACGACAAATAGAGATGGGGTCTGTTGTCGCCGACGATGGCCAGGTTTTCACCCGCCTTGAAGCCTAGCGCTGCCAAACCGCCGGAAATCCAGCGCACCTCATCCAGAGCCCGCTGCCAGCTCCAGGTCTGCCAGATCCCGAATTCCTTCTCACGCAGCGCAGGCGCTGTGGGGCGCTCGGCGGCATGCTTTTGCAGCAGGCGTGGAAATGTATCGGCCATGGACTAGCTTGTCTCCTCTTATGGGCACCCGGCTGTTTGCCGTGCGTTGTGTGAGGGACATGATATGTCGATACTTTGACGTCATGTTGTCGTTTGGACGACAATTCAGGCTCAATCCGCCTAGGTTATTCCCTTAATGAATCACCCTACCCTTCACGACAGACGACGGCCTCTCACAGCTGATGAACTGGCTGGCGTGCCCTGGCTATCGCATCTTCAAGGCGAAGAAATTGAGCGCGTCGTCGCGGAGTTGCGCGTCAGTGAAGCGCTGCCAGGAGAGCTGGTCTTTCGTGTGGGGCGACCTTCAACATACTGGTTCGGCGTGATCGACGGTTTGCTCAAAATGACCACCGATACCGCGCAGGGCCACACCAGAACCTTCTCTGGGCTATCACCCGGTGGCTGGTTCGGTGAAGGGACCGTATTGAAACGTGAGGTCTACCGCTACAACGTACAGGCCTTGCGCCTCAGCCTGGTGGCAGGGCTACCGGTGGACACGTTTCACTGGCTACTGGACCACTCCATTGGTTTTAACCGCTTCGTCATGAACCAGCTCAATGAGCGTCTGGCGCAATTTATCGGTGCACGCCAGGCCGACAGCAGCCGAATTCCCGAAACCAAGGTGGCCCTTAACCTCGCGGCTCTGGTGAACCCGGTGCTTTTCCCCGGAGTGGGCGATTTGCTTCGCATCACTCAGCAAGAACTCGCCTACCTGGTCGGACTGTCGCGTCAGCGGGTGAACGAAGCCCTGCAGGCTCTGAGTGCTCAAGGCGTGGTCCGAATCGAGTATGGCGGTCTGCGCATTCTTGACCCGGCGGCGCTGCGCAGTTGGGACGCTGAGTAACCAGGGCTCTTAAAATGGACGCTCAAGGAAGCTTTCGCAGTTCCTTCATGCTAGTTATTTGATAGTCTTCAATGTCTGAACCACCCCGTTTTCGTCGCGTAAGTACCCCTGCAGGAGCCCCTGAGGCGCCCGCCACTTCAAGGCTGAACAAGCGCATGTCCGAGCTGGGCCTGGCATCTCGCCGAGAGGCCGACGCCTGGATCGAACGCGGTTGGGTGCTGGTCAACGGTGAGGTCGCGCGCATGGGCCAGCAGGTGACCATGAAAGACCACATCACCGTGGCCAAGGAAGCCACTGGAGAGCAGGCCGAGCGCGTCACCATCCTGCTGAACAAGCCCATGGGCTTTGTGAGCGGCCAGGCCGAAGATGGCCACGCACCTGCCGCCAGCCTCATTGGACCTCACAGCCATTGGACGGAAGACCGCTCCAAGACCCGTTTTGCGCCCCACCAAATGCGTGGCCTGGCGCCGGCGGGCCGTCTGGACATTGACTCCATCGGTCTATTGGTGCTGACACAAGATGGGCGAATTGCCCGCCACTTGATCGGCCAGGATTCAGATATCGAAAAAGAGTATCTGGTGCGTGTGTCCATGCTCGACGCGCCTGATGCACAGCCCCAGAACACGCAGGCGCTCGTGGCTCCGGAAAAACTGGCACTGCTGCGCCACGGACTTGAATTGGACGGCAAGCCGCTCAAGCCTGCCAAGGTCAGTTGGCAGAACGAAGAGCAATTGCGTATTGTTCTGCGCGAAGGCAAGAAGCGCCAGATTCGCCGCATGTGCGAACTGGTCGGCCTGAAAGTCGTCGGGCTCAAACGCGTTCGGATTGGCAAAGTCAATCTAGGCCCATTGCCCGTGGGTAAGTGGCGTTACCTCGCACCAGGCGAACTGTTCTGAGCCAATGCTCGGAGCGCGCGTGTCTCCATTGACCAACTTGAATTTCGCCGCTTAGCCCTCAAATGAGCTTTGCTCGGACCGCATGATCGTCGTGAGTTATTGCACGGTCACCAGGTCCTATCCCGTTTTTTTCACTTTTTACGTCTTCTCTCATGAGTAAGCAAAAACATTCCTTTCAGGCCGAAGTAGCTCAGTTACTGCATCTGGTCACGCACTCGCTCTACTCCAACAAGGAAATTTTCCTGCGGGAGCTGATCTCAAACGCATCAGATGCCTGCGACAAGCTCCGCTTCAATGCATTGGCTGATTCATCGCTGTACGGCGACCAGCCAGAGTTGGAAGTGCGCATCAGCTTCGACAAAGCAGCCAAGACGCTTACCGTCACCGACACCGGCATTGGCATGAGCCGCGAAGAGGCCATCGATCACCTGGGCACCATCGCCAAGAGCGGCACCAAGGACTTCGTGTCTCGCCTCTCAGGCGACCAAAAGCAGGATTCGCAACTCATCGGTCAGTTCGGCGTCGGCTTCTATTCAGGTTTCATCGTGGCCGACAAGATCACGGTGGAATCGCGCCGCGCCGGCCTGCCTGCGGAGCAAGGCGTACGTTGGATCAGCAGCGGCGCTGGCGAGTTCGACGTTGAAGACATCACGCGCGCCGAGCGCGGCACCAGCGTCATCCTGCACCTGAGAGACGATGCTCTGGACTATGCAGACGGCTGGCGCCTGAAGGAGCTGATTGGCAAATACTCTGATCACATCAGCCTGCCCATCAAGATGGAAGGCGAAAAGTGGGAAGAAGGCAAGGAAGAAGGCCAGCCCGGTGAGATGGTCAAAACCGGTGAGTGGGAAACCATCAACCAGGCCAGCGCCCTGTGGACGCGGCCCAAAAAAGATATCTCTGACGAGCAGTTCAAAGAGTTCTACAAGCAGGTTGCCCACGACTGGGAAGACCCCCTGGCCTGGTCGCTCAACCGCGTCGAAGGCTCCACTGAATACACGCAACTGCTCTACCTTCCATCGCACGCGCCCCAAGACCTGTGGGACCGGGACAAGAAAGCCGGCGTCAAGCTCTACGTCAAGCGCGTATTCATCATGGACGACGCGGAGCAACTCATCCCACGTTACCTGCGTTTCATCAAAGGCGTGGTCGACTCTGCCGACCTGCCGCTGAACGTAAGCCGTGAACTGCTGCAGGAAAGCCGCGACGTTCGGTCTATCCGCGAAGGCAATACGCGGCGCGTTCTGTCCATGCTCGAAGACTTGGCCAAAAGCGAGCAGGCCGCGGCCAACGCCCCCGCAGCAGCTGACGCCAGCCCTGAAGCAGACACTTCCGCCAAAGTCGACATAGGCTCCGGCGAGTCCACGCCAGCCCCGGAACCTACCGAAATTGCTGCAGACGGCGTGACCGATGTGGTCGACAAGAATTCGGCACCTACAGCGGCGGACGCTGCCGCCAAGTTCGCCGAAGAGGCTGCTCAGGAAGGCAAGTACTCCACTTTCTGGCGTGAATTCGGCAGCGTGCTGAAAGAAGGTCTGGGCGAGGACTTCGCCAACCGCGAGCGCATCGCCAAGCTGCTGCGCTATGCCTCTACCGCGGGAGAAGCCAACGTGTCGCTGGCCGAATACAAGGCTCGTATGAAGCCTGGCCAAAAAGCCATCTACTACATCACAGCCGACACATTGGCCGGCGCCCGCAACAGCCCGCAGATCGAAGTCTTCAAGAAAAAAGGCATCGAAGTGCTCTTGATGACCGATCGCGTGGACGAGTGGTCGCTCTCGCACATGCCCGACTTCGACGGCACACCTTTGCAATCTGTCGCCAAGGGCGCGGTTGACCTGGGTGACCTGCAGGACGAAGCGGAGAAAAAAGCGGCCGAAGAGGCTGCCGAATCCGTCAAGCCTTTGCTGGAACGCCTCAAAGAAGTCCTCAAGGATCAGGTAGAAGACGTGCGCGTCACTACCCGCCTGGTCGATTCACCAGCCTGCCTGGTGGTCAAGGATGCTGGTATGAGCATGCAACTGGCTCGGATGCTCAAGCAAGCTGGACAGAAGGTGCCTGACACTAAACCTGTGTTGGAGATCAACGCTGAGCATGCGCTGGTGAAAAAGCTGGAAGGCAGCGAACGGTTCGACGATCTGGCGCACATTCTGTTCGACCAGGCAGTGCTCGCAGAAGGCGGCCTGCCGGAAGACCCAGCGGCCTACGTGCGCCGCGTGAACGCATTGCTGGTTTAAGGCTCGAATCTCGTCTCCGTATCGGAGCGCGCGGGGGCTTTACTCCCTCTCCCTTTGGGAGAGGGCTGGGGTGAGGGCAAGCAGCGGTTGATTGAAGCGCTGCGGTTACTAATTCCCTTCTGCTCTTCTCTTCAAGTCGGAGGCCGGGGAGTGCGCCCGGCAGCGCACCTACTTCTTCTTTGCTCCGCCAAAGAAAAGTAGGCAAAAGAAAGGCGGCCCCGCTGGCCGTGACCCTTCGCTACGCTACGGGCAACTTGCGCTGCTCGGTCGAGGGGCGGTGTCGCAGAAACTCCCTGCGTTCACTTCGCTCACTTCGGTCAAACAACTGCGACAAGCTAGATCACGAAGCAAGAGCATCTTGCAGTGCTCTTGCCCGCCCCTCGCACTGCGCTGCTCAGCACATCCAGAGGGGTGGGACACCCATTCGGGCCATTGCTTCGCTCGGCCCTCGAATAACTGGTCGCTGGCGCGAGGATTTTGTCCCCTCTCCCACATGTGGAAGAGGGTCGGGCGGGGCTGGCCAACCGATGAGTGCAATCGGCGCCACCACCCAAACCAAACTCTCACTGCGAAGCCGCAAACTCCCCAAACTAACGCAGTACAGGCTCCCCCGGATCAAACGGCTTATCCGGCGGACTCTTATGCGGCGGCGCCAGCGGCTGATCCGGCTGCGGTGGCGCTTCTTCAGGCGTTGGATTGCGATGTTCCATTTTCAATAGTCTCCGAGCACCGCTCAGGCAGTAGCCGCTTTTTCAGGCGCCACCTGCTCCAAGGCAGCCGCCAGTTGCCCCACACTGCGGTCCACCTGGTGCCACTTGTCCAGCCCAAAGAGCCCAATGCGGAACGTACGGAAATCCGCCGGCTCGTCGCACATCAAGGGAACACCCGCCGCTGTCTGCAAGCCTGCCGCCAGGAATTTCTTGGCGTTCTGAATATCAGGATCAGTCGTATAGCTCACCACCACACCCGGCGCCTTGAAGCCCTCGGCCGCGACACTGGCAAAGCCCTGGCCTTCAAATAGGGCGCGCACCTTGCGCCCCAGCTCTGCCTGCTCCTGCTGCACCTTGGCAAAGCCATACTGCTTGGTCTCTTGCATCGCATCACGCAGATCCAAAAGAGACATCGTGGGCATAGTCGCATGGTAGGCATGGGCACCCGTCTCATAGGACTGCATGATCTGATACCACTTCTTCAGATCGCATGAGAAACTGCTGCTGGTGGTGCCTTCCATGACCTTGAGGGCGCGTTCTGACAAACCCACCATGGCACACGCGGGTGAACTGCTCCAGCCCTTTTGCGGCGCGCTCACCAACACGTCCACCCCAATGGCGTGCATATCGACCCACATTGCACCCGACGCGATGCAATCGAGCACGAACAAACCACCTGCCGCGCGCGTAGCCGCCGCGACCCGGCGCATGTAATCATCAGGCAATATCATGCCGCTGGCAGTTTCCACATGGGGGGCAAACACCACTGCGGGCTTCTCGCGCGCAATGGCGGCCTCTACCTCTTCAATGGGTGCGGGCACCCACGGCGCCTGGGGACCATCACCCACCCGGCGCGCTTTCAACACCGTGATGTTCTCAGGCGCCGTGATCTTCCCCATCTCCAGAATCTGCGACCAGCGATAGCTGAAAAATCCATTGCGCAGGATCACCACCTTTTGATCGCCGGCGAACTGCCTGGCCACCGCCTCCATGCCGAAAGTGCCGCTACCGGGCACGATCGCGGTGGCGTCCGCACCATAAATTTCTTTCATGGTGCTTGAAATGTCCTTCATCACGCCTTGAAAGCGTTTGGACATGTGGTTGAGCGCGCGGTCGGTATAGACGACCGAGAATTCGAGCAGGCCATCTGGATCAATATTGGGCAACAATGCAGGCATGAGCGTCTCCGAAAAACAGGCGCCAACCCGGCACCTTATAAAAAATGGCCCCCACGCTTACCCCGCTTCGCGAGGTCCGCTGCCCTCCCGAAGGGGCGCTTTTTATTCTGGGGCGGCCCGGCAATAAAAAAAGCCAGCTTAGCACGTAGGCGCCGCGCGTAAATACATCCAAGACGAATACATTAGTGTTATGGAACTCCCCGCACTCGCCCTTGCCTTTGGCAAGAGCTTTCTTTTTGCACTCGCCGCCGTGCTGCCCATCGTCAACCCACCGGCCTCAGCGCCGGTGTTTGTCAATCTGACCCAGGAGCTTGACCGCTCCACGCGCAAGATGCTCGCGCGAAGAGTCGGAATCAACGTCGTGCTCATGTTGACCGGCGCCATGCTCATCGGCACCTATGTGCTTGATTTTTTTGGCGTTTCTCTGCCCATCGTGCGCGTGGCCGGTGGCCTGATTGTGGCTTTCACCGCCTGGAACATGCTGTACGCACCCCAGATCACGAAC
>JAECRA010000053.1 GCA_015999985.1 Comamonadaceae bacterium
TACTTCTTCTTTGCTCCGCCAAAGAAAAGTAGGCAAAAGAAAGGCGGCCCCGCTGTCCGAGTCCCTGCGCTGCGCTCCGGGCAACCTGTGGTGCTCGTGCCCAAGGCGGTGCGGCAGAACTCGCGGCGTTCGCTTCGCTCACTCTGCTCAAACAGCTGCCGCAAGCTAGTTCACGAAGCAAGAGCATCTTGCAGTGCTCTTGCCCGCCTTGGGCCCTGCGCTCCTCGGCACGGCCAAAGGGGTGGGACACACACTCGGGCCATTGCTGCGCTCGGCCCTCGAGTGGCTAGTCGCCGACGCGAGGATCTTGTCCCCTCTCCCGCTTACGGGAGAGGGTTAGGGTGAGGGTCAGCGGCGTCTGAATACCCACTGCCATCACCTCTTCCGACTACCAATCAACTACCCGTAAAAACCGGAGGGCGCTTCTCCGCAAACGCACGCATAGCCTCACGCGAGTCATCAGACTTGCTGAGCTCGGCCGTCATGTTCTGCTCGAACCGGTAGCCATCACGCAAAGCCATGAACTCAATCGTGGATGCCGCCTGCTTGGCAGTGCGGCTGGCCAGCGGGCTCTTGCTGGCGATGCGGCGGGCCATTTCCATGGCTGTGGGCATGAGCTGATCCGCTGGGACGCAAGCCTCGACGATGCCGCGGCGGTAGAACTCGGCACCGGAAATGCGGTCGCCGGTGATCATCATGCGGCGGGTTAGAGAGAGGCCGCAGATGCGCTGGGTATGGCGGCCGCCGCCCATCAGGCCGACGTCGACTTCGGGCAGGCCGAACACTGCCGTCTCGGAGCACATCAAAATGTCGCAGGAGGCCACGATACCCATGCCTGCGCCCAGTGCAGGGCCGTTCACGGCGGCAATCACGGGCTTCTTGCATTCCATGATGCTGTAGCTCACTTCACGGGCCAGGCGGTTGTGTTCCCAGCGCTCACCAGGCTCGAACACCTTGCCTGCGCGGGCCTTGATGTCTGCACCTGCGCAGAAAGCCTTGCCGGCGCCAGTAAGAATGACCACCCGCACGTCGTCCAGATCATTGAAACGGTCGAAGGCGGCAATCAGTTCGCGCATGAAATCTGCATTCACTGCGTTCACAGGCGGTGAATCCAGGGTCACAACGGCAATATGGTCTTGAATTTCCGTGCGGATCAAAGGCATGAGATGTCTCCATTAAGAATAGTTCAATATACCTGCCGACAGGTAAAATATCAATACGGTGTTCCCCCAGATCATGGGGCATTCAATCGAACGCCGTAGAGGCCCGCCTTCACGGCGGGTGGCCTATCGCTTGTTCACAGAGATCGGGGTGTCAGCCACTCCACCATGCGCGGCCAGGTGCGCGTGACCGCGCCTACTCCGGCGACCAGGCTGACATGGCCCCCCTTGATCACCCATTCTTCCTTGTCCGGGCTGGAAACCAGTTCGACCAAGGGGTGTGAAGACGCAAAGGGAACGACATGATCGTGTTCCGCCAAGACGTGCAGGATAGGCATCTTGATGGTGCTCAGATCAGCCTTGCGGCCGTGAACTTCGAATTCCCCTTTGACCACCTTGTCGCCCACGACCAGGTCGTGCACGAGTTCGAGAAACGCCTTGCCAGGAAACGGCAGCGCATCATCACCCCAGCGCACCAGACGCAGGTGCGCTTTCACAAACTCACGGTTGCTCAGGTTGTTCAAAAGCAAAGCTTGACCGGAAGACTTCTGCAATGGCCGCAAGACCTGGAATGCACCCTCGATCATGTGGGAGGGAACGACACCGAAGGTATCCACCAGAAGATCAGGGTCCAGTCCTTGTGAGGTGAGCAGTTTGTGTTGCAGCGACATCCCTGGGCCATGAATGGGTGTGGCAATTTGCAGCAGGTTCTTGATGGCATGAGTCTTGTCCAGGGCGGCGTGCAATGCTGTCAGCACACCACCGAGGCAGTAGCCCAGCAGGGTCAGCTCCGCCTCGCCGCTGTGACGCTTGACCTCGTCCATGCATGCCGAGATGCCGTCCAGATAGTCCGAGACGCCAAACCCCTTGTGCTCGGAGCGGGCCACACCCCAATCGACAAGGTAGATGTCAAACCCCTGGCGCACCAGGTATTCAATGAAGCTCTGGCCGGCAGAAAGATCGAAGATGTAGGGCTTGCTGACCATGGACATGACCAGCAGCAGGGGCACGCGGTAGACGTCTTCAGTTTGCGGCAGGTAGTGGTAGAGCCGCATGGTGCCTTGTGCGAACACCAACTCCTTGGGTGTGACCGCCGTCTCTTCCACCATCTCCTGCACCAGAGCCGAAAACTCGGCGCTCTGCTCATCGAGCAATGGGTTGTTCAGCATCATGCGCGACTCGCTCGCTTGGCGGGCTTCTTGGCCGCGGCGGCCCTACGCGCAGGAGTTGCTTTGGGCGCCGTGGTAGAGGGCGCCGTGCTAGCGGGCGCCGTGTTGACTGAAGCCGTGGCCGGCGCGGGGCTAGCCGTGGCTGTTTTGGCGGCAGGGCGCTCTCCACGTGTTCTGGGCACGTTGGGCTTGCTGCGCGATTCCATGCGTACCAGCGCCGCTTCCACGCGCGCCACCGAGTCTTCCAGATGACCGATACGCTCTCCCAGGGCCACCACGTCGGCCCGGCTGGGAATGTTCATGGAAGCCATGGGACTGGCGAGTCCTTGTGTGAACATCTGCTGGCGATGAATGGCCGCATTGATCTCCTGGCCCATGGATTGGGCGACGGTTTCATCCTTCATGAGCTTGGTGATGGATTCGCTCCATTCGCGCTCATTCTTGACGAACCATTCGCGCCAGGTCTTGAGCGGGTCCAGGTTGGGGTTGCTCTTGTTCATTCAGTGTCCTCTTCGGTATCAGACCATTCGGCCTCGTGTTTCAATGTCAGTGGGTCCAGCTTTTCCTTGACCTTGGACATCACCTGATCGCGCGCCTCTGCGGGACCGCTGATGCGCACCGTGGCCAATGAGCCGAACTTCGGATGGGCAGCGACCTGCACGTCGACGGTGCTGCCACTGGGTTTGAGCAGGGGGGCCAACATTCGGCGGATGGCGCGTGCAGCGGCGTCGGTGCGCAGTTCCGGCTTGAAAACCTTGCCCACGGCGGTCAGCGGGAGCTTGTCGACGATATAGACCTGCACAGGGACTGCGGCACGTTCTGGCGTGCGAGCGGCAGCCCATTCGATGAGGTCGGCTGACTCGGCTTGCATGCCTGCCTTGAGCTGCACGTAGGCTACCGGCAGCTCGCCCGCATAGGCATCGGGCTCTCCCACCAAGGCCGCCACTTCCACAGAAGGGTGGTCATAGAGAACTTCTTCCACACCGAGTGGATCGATGTTGTGTCCTCCCCTGATGATGAGGTCTTTGGCCCGGCCCGTGATCCACAGGTAACCGTTGGCATCCACACGGCCCAGGTCTCCGCTGTTGACCCAGCCTGGGTCCACAAACGGTGCATCAGGAGAGCCGGTGGCGTAGCCTTTGAACACGCCGGGGCCTTGCATGGTCACCACGCCAATCTTGCCGGTGTCGCAATCGCGAACCGTTTTGCCGCGCTCGTCCAACTCCACCACGCGGACGTGGCTATAGGGCAAAGGATGTCCTACGGACCCCAGGTACACAGGACGATCCGGAAACGAGATGGTGTGACAACTGGACGCTTCGGTCATGCCGTAGGTCTCCAGAATCGAAAGGCCAAAGCGGTGCTTGTAGGTTTCCGCCACCGGAACTGGAATGGCCGAACCGCCGCCAGTGACCATGCGGATGCTGGACACATCGGAGCCCGCCATCGACACATTCAGCACGGCACCGACCACCGTAGGGACTGCTGCAAAAATCTCCGGCTTGTAGCGATCCACCAGTTTCCAGAAGTTAGGCATGGCACCCTTGTTGCGCCACCCCGAAGACGAGAGCACTACCAGTGTGGCTCCGGCAGACAGTTGTTGAAGGCAGTGCGTGAGTGAGCCTCCAACGTGGAACAACGGCAGCGCCATGAACAGGTTGGACGCCGCGCGGGTGCGGAACATCAGCGCCATGCCCCAAGCTTGATAGACCTGGTTGCCATGCGTCAGAGGAACCAGTTGCGGCAGGCCTGTCGTGCCACCCGTGTGGTAGTACGCGGCGATGTCGTCGGCTTGTATCTGGCGCCCGCTGACCAGGTGATCATCGGGTTGCGCCGCAATGGTGTGGTCAAACGAGAGCGTGCCCTCGGGGGGTGGGCCCCAAGGCTCCACGACCAGTATGGCTTTCAAATCCGGCAGCTCGCCTCGGATCTGCGTCACCTTTTGCCAGATGTCAAACCCCTCGGCGGGGCCCAGTGCGATCAGCACCTTCGTCTTCGCAGCTCTCAGAATATGCGCGATGTGTCCGGACTCAAGATAGGTGTTGACCGGGTTCACAATGCCAGCGGCCTGCGCGCCCCAGAGGGCATAGAAAGTCTGAGGAATGAGCGGCAACATCATGCTGACCACATCAGTGGCACCCACACCCAGCGAGTGCAAGGCATTGGCAACCTGAGTGACCCGGGCCAGAAACTGCGCATGGTTCAGGCGCACGGGCTCTTCTTCAGCGCTTGCATTGGCAAGCCATAAAAGCGCCGGTGTCTGCGGATTGCGTGCGGCGCCGAGCTTCAATGCCTCGTAAGTGCTCTTCGCAAGGATCCGCTCTTCATAGGGTACGGCCTCGAAGGCGCGCACATCTGCATCTGTCGCGAAGCTCGGCCATTCGTCTCCGATGAATCGATCGAGGGCATGTAATCCTGCCATTTTTTGTCTCCCGTGTACTTGTGGGTTGGTGTGAATAGGACTGGGTGATCAGATGAAAACGAATGGATGAAACCGGCTCTCATTCAGGCCAGAAGTTAGGGGATTTGCTGACGCGCGATCGGAGGTGCTTTCTCTATACTGCACTGCAACAACTCTCGAAGCGATATGCCAAACGCCACCACTTTCCGGAAGAATCAAGATCTGCGCGTTGCCCACTCGGCAGAGGATTTTGTAGAGGCCAATGGCATCCAGCTTTGTTGGGACAGCTTCGGTGACAGCACTCACCCCGCGCTGATCCTGATCATGGGCATGGGGGCGCAAATGGTGGGGTGGGACGACGAGTTCTGCACGCAGCTGGCCTTGCGGGGCTTTCGTGTCATTCGCTTTGACAACCGTGACGTTGGCCGCTCCACCTGGCTCCACGACGCCGGGATCCCTGACGTCACCAGGGCCATGATGCGCGCATGGATGCGCTGGCCTGTGACGGCCCCCTACGTGTTGGCCGACATGGCTCGTGATGTGATCGGCTTGATGGACGCGCTCGGCATTGAGCGTGCCCATATCGTGGGCGCTTCTATGGGTGGAACCATCGCGCAGGTCATGAGTATTCAACATCCTGAGCGCATGCTGTCCATGACGTCGATCATGTCGACAACTGGCGACCCGGACTTGCCCAAGCCTCATCCCACTGCCACGACTGCAGTGATGCGGCCTATGCCCAGCAAGCTGGAAGATTATGTCGAGCGGTATGTTGACACCTACCGCGTGCTCCGACTGGGCCAATTCCCCGAAGAAGAAGAGCGCGACCGAATTCGTGCTGCGCGAAACCATGGCCGGGGTGTCAACTCCGCAGGGGGTGCTCGCCATTTGGTCGCTATCCTGGCCTCCGGCAGCAGGAAGAATGCTTTGAAAGAAGTGGGCGTGCCCACCCTCGTCATTCACGGCAACCTGGACCCCTTGGTGCCGCTTGCGGCTGGGCTGGAAACTGCCCAGTGCATCCCTGATGCAGAGATGATGATCGTAGAGGGTATGGGCCATACCCTGCCCAAGGCTCTGTGGCCGCAGTTGACCGCCCGCATTGCTGGCGTCGCAGAACGCGCTGCTTGAGGTTGCGCAGATGATTTTCATGCTGCTCAGACCGGGTGGCGTGAGGCGCGCACGGGGCTGGTGTCACGCCTGAAAGCCAATGAAGCCTTCAGGTAGGGCCAGCGACCCGTGCAGGCTCAAGAGTTTTTTGTACGCTTGAACCCGCTTCACGCGATCAGGTGTGCATCAGTCCATCTTGAGGTTCGCTCCCTTGGCCATCTGCTGCCACGCGCTGACGTCGTTCTTGACTGTTGCTGCAAACTGCGCAGACGATTTGTAGGCAGGCAAGGTCATGTTTTGCGCAGCAAACTTCTGCTTGATGTCGTCACGGGCCAGGATCTTGCCTATCTCTTCATTCATCCGTTTCACGATCTCCGGTGGCGTTGATGCCGGGGCGAAGATCCCGAACCAGCCGTCCGCATCAAACTTGAACCCCTGTTCGCTCAAGGTTGGCAAGCTGGGCAAAGCCGGGGCGCGAATGGAGCCGGAGACGCCCACAGCGGTCAACTTGCCGGCTTTGATGTGAGGCAGTGGCGACGCAATGTCTGTAAACCCTACCGGCAGTGTGCCTGCGATCAGGTCTGTGATTTCCTGAGCGGTAGTCTTGTAGGGAATGTGGGTGATAGACACACCAAACTGCTTCTTGATGCCTTCCATCACGAGATGGCCTGTGGAGCCGTTGCCCCATGTTCCGTAGGAGAGCTTGCCGGGGTTGGCCTGGGCGAACTTCACCATATCCTGCACGGTCTTGATATTGGACGCAGGGTTGGCCACCAACAAGATGCCACCTGTGCCGAACTGAGCCACCGGCGCCAGGTCCTTCTGGGTGTCGAACGGCATCTTGTCCAGGATGATGGGATTGATGGCGACCGCCGACGACGGCGTGATCAGAAAGGTATAGCCATCTGGCTGGGCTTTTGCCACCGCGTCCATGCCGATGATGCTGTTGGCACCGGGTTTGAAGTCCATCACCATCGGTTGTTTGAGCGCTTCCTGAAGCGGCAGCTGGATGATGCGTAGCAAATTATCCATGGCGCCCCCGGGCGGGCCGGGCACGATCATCTTGATGGGGCGGCTGGGCCAGTTGGCCTGTGCGAAGGCTGCCGGAGCGGCCAGGCAAGCGACGGAAGTGAGCAGCGCGCGACGGCGCGTGAGGACATGAACCATGGTTGTCTCCGTGATATGTAATTTCCACTGAACACCCAGGGGAGGTCCTGGGGCCGATGAATCTATTTGCCAATAACTTACCTGCCAGACGGCAAGTTGTCAATCATGGCAAATGCCATATTTCCATGCCGTGGCTCCAGGCATCATGGGGGGGACGCCGCAAAAAAACGACTATATAGCGGGGAAATTCTTGGGCCGCGTAGTCAGATGTAGTTAATGAAATCTGCTGCATCCACGGTTTCTGTAGTACTTTATTTACCGTGCGGTAAGTTACCTTTCTCGCGCTCCCGGGCCATTTATCAAGATCAGGAGACTGCATGCTGGAATCGAAGATCGCAGCTGGCTTCGAATACGTTTTTCCATTGTTTGAGATGGCGCGCACGCGCTACCGCGCTGCGGAAGATGTCGCCAATCCAGAGCGGCATGCGCCCAACACAGTGCGGCATGAGCGCCATCTCAGCGATCACACCTCACGCTGGATCACGGCTCCCAATAACGACACTCTGTACTCCAACGTGTGGTTGGACCTGTCCTCGGGGCCGGTGCAGGTTCGCCTTTCTGAAATGCCACCTGGACGCTATTGGTCCCTGGCTTTCATGGATATCTTTACTAACCACTTTGCAATCGCGGGGCAGCGGTTGGACGGCACTGGTCCCGTTGATTTATGGGTGACGGGTCCGGCCGAAGATCGCATGCCAGTGGCTTCCGGCCGCCACATCAAGGCCCCAGGTCAAGACGCCTGGTTGTTCATTCGCTGCCTTGTGGATGGCCCGGGCGATCTACCCCATGCGCATGCCATGCAGGAGCGTATCCATATCGAGCCGCCTGCAGGTGCCACCTACCGGCCCCGCGTGGTGCCGTCATCATCTCGCGATCCACGCAACTTTCTTGCTGTGGTCAATGAACTTCTGGGCCGCAACCCGCCCCCTGAAAAAGAGCGGGCTTTGTTGGCGGGGTGGGAAGAAATCGGGCTGCGTCCCGGTGAAGCCGATGCCTGGGATCATCTCAGCGACGCCACGTGCCAGCTCTGGCGGGACAGCATCGACCCCTTGCATGACAAGCTGAGTCAAGCATCTGCCAGTGGAAGACGCGAAATACAAGGCTGGTTCGCCTCTGCTATCGACATGGGGGATTTTGGTCAGAACTATCCCTTGCGCGCATCGGTCGCACTCGGTGGCCTGGGTGCGCTCCCCCCTGTGGAAGCCATGTACTTCGTTCGTTTCCATGACGATGACGAGCAACTGCTGGACGGCCGGCAGCGGTACGTTCTGCATGTTCCAGCCTCGGGTATTCCTACGGACTCGTTCTGGTCCTTCTCCATGTACGAGCCCATGGCCGATAGCCAGCGTTTCTTCGTGGAGAACCCTATCCGCCGCTACTCCATCGGCAACCGTACCAGCGGGATCGTCTTGAATGAGGACGGCTCCATGGACATCGCCATGCAGCGGCAAGAGCCTACCGAAGCACGCCTGCGCGCCAACTGGTTACCGACGCCAGACGGCCCCTTTCAGATTTCATTACGAACCTACATGCCACGTGCGGAACTGCGCGAAGGCCACGCTCAGATGCCATGTATCACCAAACAGTAAAAAGACGTCAAAGGATCTACCCATGAAGCCCGCACATTCCAGCACGCTCGCCGCTAACGCGCGACTCATAGATGAACTCGATTTCACCGACCAGCGGGACTTCGAGGCCGCCAGAAGAGGCTTTATTGACACCCTGCCAGAGGCGCACATCGAAGCGGATTCCGGGGGTGTTTCCTGGTCCATGCGGCCTTACGGCTTTCTCAGCGGCAAGACGCCAGACACGGTCAATCCCAGCCTGTGGCGCATGGCCAATCTCAACGCCATTCATGGCCTGTTCAAAGTCAGTGACAGGGTCTATCAGGTGCGCGGGTTCTCGCTTGCCAACGTGACTTTCGTTGAAGGCGATTCTGGTGTCATCGTGGTCGATCCGTTGCAGTTTACGGAGCATGCGCGCGCTGCGCTGGCGCTGTACCGAAAGCATCGCGGCGATCGGCCAGTGGTGGCGGTGATCTACACCCACAGCCACCGCGACCACTACGGCGGTGTGCGTGGCGTCATCAGTCCTGAGGATGTGAAAAATGGCGTGGAGGTGATCGCCCCATTTGGCTTCACAGAGGAGTCTTTTTCCGAGTCCATTCTGGCTGGCGTCCCGATGCGGCGCCGCGCGCTGTTTCAGTTTGGCTGGTCTCTGGAACCGGGCGAAATGGCCCATGTGGACAGCGGATTGGGCAAAGCGGTGGGTCGTGGCGGCGATGGCTTCATTGCCCCCACTACGCTCATCACTCAGCCTGTAGAACGTCGGAAGGTCGATGGGGTGGACATTGTTTTCCACCTGACTCCAGGCACCGAAGCCCCAGCTGACATGAACATGCTTTACCCAGGCCTGCGCGTGCTCAACCTGGCTGAAAACGCATGCCAGACCATGCACAACCTGTGCCCGATTCGCGGTGCCAAAACGCGCGACGCCTTGGCGTGGGCGCACTACCTGAACCAGGCTCTGGACCAATTTGTTCCGCAGGTCGACGCACTGGTAGTGCAGCACCACTGGCCGGTCTGGGGGCAGGAGAACATCCGCCAGTACGTGGCAGGCCAGCGCGACATGTACCGCTTCCTGCACGATCAAACTTTGCGGCTCATGAGCCACGGTCGCACGCCCAAGGAAATCGCCGATGAGCTGATGATGCCCAGCAAGCTCTCCAAGCAGTGGTTCGCTCGCGGCTATTACGGCGCGGTGGCGCACAACGTGAATGCGGTCTACGCCCATTACATGGGTCCTTACGATGGCAATCCCACCCACCTCAATCCTCTCCCGCCCGTGCAGGCCGGCAAGAAGTATGTGGAGTACATGGGTGGTGCGGATGCGGTGGTGCAAAAGGCCAGAGACGACTACGAGGCGGGCCACTTCCGCTGGGTGGTGGAAGCACTCAATCACGTGGTGTTCGCCGAGCCTGGCCACCGTCCGGCCCGCGAGCTAGCCGCTGACGCGATGGAACAACTGGGTTATCAGTCAGAGTCGGCCACCTGGCGCAACGCCTATTTGCTGGCAGCGCGTGAGCTGCGCAGTACCTCCAAGGCTACCGCGCCCAAAGGTGTGGGAATCAGTCCCGACGTCGTGGCCATCTTGCCGTTCGGCAATTTCCTTGAATATCTGGGCATCCGCGTCAATGGGCCGAAAGCGCAGGACATTGATGCGCGCTTCGACTGGCGTCTGGTGGATGCAGGCGGTGTGGATTCACACCGCCTGATGGTCTCCAACGGCGCACTGAATCATTTGCCCGGCACCCATGGCGCGCAGGCGCACGCCGTGATCGACATGGACCGCGACAAGCTATCTACGCTTTCGGCAGGGCGCGATGCATTGCTGGCAGGCCTGGACGCCGGTGATCTGAGGGTGACAGGAGACGCGGCCTTGTTCAGGCGGTTCCTGGAGACGCTGGACGAGTTTGACCCCATGTTCAATGTGATCGAGCCTTGACCGGGGTCAGGAGCCTGTTCGCCTTTTGACCAGGCTCCAAAAAACACATATGAAATATTGAAACGCAGAGGCTAAATACCGATTGATTACTTGCCGTTCGGTAGGCATTATTGTTCTCAAGGTTTTGTGCAGTGCGGGCGCCGAGTTCAGAGCGCTCAAGTCACGGCACACGTATAGGAGACATAGCCATGAACCCATCTACCTCAGTTGTTGAGAATTCATCCCCCATTCGCCTTGATGTCGTCATCGTGGGCGGAGGCTTTGGAGGCATGTGCGCTACCTACAAGTTTCGCGAAATGGGTTTGAAGATCCAGTCGTTTGAAGCAGGTGGTGACCTTGGCGGGGTCTGGTACTGGAACCGCTACCCAGGTGCACGCGTCGACCTGCCCAGCATTGATTACAGCTTCTCGTTCTCTCCGGAAGTCGAGCAGGAATGGACCTGGTCCGAGCAGTTTGCAGCGCAGCCCGAACTCCTTCGCTATATCGATTTCGTGGCCAACCGGCTGGAGCTGCGCAAGCACTATCAGTTCGATACCCGGGTGACCAGCGCGACCTGGGATGAAGAGCGCAAGCTTTGGGTGGTCAAGACCAGCCGGGGCGAGGTGTTTGAGTCCACCTACTGCATCATGGCGACGGGGCCCCTTTCGGTGCCTCGCGATCCGGATATTCCTGGGCTTGATCGTTTCAAGGGCCGCGTCATCCGGGCCGGCCGCTGGCCGCACGAACCCGTCAGCTTCAAGGGGCTGAGAGTGGGGGTGATAGGCACGGGCTCCACCGGCATCCAGGTCGTTCAAGATGTGGGTCCGCAGGCGGGCGAGTTGTTCGTGTTCCAGCGTACCCCCAGCTTCACTATGCCCATGCGCAATGAGAAGTTGACGCCAGAGTATGTGGATGAGGTCAAACGCAACTACGCTGGCATTCGCAATTCAGCGCGCAACAGCGCTGTGGGCGGCACACGGCCGCAGTCCACACGTGCGTTTTTCAGCGTGACGCCCAACCAGCGCCGCGTTCTGCTTGAAGACGCGTGGAAGCAGGGTGGCCTGTCCATGCTGGGTACGTTCGCCGACCTGCTGCAAAACCCTGAAGCCAATGAGCATGTCGCCGAGTTCGTGCGCGGAAAGATCGCAGAGGTGGTCAAGGACCCCCGTACGGCCGAAGCACTCAAGCCGCAGGGATACCCCATCTTTGCGCGTCGTCCCTGCCTGGATTCCAGCTACTACGAGACCTACAACCTGCCCCATGTTCACCTGATCGATTGCATCAACGACAAGATCATTGAATTCACGGAAAAAGGCATCAGAACCGAGTCTGGCGAGACCGAACTGGACATGCTGATTCTGGCCACCGGGTATGACGGCCTGACCGGGGCCTTGATGGCCTTTGATGTGACAGGCAAGGACGGCAGGACGGTCAACGAAAAATGGGCCGAAGGCGCGCGCTCGCATCTGGGCATCATGCTGGAGGGTTTTCCCAACCTGTTCATGACCACAGGACCAACAGGCCCCGCCGCGTTGGCCAACATCATTCGTATCAGTGAGCACGATGTGGAGTGGATCGCTGCAGCCATGAAGTACATGGACGCCCACCATCTGACGGCGATGGAGCCAACGGAGGAGGCGGAGCAAGGCTGGATGGACCTGGTCTACGAACTCTCACAGCGCACGCTGCTGTCCAAAGCCAAGACCTGGTATGTGGGGGCTAACGTCAAGGACAAGCCGCAAGGCCTGACCTTGTTCACTGGTGGTTTTGCTAAATACGCGGAGCTGTGTGCGCTCGCCGCCAAAGACGGATACAGGGGCTTTAACTTCGACCATCGTGCCGAATCCGCTGCACGCGAAGCCGAGGCCAAGGGCGCTGCGGTCGACGCCATCGCCCTGTAACTTGCAATGAGATCTGCGGCTGCGTTCCGCCAAGGCACTACGCCGCAGCTTGACCAGTACGCCTCGCGGTTGGCGGTTGGTGCTCAGGGACCTCTTTGAAGGCGTTGCCTCAAGACGGCAACCTCTTCCATCAGGTCTGCCGCCAAGGCAGCCAATTGCGGATCGGCGTCAAAGCTGTGTTCCAGTTGTGCAATGCGGCGCGCGCGCTGCAAGGTCGTGGTGGTAAATCGCCATTCCGCAGCGGCTCCCCCGGCGCAAGGCTGAAACACGCCAGCCTCCACGTGCGTCACCACCCATTCAGGTTGCATGCGCGCACCACGGGCGAGGTCTTGTACGGTCAGTGCTTCGTCTTCCAGCACTTCAACCAGATGGACAGAGATCGAGGTGGGGGTCATCGGATCGGGCTCCTTTAGAACACGTTCTCAGGAACTGCTGCGCGGGTTGAAACCAGGGTAGGCTGCTGAAAGTGCCTGCCAAGCGCTGCGTTGTTCATCGGTCACTGCGCTGGGAACGGCAGGTTCCAGTTCCAGATACAAGTCACCTGGTGCAGTGGTGGAGGGAATGCCTCGCCCTTTCAAGCGCAGTTTGCGGCCCGCCCCTGAGCCAGCCGGTATGGTCACTTCTACAGTGGTGCCGTCGGGTGTGTCCACATGCACACCTGCGCCAAGCGCCGCTTCCCAAGGCGAAATGCGCAGCTTCTGAGTCACGTCGCGGCCATCGATGCGCCAGCGAGCGTCTTGCCTGAACTGAACCTCCAGCATGAGGTCGCCTGCAGGGCCGCCGCCAAACCCTGGGCTGCCCTGCCCTGCAAGCCGTATGAGTTGGCCTTCCTTCACGCCTTTCGGAATTTTGACCTGAAGGGCGCGCTCTTCTGGCACCACGCGCCCACTGTCGTCCATACGAGAGCTCTGCAGGTGGATGGTGCGCTCGGAGCCCAGGTAGGCATCGATGAGATCGAGCTCGATCTTGGCATGGTGATCGTTGCCGCGCATCTGCGCATTTGAACGGTGTGCCCGGCCTGCGCCGGGCTGACCGCGGCCTGCCCGGCCAAACATATTCTCGAAGAACTCGCTGTAGTCGGCGTCATGGCCTCTGCCGCCACCGCCATCTCTGAATTCAAAACCGGTGTCCCAACCGGGTGGCGGACGCACGTCATCTCCCGAGCGAGCGCCGCGCGCCCAGGCCTGCGCACCTACGCTGTCGTAAGCCGCACGTTTTTCGGCGTCACCCAGGACCTCGTTGGCCTCGTTAACTTCCGCCATCCGCTTGGAGGCGTCCGCTTCCTTGCTGACGTCCGGGTGGTATTTGCGTGCCAGCTTGCGGTACGCTTTCTTGATCTCGTCGGCGGTGGCGCTTTTTCCCACACCGAGGATTTGATAGTAATCCTTGAACTCCATGCCCCCATAGTAGAGGAAAGTCGGCTCTTTGGGGTGGCAGCTTCAAATCAACTGCGGGTAGGCGCTTTCCGATTGACCAGCACGATGCCAAAGGCCACCAAAGCCATTGCCGCCATCAAATTGGGGGTGATGGCCTCCCCCAGCCACAGCGCGCCAAAAAGCAGTGCAAAAAGCGGGGTAAGGAAGACGAAAGCGGAAATTTTCGTGGCTTGGTAGCGTGTAAGCAGCCACATCCAGGCCAGAAAGCTCGCGAAGGCTCCGATCACCGTCTGCAGCAAGATCGACATCGTGGCGAAGGCGCTCCACTGCCAGTTCCAGGTCTCTCCCAGCATCAGAGAAAGCACTGGCAAGACCACGGCGCTCACTGACACCTGGTACATCAGAAGCGGCGCGGGTGCTGTGCTGGCAAGCCGGGTGCTTCTTATGATCACGGTCGTCAAACCCCAGAACAATCCTGCGGCCAGCCCCAAAAGATCGCCATGCCATGTCTCTTCAGCGCGGCCATGGGCGAAACTGTCCCATAAAGCGAACACGATGGCGACGAAAGCGCAAGCCAAGCCGATCCACTGCGGTGGCCGCAAGCGTTCGGTCGGCACGAACAGCGGTAGCAAGAGGGCTACCCAAAAGGGGGATGTATACAAAAATACCGTCAGCCGCGAAGCGGTGGTGTATTGCAGTCCTATGAACATGCACGCAAACTCAGCGGCAAACAGCAAGCCCACCAGTAAGCCAGGCACGAACGAACCTTGAGGGCTGCGCAGGCTCACTCCACGCCAGCGGCACCACAGCAGCAGTATCAGCGTGGCTCCCACAAAGCGTATGCCCGCCTGGAACAATGGCGCCAGTTCAGGCAGGGTCGCTTTCACCAGAACTTGCTGAAAGCCCCAGAACGCGCAACACACCAGCAGCAGGGCGGCGGCGCGGCCGTCCAGATTTTCTTGGCGTACAGGGCTCATAGCGGATGCTCGGTGTAGAAACGTCCGCCGTGAAACAGCAGCGGTGAGGCGCCGGCCCGGTGATCGCAATGCTCGACCTGGCCCACAAAGATGACATGATCGCCCTCTTCATAGCGGCTTCGGTTGAAACACTCGAAACATGCCGCAGCACCTTCGAGTACCGGCGCACCGGCCACCCCCGGTTTCCATTGAACATCCCTCCAGCGATTGTCGGAAGGCTTGGCAAACTGCATGGCCAATTCGTGCTGATCGGATGCCAGCACGTTGATGGCGTAGTGCGTGCCCGCTCTGAATACAGGCAGCGACAGGGAACGCAGGGACAAGCTCCACAGCACCAGCGGTGGATCGAGCGAGACCGAGTTGAACGAGTTGGCGGTCAGCCCAATGGGCTCGCCGGCATCGCCACGGGCTGTCACGATGGTGACGCCAGTGGCGAACATGCCAAGCGCAGTTCGGAATTCAGAGGCCGAAAACGCGGCGGGCGTGGCAATGCGAGGCGGCGACATGGATCAATCAGGGAAAGCGGCATGATAGCGCCGCATGGCTCCTCCCATGCTGAGTAGGGAGATCAGGCGCCCCTGCGCGTTCGCGCGGTCTGGCGTGAAGGCCAACGAGAGACTTGAGCACATCCCGATAGGCCAAAGAAATGCCCTACAGCGAGTACTGGAGGGCACAGAGTTTGAAATTGGCCAAAACATTCCTCCCGACGAAAAGCGGGAGAAATTCAGCTCGGAAACGGCAGTGGGGTGTGCCTGTTTCTGAGCGTTAGTCGCAAGAGCTTAAAGGCTGGCTACCTCGAGCTTGGCTTGGCGGACGTCTTGGATGAACTGAAAAAGTGAGTTGATAACTTGGCGCATGACAGAGTTTCTTTCGTAAAACCACATTGAGATGCACTTGGACTGCTGGTGTGGTGGGCGGCATCTCGTCGGCCCATCTAGGGTCTAACCCTGTAAGTATTAACCCTAGGTTCTAAGTATAAACCACAATAATATTTTTTGCAGGGGAGCTCTTTCGGCCGGCTGTGTAAGGTTGATCCCCAAGGGGTTGATGCGCGCGCTCGGGATGAACGGGCGCATCAGCCGCCTGCCGGATGCGCACTTAGCAGGCACTCATGGAAGGCCATCGCAGCGCGAGAGGGCGCTGGCGATCGGCGCAGCACACTGACAAAGTCGCATCGATAGCGCAGCACCTTCGGGTTCAGTGCGCGCATCAGCCCGCGCTGAACGAAAGCGTCGGCATAGTGATCGGGCAGAAACCCCAGGAATCGGCCAGAAAGAATGAGGGTGGCAATCGCTTCCTGCTCAAACGCGGTCGCGCCGCGTTGCAAGCGCTGGCCGTGTGCCAGCTCCATGTTGGGAGAGTGGTATCCCAGGCCGGCAAAGTCGTTTCGTTGGCGCAGCGACTTCCAGTCCATGCTGTCACGTTGGGCGGCGAACAAGGGGTGCCCATCGCCGCAGTAGAGGTACATGGTCTCTCCGAACAAGGGGTCATAGCGCAGGCTGGCGGAAGACCGGTGCGATGGAATGATGCCGACAGCAATGCTCCCGTCCATCACGCCGCGCTCAATCGCCTGAATGCTTCTTACGTGCAGTTCCAGCTTGACTTCTGGAGCCTGGGCGGAAAAAGCAGCAATGGCGGTCTGAATGTGCGCCTCAGGGTTGCTGGCTGTCTTGTCGAACATCGCAACGGGCAGGGCGCCACTCATGCGCTGATGGATGTCATCGACGCCTGCTCGAAACCCGTCCACGGCGGCCAGCATGCGCAAGGTTTCTTCGTAGACGCGCTGCCCCTCTGGAGTGAGTGCAAAGCCAGCCCGTCCACGCCGGCACAGGTTGAGCCCCAGGCGCGTCTCCAGATCCTTGACATGGCGACTGACGGTGCTGGTGCCGATGTTCAGCTCCAGTTCGGCGGCGGAAAGTCCGCCGCACTCCACCACAGCCTTGAAGACCCGCAAAAGCCGCAGATCCATGTCGCTCACCTGGCCGAGCAGGGCCCGCGCCCGGGGGGTCTTGTCTATTACTTGCATTATTCGGCAACTAAACTGGAATATTTGCGTATTTAATCGACTAAATGGAGCGCTGACAATGCCCTCATACCGATCTATCAAGAAGAGGCACTTCATGAGCGTGACTACATCCCCCCAAACCGCCAGCACCCGCCAGGATGCGGCCTGGCTAGAGGCCCACTGGATGCCCTTCACCGGCAACCGCCAGTTCAAGCGTGACCCGCGCATGATCGAGTCCGCTCAAGGCGCCTACTTCACCGACGGGGAGGGTCGCAAGGTATTTGACGGCCTGTCCGGCCTCTGGTGTACCGGCCTGGGCCATGGCCGCCGCGAAATCGCCGAAGCGGTGGGCAAACAAGCTGCCAAGCTCGACTATTCACCCGGATTTCAGTTTGGCCATTCACTTTCATTTGAGCTGGCCAACCGGATCAAGGGCATCACGCCCGATGGGCTCGACTATGTGTTTTTCACAGCCAGCGGCTCCGAAGCCGCAGACACGGCGCTCAAGATGGCGCGGGCTTACTGGCGCTTGAAAGGCCAAGGCGGCAAGCAGCTGCTGGTGGGGCGTGAGAAAGGCTACCATGGCGTGAACTTTGGCGGCATCTCCGTCGGTGGCATGGTCGGCAATCGCAAGCTCTATGGGCAAGGGGTGCCAGCCGATCATATTCCTCACACTCAACCGTCCATGGGCAGTTTCGTCAAGGGCCAGCCGGCTGAAGGCGGCAAGGCCTTGGCCGACAAGTTGCTGGACGTGATTGCATTGCACGACGCCAGCAACATCGCAGCGGTGATCGTCGAGCCGTTCAGTGGTTCGGGCGGCGTGGTGGTGCCACCAGTGGGCTACCTGCAGCGTCTGCGTGAGATTTGCACCCAGCACGACATCCTTTTGATTTTTGATGAGGTCATTACAGCTTTTGGCCGCTGCGGCAGCATGACCGGCGCTGATGCCTTCGGCGTCACGCCAGACATCATGACCTTCGCCAAGCAGATCACCAACGGTGTTCAGCCATTGGGCGGCGTAGTGGCCAGCAAGCAGATCTATGACACCTTCATGGCTGCGGGCGGACCTGAGTACATGCTCGAATTCGCCCATGGCTACACCTACAGCGCCCACCCCGTGGCTTGCGCGGCCGCCCTGGCTGCGCTCGATCTGCTGGAATCCGAAGATGGTCCGGCGCGTGTGCGGGCACTGGCACCTCACTTCGAGGCGGCTGTACACAGTCTTAAAGGCGTCAAGCACGTGCTGGATATTCGCAACTACGGTCTTGCCGCGGGAATTTCCATCGCCCCCATCGGGACAGAGCCTGCCAAGCGCCCTTACGAGATCGCCATGCACTGCTGGAAAAACGGCTTCTATGTGCGCTACGGCGGCGACACCATTCAACTTGCGCCACCGTTCATCAGCGAAAAAGCCGAAATCGATCGCATGGTGAGCGTGCTCGGTGATGCGCTGAACGCAACCGCCTGACACCCTGACACCTTTTGATGCCGCCTTGGACTGCCGCGAACCCTCGCGCAGGCAAGGCCACTTTTCTTTAATCAGATTCCATCCATGAACCGCGAACAACCCGTTACCTCCACTGTCGGCCACCTCATTGACGGCAAGATCGTCTCCGACGCCGCACGCACCCAACCCATCTTCAACCCCGCCACTGGCCAGATCAACGGCAACGTCGCACTGGCATCGAAGGCGACTGTCGAGCAGGCCATCGCCTCCGCTGAACGCGCCTTTCCTGAATGGCGCAACACCCCGCCCTTGAAACGTGCGCGCGTGATGAGCCGCCTGAAGACGCTGCTGGAAGACAACGCCGACAAGATCGCACAGCTCATCACCGCTGAACATGGCAAGGTCCTCAACGACGCTCAGGGCGAGTTGCAGCGCGGCATCGAAAACGTGGAGTACGCCAGCTACGCGCCTGAACTGCTCAAGGGCGAGCACTCGCGCAATGCCGGCCCTGGCATCGACTCCTGGGCTGAACACCAGGCGCTTGGCGTCACCGCAGGCATCACCCCCTTCAATTTCCCGGCCATGGTGCCGCTGTGGATGTGGCCCATGGCCGTTGCCTGCGGCAATACCTTTGTGCTCAAGCCTTCCGAGCGCGATCCCAGCAGCGCCTTGTTCATTGCCGAGTTGGCTCTTCAAGCCGGGTTGCCTCCTGGCGTTTTGAACGTGGTCAACGGTGACAAGGAAGCCGTAGACACCCTCTTGCATGATCCCCGCGTGAAAGCGGTGAGCTTCGTTGGATCCACGCCTATCGCAGAGTACATCTATTCGGAAGGCTGCAAGGCCGGCAAGCGTGTGCAGGCCCTCGGTGGTGCCAAGAACCACGCGGTGGTCATGCCGGATGCCGATGTCGCCAATGCGGTGACCGCCATGATGGGCGCTGCCTACGGCAGTTGCGGTGAGCGCTGCATGGCCGTGCCTTTGATCGTATGCGTGGGCGACGAAGTGGCCGACCAGATGCTCTCGGGCCTGAAGACCGAGATTGCCAAGATGAAGGTGGGTCCCGGTACGGACAACAGCAACGACATGGGGCCGCTGGTCACCAAGGCGCACTTCGAGAAAGTCAAAGGCTATGTGGACCAGGGCGTCGCCGAAGGCGCTGAGTTGCTGATCGATGGGCGCGGGTTGAAAGTGCCAGGCCATGAGGATGGCTATTTCCTGGGCCCCTGCCTGTTCGACCACGTCAAGCCTGGCATGCGCATCTACCAGGAAGAGATCTTTGGTCCGGTGCTGGGCATTGTGCGCGTGAAGACGCTGGATGAGGGCATGAAACTCATCAACGACCACGAATACGGCAACGGCACCTGCATCTTCACCCGCGATGGTGAAGCTGCGCGCTACTTTACAGATCACATCCAGGTGGGCATGGTGGGCGTGAACGTGCCCCTGCCAGTGCCAGTGGCGTACCACTCCTTTGGCGGCTGGAAACGCAGCTTGTTTGGTGATCTGCATGCCTACGGCCCCGACGCCGTGCGCTTCTACACCAAGCGCAAAACCATCACGCAGCGTTGGCCTTCGGCAGGTGTGCGTGAAGGGGCCATGTTCAGCTTCCCATCCAGCCGTTAAACACTCGGGCCAGGCTGAGTAAGTTCTGGCGTGCTGCGCTTTTCGAACCCCGGTTCCGTCCAGAGCCAGGGTGCGCCGCATCGCGAAACTTATTTCATTGCCTTAAACTCGGTGCATGACGCGCCTTAATGACGCCACGGTTTACATCATCGACGACGACGCCATTGTCCGCGAGGCCATGGCGTGGTTGTTGCGTTCGCGAAGGCTGCTGTCGGAATCCTTCGACAGCGCCGAGGCTTTCGAGAGAATGCTGGACGACTCCACCAGGGGAACCCTGCGACTGACGCACCCCGGATGCATATTGCTCGATGTCCGCATGCCGGGCATGAGTGGCCTTGCGTTGTTCGACAGGCTCGCCGAGCGGGGCATCGTCCAGGCGTGGCCGGTGATCTTTCTGACTGGACACGCAGACATCCCGACCGCAGTGGATGCCGTCAAGCGCGGCGCCTTTGACTTTTGCGAGAAGCCGTTTTCGGATAACGGGCTGGTAGATCGGGTGGAGCAGGCACTGGCGGAATCCGCGGGGCGCGTGGCTCATCTGGCAGAACGGCAGGCAGTGAAGTCCCGCGTGGCGGAACTCACGGAGCGCGAGCAAGGCGTGATGCGACTGGTGGCAAGCGGGCGTCCCAACAAGCTGATCGCTGACGAGCTGGGTATCAGCGTACGCACCGTGGAAGTGCACCGCGCCCGGGTGTTCGAAAAGATGGATGTCAAATCCGCAGTCGAGCTGGCCAATTCGCTACAAAAAATATAGAGCGCTGGCGCGCTCGCCTGGTGTCGTGAGCGGACTGGCCCATAATCAGCCTTTTGGCGGCGGTTCCTCCTGCGAGGATTCGTCCCGCTCTTCACGTGCCTCATTCGTCTGATCGTGGTGGCCTGGCAACTCTCCGTTGTTGCGGCCGGCGAACATGGTCCACCATACGATCAGCCCGAGTAGCAATAACGCCCCAAGTGCTTCCAGCAAAATCACGGTCATGAATCGATTGTTCCGGTTTTTTTGTGCAGCTTGCATTGTAGGAATGTTGGCGAGCTGCGCCGTGCGGCCGACTCCTGAGCCCGCACCCTTGCCTTCACCAGTGCCCACTTCACCGCCCGAGGCCGGTATGCCGCCGGTGGTCGATCCGGGGGACATGTCGCCACTTCCGGCCGCTCGTCAAACTGCACGCAGCCGCTGGGTGCCCGTGCGTTGGGCGGAGATTCCGGGTTTCGAGCAAGACTCACTGGATGAAGCCTGGAATGCGTTCACCAAGAGTTGTGAGCGCCCGGGCACCACTTTCGCACGCTTGTGCAGCGAAGTGAGGCGTTTGTCGCTGAGTACAGCGCAGGAGCAAAGGCTTTGGCTGCGGGCCAGGTTACAGCCGTATCGCGTGGAGCCATTGGGCGGGCCCTCGGCCCCCGGTGGTGACGGTCTCCTGACCAGTTATTTTGAACCTGTCTACGACGCATCGCGAATCGCTCGCCCGGGCTTCGGCGTACCCATCTACCGGGTACCTCCGACCCTGGCACAACGCAAACCCTGGTTCACGCGGCAGGAAATGGACCTTCTGCCCGAGGCTCGCGCCCAACTCGCCGGCCAGGAGTTGGTCTGGCTGGCAGACCCCCTGGATGCCTTGATCCTGCAGATCCAGGGATCAGGCCGCGTCCGTGTACAGGAGGCTGACGGCAGCCAGCGCATGATTCGCCTGGCCTTTGCTGCAACCAACGACCAACCGTACCGCAGTCCTGGCAAGTGGCTGATCGACCAGGGCTTGTTGCGTGGCGATGCCACCTGGCCAGGTATTCGCAATGTGCTGCTGGCCAACCCGCAGCGGCAGCAGGATTTTCTCTGGAGCAACCCCCGCATGGTGTTCTTCCGCGAGGAAGCTTTGTCACCATTGGATGCGCAGTTTGGCCCCCGCGGCGCGCAGGGCGTGCCGTTGACACCTGGCCGTTCGATTGCTGTCGACCCGCAGAGCATCCCCTATGGCACGCCGGTATGGTTGGCCACTCAAGGGCCGGTTGCCAACCTCCAGAGAATGGTGTTGGCGCAAGACACCGGCAGCGCCATTGTGGGTGCCGTGCGCGCGGATTACTTCGCGGGCTGGGGCCCGGAAGCGGGAGAATTCGCTGGCCGGATGAAACAGCCCCTGCGACTTTGGGTGCTTTGGCCTAGATAGGACCCTGGATGCCGCGGGGCCCACTGTCAAAAATCCGCGGCCAGGGTGCGTCTTTCAAGCGTACCCTGGACCCAGTTCTGGTGATCTTGTGTGCGGCCTTGCTCACCGCATGCGCTTCTCTGCGTGACGTATCACGGCTGTCTTATTCCTGTCCCAATGACCTGCGCTTCGAGGCCCGGCTCTACCAGGACATGGCCATTCTCGATGGCTGGAGGGGCCACGCGGTGCTGGCGCGCATCGCAGGTCAGGAGGGCCTGGAGACCTCACCGGCCTATGCTGATGAAACCGTACGAGCTAACTTTGGGCTAGGCGTGGACGGGCGTCTGGCCCGGCTCGACTACACCAGCATCCCCGAGCCGATGTACTGCGAACGGGTCCTGTTGCCGGGCGAACAAAGTGCCCCCGCCCAGGCCGCAGAGCGAGAAGGCCCCAAGGCGCCACCCCCGCCTCCTGACCCGAATGCGCCCATTCAGACCAATATCTTGATCGGACCGGGGCCGATTGACGGCGGCTAGTGTGCAGCACACTAGGAGCTAGGCAGCATACGCCGCTGGCTTCGCTCCAGTCGAACATCAGGGCGTGCCATGCGACTCGGAAAAAGCATCGGCCAAACTCTGCAGCCCCTTTTCTATGGCTCGCGCTCGCACGACAGCCTTATCGGCTTCACCGTCCTGAAATCCAAGCAGGCGCGTTGCGTCTGTCAGATCGTCTTCGGAGGCGACAGCGCCAACTCTCAGCAGGTGGTCCATCGCCTGCAGATTCTGAGCTTCTGCCGCCAAGTTCAATGCGGTGCCACATCCGGGAGTTGACACATTGAGGTCATCCCCGGACTTCTGAAGTGCATCGGCGATCAAACCGACCACTTCCCACCTGCCCATGTAGGCCGCCCTTGTCAGCGGCGTGAAGCCGAACTCGTTGACCGGACTCAGGTTGCCGCCTGATTGCAAAAGCCCATCGATCAACACCTTAGCCACTTGGGTGTGTCCTTTGTACGCTGCCTCCGCCAGAGCTGTGAAACCTTGGCTATTGAGCGCATTCAGATCACCACCGGATCGCAATAAGCTCTGTACCACCTGCTCCACCACTTGGTGATGTCCCTCCAGCGCGGCCACCGCCAGGGGTGTCGATCCGTTGGGGCTGTGGGTGTTGGCGTCCACGCCCGCATGCTGAAGTATTCCCAGCAGATGCTCGACGGCTTCGAGCTCGTTCTCGCTTGCGGCCAAAGTCAATGCAGCCGGACCAGCACGCTCAGGGGCAGCCCCTTGATGCAACAACTCGAGTAATGCGTCCAGGTCCCTGCGGTGAAACGCATCGGCCACAGCAAGTGAAACCGACGAATTCTGAAATGCCGCCGCAAAACAGAGGTCTTGCGGGCGTGGCGCCTGACTCTCAGCGGGGGCAGTGCTTTCATGGCAGTGGCTGGCCATCACCTCAAACAATTCTGTAGAGGTGGTTGAGCAGAAAGCAGGTGACTTGGAAAAACCGTCTTCCGTTCGTAGGGTGGGGCGGGGTTGCGGCAGGAGACCAAGCATATGTGGTAATACTAAAGTTATGGATGGGTCGATTGTCCTGGAGAATGACCCCCACGCTCCCCCGCTTCGCGAGGTCCGCTGCCCCCCGGGGGGCTTTCCATCTTGGGAGCGGCCCGGCGATGAAAATGACCCCCACGCTCCCCCGCTTCGCGAGGTCCGCTGCCCCTACGCCGGGCGCCCCCCGAGAGTTTCAGGCAGCGCCCTGCAGCACCAGGGTAAAGCAAGTGCCGCCGCCCGGCGCAGGCTCCACTCGGACGTCCCCCCCATGCAGGCGGGCCACACGACGTGCCACCCACAATCCCAATCCGAAGCCACGAGCCTCATCTCCCCGTCCACCACGTTCGTAGCGATCGAATATCCGCTGGGCGAGTTCGGGCGGCATGCCCGGTCCTTCGTCGGTCACGGAGAACTCAAGCTGGCCTTGCGCGTTCTGCCTGGCGGCGACTTTGATTTCGCCGGCGTTCGCGTGCTTCACTGCGTTGTCCACCAGATTCGACAGCGCCATATGAACCAGTGTGGGATCACAAGGCCACTCGGCTGGTGCGTTTTCTATCATCAACCGCAGATGGTGGCGGGTCGACCAGCGAACGAGTTGCGCCGCATCTTCGACCAGCGGCGGAATAGCCGCCTCACTGATTCGCAGACCGAAGCTTGGAGCGTCCAGCCTCTCGCTCACCAGACAGTTCTCCACTAAGGCTGTCAATCTGCGGCAGGCGCGGCGGATCTGGGTGGCGCGTCCCACCTGAGCCGGCAAATCGGGCGATGGAAACGTGGCTTGTTCGGTGGCTGCACTGTCTATGACAGTCAGAGGGGTACGGAACTCATGGTTCACCATATCGAAGAATTGGCGCTGTTCCAGTCTTGAGGCGCGTTCACTCTCCAATGCCGCCTGCAGTGCGTTCTGGGCGTGCAACAACTCACCAGTGCGATGTCGTACGCGCGCCTCCAGGGAAAGCTCGGACTGCTCCAATGATTTCACCAGATGGGCCTGGCGGATGACTGAGGCCCGAAATCTCTGCACCAGGCGCAGACCCACCGCGACCGCGATCATGGTATTGAACAGCAGCACCATGAACTGCCAGTAGGCTCCTGTGAAGACGTTAGCTGGTAGCAATCCAACGATACTGGCGCTCACGTAGGCGCCTAGAACCGAGTAGATGGCATAAGGAGTCAACACCAGCAGGGACGCTATGGAGGGCCCGTCCCGTCGCATGTTCGACCAGCCTATCCATGTCGCCAGCACACAGACCAGCCATGGTATTGAGATGGAGACCGCAGCCAACGGCGTGAACCATGTGCTGCCGACGCTGGCCAGGCCCAGCATGAGGACTATGGTGAGGATATTCAGCACCTTATCCAGGCGACGCCAAGGGGTGTCACGCGTCAGCAGATGGCGGGCCAGCCACGTAAAAGAGGCCGGGAGCAGAAAGACCCCCATGCTGACCAGGGGGTCGGCCCATCTAGACCAGTCTTCAGGCAGCCAAAGTTGCGCGTAGCCTCGAACGTTGATGCCGTGAATGAACCCTATCGCCGCGAACAGTGCCATGGCGGTGATAACACGCATGCGCAAAGCCAAGGCGGCGCCTCCCAGCAGCAACGCCAATAACAAACTGATGCCGAGAAAGGCGCCAGAGGCCCACTCTACGGCTGCCAGTTGGGCCATCAACTCCGAACTGCGCCACACCACGGCGTACACGTGCGTGGCGCTGCTCGTCTGTACGCGCAGAAGAAGCGACTTACCCTCCTCAAGAGGAAACACCAGTTGGCGTATACGCACTCGCTCAGCCATGGACACGGCATCTCCGCTTTTGAGCTCGCGCCAACTGGTGCCGTCCTCACTGGGCTGAAAGAGCGACACGTTGTCCAGGTAGGTGGGAGTGACCATCAACCACGGGGGGTCTTGCGCACCGCCAGAAAGTTCGGGTACGCCCGCGCGCAACCAATAAGTGTCATCGTTGTAGCCTTTATTGAGTGGGCCATGCTGGACTTGGAAAGCGCTATCGGGCAATGCGGCAACTTCTGCCACAGATAGTCGCCCACCTGGGTCTTCCAGTACTCGCAAGGGAACTTCTATGCCCAGCCGTGCACCTGTGGACTGAGGCCACAACTGCGACGGTCCGAACAGGCACAGCGCCACCAGGCCGAGCGAAACGACAACCCAACATAAAAACGCCCCGGTAGCGGCCGGGCCAAAACTTTCGTATCGCTTCATGATCTGCTTCGAAAAGAGGAGGTGGATAGAAATCGTGGCTTCTCACGAGCCAGCACCTCTTAAGTTATTGGGACGTTTGGCCCTGCGCTTTGGTGAAGCGATCGGCTTCGCCAGCTTCACAGGTGGCAGTACGGAAGTCTTCAGGTTGCCACTGTAGAGCGTGTTGCAAAAAATAAAGGCGACCTGCCTTTTACACCGAACACGTCTGTGCCCGCGTAAGCACTCATTCGGTGCAAACATGTCATCGCATCGTGAGTGCTGGAATTGCCCAAGTTCGTTGCCAGACTCAGGCTGATCTTCCAGGTGACAGAAGCGATTTTCAGCTGAATACAAAAACAATCAATAAAGAGTCTTGTCTACGGAAATTTTGAGTAAAAGGAATGAGAATATAAATAAGCGCCATACCAAGCGATGCCGTGAGTTGTTGTGAGTTCTTGAACATGGCTGGTGTTCCTTGGTTTCGTGACAATCGAAATCCAATTTCATCATGCAAATTTTCCCATCTCACCCCTCCGTCATTGCGGTCGTCGAAGACGACGAAGATATTCGCGCCAACGTTTGTGGCTTTCTCAATAAGAGTGGCCTGCGTGCCTGGGGCGCCGAATCCGCAGAGGATTTTTATGTCCGCCTCTTGAACGAAAGGGCTGATCTCATCATCGTCGACTTGGGTCTGCCTGGCGAAAGTGGCATGAGTCTGGTGAAGCGATTGACGCAGCAGGGGGTGGCGGTGATCGTCTTGACGGCTCGCGGAGAGTTGGAGAGCAGAATTGCCGGATTGAATGCAGGGGCGTTGCAATACTTCGTCAAACCTGCTGATCTTAATGAATTGGTCGCGGGCATTCGTTCACAGCTACGCCATTCCAGCAGCGGTGCATCCGCTCAACCGGGACAAGCCGTTCCCTGGCGCCTGGATGGCGCCAAGGCCGTGTTGGTCGCGCCCAATCAGCAGTCTGTGTCGCTCACTACCCGTGAGTTTGATCTTGTGAGCTCTCTCATCGCTGCCCAGGGTGGTCTTGTGACCAAGCAGGCCTTGCTTCATGCCATGGGAACGGATGACATGGAAGACGGCTTCCACCGTATTGAGTCGCAGCTGACACGTTTGAGGCGCAAGACTCTTGATGCCACCGGACTCCCGCTGCCCGTCCGGGCGGTGTTTGGCAAGGGTTTGGTTTTTTTACCCTGAAGGCACATCTTCAGTCAAGTTTTCGTAAACCGGGCTCCTGAACCAGACTAGCCCTGGTTGGGCCGTATAGAGCGCCATTAAAAACTTAACAGTTCATTACCGTGCGATGAACAATTGAAATCAATGACTTTTTTTGAAATATAACCTTAGTTCGCAAAGGGCTGAGTTTTCGTGATTTACCTCACAATTTGTGAGTGTTCGTGAGTAACTGAGTGTGGCACGGTATTAGTGCACTCCATAGATTACCGGACACAGGCGCGCGCCATGCCGCCTCTTTTTTTTGTCAGGGGTCTGCTTGAGCCTGGGAGGGCTGCGGATTCTTGAAACATTCCCCCAAAAAAGGCATTCATGCAATATCGATTGCTTACTACTCCATTGCTTGGCGCTCGGTCAGTTGGCAGCAACTTCAGCTCGCGCTCTTCGATCACACATTGGGTTCATGCAGGACTTCTGGTGGCGGCTCTTGCCGGAGCCTCGGGCGCGTCGGCCCAGAGCTTTCTTGCCAACAAGAAATTCAACGCGACCGAAGCGTTCTCCGGCAACACTGTGGGCCTCACTTTTGACTTTTTCAGCTCGCGTGCTGAAACGCTAAGCGCCGGTTTGCAGGATAGGTTGCCCAACACAACCCCTGCCGGCCAACTGTGGTTCTCAACAGCCGATACCGCCACTGTTAGCGGCGTTGTGGGCTGTACTTCGGGGATCGTCACCTTCTCAGACTATCTGGACGCGCCGGCTAACACCAGGGCGCAGACCGTCACCATCACCGGTGCCACGGTTCCCTCGCAGCCAGCAGGCCTGCTCACACCCAACTGTCAGGTCACCTTGCCTGTGCATGTTGGCAATGTTGGCGCCGACAGCAACATCACCAACAGCGTGGCGCAAGGCGTGGCCAGTGCGACCAACGCGAACAGCGATGTTTTCCCTTCAGATGCCTTTTCAGCGTCTCTTCTTATCAGGGCGCCCGTCAACCCGCTGGTAACGAACAAGTCATTCACTCCTTCATTGATCCCCTCAGGCGGCGCGTCCACGCTCCAGATCACGGTCAACAACAACACCAATCCGCCGGCAGTGGCCAACAACGTGGTCCTTACCGACAACCTGCCGAGCGGTGTGAGTGCGACCGGCATTCCTGCATTCGCGGGCTGTGGTGCGCCCACCAGCGCGACCACTTCCGGTGCCACCTCGGTCGTCATGACGGGCGCCACGATCGCGGCGGGGGCGACCTGCACCATCACGATCCCGGTCACCGCTATTGGCGCTGGCCCGTTGCTCAACACCATCCCTGTGGGAGGGGTGACGGCCACTGGCTATAGCAACGCCATCGCCGCCAACGGTACGCTGAATGTGCGCAACACCATCAAGATGACCAAGGTCATCCAAAGCCCAGCCAACAACAACCAGTGGCGTACAGACACTCTGCCCACCCCTGGCAACCTTTACGGCGCAGACGCCACCCTTACCCAGGGGGTGGCATCGGCCATGGTCAACCAGCCGGTACCTGTGCGGGTGTACTTCAGCAATCCGTCTGGCACAGCGCTTACTGGCGGGGCACTGACCGACGCACTTCCCAACGGCATCGTCGCGGTGGGCGGCCCAGTGGGTGGAACCTGCACGTGGTCGGGCACAGCGCCTACCATTCCCGCAGGCGCTACATCGGTCGCGTTTGGTGGCGCCAGCGCCTTCAGCGTTCCTGCCGCCAACATGGGCACGGGCGTGCTCGGTAGTTGCTACGTCGAGTTCTGGGTCAAGGCAACGGCCACATTCACGAACAACACGAACGCCCTCAGCACATCGAACATCAGCTTCACGGGCATCAATTCCAACAACATCGAAGCTTCGACCTCGGCGACCATGGACGCCACCGGTGCAGCCGGACCTGGCGGTGCAGGCGCCGTCACCGTGGAAAAGCGCTTCTACCAGGCCAACGGTACCAACCAGACTGGTACTGCGCCCATCCGAGTTGAAAAGGGCGAGCCATTCTGGATGCGTGTGGCGGTGCGCAATACGGTGTATGACTCCGCTTACACCAATGGCTCGGTTGTGGACACGCTTCCGGTGGGTTTGAAAGTAGCCACACCGCTGAATGTGCGTTTGCTGCAAAACCCGCCCACGGGCAATCAGTCGTATCCGCAGGGTTGCGGAAACCAAGCGGCAGCCGCGCACCCGACAGATGGAGTCGTCACTGTGAACACAGTGGGCGGCCAGGATGTCATCACCTACAGCGGTTGGACTTTGCACAGCGGTGCAGGAGCCAATAACCAAACTGCCACGAACCAGGGCTGTTTCTACGCCATTCAATTGGTGAGCGACGCAACGCTGTCACCGTCCGGTGGGGATTACATCAACACCATCAGCGCCAATACGGTCACCGCCTCTGCGGGCGCTCAAACCGTGACCAACCCGGGCGGTGTTTCAGCGCGGGTGATCGTTCGATCCGAGCTGGATGCTTCCAAATCGTTCAATCCGACCACCATCGGCGCGGCGGGCGGGGCCAGAACTCGCCTGACCATCACGTTCAATAACAAGAACGCGGCGGTTCCCATCACCAATCTGGCAGTGACGGACAACCTCCCCAGCGATGCAAACTTTGGCACTTTGACGGTCGCCTCACCGCCTGCCCTGAACAACACTTGCGGTGGTACTGTCACGGCTGTGCCTGGTGCAAACTCAGTCTCGCTCGCCGGCGGTACGGTCGCTGTCAGTGGCTCCTGCTCGATCGAGGTGGACGTGCTACACAGTGGTGGAAACGGCAATCCGGGTTCGATCACCAACACGATCACGACCAACGGTGTCGCCAATGACCAGAATCAAAGCAACAACGAAGCCATCACGGCAACTCTGACCAAAGGCAGTTTGGGCGTTGGCGTCAACAAGGTTTTCGCTGCAAGCCAAGCTCTGGGGGGCCGTGCCGTCAAGCTGACTTTGAATTTCAGTGCGACGACCGCCAGTACCGTCGCGCAGAACTTGATCACCCTGACGGACAACCTGCCCAGCGGCATGCAAGTGGCACCCAATGCCAATATCTCGACCACCTGCCTGAAGCAGAATGGCGATCCGGCCGATGTAGAGATTCCGCCTGCGCGCGACAGCTTCACCGTTTCGGGTTTCCGCTTCAGCGCCTACAGCAATGGTGCGGCGCCACACAATAGTTGCGCGCTGTCGCTCGATGTGATCTTGACCAGCACCGGCAACAAGACCAACACCATCCCAAGAGGCGCCATCGGCACCGATGTGGGATCCAGCAACGCGAGCCCGACCTCGGCGACCTTGTCTGCCTTGGCCAACACAGCGCTGCAAAAGCAGTTCAATCCCAAGCGGGTGGAAGTGGGTTCGCCCAGCTCCATGACGCTGACCATTGTCAACGTGAATACCGAGGCACGCACTGATTTTTCGCTGACTGACACGCTTCCTTCCGGGATGGTCGTGGCGGCCGGCGCATCTTCTCAAACGTGCGGCAACGGCGTGCTCACCGCTGTGCAAGGCAGTGGTTCGGTCTCCATCACAGGCGGAGATGTAGGGCCCAATGCAAGCTGTGTCATCACCGTGCCGGTCACAGTGACGGCGGCTGGTGCTTTTGTAAATGGCCCGGGGAACTTCAGCGGCACCAACTACATTGACCTGAGCCAGGCACGCGATGAACTCGAAGGCTATGCCAGCTCACTGCGCGGAACGGTGTTCGTAGATCCTGACCTGAACGGCGCCACCACCGGCTTTGTGCCGGCTGCTGACACCGGCTTGGGCGGCGTGGCCATAGATTTGCTGCGCAACGGCACCGTGGTCGCGTCCGCGGTCACTGCGCCCACTGATCTGGCCGCTGGGGACACGTTCACCAATACAGTCAATGGAGCCACCGTCACCTGCACGGTGCCGGCAGGGGGCCTGGCAGCAGGCCAGTACCTGTTCTGCAACCTGCCTTCGGGCGAGGACTACAGCGTTCGCCAGACGCAGCCTGCCGGCTACACCTCTACAGGGAACAAGGCGGGAACTGCAGGCGGAACGCCTGAAGTGCTGGGAGGTACGACCGAGGTCATCGACGGCATCACGGTACGTCCAGAAGAAAACGAGTCCGGCTACGACTTCGGTGAGTATGAACACGAAATCACCAATGTGTCGGGTCGTGTGTACATTGAGACCGGCGGCAATCAAACCGATGACGGCAACTCTGTCGATCCCGGCATGATCACCACGGTTGCAATCACCTGTACCGGGCCTGGAGATGTGCCCGGCTACACCAACAGCATGACGACTGGTGCTGACGGCGCCTATAGCTTCACGGGCATGCTGCCAGGCGCTGAGTGCACCATTACGGAAACGCAGCCTGTGGACTACAGCAACGCGTACACACAAACCGGCATGACGGGCGAGCCAGGCGTTCTCGGACCCCTGAATGCTGGCGAATACGGCCAGCAAGGCGATAGCGTGATCACCTCTCTCGTGGTGCCTGCTGCGGGCTCGCCTTTCAACAACTTCGCTGAGATCCGTCTCGCAGACATGAGCAGCACGACGGTCTGCACGCCTCTGAACGGCCTTCCAGGCACCTTGGTGAGTTGCACGGTAACCTGTACGAACGCCGGTCCCAACAGCGCAGAAAATGCGTTCTGCTCCGTGCCTAACGCTCCTGTCCTGCCAGGCGCGCCGGTGCCTGTCTGCACCAATTCACCCCAAGCGCTGCTTGGCGCTGGTGAATCGCTCAGCTGCTCTCTCAGCTTCAGGTTGCCTAACGTGCCCGGCGAGATACCGGTTCGCGGGGGTACGGGGTCAGATAACGACACCAATGGCGGGAGCGTCTCCACCGACGGGAACAACCCCTCCAGCGAAACTTTGACCACGCTGCTCATAGCACCTGTGCCGACTGTAGGAACGCTGGCTTTGGCGCTCATGGGCATGCTGCTGGCCGGCTTCGCCTATCGCCAACAGCGCCGCCGGGGTTGATCTGAACGGTTGACCTTGCGCTGAAACGAAAGCCGCTCACTGTAAAAAGTGAGCGGCTTTTTTATTGCCGGGCCGCCCCAAAATAAAAGGCAGCCCCCTCGGGGGGGCAGCGGACCTCGCGAAGCGGGGAAGCGTGGGGGCCATTTTTTATTGCCGGGCCGTCCCAAAATAAAAGGCAGCCCCCTCGGGGGGCAGCGGACCTCGCGAAGCGGGGAAGCGTGGGGGCCATTTTTTATTGCCG
>JAECRA010000054.1 GCA_015999985.1 Comamonadaceae bacterium
CTAGCCCATGCGGCGCAAATGGCCTTCGAACTCATCCCGATTGCGACCCAACGCGGCCCCGGAGGCCCGGCGCCCGAAAAGATCATGAACACGTTCCTAAGGACCAGGAGACTGGCGGTTGGCCTGCAACTGATGGATCACCGCCAGGAAAGCAGGCGCGCTCAACTGCGCCCAAGCGCTAATCCGCTCCAGGTCGGCCTGCTGGTAGCGCCCCTCCGCATCCAGCAAGTTGACCGTTCCCAGTACACGCTGGCCCCACCGAACTGGCATATTGATAATGCATTCGCACCCCATGCTCAGCAGCAGCTCATGGTCTGCATAGTTGTCGATGATGTCCTGACGGGTTCGCCCGAGAAACGGCTCCCCCGAAGACAACACCTGGCGCATGCGAGGCGCCTGGCCCAGAGTTTTTCGGCCACCCCTGGGGTATTGGGTGGGTTGGCTGCTGTAGGCGCGTTGCGATTCACCCCGTTCCTCAAAGTACACCAGCACCGTCAGCAGTCTGTGGCCAGGTGCCGCTGCAAGTTGGTGGTCAAGCGCCTGAAAGCAGGATTCGACAGGATCGTTGGCATGCTGGGCTCGCGCCCAGTCCAGCAGCGAGCGCGGTGTGACTTCTGGTTGTGGTGTCAAAGTCATGGAGTGTTCAGTCTGGTTTGGCGCCCGAGACCTGGACCACCTTTTTCCAGCGGACGATTTCACTTTTGATGAGTTCTTCAAACTGCTGCGGCGTGCTGGCAATGGCAGGGCCGCCTTGCGATTCGAGCGTCGTTCGGATTTTGTCGCTTTTCAGGACGGCAGAAAAGTCTTGATAAAGCTTCTGCGTGATGGCTGGTGGTGTTCCCGCAGGGGCGAAGAGGCCATACCACCCCAGTACTTCAAAGCCTGGGTAGCCCTGCTCGGCCACTGTCGGGACGTCGGGCAACAAGGGTGAGCGTTGAAGGCTGGTGATGCCCAAGGCCTTGAGGCGCCCGGCTTTCAGGTGTGGCAACGAAGTAAGAACCACGTCCAGCATCAGATCCACATGGCCGGCGGACACGTCCGTCAGGGCCGGGCCGGAGCCTTTGTACGGGATATGCGTCATGAAGGTCTTGGTCAGCTCCTTCAGGGATTCGGTGGCCAGGTGGTTGGAACTGCCAGAGCCGCTGGAAGCGTAGGACAACTTTCCTGGCTCGCGTTTGGCCAGTGCCACCAGATCCTTGAAGTTGTTCACCTTGGCGAACTTGGGGTTGTTCGGGCTCACCACAATGACGTTGGGAATTGCGGTGATCTCCGTGATGGGGGCGAAGTCCTTTAACGGGTCATAAGGGAGTTTGGGGTAGAGGCCCACCGCCGTGGCGTGTGAGCTGATGGTGCCCAGCAAAAGCGTGTAACCGTCGGGTGCCGCCTTGGCCACAAAATCTGCACCAATGGTGCTGCCGGCGCCTGGTTTGTTTTCAACCACGAACGGTTGCCCGGAGCGGGTGGTCATCTCCTGAGCCAACTGGCGAGCCACGAGGTCCGTAGAGCCGCCTGCGGCGAAAGGAACGATAAGCTTCACCGGGCGCGACGGATAGGCACCCTGTGCAGAAGCTGTGAAGGGCAGGCAAGCGAGCGCTGCTGCGCCAAGAATGGCCAAGAACTTGTACATAGGCACCTCTAAGTTAGTTTGAAAAGCAAAAAGACGTTCGGTAGGGATGCAAGGGAGGCAAAAAGCCTAGTCCTTCTTGAATCGGATGGGCATCTCGAAGCGGGTCGTGTCCTGTCCGTGGAAAATTTCAAGCCGGGGAGGGCGCCCGTGTGGGACCTGGGGGCCGTGGCCTTGGTCGCTTCCTCCAATGGATATCCGTATCTGGCTCCCTTGGGCAAAAGTCCACGAGACGGGAAGAAGCGCGAATGTCAAACTTGCGGGCTCGCCCTGCACCAGCAGCTTTGCGGAAGCGCGGTCATAGGTGTTGACCGGCCAAGTCGCCACGTAGTCGGCCGAGGTTGACATACCTTCTCTGTGAAGGGCTCTCAAGACGCCTTCCGTCACATACCGAACGCTGCCATCGGTCAGCACTTCACTGAGGTAGAGGTAGACGGCAGCGTCGCTCTCCGATGAAGCCAGCTTCAGCTGTGCCACCACATGCCCGGACAGTTCAGCGGCTGAGCTCAGCGGCGCGCTGGTGTAGTGCAGGTATTGAGCTTGGCGCAGCGTCCAGTCGGGGTAGTAGTTTTCGACTCCGGCAGCGCCCAGTCGCTCAAAACGAGTCTGCGTGCCGGTAGACACCGTGAAGTCCACGTCGTAGAAGTCGCTGCCCTGATCTTCCGGCGCCAGCTCGAGGCGTCCGCCTTTTGCGGGGTACCAGGTCTGAGTTTCCTTGATCGGGGGCCAGCTGTCGGCGGCTTGCCATCGCTCATCATGAATGGTGAAAAAATGAACCGGCTTTTCGTGTTGTAAACCGGTATCGACGCCACGCATGTGGTGGTCGAAGAAACGAAGCGTCTCTGCCAACAAGGGAAATTGCGACGCAGGCTGCGCACGCCAGGGCGACACGTTGGTACGCGCTCCGTGGTCCCACGGGCCAATGAGCAGGCGGTGAGGGTTTTTCGGCAACGTGAGAAAACGCGTGATGGCTGAATTGCTGTAGCCGGCGCCGTCATACCACCCGGAAATCGAGTAAATGGCCACGTCTTCGGGAATTGACCGTGCGTAATAGCCGGGGCTGCAAATATCCAGAGTGAGTGCCGGGTCATGCAGGGCGCCATCGTGTTGATAGGGCACCTCGCGTGCCAGGTCACTCAGGCGGCAATTGCTCCGATGCTGCTGCAGCGCGGCAGCAAGCAAGCTGCCATCAGTATCTTCATCAACCGGCTGCGGACCGCGGTAGGCTGGGTTGCCGTAGTAGGCGAACTTGGCGAGGCCAGGTCGGTCGTCGTGATCCAGGGCCACCATGAGTTCATCGTAGCGCCCTGTCCAGATAGACGAAAGAACGCCTCCAACATACAGCTGATCCGTGTAAATGTCGGTGACCGCGAACAGCGGTGCGATCGCCTTCACAGCCGGGTGGCGGGTGCTGGCCAGAAACACCGCTGCCGCGCCTAAGTATGAAATGCCAGTGGAGCCAATCGAGCCATCTGACCAGGGCTGTTGAACAATCCAGTCAGCAATTTCGAAGTAATCGTCACGCTCCTTAGGGGAGCGAAGTGCGTCCCGCGTGCCGAAGCTGGCTCCGGTGCCGCGCACGTCCACCACGACCACGGCGTACCCCTGCGGTACGAAGATGTCGCGGTAGCGCCCGCAGTTCGGACTGACTTCAAGACCGTTTTCAGACGCGACGAATCTGCGGTAGTACGGAGTGAACACCACGATGGTGGGCAATCGCGCTGGGACTGGCTCATCTACAGCCGCGGGCAAGTAGGTATCCACCGCCAGCCTGCAGCCATCTCGCATGGGCACGTACACCGAAGACGGCGTGA
The DNA here is from genome assembly GCA_015999985.1 of Comamonadaceae bacterium. GTDB lineage: Bacteria > Pseudomonadota > Gammaproteobacteria > Burkholderiales > Burkholderiaceae_C > Ottowia. The sequence continues at coordinate 3,439 of JAECRA010000054.1, forward strand.
GCGAAACCGCAAATCGTGCGGGCCGGCTCTCAAGGTATTTCGAGGCTGGAAGCTGCCAGGCGCCTGGGGTTGTATCGATATCCGACATGCAATTTTTCAGTTGATGGAATTGATGTCATTCGATTGTGGTAGCGGCGATCAGGTCTGAAAAATGCGAAATCTCAATCCATCCATAGGGTGGACCTATGGTTAAGTTGAAATTCAGTTGGGATTCGAAGTGGACGCCACACGTCCGGCCGCATTGCTTAAGCGGTGCGCGTAGCGAGGGCAGGTCGAACCAAGGCGTTAAACCGCGAGCCCAGCCAAATGCCCGCGAGTGAATGCTTCTTCAAAGATGGAATACCCCGACCAGTCTGCATGCGCAAAGTGCAGGCGGCCACTGCGCACGCCAGTGCTGCCGAGCTCTCTGAGCTTGCCGTGCAGATGCTGCTGGGTCCCTGGTGTGGGAATGGCCATGGCGTGGCCGTACCGGGTGATGTCCATACGGGTAAGGCGCTCAGCCAGATCCGGGTGCGGAACACTCAGGGCGGACATTACTGCGTCACGCCAGTGCGGCCAGGGTTGCCTTAGCAGGTCCTGGCGGACTTCGGGTGTATATCCCGGTGCGCGGTAGTACGTGAGGACAGTGGGCCCTGGGGTGGGGTCCAGGCTTTGATGGCGCGCGTCCACATACCCCAGGCCGCCACCTGTTTCTCCGTACACCACGTTGTCCCAGGACGGCGCGGCGCCTTCGTGGTCCTGAAGGGGCGACGAGATGTGCAGGTTCGCGACCAACCAGGGCGCGTAAGCCAGACGTTTAGCCGTCTCCACGAGCAAGGCGGGTGGGCTTTGCACAACCCTGGCCGCGATGAACAGGGGCAGGGCGATGATGCATTGCTCGGCTTGCCAGCGTGTGACGGTGCCATCGTTATGGTCCAGGGTGTCGACGGCGACACCGTGCTTTTCTTCTGCAATGCGCAGCACACTGTGGCCCGTGCGCAGGCGATCGCCCAAAGGTGCCGCCAGGCGCTTGGTCAGCCAGCCGTTGCCCTCCGGCCAAGTCAAGGTCCCTGCGTCTTCGTCTGCCTCTTCATGCTCGCCCGGCATATGAAAGCCGTGGCGGCTGGCAAAGTAGTGGACGCAGGCCCACGCGGAAACCATCTCAAGGCCGGCGCCGTAGTCGTCTCTACAGCTGTAATCGAGGTACCAGAGAAGCTGGGGGTCATCAAACCCTTCGGATCGTAGCCACTGGTCTGCGGTCTGGGCATCGAGCGCGGCGTGCTCGGCGGTGAAGTTGGCGCGCGATGCTGGAATGGTGAATCGGCCAGCCTGCGAAAGCGCATGAACCCGCTTTGAAAAACGGCGGTACTGCTCCAGCGTGGCAGGCCCCACACCGTCTACTGGCAGTAGGCCGTCCTGCCACGTGCCATGGAAAAAAAGGCGTTCCTGGGGGCTGTGAACGAGGTGCTGCTCTGCATAGTGCCATCGGCCAGCGATCCGCTGACGCAGTCCCAACTCTTCCAGCAGGGCCTGCACCTCGTGGGCGTCATCACCCGGTACGGGAAGGTAATGTGCGCCCAGGGGGCAGGCTATGCCACCTACCTGGCCGCCCCTGGCGTTACCGCCAGCCCCGTCTTCCAGCTCCATGACAACGAAGTCTTCCATACCGCGCAAGCGTAGCGCACGGGCCGCCGCAAGGCCGGCCACACCTGCGCCTGCGACTACTATCTGCGTGCGGCGGGTGACGGTGGGCTCGGGGCTTTGGCGAAGGTCTCGCAAAGCATGGCCGCGCCGGTCGTTGATGCCGGTAAAACCGCCGGTTATGGCCTGAGGCCGCTCGCACCCGGCAAGAGCAAGCGCGGCACCGGGCAGCCCGAGAAAGGTGCGCCGCTGCATCAATGCACGGGGGCCTTGCCCCATTCTTGTTCGTAGGTCGTGACCAGAATCTGGTTGGAGAGCCGATTCACCTGAGCAGGCACTCGAGCCATGTCCGCCGGAAAATCGAAAAGCAAGGGCAGGGACTCCCTGGTCAGAAAACGCAGGCCTTGCGGCAGCGTTTCTGCCTGGCGCCAAGGCCTTCGACTGGCAATGACGTAGCCCCATTCGCCAAAACTTGGCACATGCGCGTGATAGGGCGTTGCCGCCAGACCTGTCGATGCAACGGTCTCAGCGACAGTCCAGAAGCTCTTGCGGGCCACCAGGGGAGACGTTGTCTGAATGACCGCGTAGCCACTGGCGGCAAGCCGCTGATCCAGCAGGGAGTAGAAGCTGTTGGTATAGAGTTTTCCGATGGCAAAGTTGGTTGGATCTGGAAAATCCACCACGATCACGTCAAAGCTGTCTTGCGTTTCCTGCAGCCATTTGAAGGCGTCTGTATTGATCACTTTGACCTTGGGTGATGCCAATGCGTGTGCATTGAGCGCCGCTAGCGTCGGGTTCTCGCTGAATAGCCGGGTCATGTTTGGATCAAGTTCGACCAGCGTGATTTGCTCAACCGAGGGGTATTTCAATACTTCTCGGACCGCCATGCCGTCTCCTCCGCCCAGTACGGCGACCTTTTTCGGGGCGCCATGGGCGGACATGACCGGATGAACCAGAGCCTCGTGATAGCGGTATTCATCATGCTCGGCAAACTGCAGGTTTCCGTTTAGGAAGAGCCGGTGGCCGCTTCGGCCGGAGGTGACGACTATGCGCTGATAGGGAGAACTTTCCGCGAAAACGATGCGTTCCTGATAGAACTTGTCTTCCGCAAAGCTACTGATGTGGTCAGCACCTGCAAAGGCGAGGCAGAGAGCTGCGAAGGTTAGTAAGCCCACTATTGTGTGGGCGCGCAGATGAGCCAACTGGTGGCGGAACATCCACAACGCCCACAGTGCGACGCCGGCGTTCATGAGCCCAAACAACAAGCCAGTACGGATCAAGCCAAGCTGGGGTACGAGCACCAGAGGAAATGCCAGTGAAACAGCCAATGCACCCAGGTAATCGTAGGTCAGGACCTGACTGACGACATCTTTGAGAGCCACATTTCGCTTCAAGATGCGCATGACCAGAGGGATCTCCAGCCCCACCAGCGTCCCTACCATCAGCACCATGGAGTAAAGCAGGAACCGGAAAGCACCCGGCACGTACGCGTTGGCTAGAAAGAGCACAGCCGGAAGCAGGCCTCCCACCAGCGCCACCATCATCTCGATACGCAGGAAATGCGCAGGTAGCTGGCGTTCGAAGAAACGCGAAAGATAAGAGCCCACCCCCATGGCAAACAGATAGGTGCCGATGATGGTGCTGAACTGCAGCACTGAGTCGCCCAGCACATAGGATGCCAGGGCACCTGCAGCCAGTTCGTACAGCAAACCGCAGGCTGCTACGACGAAGACACTGCAAAGCAGGGCGATTTCGATCGGGCGCGGGGAGGGGCGGGCGGCTTCGCTCTGCTCAGTCATTCAACTCAAGGCTCAGGCGGCCTCGCTAAGCGAGACCAATTTGGCGATTGGAGTTTCATCGCCGGGCCGTCCCAAGATGAAAAACGCCCCCCCGGGGGGGCAGCGGACCTCGCGCAGCGGGGGAGCGTGGGGGCCATGTTTTCATCGCCGGGCCGTCCCAAGATGAAAAACGCCCCCCGGGGGGCAGCGGACCTCGCGCAGCGGGGGAGCGTGGGGGCCATGTTTTCATCGCCGGGCCGTCCCAAGATGAAAAACGCCCCCCCGGGGGGCAGCGGACCTCGCGCAGCGGGGGAGCGTGGGGGTCATATTTCTAGTGTATGGCCGCAGCCACGATGATAGAAATTCCGAGGCACATCGCAGCAACGACCATGGCCAAGGCCTTGTTCTGCTTTTCCACGATCTCTGCCCAAAGGTCATAGGGAGTGATTTTGTCAATGATGACAAAACACACCCAGAAGATCATCACGCCAATGAGCGCGAAGAGCAGAGACGCGAGAATCACGCCAGGCTTCAAGTATTCAAATCCCATGAGGACCTCCTGAAAAAAATATCATTTATGGCCACCACCACTAGAGAAACCACCGTAAGAACCGCCTGAGCTGCGTGAACTGCCGCCTCTGGAGCCGCTGCAGGAATTCATGATCATGAGCACCAACATGAGAAGCACAAGACCGATGATGATGGCGCGAAGACTGACCTGAGGCGCCGCGGAAAAGGGTTTGACGTCTCCGCGTCCCAGCAGCTCCGCTTTGTCCTCCAGCTTGAAGGCTTTGGCTACAGTGTCGCTGCTGATTCTGCTGCCGACTGACCAGGTGACTTCATTAGGCGTCTGCTCTTGTGATAGCAAGCCATTGGCACTGGCGAAATCACGGTTGAATGTTTTTTGCCCGCGCGAGACTGGCCAATAAAACTCGCCCGCTACGTAAGTGGTCTCTGCATCGTAGCTGTATTCGAGCGTATAGGTTGTTCCAAGGTAAGTGGCGGTCTGGGCGTTGCGGTTGGCCATGTTGGGGGCGCCGGTGGCGGGCTTGACCATGCTCCATCCGTCGCTGGAATCCACCAGAAAGCTGAAGCCGCGCTTGCGGTTGTAGAGCAGGTACTCGTCCCACCCAAACTGTTCATCATCTCCCGGCTCCTGCCCCATGCGGTGCTGAAACCCCACCACCTGCCAGTGCACACCTTGCAATTGCCCCTTGGCGCCCAGTGGAATCAGCGTCTTGATGGGCTCGTTCTGCTCCGCATGCCGCAACTCGCCTCCCAGGCCTGAGCTGAGATCAATAATGCTGTTGCACGAGCGACAGGTAATGGTCTTGGTGCTGTCCAGCGCCACCTGCACAGGGTTTCCGCAATTGGGGCAAGTGAACTGGCGGCCCTTTTCCTCGCGAGCGGATTCTTCCTTGAGCCCCTGGAACTTCAGGTCTTCCAGCAGAACGGCCCGCCCGCGTGCGACAGACTGGACGGCAGGCACCGTGCCCGACGGGCTGTAGTCGATGCTGATGACGTCCCCATCTGCACCGCGAAGCTCCACTACAGAAAACGGCACCCCCAAAGGTGGCAGCTTGGGCAGCTCGCCTTGGGCGGAGATTAGTTTGACCTGCTCATTGAACGCTACGCTGTAGGGCTTGCCGTTGATGGCGGTTGTGATCCCTAACCGGAAATGCTCAGCTTCCGGAACAGGGCGCTGTAGTGTCAGGGGCAGGGTGAAGACATAAGCGCCGTTGTCTTCTGAAAGCGCCGCCATGCTGCCATCTTCAAGAATGGCGTTCCACTCAGTCCAAACGCCGTTGGAAGATTTGTATTGGGCTCTGCCGATGAGCGTGAAAGGCTGGGCTTTTTCCTCTAGCTGAATGCGGCCACTGGCCATGAGCTGCAGCGGGCTGTGGTCGTCAAACAACTCGGCCATCTTGCCCACGCGCGCCAGCACATCGCCGCTGCGAACGACGGTGCTCTGGCAAAACGGGCAGATGGCGTAAGTGCTCTGCGCACTCCGAAATTCAACGGGCGCGCCGCATCCAGGACACGGTGCACGGTAGTGCCGCTCGGGGGCGTCGGTTGCCATTCTTAATGTGTCAGGCTCTGGTGACTGTTATTTCCGGGGGCGCAGCTCTGCTGTCCGAACCTCGGTTTAGACCAGTTTTTTCAGCAGTTCGGCTTTCTTGGCGTCAAACTCTTCCTGAGTCAGGATGCCCTTGGACTTGAGTTCGCCCAGCTTTTCCAGTGTAGCCATCACATCTTCTGGCTTGACACCGACCGGCGCAGCAGGAGCGGTGCCTGCAGCCGCTGCGGAATTCGCTCCGCCCTGTAAGCCGGCCTGCAGGTTTTGGGCCAATACCTGCCCTAACGCTACCCCCGCACCCAGCCCCATGGCGTCGCCCGCTATTCCGCTGCCACCGCCGCCGCCTTCGGCAAAGCGGGGGATAGCCTGCGCAGTCTGGTACTGCATGAACTTGCCCATGTCGTTGCCGACCATGCCCATGCCAATTTTCTGGTCAAGAATCTTCTGCAGCTCTTCTGGCAGAGAAACGCTCTGCACCGTGAGGCTTTCGAGCTGGATGCCAAGCTTTTCGAACTCGGGCTGCAATTGTTTGGCCAGCGCGTCCGCGAACATGATCTGGTTGGCCGCCAGATCCAGAAAGGGCAAACCGCTGCCGGCGATGGCATTGCTGATGTTTTGCAAGACCAAACCGCGCAACTGACCATCGAGGTCAGCGACTGAGTAAATGTCTCGCGTGCCGGAAATGTTCGTATGGAACGCCTTGGGGTCAGAGATGCGGAAGGCGTAGTTACCGAAGGCACGCAAGCGCACGGCACCAAAATCCTTGTCACGGATGGTGATCGGCTGAGGCGTTCCCCACTTCTGGTCCAGCTGCTGACGTGTACTGAAAAAGTAAACATCGCTCTTGAAGGGCGACTCAAACAGCTTGTCCCAGTTTTTCAGATAAGTGAGGACGGGCAGAGTCTGGGTGGTGAGCTTGTACATGCCCGGGCCAAACACGTCGGCGACCTGACCTTCGTTAACAAACACCGCAACCTGGGACTCTCGCACTGTGAGAGACGCGCCATTCTGGATTTCCATTTCTGCCATGGGAAAGCGCCAGGCGAGTGTTCCGTCGCCAGTTTCAGTCCACTGGATGATGTCTATGAACTGTTTGCGGATGAAGTCCATCAGGGCCATGTAAAGCTCCAGAGAAGAAATGACTAAGGTTGCAGGATGATACCCGCGCGGACGCCCTACCGGACGCCGTTGCAACACGCAGGTGCATTGTTTTGACGCACTGATTGACGACGCTCCACAATGCGGAGCATCCCTCGCGCTGCAATGCCTGCGTAGGCTACAGTCGAAGCCATGCAAGGCCTTCATCTGACCGCTGACCTCCATGACTGCCGCTGCAACAGCATTTGGCTTCTAGACGCCTCTCAACTGGGCGCCGCCTGTCGGAACGCTGTCAAGGCCGCGGGTCTGCAGGTGGTCAATGAGATTTTTCATACTTTTCCTTCTTCCACCTACGGACCCGGAGGCGTCACCGCCACCTTGCTCCTGGCCGAAAGCCATCTTTGCGTGCACACATGGCCCGAGCAGCGCGCCGTCACGCTCGACGTGTATGTCTGCAACTTTGGTGGTGATCACTCCGCCAAGGCTCAAGCGTTGATGGACGCACTGCTGGCTCTTTTCATGCCCCAGCGAAGCGAACGGCATGCATTGCAACGCGGCAGTGTTGCGAGCGTCACCTCGTTCTAAGGTTCGGGACCCTCTGCCTACCGATCGCGGCTGCCGGGCGCTGAACGCTGACTGCAGGGCGGGCGGCGAGCTATGGGCTGCAAGGCGAGTTTTGAAGCCAGTAGCTCGCACCATTGGCAAAAAATTCGACGCTGCCGACCTCCCGGAGGCAGTGATGTAGTGAGCCGGCGATCCGGGCCTTGATGGGTTGCGCACAGGGTCCCTGGGGTTATCACCTGCGGGTAAGCACCTGCAAATTGGTGCAAAAAGAGGCCCTATATTAGGTAACGACCCAATTCAGTGCGATGCACTGAATAAGTGCATTGGCCGTGGCATGCACGCCAATGGCCATGGGCTTTTTTTGCCAAAAAAGTCCATGAAAATGAAGTCAATAGCCGGACACATCGCTATTGGCCTGCAAATTGCTATCCTTACATCAAACACTATCTAGATAGTCCTGGAGACCGGAGCCTAAGGTATGAATCCCTTCGACGAAATGTACGAATCAGTGGCTCAATCTCTGATCCAGAGCGGCCTGTATGACCCGGGGCACCCCGTACGCCCGCACTACAGGGAATACGCCACCTGGTTGAGTCGGCAGAGCCCCGAGCTCATGCACTCGCGCCGCGAAGAAGCGGAAATGATCTTTCGACGCGTGGGCATCACCTTCGCTGTCTATGGTGCAAAAGACGAAGACGGCTCCGGAACGGAACGGCTGATTCCATTCGATCTCATTCCGCGCATCATTCCCTCCGGTGAGTGGGACACGCTTGAGCGGGGCATGGCGCAGCGCGTGACGGCTCTCAACCGCTTCCTGCACGACGTCTATCACGATCAGGAAATTCTCAAAGCCGGAGTGATCCCCACAGAGCAGGTCCTTCACAACGCGCAGTACCGGTCCATCATGCAGGGCGTTACGGTACCCAATCAGATCTACTCACACATCGCCGGTATTGACATCGTCCGCGCTGGCAGCGAAGGCGGCAAGGGCGAGTATTACGTCCTGGAAGACAACCTGCGGGTTCCCAGCGGCGTGAGCTACATGCTTGAAGACCGCAAGATGATGATGCGGCTGTTTCCGAATCTGTTCGCGAGCCACCGCGTGGCACCAGTCGCGCACTATCCTGATCTGTTGCTGGAAACCCTGCGTGAAAGCAGTCCTCCTACTGCAGGCGATCCGACCGTGGTGGTACTGACACCGGGTATGTACAACAGCGCCTATTTCGAGCACGCCTTCCTGGCCCAGCAGATGGGGGTGGAATTGGTTGAGGGCCAGGACCTTTTCGTCAAGGAAGGCTTTGTCTTCATGCGAACCACCCGTGGCCCCAAGCGTGTGGATGTGATCTACCGCCGGGTAGATGATGATTTTCTCGACCCCCAGGTCTTCCGGCCTGATTCCACCCTGGGCTGCGCGGGCTTGTTGGACGCCTACCGGGACGGCCACGTGGCTATATGCAATTCAGTGGGCACTGGCGTCGCGGATGACAAGTCCATCTATCCCTACGTTCCCAAGATGATTGAGTTCTATCTTGGGGAAACGCCCATATTGCATAACGTACCGACGTTCATGTGCCGGGACCCGTCCGAACTCTCGTACGTCATGGCTAACCTGAAAGACCTTGTGGTCAAGGAAGTGCACGGTGCCGGCGGTTATGGAATGCTGGTGGGGCCGGCGTCCACGGCGGCTGAGATAGAAGCCTTCGGAAAAGCCGTTCTGGCCAATCCCAAGGGCTACATCGCCCAACCAACTCTGAGCCTCTCAAGCTGCCCAACCTATGTGGAAAGCGGAGTAGCGCCTCGCCACATCGATTTGAGGCCTTTCGTGCTGAGTGGCAAACAAGTGCAAATGGTCCCTGGTGGATTGACACGGGTAGCCCTGAAGGCGGGCTCTCTGGTGGTGAACTCGTCTCAAGGCGGCGGCACCAAAGACACATGGGTTTTGGAGGACTAGTATGCTTTCGCGCACCGCCGATCATCTTTTTTGGATGTCCCGTTATACCGAACGGGCAGAGAACACCGCACGTATGCTTAACGTGCACTACGAAACCGGCTTGCTTCCGCAATCAGCAGCGGTCACGCGCTACGGTTGGCAGGGGATTCTGTCTATCAGTGAGCTTTTGCCAGCCTACGCTGCCATCCACGACGAAATCACGCCGCAGGGCGTTATGGATTTCATGGTCAAAGATGAGGACAACCCTTCATCCATCATTGCTTGCCTCAAGGCCGCGAGAGAAAACGCCCGCGCAGTGCGAGGAACCCTGACGACGGAAGTTTGGGAAACCCTCAACCAGACATGGCTTGAGTGCATTCGTCTGTTACGCGGTGGAATGTATGAAAGAGACCCTGGAGAGTTCTTCGAGTGGGTCAAATTCCGTTCACACCTCTCCCGCGGAGTGACGCTGGGCACCATGCTGCAAGATGAGGCGTTTCACTTCCTGCGCTTGGGCACATTCCTCGAGCGTGCTGACAACACCGCGCGTCTGCTTGACGTGAAGTTTCACGCCGTGCAGAGCGACTTCTTTGGTTCAGCCAGCGAACGGGATCAGGAATACGATTTCTACCACTGGTCAGCCATCTTGCGCAGCGTGAGTGGCTTTGAGGTCTACCGCAAGGTTTACCGCGACGTGATCAAGCCGGAGAGGGTGGCTGAACTCCTGATGCTGCGAGAAGACATGCCCCGCTCGCTGCACCATTGCATGACTGAAGTCGTCGGAAACCTGCTTCATGTCGGCACGACTCCGCAGGACGAGACCATGCGCCACGCCGGCAAGCTGCAATCAGACCTGCGTTACGCGCAAATAGATGAAATCCTGGCCACTGGACTGCACGCATTCCTGACGCAATTCCTGGATCGTGTGAACCAGCTTGGTGCGCACATCAGCCGCGATTTCCTGGTGCCGGACGTAGATTAGGAGTCTGCGGCTACGGGGTGAGCCGTTCATCTGGCTGTTCTCCTGGGAGCGCCAAGCTCCAGCTTGGCAATTTCAGCTGCCTTTGAAACACCGGTAGTGTTTCTCGTACAGCTCAGACGGGCACCAGACGCGCCAGCGATTACTTAATCCGCCGCTTGTCTTTTTTCCCTGGCCCTGGCCAGCGCAGCCTCTATGACTGAGCGCTTGCGTTCCAGCTCTGCCCCGGTTGCACCCTTTGCCAGTTCAGGTAAGTGCGCGAGCTTGTGCTCGGCTTTCTTCTCGAGGACCATGGCGTGGGCATCGTCCGCCCGTTTGCGTCTGGCCGTGGTGAGTTTGTAGCGCTCGCGGGCGGAGTCAGCTTCTTGCGCAGACCAAGCATCCCAGCCCGTGCGTTGCCCGGTAACATTTTCAAGTGCAATGCAATCCACAGGGCAGGCCGGTATGCACAACTCACAACCCGTGCATTCGCTTTCAATGACCGTGTGCATGCGCCGGTTGCCGCCCACTATGCAATCGACGGGGCAAGCCTTGATGCAGAGCGTGCATCCAATGCACCAAGCTTCATCGATCCAGGCGACGCTGCGGGGGCCTTCTGCACCGTTGACGGGGTTGAGAGGCAACTCAGCAGTGCCCGCGATGGCGGCCAGGCGACGAATGCCCTCCATTCCGCCAGGAGGGCACTGATTGATCGATGCCTGTCCATCGGCAATGGCCTGTGCGTAAGCTTCGCAGTCCGGGTAGCCGCAACGAGTGCACTGAGTTTGCGGCAGTGCACTCCATAGGCGCAGGGCCAGAGGCGAGAGAGCGCTACTCAACCTGCTTTGCGGCGTGTGGCAGGTGTTTTGGCAGCCCGCGTAGGCGCGTTGGCAGTGGCTTTGACCGCTGGCTTGGTCACAGGCTTGACGGTAGCACTGGCGGTGGTTTTGGCCGCTGGCTTCACGACCGATTTGACCGCCGGTTTAGCTTCAGTAGCCGCAGATTCCTTAACTGCCTCAACTGCCTTGCCTGCCACCCGTGCGCGCTTGGCAACGGGGTTCACGGCGCTTTGAGCTGGCGCCTTCGCAAAAGTCGTCACCGGTTTGGCAGGTGACTTGGATGCTGATGGCGTCACGTCTGTGGCCTGCTTCACCGGAGCCAGGCTGTCTTCGGCGCTGCTCTCAGATTCTGTGATTCGAGCAGGTTTCGACGCGCTCGGAGCTGGCTTCTCGTCGTGGACTTCAGGCGAGCCGTTGCGGTTGATGAAGGCCTTGACCTGAGGATAGACCACATCTCTCCAGCGGCGACCACTGAAAATGCCGTAGTGGCCAGCGCCCTTGACTTCCAGGTGGCGCTTTTCAACACCGCTGAGTCCGGTGCAAAGGTCATGCGCAGCTTGTGTCTGGCCAGAGCCGGAAATATCGTCCAGCTCGCCTTCAATGGTAAACAGGGCGGTTGTCTTGATGTCTTGCGGACGCACAGGCTCCACTTTGCCTTGGACAGAGCGCATTTCCATGGTGCCGTTGACCAGTTTGAAGTCCTGGAAGACCGCCTGGATGGTTTCGAGGTAATAGTCTGCGTCCATGTCGAGTACGGCGTTGTACTCATCGTAGAACTTGCGGTGCGATTCAGCGTTGGACTCGTCACCCTTGATCAGGTCCTTGAAGAAGTCGTAATGACTGGACGCGTGACGATCCGGGTTCATCGCAATGAAACCTGCGTGTTGCAGAAAGCCGGGGTAGACGCGTCGCCCGGCGCCAGGGTAATTGGGCGGCACGCGGAAAATCACGTTGTCTTGAAACCACTCGATGCTTTTGTTGGTAGCCAGGTTGTTGACTGCCGTGGGTGACTTGCGAGCGTCGATTGGGCCACCCATCATGGTCATCGTGAGGGGAGTCTTCTCTCCTCGGCTAGCCATGAGTGAAATTGCTGCGAGTACAGGAACAGTAGGCTGGCAAACGCTCACCACATGGCAATTGCCGTAGGTGCCCTGCAGGTGCCGAATGAATTCCTGCACATCGTTCACATAGTCATCCAGGTGAAATTCACCCTCAGACAAAGGGACCGTTCGGGCATTTTTCCAGTCGGTGATGTAGACCTTATGCCCCTCGAGCATGGTGCGCACTGTATCGCGGAGCAAGGTAGCGTAATGGCCAGAAAGCGGGGCCACGATCAGCACTGGCGGCTGGTTCTTCAGCTTGGCCAGCGTTGCCGGATCATCCGTAAAGCGCTTGAAGCGGCGCAGCTCGCAAAATGGCTTGTCAATCTCCACTCGCTCATCAATGGCGACTTCCACGCCATCGACCTCCACCTTGCGAATGCCAAATTCTGGCTTCTCGTAATCCTTGCCCAGCCGATGCATGAGTGCATAGCCGGCTGAAATCCGTTGAGCCATGGGAAGCTGGCCGATCAAGGAATGCGGATTTCCGTAGAGCTTTGCCGTGGCTTCAGCCAGATCGGAAAAGGGTTCGATCAATGACCGTTGAGCTTCGTAGATTTGATAAAGCATGCGAGTTCGGATCCTAAAATGCTGCAGTGCAATATAACAGCCGAAACGTAACTGGGGTGTAGGGGGTTAACTCTAGTCTCAGCAAAACGTCGGTGCTATGGCGAGCTTGCAACAGCACCGCGAACTTTCGTGCATTCGATAAGGATGTTACAAACCCATAATGTTTGTAATTTTAGGGCGAATTGAATTTTCCGGCCGGGGGAGGGCGCGCCGCAAAGTATCATCGTTACCATGATTTCCGGCTTCTCGCTCTACGGCTGGTTGCTCGATCTGGGGCGAGGACTGCTGCGCTGGTTTATTGGCTGGTGGTCCGTCTTGTTCGTGGGCGCCAAGCTCATGGTTCTGGCCTTCTCCCCATCGAGCTATCGGCGCGACTCCCGCAGCCTGGTCCTGCGCGAGATGTATTACGCCGCAGGGCCGGGTCTGCCAGGCTTCACCATCTTGATGGCGCTCTTCAATGTGGTGGTTATCCGGATCCTGGTGGTTACCGCGTTTTCCTATGGATTGACGCAATACGCACTTGACGCCGTCGTGCGCGTACTGGTGCTTGAGCTGGTGCCTCTGGCGGCAGCCTTGTATGTCGCCGTGGAATACACCATTCCAGGCGGTTCTGAGCTTTACAAGAGAAGGCGGGCCGGCCATTTCGATGACTTGAGGGCACAGGGAATTGACCCTCTCAACCAGGAAGTCTTGCCTCGTGTGTTGGCAGGAATCTTTGCTGTACTGTTGTTGGCAGTGGTTAGCTGCTCGATTTCACTGGTGCTGGCCTACACAGCAGTACACGGCTTCACGGTGGCAGGACTGTCTTCTTATAACCATGCGGTGGGCCAGATCTTCAACCCGGTTGTTTCGTTGATTTTCAGCATGAAGACCCTGCTATTCGCCATTTCGGTATCTCTCTTGCCGGTTGGCAATGCACTTAGAGATCTCCCTCGCAGGGCATCACGTACCAGCGTGGAGCTTCAGGGTTTGGTGCAGATGTTCATTCTGATGCTGATCATTGAGATCGCATCGCTTATTGGCAATTACTATTGAGTCAATGACTGTTCCCACGCCAGCCTCCTCAGATAGGCCCAATGAACCCGGTTCAGGCCTTGCCGAGCAGCCGACCAGCAACATGCCCGATGGCCCTCCTGAGGGTTCCCTGGCCTGGCGCAGGCTGGAATTTCGAGCAGCCGTGCTCCTGATTTTCATGGTGCTGCTTCTGGGCGGCGCCGTGCTCTACCTCATGTGGGTTCGCGGCGCTTTCGAAGCCACACAAAGGCTCGTACTCACGACGGACGATTCAGAGGGCGTCTCCGTTGGAATGGACATGACCTTCTCCGGCTTTCCTATTGGCAGGGTCAGTCGCATTGAGCTGGGTGAGGCGGGCCAGGTACGCATTCTTGTCGACATACCGCTGAAAGACGCGCCCCGATTGCGCCAGTCCAGCGTATTCACACTGGAAAAAGGCATCGTAGGAGCCGCGCGGCTTCGAGCCTTCACGGGCGTGCCGGACGACGAGCCTCTGCCCACTGATGCGGAGCGTGTGGTGCTGCGCGGAGATGTGTCCGCCGAGATACCCAAGATGGTCGCTGATGCCAGAGACGTGCTGCAGAACCTCAACCGCTTGACGGCTGCGGAATCTGCACTTGCAGGAACCATGGGTGAATTGCGCAGCTTCACCGCACGCCTCAACAGTGAAAAAGGCGGTCTGCTGGCAGCCGTGACCGGCAATGAGGCAGATGCCAAGCAAATCACTGAACTGCTGACTCGCACCAATCAGTTGCTTAAAAGTCTGGACAGCGTGGCTACCCGGGTGGACGGTGTCGTTCAGAAGGCAGATCAACAAGTGCTGGGCAAAGATGGCCTCATTACGGACGCTCAAGCTGCAGTGAAGCAGCTCAACTCGCTGCTTCAGGATGCACGCCAGACCGTGGTCAAGGTCGACGCCGTACTAAAGGATGTGCAGTCGGTGGCCGGCAATGCGGCTGAAGCCACCAACAATCTGGGAGATTTGCGCGCAGATGTGGAATCAAGCCTGCTGAAAATTGACAGTTTGATTACGGAGATCAACCGCAAATGGCCGTTTGCACCCAAAGAAAAAGAGGTGAAACTGCCATGACCCGTCTTTTGCAAGCACGGTCGCTTATCCGTTCATTCGTTCAGCGCCAAAGCCACGACTCGTGTGGGTCAGTTAACCGTAGAAGGCCGTTCCCAGCCTTGGTTCTGGCCACCTGCGCCATGCTGTCAGCGTGTGCTGGAGGCCCCAAGGTTCCTGATTGGAGCATCAACGCGGTCGGGCACACTGAGCGGTTTACAGAAGCTTATTTGAAGGGCGACACGCGTATTGAAGCCCGCGAGTTCACCCTGGCTCGGGCTGAGACCGCGCGCACTGGCCAACCAGAGTTGGTTGCGCGCATAGAGCTCACTCGCTGCGCCACCCAAGTGGCCAGCCTGGTGTTCGAATCTTGCACGGGCTTTGAACCCCTCCGGTCTGACGCTTCCGACGTTGAACGCGCCTATGAGAAGTATTTATCTGGCCAGAGCTTGGGCAGCGAGATTGCGCTGCTGCCAGCGCACCACCGTGCGGTAGCGCAAGGAGGAACGAACATCGCAGGCATTGAAGATCCCTTTGCCCGCCTGGTGGCAGCAGGTGTCTTGATGCGTCGAAGCGCCGCTACGCCGGCTGCAGTCGCTGCTGCGGTGGACACTGCATCGCGGCAGGGATGGCGTCGCCCCCTGCTGGCCTGGCTGGGTGTGCAAGCGCGCTTGGCAGATGAGCGGGGCGATCCAGAAGAAGCCGCGCGCGTCCGCAGACGCATGGATTTGGTGACCTTCTAAGAAGCCGTCAAACTTTGAGCGCCGAGGGCGAAAATGGACCATTGCGGCCCATTTGTAGCTGGCTTCTGGTAGCTGCTGACGTCAGCCGCCCCAGGCTAAACCTGCTTTAAGCTCTTCAAATAGCGTCGTGTAAATCCGATAGCGAGCCGCCGCGATTTTTTCCGGCTGGGAATCGTCGTTCAGCGCTGCAATCACTCCGCATCCCGGTTCGTGCATATGGGTGCAGTTATAAAACCGGCATTCGGGTACATGCGGCCTGATGTCCGGCATGTAGGCTGCCAACTGCATGGGGTCAATCTGGCGCAGGCCAAACTCCTGAAATCCCGGTGAATCGATCAGAGCCGTGCTGCGCGCTTCGTCCATCCAATACCAGCTCGTGGTGGTGGTGGTGTGCTTTCCGGAGTTGAGCGCTTGCGAAATTTCCTGCGTCTGCGCAGTGGCTCCAGGAATCAGGCGATTGATCAAGGTGCTCTTGCCGGCCCCTGACGGCCCCAGAATAAGTGTGGTGCGCCCATGGAGCCTTTCGGTCAAGGTAGACAGGCCATCTCCAGTCATGTTCGGCGCGCCAGATACCGCCGAAGAGAGCACGCCAGACTTGGCAGCCAGAGGAAGCACGGCGTAACCCATGGCTCGGTAGGGCTCCAGCCGATTCCAGCCATGCATAAACTGATCTCCCAGATCAGCCTTGTTCAGCACAATGATGGGGTCTATGTGTTCAGCCTCTGCCGCAATCAAGGCTCTGGCCAATTGATGCTCTGAGAACTCGGGCTCCGCAGCGACGAGAATCAATACTTGGTCCAGGTTGGCTGCAAAGGACTTAGTGCGAATTTCATCCTGGCGAAAGAAAAGGTTTCGGCGCGGTACGATCTGTTCAATGGTGCCTTC
The DNA here is from genome assembly GCA_015999985.1 of Comamonadaceae bacterium. GTDB lineage: Bacteria > Pseudomonadota > Gammaproteobacteria > Burkholderiales > Burkholderiaceae_C > Ottowia. Next base: position 19,681 of record JAECRA010000054.1, read on the forward strand.
GTCCTGGGAAGGCTGCCAACGCACTCGATCACCTACAACCACCGTGAGCTTTTTCCCGCGAGGGTGGCAAATGACCCGCTCGCCGCCCAGCACTTCCACCACGCAATGTCGCCCATGGCTGGCGACCACCAGGCCGTCTTGAAGAGAGGCTGCGGAGGTCGACGGGGTAGATCGTGGCTTGTTCACTCGCTGGCCCTGCCTTCGGGCAAGGCGTTAATGCGCACCGCCGCGTCTATGTCGCGTGATGTGATGCCCCCCGCGTCATGAGTAGTGTATTGAACTACACAAGCCCCATAGCTCACCTGAAGCTCAGGGTGATGGTCCATGGAATGCGCGATATGAGCGAGTGCATTCACGAAATCCATGGTTTGGTGAAAATCAGCAAACCGCCAACTTTTTTCAATGCTGGGCGCGCCGGGCCGGGAGGAGAGCTTCCAGCCATCCGCGCTTTTCAGGGCTTTGCTGAGGTCTTCGGACGTCAAGGTTGTTTTATTCACAAGTGAAGACACTCGCTCAGACCGGCGCAATGGTTCCGCCCATCCGAGCAATGCGCTCTGAGGCGGGCGGATGAGAGTAATAAAAACGCACGTAGAGCGGGTCTGGTGTCAGGGTAGAGGCGTTGTCTTTGTAGAGCTTGACCAACGCGTTAGACAAATCCTGGGCGTTGGCTTGAGCCGCCGCATAAGCATCGGCCTCAAATTCATGCTTGCGAGAAAGCTGGGCCATCAGCGGCGAGAGGAAAAACGTGAAAACCGGCACCACGAGGGCGAACAGCAGCAGCGCCAGCGCATGGTTGGAAACCGTACCACCCATCTGCAACGGCAGGTTCGGCATCACGCCCAAACCTGCAAAAAACCAGGACTGGTTTGAAAGCCATCCCAGCAGGGCCAGGCCGGCCAGGCTGAAAGCAAACATGCCCACAATCCGTTTCAGAATGTGCTTGTGCTTGAAGTGCCCCAACTCATGCGCCAGTACGGCTTCGACTTCTGCCGGGGTCAATTGGGACAAAAGGGTGTCAAAGAACACTACACGCTTGGAGGCACCGAAACCCGTGAAATAAGCGTTGGCATGGGCGCTGCGACGGCTGCCGTCCATAACGAAAAGGCCCTTGGACGCAAAACCGCACCGGTTCATGAGTTGCGTCACGCGCTCCTTGAGTGACTCATCTTGCAACGGTTGAAATTTGTTGAAGATCGGTGCGATGAGGGTGGGGTAGACCACCATCATCAGAAGACTGAAGCCCATCCAGGCGACCCAGGTCCAGAGCCACCACAAGCTGCCCGTCGCATTCATCATCCACAGCACTAAAGCGGCAAGTGGCAGGCCAATGGCGATGCCCACCACGGTGGACTTCAGCAGATCGCCGAGCCAGAGGTTCTGAGTCATCTTGTTGAACCCAAAGCGCTCTTCGATCACAAAGGTCTGATACCAGGACATCGGCAGATCTATCAGGCCGTTGATCAGCGTGAACACTGCCAGCAGCGCCAAAGGTTGTAGCAGCGGATAGCCCGGACCAAATGCAGAGAGCAGGACTTCGTTCAACCAGTCCAGCCCACCCAGCAGTGTCCAGCCCAAAAGCACCGCGGCACTAAGCGCCAATTCCAACAAACCAAAGCGGAGCTTCACCGCCGTGTAATCAGCGGCGCGCTGGTGGGTCTCCAGCGAGATCGTTTCTGAAAACTCCTGGGGTACTGCGGAGCGGTGCCGGGACACGGCGCGAATCTGACGCGTAGCCAGCCAAAACTTAACGCCCAGATTGGCGAGCAGCATGAAGCCAAACACCAGGCTGGTCAGCAGTGCGGGAGATAGGTAGGAAGCTGTTTCGGTCAAGAGAAGTCTCGAAGGAAGGGGATTGCACTGTTGCGGGAATGGTCGATCATGAAATCGCGTCTTGCTTCAGCGCTCGAGGGAAGAGTTTCATTTTCAGGCCAGTATTCACGTCGCAGCACTGAACGAGTGTAGGGGTATTTGTGAATCAATTGACATCGTGTCGGCCGGAGGCCGGCTAGGCTCGTGGACAATGCCAGCCATGACTGATCTTGAGAAACCCGTATCTGTATCGGCAAATGGCGCCGATTTGCCAAAATCCAACCAAAATCTGGTGTGGTTAGATTGCGAAATGACTGGGCTTGACCCGGAAAAAGAGCGCATCCTGGAAATTGCCGTCGTGGTGACCGGACCGCAGCTGAGCCCGCGTGTAGAGGGCCCCGTGCTGGTCATCCACCAAAGCGATGCCCAACTTGACCAGATGGACGCCTGGAACAAGGGCACCCATGGGCGCAGCGGACTCATAGACAAAGTCAAGGCTTCCAGCTTGACGGAGAGCGAGGCTGAGGCGCAGATCATCGCCTTTCTGTCTCGGTACGTCGGGAAGAATGCGTCGCCCTTGTGTGGCAACACCATCAGCCAGGACAGGCGCTTTCTGGTCAAGTACATGCCCAAGTTGGAAGCGTATTTTCATTACCGCAACATTGACGTCAGCACTCTCAAGGAGCTGGCGCGCCGCTGGCGGCCCGAAGTGTGTGATTCGTTCAAGAAACAGCAGGCGCACACTGCATTGGCAGATGTGCATGAGTCGATTGACGAACTTGAGCACTATCGTACGCATTTCATCAGGCTGGAAGCTGAGAAGGTGTGAACGAATCCCTCATGCCCGCCTCGACCGCCAAATACCACCCGCTCCGTGTTGCCTACGCCGGCCGCACAAATGCACACCATAGTACGAGCTACGGCTGTGCTTTGCGCCTTGATCGGGCCGCTTTTGAGGGCTCTTTGGAGCCCGCCGGAATTATTCACACCTTCTGAGCATGAAACGAAAAACCAGGATGCGGCTCGATGAGCTGCTGTTTTCTCAAGGGTTCGGCACTCGGCGACTCTGTGTCGGTCTGATTGAACGCGGCTTGGTCACGGTACAAGGAAGCTTGTGCGAAGACCCTGGTGCTGAGTTCGACACTGAAACCCCGGACCTGGCCTACACAGTCCAGGGCGAGCCTTGGCTCTTTCATGCCAACGCCTACGTCATGCTGCATAAGCCCGCCGGATACGAGTGCTCTCACAAACCCGGCGCCTGGCCTAGCGTCTACAGCCTGTTGCCCGTGCCCCTGCGTCAACGCCCGACGGCTGGGAAAGTGCAGGGCGCTCAAGCGGTGGGCCGGTTGGACCAGGACACGACAGGCCTGCTGCTGCTCTCGGATGACGGGGCCTTCATTCACCGCATGAATTCGCCCAAGCGCCACGTCCCGAAAATCTACGAGATCACGGCCAAGCACGCTTTGGACGAGAAGCAACGAGACCGACTGCTGTCAGGTGTGGTGCTGGATGACGACCCCAAGCCAGTGAAGGCAGCGGCGTGCGAGATCATTTCGCCTTTTCACCTTCGTCTGACGCTGACTGAAGGCAAATACCACCAGGTCAAGCGCATGCTGGCGGCGGTGGGCAACCGGGTAGAAGGCCTTCACCGCTCTAAAATCGGCGCATTGGACTTGCCGGCGGACTTGCTCCCAGGGCAGTGGCGTTGGTTAGGCCCTGCGGAGCTGGAGCTGCTGGGAAAGACGCCGAGCGAATGACGCGGGGACCCTGGCGCTCCCCGTAACACGAGCTATCGGATTATTGGGGTTTCGGGCTAGCGGGGACCCGCTGTCCTGGCCGTGAGTCCGTATCCAAGAACTGCACGATAGCGCCATTGACTGCCTCGGGTTGGTCACGATGGGGCGAATGTCCGCACTGAGGCAGCACCAGCTTGCGGGCATGAGGAACGGCACGCTGAAGTTCGTCCAACTGGGTCAGCGTCCCGTAGGCGTCGTCTACGCCTTGAATGGCAAGCAAGGGTGCCTCGATGCTCTTGCATTCCTCGCGAATATCGAAATGTCGGAAATCCGGGGAAAGCCAAATGTCGTTCCACTGCCAGAAGGCCACGTCCACATCTCGGTGATATCGCGACAGACGTTCACGCAAATTCGTGGCTTCAAAGGCATCGCGCGCTTCTTCGATCGACTTGACCGATACGTCTTCAACGAAAAGATGTGGTGCCAGCACAACGCAGGCGCTCACCGCATTCCGGGCCGCGTGGAGCAGTGCAATGGTGGCTCCGTCGGAATGGCCCAACAGAACTGGCCGTTCAACGCCTAGCTTTTTCAGCAGGCTCGGCAAGACCTCCAGAGCCTCACGGTGCATGTAGTCAGGCTTCAGTCGGCCACTCCGCTGACCACCTAAATCCTGGTGCGATGGCCCGCGAACGTCTGCCACCGGGCTGGACTGCCCGTATCCCTGGCGGGAATACACCCAGCCCGCGCGGCCGGTGGCTGCGCACAAGCTTGCAGGCCAGTCGCGCCACATGGCCACAGAACCCAGTCCTTCATGCAGAAAAACCAGCGGAGCCAGTTCTGGCACCGCGCCAGTTGGCGCATGGATTTGCGCTACCTCAAGAAAAACGCCGTCTATGTCCACCTGTTTCATGTCCCGAATGTTAATGGAAGGGTTCGCTTGAGCGCGAACGCCCAATACACTCTCATGCTGCCCTGAGAAAGCTCCCTTTGATAACAGCTTCCCGTCTTTTTCGTTGCGCCCTCATGATGGGTTCGCTGACCGCGTGGACATTCAGTTTGCATGCCCAGCAAGTGCGCCCCCCATCGACTGCAACTTTGCCCGCAACGGCGTCTGCGACCGCGCCTGCACCGGCGCCGGTAACCCGCCCGGGAGCAGGTCCTGCCGGGACCTTGGCAGCCTCCGTCCAAGCGGGTAAGTCAGCCCAGCCGGGCGCCAAGGCACCTGCTGCGACGCAAAGCTCTCCAGCGCAAGCGCCTATCAGCCGTAAGGGAGCCCCCGTTTTGGTGCTCAACTCGCTGGACGGTAATGTCAGCGTCATCGATCCTGCGACCTGGACTGAAACAAAGCGCATTCCTACTGGCAGAGAGCCGCATCACCTCTACCTCACGCCAGATGAAAAATCCGTGATCATCGCCAATGCGGGCGCTGATTCCTTGACATTCATCGACCCTCGAACGGGTGATGAACAACGCACCATACGCGGCATTCTTGACCCGTACCACCTGCGCTTTTCGCCAGACATGAAATGGTTCGTGACCGCCGCCAACCGGCTCAATCACGTCGACATTTATCGCTGGGATGGCACCAACCCCACTTTGGTCAAGCGCATCCCCACCAGCCGCACGCCCAGCCACCTCTGGATCGACAGTCAAAGCAAGACCATTTGGGCGAGCATGCAAGACAGCGATGAGCTTGTGGTGATCGACATCGCTACCCAAACCTTGACCTCGCGGGTTAAAACTGGCCCTATGCCGGCAGACGTGTATGTCACCCCGGACGACAAGACCCTGCTGCTGGGCTTGACCGGAAGTGATGGCGTAGAGGTCTACGACGTGGCCGGAGGCAAGGCACCCGTGCTGCTGCGCAAGATCCCCACAGGCAAGGGCGCTCACGCGTTTCGCTCTGCCGGCGACGGCAAGAACGTCTACGTGAGCAACCGCGTAGCCAATACCATCAGCCGCATCAACTACCAGACTCTCAGTGTCGATGCTACGTTCCCGGCGCCTTCTGGCCCAGACTGCATGGACATTTCTTCTGACGGCAGGCTCATCATGGTCGGTTCTCGGTGGGCCAAGAAACTGACCATCATCGATATCGCCAGCCAGAAAGTCATACGTCAAATCCCCGTAGGCAAGTCTCCTCATGGTGTCTGGACGCTGGACCATGTGGCACGTCAATAGGCCGCGCGCTAAAGGCCCCTCGCGGCGCCAGCTCTTCGGCGTTTTCAAGGGTTTAGCCCTTTTTGGCGCATCCCTGGCGTGTGTCAGCGCGGGAGCGCAAAAGCCCGCTGAGGCGACCTGCAAACCGGTTTACCTCACGTTTGACACCGGTCATATGGAAGTTGCGCCTCTCATCGCCGAGGTGCTCAAGCGCCAAGGGGTCAAAGTCACTTTTTTTGCCGCGAATGAGCGCACCAAGGAAGGCGACGGTAGCCTGGGCGATCATTGGGCGCCCTGGTGGAAGGCCCGTGCGGCCGAGGGCCACGAGTTTGCATCCCATACCTGGGAGCATGACTATTGGCGAAGCGACCTGGCAGGCTCACCCGCGCGCTTTCAGGTTCGGCCTTCTGCTGGCTCACAAGCCGGGCAGAACCTGACCTGGAGCGCCAAGCAGTATTGCGAAAGCATTAGGATGGCCGCCAACCGCTTGACCACCATCACCGGCAAAAAGACCTTGCCTATCTTTCGCGCGCCAGGCGGCAAAACCTCACCAACGCTGCTCAAAACTGCAGAGGAGTGTGGCTACAAGTACGCAGGGTGGGCACCAGCCGGTTTTCTGGGTGACGAGCTTTCGAGTGAAAAGTACCCTAACGCTGTTTTGCTGAAAAATGCCTTGGCCAATATACGTGAAGGTGACATTTTGCTGGCTCACCTGGGTATATGGTCCCGCCGTGACCCCTGGGCGCCGGCCGTGCTGGAGCCCCTCATTGTCGGCCTGAAAAACAAGGGGTTTTGCTTTGCCACCCTGCGTGAGCACCCTGATTTCAAAGGTTGGATTGCGTCTCATGGGGGTTAGGGAGCGTCCCTGGCCTCGTGCACTACCGTAGTTCAGATAAGCTTTCACCGAATCCCATCAGAATCTGATCCATGGATTGGTTTTCCAACATCTTTGCCGCCGTCCAGCAATGGCTATTTGAGGGGCTGGTTCAGCCCCTGGCGTTTGCCGTGGGCGCGGGCAACCTGCTTGAAGATGGCTACACAGCCACCGGCTGGCTGGTGGTCGGCTTGCTTCAGATAGCGGTCATGGTCTTGGTGCTAGGCCCCGCTCAGCGCCTCTGGCCGGTTGAACCTGTTACTGACCGTCATGCCATCAGGGTCGATGTGATCTACACGCTGCTGCACCGCCTGGGCGTGTTCAAGCTCGCCATGTTCTTCACCTTTGATGAGTGGGCAACACAGTTCTTCGGCATGCTGCGCGCGCAGGGCCTTCCGACCCTGCAGATTGACCAGGTCTGGCCTGGTGTGACCGACGTCGCGTGGGTGAGCTTTGTGCTGTATCTGCTGGTGTTTGATGCAGTCGGCTACTGGGTACATCGCTCTCAACACCGCTTTCACTGGTGGTGGCAGTTGCACTCGGTGCACCACAGCCAGCGTCAAATGACCATGTGGTCCGACAACCGCAATCATTTGCTGGATTCGGTCATCGTCGACATGGTTTTTGTCACCGTGGCTTTGCTCGTGGGTGTAGGCCCGTCACAGTTCGTCGCCCTGGTCGCGATTTCGCAGCTATTTGAGAGCCTTCAACATGCCAACCTGCGCTGGCGGTGGCCCAATTGGGTTGAGCGCCTGGCCGTTAGCCCACGTTTTCACCGCCGCCATCATGAGGTCACCCTGGGCCATGAGCCAGGCATGACTGTTCATCACCCCTATGGAGCCAACTTTGGCATCCTGTTTTCCTGCTGGGACATCCTCTTCCAGAGTGCAGACTGGAAGGGAGGTCTTAAACCCACGGGTATCCAGGACCAAGTTGAAGAGGGCAGGGACTACGGCCGTGGTTTCTGGGCCCAGCAGTGGCTAGGCCTGGTGCGCCTGTTTCAGCGTGACCGTCACACTTCGGGTTAAGAAGGCGGTCACCCCAGGCTGACTACTCGCCAGGCTTCGACGGAGCCTAGATCACCGATTCCGGTCCTTCATGACTCGTTCCACCTCTCGTTTGCCTTCACGGTCCTTGATGGTGTCGCGCTTATCGTGTTCAGCCTTACCCTTGGCCAAGGCAATTTCGCACTTCACCTTGCCATTGGACCAATGCAAATTGATCGGAACGAGGGTGTAGCCTTTTTGCTCGACTTTCCCAATCAGACGGCGGATTTCGTCTTTCTTGAGAAGAAGCTTTTTCGTGCGTACAGCGTCGGGACGGACATGCGTAGAAGCGGTGCCCAGAGGATTGATCTGGCAGCCTACGACGAACAACTCTCCGTTTCGGATGACTACGTAGCCGTCAGGAAGCTGGACCTTGCCCGCGCGCAAGGCTTTGACCTCCCAGCCTTCGAGCACCATCCCGGCTTCAAAACGCTCTTCAAAAAAGTAATTGAAAGAGGCCTTCTTGTTCTGGGCGATGACAGGGGATTTGGATGCTGCAGTTTTGGTGGCCATGGGAAAGAATATGGGGGCGATGCCCGCCTGCCGCAAGTGATCTCATGCGCAGCGGCAAGGTCTTATACAGGCGCTTATGCCAGAGCCTCTTAAAATCGGAGGCGAAACGTGCATTCTATGAAAACTGTCAGCAAATCAGTCCTTATCTGGTACACCCCCGAAGAAATGTTCGCCCTCGTGACTGATGTGGCGCGCTATCCGGAATTTCTTCCGTGGTGCAACTTTGCCCGCGTCATCTCCGAAGATGAAGCGGGCATGCTGGCTGAAGTCGGCATCTCCTTCAAGGGTATACAGCAGAGCTTTACCACCCGGAACGAACACGTGCCCGGGCGTGAAGTCCGCCTGCATCTGGTGAAAGGGCCCTTTTCCAAGCTGGAAGGCATCTGGAATTTCAGCCCCGTGGGCGATGGCAGCCAACGAGCCTGCAAGATCGATTTGTCCATGAACTATGGCTTTTCGAGCACTTTGCTGGCCAAGCTGGTTGGCCCTGTGTTCGACAAAATTGCCTCCAGTATGGTCGACGCCTTTGTAGAGCGTGCCGACCAGGTGTACGGAAAAACCTGAGCGTGAGCGAGCAACTCATCTCGGTGACCGTAGTCTTCGCACCCGCGCAGCGGCAGCTCTGGGAAGTCGCGTTGAAACTGCCTGTGGGCAGCACGATCAGAGGGGCCATAGACGCCAGCGGCTGGCAGGCCAAGTTTCCTGACGCAGTTCTGGAGCCTTCAGGGGCCGGAGTCTGGGGCCGCAAAGCACCGCTTGATCAACCCCTGCAAGACCGTGACCGTGTGGAAATCTGGCGCGGGCTGACCGTAGACCCCAAAGTAGCGCGGCGTGAACGCTTCAACAAGCAAGGCGCCAGGGGTGCGGGCCTGTTTGCCCAGCGCAGAGCAGGCGCTAAATCCGGCTACTGAAGGGCCTGTATTCAATTAACTTGATGATGAGCTTGGCGAGCAGCCCGGCTATTTGGCGCAGTCCGATTGAATAACCGACTGCACGCGCTGCTGCTCTGCAGCCCGCGCAGCGTCATCCAGGAATTCGCGCTCACCCTTTTCACTGGTGCGAGTGACCCGCACTCCGGAATCAAGGCTCGCCTTGGACAAAAGGGCGCGCCTGCAGTTTTCTGCCCGCTGAGCGGCCAGTTTTTGTTCTTCTTCTTTTTTCTTGGCAGCTTCGGCCGCATCGGCCTGTTTTTTCTTCTCTTCCAGGGCTTTGTCGGTCCCGGTCGGGGCGGCGGGCGCAGGTGCAGTGGAAGCAGCAGGGGCGCTAGCCGCAGCTTCAACCGATGGCCGGGGTGCCGCTCTGGTGGAGCTGCGGGGTTCTCTCAAGATGCTTTTTTGAGGCACGTCTGCGGGAGGCGGGCGGTCGCTGTAGATCTTGCGGCCATCCTTATCGACCCATTGGTATTGGGCGTACGCGGTGCCCGCTGCCACGAGCAGCAAACAAGCAGTGAAGATTCTGACGAGATTCATTTAAACGAGTAATGAGAACGTATTAATTATCTTTTCAGACCTTGAAAAGATGGTGAATACGCTCTAAAGCCTGCCCACTTGGCAAAACGGAAAGGGTATCTCATGACAGGGTCATAGCGCACACGGATACAATTCTTTTTTTGGAGCTTTCACATGCGCCTGCTCGGTAACGCGCTTACCTTCGACGACGTCTTGCTCGTCCCCGCGTTCTCCCAAGTCCTCCCAAAGGACGTCAGTCTCTCATCCCAGTTCACACGTGACATCCGCCTGAACCTTCCCTTGGTTTCGGCTGCGATGGACACCGTCACTGAAGCGCGCCTGGCAATTGCCATCGCGCAAGAGGGTGGTATCGGCATTGTTCACAAGAACCTGACAGCCCAGGAACAAGCTGTTCAGGTCGCTAAAGTGAAGCGCTACGAGAGTGGCGTCTTACGTGACCCCGTCGTCATTACGCCAGAGCACACCGTGCTCCAAGTAATGCAACTGTCAGACGAATTGGGTATCAGCGGCTTCCCGGTCATCGACCAGGGCCGAGTGGTGGGCATTGTCACGGGGCGCGATTTGCGCTTCGAGACACGCTATGACGTTCCCGTTCGCGAGATCATGACGCCACGCGAGCGCCTGATCACCGTGCAAGAAGGCACCAGCCATGAGGAAGCCAAGGGCATCCTCAACAAGCACAAGCTTGAACGCCTGCTGATCATTGACAACCAGGACCGCCTGAAGGGCCTGATCACCGTCAAGGACATCACCAAGCAAACGACCTTCCCCAATGCCGCACGTGACGCCAATGGCCGTCTGCGCGTAGGCGCCGCCGTTGGCGTAGGGCAGGGCACTGAAGAACGCGTGGAAGCGCTGGTCAAAGCCGGGGTTGATGCCCTGGTCGTAGACACCGCCCACGGCCACAGCCAGGGCGTGATCGAGCGCGTGCGCTGGGTCAAGCAAAACTACCCCAATGTCCAAGTTATCGGCGGCAACATCGCTACGGGCGCCGCAGCGCGCGCGTTGGTAGAGGCGGGCGCTGATGGCGTCAAGGTCGGTATCGGCCCTGGCAGCATCTGCACCACCCGTATCGTGGCCGGTGTGGGCGTGCCCCAGATCACCGCTATCGACAACGTGGCCACCGCGTTGCAAGGCACGGGCGTGCCGCTGATCGCTGACGGCGGCATTCGCTACTCCGGGGACATCGCCAAGGCCATCGCAGCCGGAGCGGGCACCGTCATGATGGGCGGCATGTTCGCCGGAACTGAAGAAGCTCCTGGCGAAATTGTCTTGTTTCAAGGCCGTAGCTACAAAAGCTATCGCGGCATGGGCAGCATCGGCGCCATGCAGCAAGGTAGTGCAGACCGCTACTTCCAGGAAAGCAGTACGGGCAACCCCAATGCTGACAAGCTGGTGCCTGAAGGCATTGAAGGCCGTGTGCCCTACAAAGGCAGTGTGGTCGCCATTCTGTTCCAGATGGCCGGCGGCTTGCGTGCCAGCATGGGTTACTGCGGTTGCGCCACCATCGACGACATGCGCGACCAGGCCGAATTCGTCCAGATCACGGCAGCGGGCATTCGTGAGTCTCACGTCCATGACGTGCAGATCACGAAAGAAGCACCGAACTACCGGGCGGATTGAAGCGGCACTATGCAACACCAGAAAATCCTGATCCTCGATTTCGGCTCGCAGGTCACCCAGCTCATCGCCCGCCGCGTGCGGGAAGCCAATGTGTACTGCGAAGTACACCCTTGTGATGTCAATGACGACTGGGTACGCGCCTACGCCGCTGACGGAAACTTGAAGGGCGTCATCCTCTCAGGCAGCCACGCCAGCGTGTATGAAGTAGACGACAAAGCGCCTGATTCCGTATTCGCCCTGGGCGTGCCCGTACTGGGCATTTGCTACGGCATGCAAACCATGGCCCAGCAATTGGGCGGCAAGGTAGAAGGCGGGAGCACACGCGAATTCGGCTATGCCGAAGTGCGTGCACGCGGCCATACCGAGTTGCTCAAAGGCATTGAGGACTTCCACACTCCGGAAGGCCACGGCATGCTGAAGGTCTGGATGAGCCACGGTGACAAAGTCACCGAGTTGCCCACTGGCTTTAAGCTCATGGCCAGCACAGATTCGTGTCCGATTGCAGGTATGGCTGATGAAGAGCGCCGCTTCTATGGCGTTCAGTTTCACCCAGAGGTCACACACACCGTGCAAGGCAAGGCCCTGCTTGACCGTTTTGTGCTGGAAATCTGCGGCACCAAGCCAGACTGGGTCATGCGTGACCACATCGCAGAAGCGGTGGAGTCCATCCGCAAGCAAGTGGGCGATGAAGAGGTCATCCTGGGCCTCTCCGGCGGTGTCGATTCTTCCGTAGCCGCAGCTTTGATCCACCGCGCCATTGGCGATCAACTGACCTGCGTCTTCGTTGATCATGGCCTGCTTCGCCTGAATGAAGGCGATATGGTCATGGAAATGTTCGCCGGCAAGCTGCACGCCAAGGTGATCCGTGTAGACGCCAGCGACCTGTTCCTTGGTGAACTTGCGGGTGTCACAGACCCTGAGCAAAAGCGCAAAGTCATTGGCCGCCTGTTCGTGGACGTGTTCAAGGCCGAAGCAGAAAAGCTCAAGGCCAACGGCCAAGGCAACAAAGGCGCCACCTTCCTGGCCCAAGGCACCATTTACCCTGACGTCATTGAGTCAGGCGGAGCCAAGAGCAAAAAAGCCGTCACCATTAAGAGCCACCACAACGTCGGCGGCCTGCCAGAATTACTGGGCTTGAAGTTGCTGGAGCCATTGCGCGACC
>JAECRA010000055.1 GCA_015999985.1 Comamonadaceae bacterium
TCATTAACCGTGCTTGGAAACACGTTACCTTTCCACTTCCTTAGGACTCAGACTATTCATCGCTGCTTCGAAGGTGATTTGCACAGTAGAGGGCATCCAAGCTCACCACTGAAAGGAAGACCCTTGATCAACCCTGCACATCTCATCCAATCGGCCTCCGCCACCGTCGCAAAGAGACTGACATGGGGTTTGGCTTTCACTGCCTTCGTGCTTCTGGCACCGTCCGCACGGGCTCAGGCTGATGGTCCGGCCAAGTCTGAAAGCCCTTACTTCTTTGTTCAAGGCGGACAAGCTGGCGTAGAGGCTCTGCCGCTCAAGCGTACAGACGTCAAAGTGAACATCAGCGGCGTGATCGCTGACGTGGTGGTGACCCAGACCTATAAGAACGAGGGTACGACACCCATTGAGGCGAAGTACATCTTCCCGGGCTCCACACGTGCCGCAGTGAATGGCCTGAATATCCGAGTCGGCGAGCGTCTGGTAGTGGCGCAGATTCGCGAGAAGCAACAGGCCAAGGTGGAATACGACGCCGCCAAACGCGAGGGCAAGACCGCCGCCTTGCTGGAACAGCACAGGCCCAATGTGTTCCAGATGAATGTCGCCAACATCCTGCCTGGTGACGACGTGCAGGTCGAATTGCGCTACAACGAGTTGGTCGTTCCTGAAGAGGGGCAATATCAGTTTGTGTTTCCGACCGTGGTGGGGCCGCGCTACGCAGGAAGCGGTGCCAGTGCAGCAGCCGGCACAGAAGGGGCAGGGACACCCTTTCCAGCGCAACCTGTACTGCGCATGAACCAATCTAGCCCTAGCGCCTTCGATCTGAAGGTCCAACTGACGAGTCCTATCGGTATTCAGGAAGTGCGCTCGCCCAGCCACTCCATCGATACAGAAATAAGCGGCCAGCGCGCCAGCGTGCAATTGGCTGGGAGCTCCTCGCGAGGGGTAAGCCGAAGCAACAACCGCGACTTCATTCTGGACTACCGCCTGGCCGGCGCACAAATCCAGTCGGGCGTGCTGCTGCAGCGCGGCGAGAAGGAAAACTTCTTCATTGCCATGGTTCAGCCGCCCAAGGCAGTGCCTCAAACAGCGATCACAGCGCGCGACTATGTGTTCGTGGTGGACATCTCCGGCTCCATGCACGGCTTTCCGCTGGACACCACCAAAGCACTGATGCGCCAGCTCCTGGGCAACTTGAAGGCCAGCGACACATTCAACGTGATGCTGTTCTCTGGCAGCAACCGGTTTCTGGCACCTCAGTCGGTGCCTGCTACGCCGGCCAACGTGAACGCGGCCATTCGAACCATAGACCAAATGGGTGGCGGCGGTTCTACCGAGTTGCTTCCCGCTTTGCGTAGGGTTTATGCGCAACCAAAACCAGCGGATCTGTCCCGCACGGTCGTGGTGGTGACGGATGGTTATGTCACCGTGGAAAGCGAAGCCTTTGCGCTGGTGCGCAAACAACTTGGGCAGGCCAACGTGTTTGCCTTTGGCATAGGCTCTTCAGTTAACCGCCATCTCATGGAAGGCTTGGCACGTGCTGGTATGGGTGAGCCCTTCATCGTGACCAATCCGAGTGAAGCCAAGGTGCAGGCCGAACGTTTTCGCCGCGTGATCGAGTCGCCAGTGCTGACCAGCGTCAAAGCGCGCTTCGAAGGCCTGGATGTGTATGACGTCGAGCCACCGGTTCTGCCGGATGTTTTGGCAGAGCGTCCGGTCCTGGTATTTGGCAAGTGGCGCGAACCTAGCCAATCCACACAACCGAAGTTGGTGATTGAAGGCCGTGCTGCAGCTGGTGAATTCAAACAGACGCTTCCCATCGATCTGCAGGTGTCTGACAACAGCACTACCGCGCTGCGTTACCTGTGGGCACGCCACCGAATCGCTGCCTTGAGCGACGAGGAAGCTCTGACCGGAGGCGACGCGCAGAAGGCCGCCATTACCCGGCTGGGCCTGGACTACAACCTGCTGACGCAATACACCAGCTTCATAGCGGTGGACAAGGTGGTGCGCAACCCAGGCGGGCAGGGCGCCACAGCCAACCAACCCAGCGCGATGCCCGAAGGTGTGAGTGATCTGGCCGTTGGAGAAGCTTCTGCCCTGGGCGCGGATGTGAGCAGCACGCCGGAACCGGAGACCTGGGCTGCCATGCTGGTGGTGATGGCGGTGCTGGGAGCGCAGATGGCACGCCGCCGTCAGCGCCGGACTTTCACGGGTTGATCCATCATGAACTCGACTCTTCTCTTGCGTCAGGCGTCCATGTTGCGCCATGCCATCAGCTTGGACCGGGCGCCTGCCTGGATGTGGATCGCACTGCAGACCGTGGCGCTGTGGCCGACTTGGCGCTGGATGGCTACGCGTGTGTCGGATGGCTCTGATGACCCGCTGGGTTTGTTGGCAATTGCCGCGATAGCGGTGCTTGTGTGGTCGGTACGCGGGCAACTTCGATCCGCACCGCGGCTGTCCTGGATGGCGGTGGCAGTGGTCGGTACGCTGGCAGCCACTTCCATGCGGGGAGCCGTCACCCCGCTGGCAACCAGCTTGTTGGCCGTCGTCAGTTGGGCTTGCGGACTGACTGCATTTTTACCCTCAGTGCGCCGCGGTGCCATGCACGCTAGCAACGGCGTGCTGTGGCCGGCACCACGCCACGCGGTGGCGACGGTGCCCGTTCTGGGGCTGGCCGTCCTGGCCTTGCCACTGATCGCTTCCTTGCAGTTCTACGCCGGTTACCCGCTGCGGGTGCTGACCGCTGAAGCCAGCCGTTGGCTGCTGGCGGTGGGGTTCGCAGTGCAACGTGAAGGCAGCAGTCTGCTGGTCAACGGCCACCTGGTCATTGTGGATGCGCCTTGCTCTGGTGTTCAGATGGCCTGGGCTGGCTATTTCACTGCCTGCGCTGTGGCACTTTTCAAGGGGCAGGACAACCGTGGCTTTGCGCTGCGTCTTCCTTTGGTTGGCCTGACGGTGCTGGCTGGAAACGTGCTGCGCAATACCGCATTGGTTGCGCTGGAAGCAACGGGAAACGCATCTTCGCAAGTGCTGCATCAGGGCATTGGCTTGGTGACGCTGGCGGCTGTGTGCGGGGCTATCGCGTGGCTGATGGGGGTGTCCGTTGGCGACGCTGCAAGGTCTGGCGTAGTCCGTGGTGTTCGAGATTAACGATGCAAGCAGGGAGAGCGCAAATGATAGAGAACACTTTTCAGAACCGGGTGCTGGGCAAGCTCCTGTTTGGCTGCGCCATGCTGGCGTGTGCTTTGGCTGCGGCGTTTCCGAGCGCCCGTGAAGTGACTTCAGCACCTGCCCTCCAGGCAGGCGAGTTCCCGCAGCGCTGGGAGGGAGCTGTTGTGCGCCCCCTGGCTTTGTCCGCGGTGGAGCGGCGCTTTGCAGATCGCTTTCCTGGCCGTATCACGCGCTTGACGGATGAGCGCCGCATCATCGTGCTGCGTGACGTGGCTGCGCCCACGCGCATGCTGCACCCTGCCGCCGATTGCTATCGCGCATTGGGCTATCGGATTGAGGGCGAACACCTGGAGAGTGCGCACGCTCCATCTCCTGTCACGCCTGTAGCCCTCGCCTCTGAAACTGCTGGCGCGGGCGGCCTTCAGCGCTGCTTCGTCGCCCGGAAGGAGGGCGTTGCCCTGAAGGTATGTGAGCAGATCGAGGATGCACACGGCCAAAGCTTTGCCGACACCTCCGCCTGGTATTGGGCCGCCACGATGGGACAGTCAAGCGGCCCCTGGCGCGCTATCACGGTCACGACGCCTGTGTCTAAAGGAAGCACATGAAAAATCGAGCCATCGCCAAACACGGTCGACCCCGGTGGGGCGTTATCCTGGCCTGCTCGGTTCTGATCCCGGCCGTACTTTTGGGATTGCTATGGAGTACAGCGCGCATGGCGCTGAAACCACAGGCCGATGAGTGGTCCGTCAAGGTAGGGCGAGGCCCGTTCCAATTGGAGGCCAGCGTGCCGCAACTGGTGTGGATGGCCACGACGCCCTGGATAGGACAGGCCCTGGATGGCGTGCGCGTGCCTACCCGCATTGGCTTCATGACCCTGGGTTGGAAGCCTGCAGGTATGGAACAACGCGAGCCCGTTTTCATTCTGCATTGCGAGCCCTGTACGTTGCCCGTGCCTGCTGCCGTGGGAAAGGGACGGCTGAGGGTGCCTGCAGCGCAGATTGCCCTGTCGCGAGGTCAAGGTCCAGGGCGTTTGCAAGGGCAACTGCTGCTGGCTTCAGAGTCACCACAGGGTGAGAAGGAAATTATTCAGGCGCAATGGCAGGCTGACCGTTCTGGTTCAGGTTGGGAAGTGTTGATGCAGTGGCCTGAGGCGCCCGTTCGTCACTGGGCGGCCTTGTTGGCGCCTGGACTTTCCGAGTTGAAGGTGGCTCGTATAGACGGCAGCGTTTCGGCTACGGCGCGTATCCAGCTGCCGTCTGGCCGATTTGAGCTTACTCCGCGCGTGCATGGCCTTGCGGTCACTGGTCTGGGTACCGAAGCCTGGGCGCATGCGCGCTCATCGTGTGGTCCCGTCCAGAATCACCGCCCGCGTGGCTGGCTCGCACGCTCCGTGCTGGCCGCAGAAGATCAGCGCTTTTATGAGCATCCAGGCTACGACATGGAGGAGCTTGAGACCTCTTTGGCAATCAACGAAAGCCAATCTGCCGTCCACCGTGGGGGCAGCACGATGACTCAACAGGTCGCCAAGTTGATGGTCGCTGGTGGAGAGCGCACGTTGACACGCAAAGTCCGTGAGTTGTTGTATGCAGTGGAGATAGAGCAGACGCTGGGAAAGGCGCGTATTCTGCAGCTCTACCTGAATCTGGCCCCCTGGGGACATACGGCCGAAGGCCAACTGGTGTGCGGAGCGGATGCCGCTGCGCGGCATTACTTCGGATTGCCTTCGGCGCAGTTGAGCCCACGCCAGGCAGTGACCTTGGCGGCCATCTTGCGCAACCCTGCGCACGAGGCCCATGCCAGTCGCCTGCTGTGGGTGGCTGAGCAGGTTCGCGGTGTGTCCAGGCACGAGCAACGCGCGCTGGCTCAGGAGCTGAGAGTACGTGCTTTAGCCGGACTCAACGTGTCCGAGAAAGGCTAAATTTGCGCGACAGAGACTGCCGGTACTGGGTACTGATTTCATTCGAGCCCGCTCAGGTCAGTACGCTCAGGAAAGCCTCGTTCAACTTCCGGTCGTGGTAGAAGATTCCGCGTCCCACTTCTTCCCAGCTCCATGTGATTGGTGGCATGTCTGGGTACCACTGGTAGCCACCTGCGAACGTTTCAAGGCGGTTGCCAGAGGGGTCGAAGAAGTAGATTGTCGTGCCCTGTGTAATGCCGTGTCGCGTGGGACCGATGTCTACCGAGACGCGGTTGCGGCTCATGAGGTCGGCTGCTCGCAGCACCTGCTCCCAACTCTCCATCATGAAACTAACATGGTGAAGCTTGGCATCTTCCGAGTGCCGCACCATGGCCAGATCATGGGCCTTGGTGCTGCAAGTGAGCCATGTGCCTAGATCGGTACGCCCGTCTTCAAGCTTGACGCGTTCCACGAGGCTGAACCCCAGTACTTCCGTGAACAGCTTGAGGTTGCCATCAATGTCTCCCCCATAGATCAACGCGTGATCCATGCGCACGGGGCGGATACCAGGACCCTCGATCACATCCACCTCAGGATCGTTGTAGCCGCAGATGCTTCCCACACATTTTTTCTCGGCAAACAACTCGATCGTATGGCCCGTAGGGATCTGAAAGCGTACGCGTTCCCCTGTTTCGAGCATCTCTCCTGCAGGAATGCGCTCGGTTTTGACGCCAGCCGCTTGCAATTTCTTGTCGAGTTCTTCCAAGGTAGCCTTGTCGAGCACCTTGAAACCGAAGAAATCCATTCCGGCGTGATCCGCCTGCCGCAGCACAACGCTGTTGTGGTCGTGCTCCTGACGGCATTTGAAGTACACGCGACCCGAGCTATCGCGCCCGGTTTCCATGAGCCCCATCACCTGGGTATAGAACTGAACGGATTCTTCCATATCCAGAACGCGAATTTGTGCGTGACCAGGACGCAAAACTCCTGACATTGCCATTTCAAATCTCCTTTTGTTTTCTTCAGGTTGAGGACGTGGGGGAACCGTCTGCAGGCTCAACCAGCTTGCAGACGTTCTTTTTCATTTGTCCAAGCACCGAGATCCGCAGATCGCTGGTGGGTTTGATTCGGCACGAAAGCGCGCGGCCAACAGCTTCCTCAGCCGCACTGACGTGCTCGCGGCTCATCACGCGCCGCGTGTACTGACCTTCAATCACCTGCACTTTGCAAACACCGCAACCACCGTTTCGGCAACCAACAGGAATGCCCTTTTTTCCCAGCGCTTCCATACCCTCGAGCACCGAGCGATACCCAGCACACCGATAGTTTTCGCCGGTCTCCATCAAAGTGATCGTGTAGACAGCAGCACCCATCTCAATCACCAACACCGCCTTCCGCGACCCGCAACCACCTCAAAAGGCTGCGGAGCAAGCCACACGAGAACCACCGCGGAGCGGGCTTGGCCCGGCCGCTGGTGGTGTCCCCCATCTGGGGGAAGGCGCGCGAGCGACTCAGGGGGAGTCTTGTGCTCCACCGCGGAGCGGGCTTGGCCCGGCCGCTGGTGGTGTCCCCCTGGGGGGAAGGCGCGTAAGCGACACAGGGGGGATCTCATATCTTCTTGAACAGCGGACTGCGCACCTGCTGAGCATCAGCAGCCGATATGAACTTCTCGGTGTAGATGTCGCGCTCGAAAAGGCGACCTTGCATCAAAGTGCTGATGCAGGCGTCAATCATGAGCGGTGGACCGCAAAGATAGGCTTTATGACCCCGGAAATCGTTCTTGAAATGGGCCTTGGCGGCCTCGTGCACGAATCCTTTCGCCCCTTGCCAATCCGCTTCCTCAGAGGAGAGGGCGGCCACGTAGCTGAAGTTGCTGTGCTCGATGGCCAGAGCTGTGAATTCTTCGTGGTGGTAGAGCTCTTCAGAGCTGCGCGCTCCGTTAATTAGCGTAATGGGCTTTTTGCAACCGCGTTCTAACAAATCCAGAATCATCGAGCGTGGGCTGGAAAGGCCTGAGCCGCCGGCCAGGAAGATATAGCCCAACTCGTCCTTTTGGTGTGCGGACTCCCGCACGAAGAACCGACCGTAAGGACCCGATAACTTGACTTCCTCTCCATTGCTCAGTTGTTGGTGTATCCATGCAGTTCCCCTACCACCTGGTACCAGGCGGATATTGAGTTCGATCTCTGAGGCCTGCCCAGGGGCACTTGCGATCGAGAAAGCGCGGGGCGCGCTTTCGCCGGGAATGTGCAGGTTGACGTACTGGCCGGCCTGGAAATCCATAGGCCTATCCAACTCGATCCACACGCCTTTGATGGTAGGGGTGAGGTCTTCAATACGTGAGACGGTGCCTCGATAGTCCTGAACCGGAAGGAATCGCGCATCCGGCTCCTCATCAATTTCCGCTTCTATGGTCGTATCGGCTTGCAAGGTGGCACAGCAGGCCAGGCATTGGCCTTCGTCGCGCTCATAGTCCATCAGTGCGAAGGTACTCGCTTCGCCATGATCAATCTCTCCATCCGTGACGATGACTTTGCACGTGGCGCACAGGCCATGGCAGCAGGCGTGGGGAATATAGATGCCCGCGCGGAGCGCTGCATCGAGGATGGTTTGGCCGTCCTCGATGTCCAGCACCTGGCCCAGGGGTTCAATGGTCAGTTGGTAGCTCAAGCTGCTCTTCCTGGAGTAGTTGCTCAGTGAGCGGAGCCCTTCAGGCCGGTCAAACCAGGCGTGCGAAAGCGGATGACATCCTTATGCCTCAACCCGTTTTCGGCCAAAGTCTTCTCCATGTCTGGCGTCCAGGGTTGACCGGATTTGAACCACTCGGCCTTGTCCCAGTCGATATGGGCGAAATCTGGATGGGCGCTAAAAAAGCCTGGGAATGCGCCGCGGCACATGTCCGCGAACTTCAGCGTGGGGGGCAACGGCACGGCAAAGGGTGCGCAGAACATCTTGTGGTCTTCCCAAGAGAAGAACAGCAAGGGGGCGGGGAATTTCTCGGCGCCGTCCTTCTGCGGAAATTCGTAATTGCCGATAGAAGTCATAGTCATAACGGGTCTCCTTGCAATCAGTTGCCAGTGGCTTGTTCGCGCCACTTGTCAAAGTTCTTCTTGTCCGTTGAATCTGCGTAGTCGAGGTTGTCCTCACCCCAGGTCATCCGGTACCAGCGCAGCACTTCGGCCAAGGGGTTGAAGTCAGGCTGCGTGGGGTCTGCATCGGGGCAGAAACAGTTGCCCTGATAGATCTGCTGCACCGGAAGCCAGCTCTGGCTGTACTTTTCCGGCTCATAGTCAAAGATGTCCTTGCAGCCGTCGGAGCAGAAGTGGTATTTCTGACCTCGCCAGTCGCTTTCGCGGAATGCGATTTTTGTGGGATCGTCAGGTTCGGTGAAGAACATGGGGATCTGGCAGGTCTGGCACAGCATGGGTAAGGTGCCGTTGTAGAAGCGCCGGCCTTCCTTCTGTTCCGCTGAGAAGTGTTCCCACAGGGGTCGGTAGTTCTTATCGAATGTGTCGGGATACTTTTCGCTCAGCCATTTCATTTCGCTTTCGCTGGGTGCCCATGTGTGGAATGGGGCAGCTGCGCCGTAGTTGTAGAACACGTTCCACGCCTGATGGCTCAGGTGGTCTTTCTCCTTGCATGCTTGCTCCCATCCTTTGGGTGGGCGCAAGCCGTAGCGGGCCAGATCGGCGAACAGGGCGCCACCGTTCTCTTCAGCGTAGGCCTCCCATGCCTCCTTCCAGCTCATCACACGCTTGGGCAGCATGTAGTCCATCATCATGGCGACCAAGGTCAGCACGCGATACCCACGCCAGAACCATTTGTCGATCCAGCGTTGAACGATGGGCAGGTTGTCCGGGTCTTGCTCGAGGATGAACTTGATCATCTCCAGCCCCAAGGTCATGTGGCGCGATTCATCAGACTGCGCCGAGAAGCCAAATGCCATGGCACCCATGTCGCCGTTGTAGGCTGCGCCGCTGATGAACGGCACGAACAGCAAGTTGGTCAACACGTATTCGAACGCGAAGCCAATGGCGATCATGAACTCGAACGGGCCCGAGCTGACAGCGTCGTCAAAGAACGATTTCGGCACGCTGAGGTACCACACACGGTCGTGCTGGTGGCGCCAGTGTTGGAAGCCGTTGTAGTGCTTGTTGTAATTGGAAAGCGAATGGAGCTGGGTTTGCGCGTGCCGCATTTCATCCAGACTCTGCATGAGGCAGGCCACGCGTGGACCCGCACCTGCAAGCTGCCGGCCCACATGCGCGAAGCCACGGTGCGCCATGTATTCAAGTGGGCTCACGCCTGTGAGGAAGAGCTTGAGCGCGTTGATGTAGCGCGCATCGGTGACCCCCAAATGGCCGTTGTTCTGCGTGAACGCGTCCATGATGGCGTAGAGCTTGCGCTCTTTCTCTGCCTGGTATTTCCAATAGGCATCCATCGTCATGCGGAACGGATCTTCGAACTTGTCCCAGTCATGAATCTTGATTCCCTCGTACTCGGTGTACGGAAATACATCATTCACTGCCTGGTAGGTAGGCGTCCAGGCCAGGTCTCTCGTCATCAGGTTGTAGCGGTCTTTCAGACTCAGCTTCTTGTTGACTTTCATATCCATGTTTGTCTCCTTTGATCTGCAATTCAGTGCAAGAGTCGGTCAGCTGTTCCAGCTGAGGGTGAACTCATCGTCGGTCTCGTTGATGTAACCAGACAGGGTTATCAGGTTGATCTGCATCTCCTGCAGGTCGAACTCGCGCCCCAGCTCTTCTTCGATGGTGCTTTTGCGGATAACCATGCTGCGGGGCACGTCGATCTTTACCATCGCGGGTTGCTCATTGACGATGGCTTCAGGGTTGTCTGCCACGATGGCGTTGACAATGGCGCGCGTTTCTTCATTGCGCTGGAAGGCGATGAATACGTTGGACACAGGCACTCCTGTTCAAGCGTTTGGGAATGGGGAATTTGAGGGGGTAGGGCTTGGAACGTCAGCACGCTCTAAGCCGAAACCGGCAAGCCAGCCTTGGCCATGCGCGCATCGAGTGCGGCGGCCACACGCTCCAGCGCTGCGTTCGCTCCTTCTGCCAGGCCCAATCTGGCAACAGGCTCAAGCGCTTCAAGCGAGCGAGTGCGCCAATGGGCGTACCACTGCAATAGCAGGGTCTTGTTTTCTGAGTTCTCTGCTGCCGCTGTTTTGACAATGGAGTCCACCCACTTGCACGCATCCTGGAACCACTCGGCCTGGAAGCGCGTGAGCATGGCCACTGCCGGGCCTGCTCGCTGGGCAAGGGCGTTGTCGACTTCCTTGTAGGCCAGTCCGAACAGCAAACCGTCCAGCACAACGTTTTGCGCCACATAGAGTTCGAACCAATCTTTCATGACCAAGGTGTCTTCCACCAGGCGCCGCAGGCCTTGCCATGCCGGAGCTTCCATCCAGGCATGTTTGGCGGCCTCCAGATCGCCCTGTTGGCCAAGGAGCAGACCCAGGCGTGTGAGGTATTGCGCAATGCCTAGTTGGTCCATCGCCGCATACAGGCAGGGCTGGGTGATGGCTGTACCGTAACCGTATGCGCACTGGGAGGCGCCGTTCAGATTGGCGCCCCAGGCCACATGGCGAAGCGGTACATAGAAATCCAGCGCAGTGCGGCGCGCGGCGTCATCGTATTGGTCTGCGAGTCCGCGTGTTTCAACGAACTCGAAATCAGACTCGGCGGTTTCCTGCATGCGAGCGCGTGCTTGTGTGTAGGTGCCGTAGTAAAGCTGGCGCGGGTCCTTCAGCGCGTACCAATCTGTCATGGTGATCTTGGTGCGCGTGGGATCAAAGATTTCGTGTTCGGGATCCCAGGTGGGGCGGTAGTGGAAGTTCGCGCTGGCCTGGACATCCATCGTGCCCTCCAGGTAGCGTGAAGCGGCTTTGTCCGCGCCCAGGCGCTCGGCAATGTTGGCGTAGGTCTGCCGCAAGGGCGTGATGCTGACGGTTCTAAGATCGATTTGCATGAAAAGATGTCTCCTTCTTTTGGTTGTGATGACGGTTCCGATTCAGCGGGGCAGGGCCCTTCGAATCGGTTCAAGGCTCGTGGCGAAAATGCTGGTCTCGCGCTTCACGCAAGCTCCAGTCCCATTCGTGCTCAGTAGTACCAGCAGCGCTTTCTGGAAGAGCGCCCTCGGTTGGCGTCACTTGCTGGTCTTTGCAAAACTGCTCAAACTGCGCTTTGGGCAGCACCAACTCGACGAATAGCTGCGGCTCGCCCAAGGCGAATTCCAGCTCCACCATTCCGTCGGCGCGAGCTTTGATGACGCGAATGAAGCGTTGGTTGGGATTGAATGGAAGGGCTTCGATCATGGTGGTTTGATTCCTTGCCCAGGACAGGTGCATGCCCCGTGCCATCTTTGCCATGTAACAAAGAAATATCGATAAATCTAGGGAAAACCATGAATGGTTCAGCGGTTTTGAGTGCAATCCTGCTGAAGAATTAACTATCCTGAGAAGTGATTCCTATCTCAAGTTCATGATTTGAAGCAATGCTGCTATCCGCATTTCATGATTTGATGAAATCCTGCGATGAATCATTTTCTTGCTTATCAGAAAAATATCGATAAAAATATGGTTGCCCCACAATTGCCCAGTGATCGTGATTTGCGCCGATTGGTTCAGTTTTCAAGCGGCGACGGCCGCATCTGGCTGGCCGGGCAGCGCATGGTGCTGGTGCACGCCGCGGCTCTTAGCTCGCTGCGGCGAGAGCTGGTCAACACGATTGGCCCCATTGCCACGCGGAGGTTGCTGCTGCGCGCGGGGTTTGCCGCTGGGGAGCAAGATGCCGCTCTGGCCCGCCAGATCCGCACAGGCCGCCCGTTGCAAGAGATGTTTGCGGTGGGGCCTCAACTACACATGCTGGAAGGATCGGTTCAAGTAACCCCAGAGTTGCTGAACCTTGATCCCGAAGCCGGCAGTTTTCACGGAATCTTTCGATGGGATCATTCGTGGGAGGTGGAAACCCATGTGCGTGATTTCGGTCCGCAAGCCGAACCCGTATGTTGGATGTTGCTGGGGTATGCCTCCGGATACACCAGCGCTTTTATGGGGCGCCCCATTCTCTATAAGGAGGTCGCGTGTGAAGCCTGCGGTGCAGCGAGTTGCCGCATAGAAGGGCGACCGGTAGCCGAATGGCCTGATGGCGAACAGCTCTCGCGTGATTACGATGCAGACTCCTTGCTGCTCAAGCTGGAAAGCTTGGCATCAGAGGTGCAGTCACTGCGCAGCAGCCTGCAAGCTGCTGATGATCTGGGGCCGCTAGTGGGCCATTCGCGTGCTTTCAATGCGGCCTTGGATTTGCTCCGCAAGGCGGCTGCTACCAACGTCACGGTGCTGCTCACTGGCGAGACGGGGGTTGGCAAGGAGCGCTTCGCCCGTGGCCTGCATGCCATGAGCGCTCGTAAAGACAAGCCTTTCATTGCCGTAAACTGCGCCGCGTTGCCAGGCGATCTCATCGAATCAGAGCTATTCGGCGCTGAGAAAGGGGCCTATACCGGCTCAGCTGGCAGCCGGCCTGGTCGGTTCGAGCGCGCTGATGGTGGCACCCTGTTTCTGGATGAATTGGGAGAGTTGCCGCTGTCGGCGCAGGCAAAGCTGCTGCGTGTATTGCAAGATGGCGCAGTGGAGCGGCTGGGTGCCACGCAGGTCCGCAAGGTCAATGTGCGCATAGTGGCTGCCACCAACCTCGACTTGGTGGAGGCTGTGAAAAGCGGGCGCTTCCGCCAGGATCTGATGTACCGCATAGATGTCTACCCCATCCCCATTCCGGCACTGCGAGAGCGCCCAGACGACATCGAGCCATTGGCCTTGCACCTTCTGCAACGCTTCACGACCTTGCATGAAAAGGCTGTTCCGGGATTTACAGACCGTGCACTGGATGCACTGCGGCACCATGATTGGCCTGGAAACGTACGCGAGCTGGAAAACCTGGTGGAACGGGGTGTGATCCTGGCCGGTGCTGGTGAGATGATAGATGCATGTCATCTGTTTCCATCTCTGCCACGCCGCAGCGAGATGACGGTGAATCAGGCGGGGCGGCTGGAGCGGAGCGAGGGAGGGCCGGCTACTACGATTGCCCGAGAGGCGCTTGGCAAGGGGGTCAACCTGGAGGATTTGGAGTCAGAGATGATTCAAGCGGCTATGCAGGCCAGCGAGGGCAACCTCTCTGCGGCTGCGCGCATGTTGGGGCTGACGCGGCCGCAGATGAGTTATAGGTTGGAGCGCATCAAGGCCAGGGATGCAGATTCAGCAGGGTAGTGCGGTGTGCGTCCGCTGCCTGGATTCGGCCTTGAAGTTGGCAGCTACGATGAAAACGGCGGCGAATTCAATGGAGAGCCCAAAGGTGAAAGCATGTGCTCGCCATCTTTTGCAACCTCTTGAATAGGTGAGAAGCCATTGGTCTCAAAGACCAGCCACGACGGATTTTGGGCGTACATCTCTGCTATGAACTGCTTGATCGCCACCACATACCAGGAATCATCGTTCAGCCGGTGGCTGAGGATGATGGGCGATGTGGCTTGCTCATCTGCGATCAGCCGATAAACCACGTCCGAGCGTAATCTCGCTGCCGCCGGCACGATGCACACGCCCATTTCCGCTGCGACCAGGCCCAGGGCTGCCTGCAGTTCACGCACTTCGTGTATTTCAGCCATCGTTATGCCTTGGTCATGCAACAGGCTGATGACATGGTCAGCGAAGCTCGGACGTGGCTCTTTCGGGTAGACGATCAGCCGCTGATCCTCCAGGTCTCTCAGCGTCAGGCGCTGCGGCGTGGTCGCCAGCGGTGAACTGGGTGGCACGGCCAACACCAGCCTTTCTTCGTGCAATACCGTGCGTGCCACCGAGGTGTCGCGGCTCCGGATGCGGCCAAAGCCCAGATCGATGCGGCCAGATTTCAGTTCGGTGATCTGCTGTATGGAACCCAGCTCTACAAGATGAACGTCAGTCTCCGGATACCGCTGGCGAAACATCCGGATCAGCATGGGAAGTCCGGCATAGAGAGTGGAGGCGACGAAGCCTATCGAAATGGACTGCCGCAGGCTGAGTGCTGACTGCTTCGCACTATTTTTCATTTGCTCGACACGGTGCAGTACCTGCAACGCCTGCTCGTGAAAAATGCGGCCAGCCTCAGTCAGGCGTACGGGCCGGCTGTTGCGCAATATCAGTTGAATGCCAAGTTCTTCTTCAAGCAACTGAATCTGCCGACTGAGCGGCGGCTGAGCGATATGCATCTGCTCCGCAGCACGGGTGAAGTTCCTCGTGGCGGCCACGGCGACAAAATAACGTAATTGGCGTAGATCCATAAGGGAAAACCACTAGGGCCTGTATCCTGAGATCGCAAGTCCTTGTTTTTTAGATATTAATTCTCAAAGAATACCAAAAAGGTATTGAGCGAGACCAAATTGGTGTTGGATCACGCGGGGGGAGTTGACGTCCAATTCGCTTCATGCAACAAAATTCATGTCAACCGGAGAATCCAGGCTTTGGCGCCGCTGCCGGGTCCGTCGTCATTGACAAGGTCGAAACCATGCTGGTTGACCTGCCCACCATCCGCCCGCACAAACTGTCGATGGCGACCATGAGCGGCCAAACGCTGATGCTGGTCCGCATCCGATGCTCGGACGGCACGGTCGGCATAGGCGAAGGCACGACCATTGGCGGTCTGGCCTATGGCGGCGAGTCGCCCGAAGGCATGAAGCTCGCCATAGACACCTACTTTGCGCCGGAAATGATAGGCGCCAACGCCAACCGTGTACCTGCGTTGATGGCGCGCCTGAACAAGGGCATACGCGACAACCGTTTTGCCAAGTGCGCGGTGGAGACGGCACTGTTCGACGCGCTCGGCCACCGCACGGGCCTGCCTGTCTCTGAACTGCTGGGCGGGCGCCTTCGTGACCGGCTGCCAGTCGCGTGGACACTGGCATCGGGCGATACCGGCCGCGATATCGAGGAAGCGATGAGCATGCTGGCAACGCGTCGCCACCAGATCTTCAAGCTCAAGATTGGTCGCAAGTCTGTACGCGAAGACGTGGCGCACGTGGCCGCCATAAAAAAAGCGCTGGGTGATCAGGCCTCAGTGCGTGTCGACGTCAACATGGCCTGGACAGAGCTGGAAGCCCACCATGGTCTGGCTGGCCTGGTCGATGCTGGCTGCGAACTGGTCGAACAGCCGGTGGCTAGCGCCGATGCTCTGGCGCGGCTTACGGGCAAGTTCCCGATCGCCGTGATGGCCGACGAATCCTTGATGGGACCGGCCACGGCCTTTGCCCTCGCCCGCAACGCTGGTGCAGATGTCTTTGCTATCAAGACCGAGCAGTCGGGCGGTTTGCAGGCGGCGCAGCATGTGGCGGCCATTGCCGATGCAGCACAGATTGAGCTTTATGGCGGCACGATGCTGGAAGGGGCCTTCGGTACTATTTCATCTGCACACGCTTTCTCGACTTTCCGTGAGCTTCAATGGGGAACGGAGCTGTTCGGCCCGCTGCTGCTGACGGAGGAGATCTTGACGCAGCCCCTGGAATATAAGGACTTCCACCTGACAGTACCCACAACGCCAGGCCTGGGCATCCAGCTCGACGAAGACCGCGTGCTGCACTTCCGCCGCGACCGGCCACGCAAGGTGGTTGGACCCGCAGCGACACCGGTTGTCTGAGCGCAGCGGCGCCATTCGACGCCGACCGCAGCACAGCAGCCGGCCTTACGACCTCTCAAGCATTTACCCCACGAAACGGAGACCAACATGACAACTCGAATCTTCAACACACCCGAAGTGCAAGACTTCCTCCGCCTGGCCAGTGGCCTGAAGCAAGACGGCGGAAACCCGCGCACCAAAGAGATCATCCACCGAATTTTGTCGGACCTGTTCAAGACCATTGAAGATCTGAATATCACTTCAGACGAATACTGGGCGGGCGTGGCCTACATCAATCAGCTCGGCGCGCGCAGTGAGGCAGGGCTTCTGTCGCCGGGCCTGGGTCTGGACCGCTATTTCGATATGCGCATGGATGCCGACGACGCAGCGCTCGGGGTTGCAGATGGCACGCCGCGCACCATTGAGGGCCCCCTGTATGTGGCAGGTGCTCCGGTCGAGCAAGGCTTTGCACGTTTGGATGACGGCAGCGACAAGCAGGGTCACACGCTGATCATGCACGGCACTGTGTACGCAGCAGATGGCAAACCGGTGAGCGGCGCCACTGTGGAAGTCTGGCATGCCAACACCAAGGGCTTCTATTCGCACTTCGACCCCACCGGAGAGCAGCAGCCTTTCAACATGCGCCGCACCATCGTCACTGATGCTGATGGCCGCTACAAGTTCCAGAGTATCGTGCCTATGGGATACGGGTGCCCACCAGACGGTCCGACGCAGGCCCTGCTCAACCAGCTGGGTCGCCACGGCAATCGTCCGGCGCACATTCATTTCTTCGTTACGGCCGACGGCCACCGAAAGCTGACAACGCAGATCAACATCGACGGAGACCCGCTGGTGTATGACGATTTTGCTTACGCCACCCGGGACGGTCTGGTGCCACCACTGGTAGAGCAAACCGACGCGGCGCGCATCAAGCAAGAGGGGTTGAGTGGCCCATTTGCCGAGATCGTTTTCGACATCAAGCTGAGCGCATTGGTCAACGGCCTAGACAACCAGATCGTCGACCGCCCGCGCCTGGCAGCCTGATACGGCAGCGGCTTAGGTCGGCCGGATTTTTTTTGGCCGGCCAGGAGCTTGCGCGGCGTATCGAAAGGCGTGGACTTGTCGCCCGAAAGCGGGTGGCTGGACTCGGCTACGCATCGCCATCTGCTTGCGCGCTAGCTGCATGTCGGCATCTGCCTCCCCTTGTAAGACGGCGGTCCAGGGTGTCATCGGTGCCAAGGGTTTCGAAGTTTTCGAACATCAAACCCGTGCATTTCTCGCTACGACCATTTTGCCGCCAACGATCCACCGGCGGCCTGAACTGAAGAGACAATATGAGCAAGACTTTTGAAGGCCAGGTGATGATCGTCACCGGCGCCGCGCAGGGCATCGGACAACGCGTGGCCGAACTCGCTGCTCAGCAGGGCGCACGCCTTGCGTTGGTGGACCGCTCCCCTTTGGTGCACGAAGTGCGTTCAAGCCTGGAGAAGCTCACGGATGTGATTGCCATCGAGGCAGACCTGGAGCAGTTCGAGGGCGCCGAGAGGGCGGCAGCCGAGGCCCACGCCAAGTACGGCCGCATTGACATCCTGGTCAACAACGTGGGCGGAACGATATGGGCCAAACCGTATGAACATTACGCGCCGAAAGAAATAGAAGCAGAAGTGCGTCGATCGTTGTTCCCCACGCTCTGGGGTTGCCGGGCGGTACTTCCCTACATGCTCGAAGTGAACAAGGGTTCCATCGTCAACGTGTCGTCCATCGCTACGCGCAGCGTCAACCGCGTTCCCTATGGTGCAGCCAAGGGCGGCGTAAATGCATTGACCGCTTGCCTGGCGCTTGAAAACGGGGACCGGGGCATTCGCATCAATGCGGTGGCATCTGGCGGAACAGAAGCGCCGCCGCGCCGCGTGCCGCGCAACCCGGCCGAGCAGAGCAGCCAAGAGAAGATCTGGTACCAGGAGATCGTAGACCAAACCGTCTCCAGCAGTCTGATGAAGCGCTATGGAACGCTGGACGAGCAGGCCGAAGCGATTCTGTTCCTGGCCTCGGACCGCGCGTCCTACATCACTGGCACCGTGCTGCCCGTGGGTGGTGGCGACCAAGGTTGATCAAGGCAAGTGTCGTTGCCTGTAAAGGTATGTGCCTGCACCTGTGACCGCCGCGTGAACATCCGCAGAAAGACTTCAGACCATGACGATTGAACAACACGCATCGCCCTTCTCTTTACCCACGGTGCGTGGGCAATTCCGCGTCGCCATCAGTGGTGATGCCGCATCGCCCACATTGATCTTGAGCAATTCGCTGGGGACAACGCTGGAAATGTGGGAGGCGCAGGCCACGGCTTTTGCTGAAAATTACCGGGTGATCCGCTATGACACGCGGGGCCACGGCGGCAGTCCGGTAACCCCTGGGCCTTACAGCTTCGATGATCTGGGCGCGGACGTGTTGGCGATTCTGGACGCTTTGAACATCGAAAGGGCCTCGTTTTGCGGCATCTCCATGGGCGGCCACACCGGACTGTGGCTGGGCGTGCATGCGGGCCATCGCTTCGACGCTATTGCTGTCTGCAACAGTGCAGCGAAGATTGGCGCGGCGCCCGCCTGGAATGAACGCGCTGCCACTGTACGCAGTGACGGCGCACGCGCGATGCAAACTCTTGCTGATTCAGCTCCTGGCCGCTGGTTCACTGAAGAATTCATACGCAGTCATCCGGAAGTCGTCCGGCGCGCGCAGGGCTGGATTGCCGGCATCGCGCCAGAGGGCTATGCCGCGTGTTGTGAAGCCTTGGCCTCATCCGATCTGCGAGGCAGCGTTGGGCGAATCGCCACTTCAATCTTGCTTCTTGCCGGTGCATCAGATCCGGTAACGACGGTGGCCGACGCCGAGGCCATGCACGCTTGCATACCAGGCTCAAAGCTGGCCGTCGTGCCGGCATCACACCTCTCGAATCTCGAAGCGCCGCAAGCCTTCGAACAGGCCGTTCTCGTCTTCCTCGCCGGAGCGGCGCCTTCCATTTAACAACGCAAGACATTCATGCTCTACCTCGTTCACATGATCGTTGACATACCGGCTTCGCTGCCGGCCGAAGAAGCCGCGCGCATCAAAGCCGAAGAAAAAGCTTATTCGCAGGCCTTGCAGAAATCGGGCAAGTGGCCACACCTCTGGCGCGTGGTCGGCGAATACGCCAACTACAGCGTGTTCGACGTGTCCAGCAACGACGAGCTGCACGACACACTGAGCAAGCTGCCGCTGTTTCCCTTCATGAAGATCTCTGTGACGCCTCTGGCCAAACACCCATCCTCGATCGCGTGACCCCGGGTTGACCCACACCACGCCCACCATCAGCCCATAAAGCTGACTCCACCCTCGCTAAAGGGTGGGCGACAAACTGTTTTGGAGACTCTTTCATGGCCACTGCTTCTCAACTCACCATACCGTCGTTGATAGACAACGAGCGTATGGGGGCTTTTCAATGGCGCGTCATTGCGCTGTGCTTTCTCATCGCGCTGTTTGATGGTTTCGACACGCAGGCCATTGCCTTCACGGGGCCAGCCATCCTGGCCGCCTTCAATTTGCCGCCTGGTTCGCTGGCGCCAATTTTGACGGCAGGCATCATCGGCATGACCCTGGGCGCTATGACGCTCGGCATGCTGGGAGACAAGCTCGGCCGCCGGCCGACCATCATGATCAGTCTTGCGATTTTCGGTGGCGCAACGCTGGCCACCGCGTGGTCCACCGACACCAATCACATCCTGATTCTTCGCTTTGTAGCTGGTGTTGGCATGGGCGGATGCACTCCCGTGTTGCTGGCGCTGGCAGCCGAGTACGGCCCGGCCCGTCACCGCGGCGCCATCATGACAGGCGTGTTGCTTGGATTGCCTGCCGGCGCCATGCTCGGCGGCTTGCTGGCGGCGCGCATGCTGCCCGTGATCGGCTGGCAAGGCATTTTCATCGTTGGCGGTGCTGTTCCGCTGGTCATGCTGGCTTTTCTCGCTTTCCTGTTGCCTGAATCGCTGTACTTCCGCGCCTCCCGTGGTGACTCTACCGGCCAGCGCTATATTGCCAAGATTCTTGCGAAGATCGTCAGCCATCCGCTGCCTGCCAACGCACAGTTCACAGTGCCGGAGTCGTCCAAAGCAAGGGCCAGCGTGCGGGCGCTTTTTGCGGATGGCAACGCGCGCAACACCGCTGCAATCTGGGCCATTTACTTGCTGAACTGGGTGGCGTGGTTCATGCTGCTTTCATGGTTGCCCACCGTGCTCAAGGCAGGTGGCCTGCCCGCGTCCGAAGCGCCTTTCGGTACTGTTATTGTCAACGCTGTGTTCATCATCTGCGCCATCCCACTGTCGTTCCTGCTACCTCGTATCAACACCCGCCGCCTGCTGATGGTGATGTTCGCCTGCGGTATTGCGGTTGCTATCGGCCTGAGTTTCGCTGGCCAGAACTGGCCGCTGGTGTTCGCACTCGCAGGAGCCGCGGGCTTCGGTATCGGTGGCCAGCAAATTGCTCTGAACTACCTTATCGCCGGTGCTTATCCGACCGCTTTGCGCGCTACAGCCACTGGTTGGTCCATTGGGATGGGCCGCACGGGTGCCATCGTCGGCTCAGCCATAGGCGGCAGCTTCCTGGCATGGGGCGGCCCGAGTGGATTCTTCCTCGCATTGGCTGTTCCTCTTATCGGCGCAGCTATCGCAGTGCTGGCTTTGAAGCTGAACCACTCGACCGCGGGCGCCGCTTCGTCGGGCGGGCATTGACACCAGACCGATGATGCAGTCTCCTCGCCGTCCAGACCACGATCAACATCAGAAGCACCTCCAGGACTCTGGGGTTGTCATATCAGTGCTGCCGGCGCGCGCGCACGACCTGGCGCGGTTGGGTCTTCTGACGGACAGGACACGTCTACCGGTGGTCACAGTCATAGGCAAGTACAACCACGGCAAGAGCCGTCTGCTCAACGAGTTGATCGGTCACATTGCTTTCTCAGTGGCTGACAAGCGCGAAACGGTGGAGCTTTCTTCTCACGTGCATCAGGGCGTGCGGTGGCTGGATGCGCCGGGGTTGGACGCCGACGTGGGTACGGTCGATGACGAACATGCGTTGCAGGCCACTTGGTTGGAATCGGACATCCGTTTGTTTGTGCACGCGGCCAAGGAGGGCGAACTGGACGCCAGCGAGCGTACGCTGCTTGAATCGCTGCACAGTGATGGCCTGCGCTACGGGAGACAGACCTTGCTGGTACTCACGCAGATTGACCAACTGTCCAGTG
Source organism: Comamonadaceae bacterium (assembly GCA_015999985.1). Taxonomy (GTDB): domain Bacteria; phylum Pseudomonadota; class Gammaproteobacteria; order Burkholderiales; family Burkholderiaceae_C; genus Ottowia. The sequence goes on from JAECRA010000055.1 coordinate 20,999, forward strand.
ACGACCAATTACGCAAGGTGGCGGACATCATCGGGTCGCAGGCACCTGCCTTCGGGCTGCATCTGGTGTCCAGTACGCGGTATCGACAAGGCGTTGATGGCGGTAAGTCGCTGCTGCTGGAGCGCAGTGGCATCCCCGCGCTGCAGCAGGTTTTGCAACGTGCCGTCGAACGCGTGCCGTCCGCGCGCGTGGAAGAAGCGCAACTGCTTTTCGGTGAAATCCGGAGCGAATTGACGCAGCTCGTAGATGAGCGGCTTGTACGGGCTGAAGGCCTGCGTGAACTTCAAACGCAGCAGCGCCAGCGGTTTGATTTCGATTTGCTGACAGTGCTGGAGAAAGTCGCGCTCGACATCCAGGCGCTGCTTGATGTCCCTGGCCCTGACCATTCCCTGACGCCTGATTCCTTTGCCGATCAGTTCAAGATGACGCCCGGCAAGTTGGAACGCAACCGGCTGCAAGTGGGTTATTCGAAGGCCTGCATTGAGATCAATGCGGTCCTTATCAAACACGGCGTGTCCGAACTGCCGCAGGCACAGAGGACTTCAGTGGGCAGCCTGGACAACGTCATGGTTGCTGTGATGGGGGTCTACGTGAAGTACCGCAAGGATCTAAAGCAGATCTTCTGTGAGGAAGCGGGGCGCGCACGAATGCGGAGCGAGTTTGTGCGCTATTTTGAGTTGTCATCTGACCGTGTGGAGTTGGCTACTTCAATTTCTGCTGCTTGCGGTGCGGTAGACGCTGCGCAGCGGGCGCTGGTGGCACTGGACGTGCTCGAAGAACGGGCCCCTGCGCTTGAAACGTCTGGTGGGTCAACCGTATGAGCCAAGCCAGCGTCAATGAACTGCGTCTCATCGAGACTGCGGACGGCATTGAGCTGACCCAGGTTGACCTAAGTGAAGTCAAGCAAGCGCTGAACGACTGGTTGTCTTCTCTATCCAAGGCGTTGACTGAGCACCAACTACAGCGACCACCGTCTTTGAGGGACGGTCATGCACTGCTACTTCGGATCAAACACATCAACGCACTGGTGGTGGAGAGCGCTGAGACCTGGAAAAGACAATGGACGGCGCTGGCGCCAGCGCAGATGCTCAGCCAAGCTTTTGATGACAAGGTCATGCTGCTGGTCTTTGGCAAGTTTAATGCGGGAAAAAGCTCTTTGTGTAATCTGCTGGCTGGTCGCTTTGTCGCACATGGCAGGTCCGTCGCCTATTTTCATTTGGAAGATGGGCGCGTCACCTGGACCGCGCAAGCGCTTGATGAGGGTGCGACAGAAACCACTGCCCGTGTGCAGGGCGTGAGTCTGGGAAATCGCCTGGTGCTGCTGGACACTCCCGGCCTGCATTCCATCACGCCCGAGAATGCTGAACTGACCCAAAATTTCACTGACAGCGCCGATGCTGTTCTGTGGCTGACCAGTTCCACCTCGCCGGGGCAGGTGCAAGAGCTCGGTGAACTCTCTCGCGAACTGCATCGTCACAAACCTCTGTTGCCCGTCATCACGCGCAGTGATGTTATAGAAGAAGACGAAGTTGATGGCGAGATTGTCAAGCTGTTGCGAAGCAAGACACCGGCTAATCGCCAGCTGCAGGAAACAGACGTTCAGGTGCGCGCGCTAGACAAGCTGCGGCAGATGGGTGTGTCCACTTCCTTGCTGAAGCAGCCTGTGTCCGTCTCTGCCCATGTGGCGCGCGAGCAGGGTGAGACCGAGGAAGCGCTGGACCAAGGCGGATTTGCAGATTTCTACGCTGCGTTGCTGGATCTTGTTGAACCCGCGCAGGCCTACAAGCGACGCAAGCCCGCCGAGGTGCTGCTGCATCATCTAGAAGAAAACGTGCTGGGTGCGCTTTGGTCCGGGCTGCTGCCAGAGTTGTCGCAGCTGCTCGGGCAGCTCTTGCAAGAGCGCGAACGGCTTCAGGCCCTTCAGACGCGCATAACGACATTGGTGTGGCGCCAGGTGGCGTCCGAAGTGCCGCGCCTGCTGGAGCAGTATGAGCCTGCGTGTGATGTCCGCGGTTTATGTTGTGCGCTTCAAGCCTTGCTGCAGGAGACCTTGGCGAACGAGCTTGCGTCGCTGCTCGGCGACTATGAGGTAGATACGCTTGGCGTTGAGGACGGTCTGACCATTGAGCTACCTCCCGGTTCGGGTTACGTGGTGGTGGATGCCAGCCCGGATCTGCGTGTTGTCGATGGCGACCCGCCAAGTCCGGCGACCAGAGTCGTCAGCCACGAGCACTTGCACGATGTGCTGCAAAAGGCTGTTCACCTGCAATTGACGCACTGTCTTGAAACGGTCTTCACGCAATACAGCAAAGCGCTCGACGGCATCGAAAATTCAACGCATGTACTGCAAGCGCTTGTCTCGCAACATCGTGTCACATTGCAGGAGATCAAGACCAGCCTGCGGGCCGCCAGTGTTTGACGCTGAAGCGGTGGCTCGGGTGCAGTTGAGCGCGCACTGACTCATTCGATCGTTCGACATCGGAGTTTCTCCCTCTCCCGCGAGCGGGAGAGGGTAGGGGTGAGGGGTAGCAGCGCACCCACGTGGACTAAGTTCAATCGTGGCACCAAAGACTGCTAAAAAGCTAACGACGCTTTTTTACACGAAACGTGGTGAATCCCTGAGACGCTGTTAACCCTCACCCCGGCCCTCTCCCGCAAGCGGGAGAGGGAGAGGGAGAGGGAGTCACAATCAGACGGCCGCGGAGCAGGCCATGCGGGAGTAGCCGCGGAGCTGGCTCTGCCAGGCCGCTGGCTGCGTCCCCCTCTGGGGGAAGGCGCGATAGCGACTCAGGGGGGATCCAAATGTTTTTCAGGGGGGAGCCAAAAACTGCTCCAGCAGACCCGCCAGAACCTTCGGCTGGTCATGGTGAAGCATGTGGCCGGCATCTTGAATTCGCTCGCGCTTCAGATTCGGCACGTGGGCAATGCGCTCATCAAATTCAGCTTGTGTGTAGCGACCCCTCCATGCGTCTTTCAAGCTGCCATCAGAGGCTTCCACCATCAGCGCCGGGGCGGTAATGCGCTTGTATAAGGACACCATTTCCTCCACGCGGAACAGTTGCGCGGTGGTGATACGGTGAGCGCCATCGCCCAGGATCTCCCAGCGTGTGCTGCCATCGGCCTGGACGCGCGGCTCGGACCAGTAGCGGGCTAGCCAGTCGGCTTTGTCCTGGGGCAGGCGTTGGTTGGTTTTCATCAGCCTGGCAGCGACACCCGCCTCGTTTTCGTAGGTCCGCAGCATGTCTTTGCCTGCGTGCAAGCTCTTGATTTCGTCTATCCATTTGGCGTAGCGAGCAGGGGCTTGGTCGGGCTGTGTGGCGGGCATGCCAAAGCCTTCAAGATTGATCAGGCGCCGAATGCGATTAGGGCGTACTCCGGCATACATGGAGGCGACATTGCCGCCCATGCTGTGGCCTACCAGGTCTATGGGCTGATCGCCCACATAGTGGTCAAGAAGCACTTCCAGATCGCCTAGGTACTCTGGAAATTCGTAGTGGTCTGTGGCTGGGCCGGTAGTTTGCCCAAAGCCTCGCCAATCCGGTGCGATGATGGTGCGGCCCGCGAAAAATTCAGGGGAAAGCGCGTCCACCATGAATTGATAGGACGCCGCCACATCCATCCAGCCATGCACCAATACCAGAGGGGGCAGGGCGCTTTTTTGGTCTGAATTGGAGTTGCCCCAACGCCTGACGTGATAGCGGTGAAAGCGGACGGGAACGAATTCGCTGCGGGAGGGGCGCATGACTTGGTACATTCCGCCATTATCCAAACTTGGAAAGCGGTACGATGCCGCCAAGCCTGAACTCAGCTCTCACTTTTATGCAAACCATCGCCCTCGGACGCAGTGATCTGCGCGTTACTCCCATTTGTCTTGGCACCATGACCTTCGGCCAACAGGTCGAAGAAGCCCCCTCGCACGCCATCATGGACCGTGCCATTGAGCGTGGTGTCAATTTCCTTGATACGGCCGAGATGTACCCCGTGCCGCCTAGCGAGCCCACTTATGGGCGTACCGAAACCTTTATTGGCAATTGGCTGAAGTCCAGGCCAGGCATGCGAGAGAGAATCGTGCTCGCCAGCAAGGTGGCTGGCCCTTCGCGCGGTATGCCGTGGGTTCGTGCAGGGCAGGGCTTGACGGCAGCAGATATTGAAGCCTCATGCAATGCCAGCTTGAAGCGACTGCAGACGGATGTGATTGATCTCTATCAAATTCACTGGCCAGAGCGGCATGTCCCGGCATTTGGGAGCATGTACTACGACCCCAAGCGCGAAAAGTCCGCTACGCCGATAGAAGAACAACTGCAGGCCATGTCCAAGCTCGTCAAGAGCGGGAAAGTGCGCTTCATCGGGCTTTCAAATGAAACGCCGTACGGCGTGCACGAATTTGTGCGCCTGGCCGAGCAGCATGACTTGCCGCGCGTGGCCACCGTTCAAAACCCCTACTGCCTGATCTCACGCGCCTATGACAACGGTCTGGACGAGACTTGCCACCGGCTGGAGGTGGCTCTGCTGGCGTACTCGCCTTTGGGTTTTGGTTTGCTCAGCGGCAAGTATGACGCCACCGGAATTCACGCCGCAGACGCGCCCGTGGGCCGCATGAGCCTGTTTGAACGCATGAAGAGCCAGCGCTGGGGCTTACCTGCAGCGCTGGATGCGTCTCGCCGCTACAACCAGCTGGCGCGCGATCATGGTTTGACGCCCACCCAGTTGGCGCTTGCCTTCTGCTACCGGTCCTGGCGCGTGGCCAGCACCATCATCGGTGTGACGACCATGGCGCAACTCGACGAGGACCTGGACGCATGGGACACCCAACTTTCGCCGGAACTGTTGGCGGCGGTAGACAATATCCGTCTGGAAATGCGCGACCCCGCCCAATAAGCTGTCATGAGCAAACGAGGCCACGTCAGTGAAACTCCCGCTACTGCGCTGCTGCGAGCGCAAGGAGTGGCTTTCACGGAACATCCCTATGAATACCTGGAACATGGCGGGGCGGAGCACAGTGCGCAGGTGCTGGGCTTCGATCCGTTCACTGTGGTCAAGACCTTGGTCATGCAGGACCAGGACGCCAAGCCGCTCATCGTGCTGATGCATGGCAACCGCAAGGTATCGACCAAGAACCTTGCGCGCCAAATAGGCGCCAAATCCGTGGAGCCCTGTCAGCCGGAAGTCGCTAACCGCCACAGCGGGTTTCTGGTGGGCGGCACCTCACCCTTTGGAACACGGCGCGCCATGCCGGTGTATGTGGAAGAAACTATATTGGCGCTGCCCCGCATTGCGATCAATGGCGGGCGGCGTGGCTACCTGATTGGGATAGACCCGCAGGTGTGCGTTCAAGTGTTGAACGCCAAGCCTGTCCAGTGCGCAATTGACCTATAAGATCATGAACACGTTCAAAGAACATGTTCATGATCTGCTTGTAGTTATTATCAGGTAGGTATTGGGTTGGACCCTCTGCAGAAATTGATGCGGGGATGAGGGCAGGCTGATCTGCAGCTTGTATAAGGGCGTTGTAGCCCGTCATAACTTTAGAAATAAGAGAGACTGTGCAAACACTTTGGCCCTTGCTTGCAACGCTGCTTGCCTATCTTATCGGCTCGCTTAGCTTCGCCGTCATCGTCAGCCGACTCATGGGTCTGAAGGACCCACGGAGCTACGGCAGCAAAAACCCCGGCGCTACGAATGTGCTGCGCTCTGGGTCCAAGGCTGCTGCCATAGTAACCCTGCTGCTCGATGCCGCCAAGGGATGGTTGCCGGTGATGCTCGTCAAATGGTTTGGTGCGTCCTATGGGCTCGGAGAAGGCACGCAGGCCCTTGTGGGGATCGCGGCCTTTTTAGGACATCTGTATCCGGTTTTCTTCGGGTTTGCAGGTGGCAAAGGGGTGGCCACGGCGGCCGGTGTACTCTTGGCATTTGAGCCCTTGCTGGGTGTGGCCACGCTGGCTACCTGGCTCATCATCGCGTTTTTCTTTCGCTATTCTTCGCTCGCTTCCATGGTGGCTGCGTTGTTCGCACCCGCGTACTACTTGATGGGTGATGGTGTGGCGTGGAATTCGGCTGGCGCCAAGACACTGGCGATGGTCGTGATGGGGGTGTTCTTGCTCTACCGCCACAGGGAAAATATCAACCGCCTGATGGCGGGAACAGAATCCAAGTTAGGAAAGAAAAGTAGAAAATGAGTGAAGTCAAACGCATCGGCATGGGCCCACGTCTTTCAGAGGCGGCCATTTTCAATGGCGTGGTCTATCTGGCGGGCATGGTGCCTGAAAATGGTGCCACCGATATCCGTGGCCAGACGTCGGACGTGCTGGCGCAGGTCGATCAACATCTGGCAACCTGCGGCAGCGACAAGACCCGCATACTCCGGACGCAAATCTTTCTGACCGACATCGCAGATATTGCTGTCATGAACGAAGTGTGGGACGCCTGGGTTGCCCCTGGCAACGCGCCCCCTCGCGCGACCGTCCAAGCACCGCTGGCCAATCCTGCCTGGAAGATTGAGATTGTGGTGACCGCCGCGCAAGCTTGAAATCATCCTTTGCAGAAATGAATGTCTGCAAAGGTCGAGAGGATCTTATTTATTCGTTCTGGAGACGCGGAGACTTCTGCTCTCCAGCGCCTTAGCGAGAGTCAGCGCCGACTGAGGGTCATCTGATCTGCGTCTCTGCGCATGTTGAAGCGGTTCAGGAAACTGTTCCCCAATAGCACCGCGGGCATGGCCATGGGTGTAATAACGGCTTCTACGTCATACACAGTGACATCTCCCACCCGGATGCTGTGCAGCCTCATGCGCCAACCTTCTGCCACACCGTTGGCAGTGCTTATGCGCACAGGGTTGCCTGATTTGTAGTCCAGGTTCAGTCGGTCAGCCTCAGCTTTGCCCAGAGCCACAGTCGATGCGCCGGTATCCACCAGAAACTGCACGGGCCGGTTATTGATGCTGCCCATGGTGACAAAGTGTCCCCGGCTGTCTGCGGACAGGCTGATGCGGTCACCGCCGCCGGCGAGTGGCGCACCACCCACGTTGACTGGCGTTTCTCCCACGCGCAGGGTGCGCTCCTGCCCGTTGATACTGACCACGGCCTGGTTGCCACTGGTTGATATTACGCGCACGCCGCCAACGGAGCTTCCGGGTGCGGCACTGCGCGGCGCCCCACCATCCACTATAAGCAGTGCGCGGTTACCCAGCATGCCCTGCAGCGATACAGTAGTCTGCGCGAATACATTGGCGCCTTGCAGCAAGGCCAACAATGAAACCAGCGGTGCCCAGCGATGGAGCATGGCCAAAGTCATGCCTCGGGCTCGAACTGATCAAAGACCTGCTGACCAGTCAATTTCTTTGTCTCGTTTTTCATTGCATAAAAGGGCGGCTGCTCGTCTACGAAAATCTCATTCGTTAGCTGAAACGCCTGGTCCTGAAACAGCCCGGCAGTCAGGATGTATTCGTTGGCCGGCAAGAGGAAGTAGAACAGGTGCGTGCCACAAGTAGGGCAGAAGCCACGCTCCGCCCACTCAGATGAGCGGTAGCGCACGGGTTCGGCCCCACTGAATTCCACTTGCGATCCACAGTGGACTGCAAACATGGGGCCGCCCGACCAGCGCCTGCAATTGGTGCAATGGCACAGCCCAACTTCCTGCTGATCATTGGCCACGACTTCGATGGCTCCGCAAAGACACTTGCCTTTCATGGGTTCCCCTGTTTCAGTTTTCAGTTGGACCGAGACACACCTTGTGTAGCTTTGAGCCTATCAGTCCCGGAAGTTATCGAAGCTCAGCGGTAAGTCGGCCATTTCCTTGCGCAGCAAAGCCATGACGGCTTGCAGATCGTCTCGCTTGGTGCCGTTGACGCGTACCGCGTCGCCCTGAATGGAAGCTTGCACTTTCAGCTTGCTTTCCTTGATGATCTTCTGGATTTTCTTGCCGTCTTCCGTGGCAATGCCGTTCTTGACGGTGATCACCTGCTTGACCTTGTCGCCGCCCATCTTGGTGACAGGGCCTTTGTCCAGAAAGCGCACGTCCACATTGCGCTTGGTGAGCTTGTTGCGCAGGACATCTTCGACCTGCTGGAGTTGGAAGTCGGCATCACCCAGGAGGATGATTTCCTTGTCTTTGAGCTCGATGGCGGCAGAAGTGCCCTTGAAGTCGAAGCGGGTGCCAATTTCCTTGGCTGTGTTTTCCACCGCGTTCTTGACTTCTACCATTTCAGGTTCGCAGACGGTATCGAATGAAGGCATGTTGGGGTCCTTTGGTTAGGCTTACTTGATGGGGCGTTGGCGTTTGCGCCAATACTGAAATTCGTCCTCGTGTACTTCCAGATCGAGCTCTGACACGCGCTGCTGAAGGCGCTCCTGGACATCGGCCACTGCCTGGTTATAGACCAAAGGGCCGACTTCCTCCAGGAAAAAGCCAAGCAGACCGCCAGCAGCGATGTTGCCGATACGCTCTTCCATGTTTTCTTCGAAATAGCGCATGATCGAAGCCACTGCTTGCTTGCGCGCTTCAGGTGCGATCTCAATAGTCATGACTGAATAAGCCGAAATAAGCGGCTGTGCGGACGCGATGCGACAATTGTCCCATGTTCGTGGAGCAAAACGTCCCCCTGCAGCCGCTTAATAGCTTCGGCATAGCCGCGCGTGCTGCCACCCTTGTGCGAGTGCGCAATGAAGAAGATCTCAAGGCTGTGCTGGCTGATGCCACGCTGGTCGGCCAACCCAAGTTCGTACTGGGAGGCGGCAGCAACATTGTCCTGACGGGCGATGTCAAATCGCTGGTGCTGAAAGTGGAGGTGCTTGGCCGCCGCGTGGTGCGCGAGACCGAGCGCCACGTGATCGTGGAGGCCGGCGCCGGCGAGAATTGGCACGATTTTGTAACCTGGACCCTGGACCATAACCTGCCCGGCCTGGAAAACCTGGCGCTCATTCCCGGCACGGTTGGCGCTTCACCGGTGCAAAACATAGGCGCCTACGGGGTGGAGTTGCAGGACCGCTTCGATTCACTTGATGGCATTGATCTGGCCACGGGCGAGCTCTTTAGCCTCAATGCGGCCCAATGTGGCTTCGGTTACCGCGATTCCGTATTCAAGCACCCGCCGGCCATTCCCAGCCAAAGTGGCTATGCGCCGCCCAGCATGGGCCTCGGCGGCCGCACCCTCATCTTGCGCGTGCGATTTGCTCTGCCCAAGGTCTGGAAACCTGTGCTCGGCTATCTGGATATTGAGCGGCGTATGCAGGAAGAAGGCGTTTCAAACCCGAGCGCCCGGCAGATCTACGACTGGATCGTGGCCATCCGCCGTGCCAAACTGCCTGATCCGGCCGTCATCGGCAATGCCGGCAGCTTCTTCAAGAACCCGACCGTCACGCCAGAGCAGTGCCAAGACATCATTGGCCGTGATCCCAAGGTGGTGCACTATCCGATGGCCGATGGAAGCATCAAGCTCGCGGCCGGCTGGCTGATAGACGCCTGTGGCTGGAAGGGCAAGCAGGTGGGGAACGCAGCGGTCTATGAAAAACAGGCGCTGGTGCTGGTTAACAGGGGTGGTTTGGAAAATCCGGCAACGGGTGGAGAGGTCATGACTTTGGCCAAAGCCATCCAGACCAGTGTTTATGAACGTTTTGGCATCCGGCTGGAGCCGGAGCCCGTGGTGGTGTAGATTGATCTTGCTTGACCGGCCGAATGCGTTTGGCCTTTTTTTTGCTGTCAAAGGCTCCGTGCTGCCACGCATTGCTTCCAGCATTGCAGTGTGCACTGGACTGGCTATTCTGGTGACGCTCACCCATGGCTTGCTGTTCTCATGGAAGGTGACGTTGACGCCGGTTCCCTTCAGTTTGATGGGGCTGGCACTGGCCATCTTTCTGGGCTTTCGCAATAGCACCGCGTACGATCGCTTCTGGGAGGCGCGCAAGCTATGGGGTGAACTGATTCACCAGAGTCGCAACCTGGCTCGCCAGCAAGCCTGGGTGAAGATTGATTCGCCGGAGCAAGCGCAGGAGAGTCGTCTGGTTCTTTTTCGTACCGTCGCGTTTGCCCATTCGCTGCGATGCCAGTTGCGCGGCCTGGATGTTAAAGACGATCTCACCAAATGGATTGGAACTGAGGAGCAGGCTCAAATCACAGCACGAGTCAGCCCTGGCAACGAACTGCTCACTCGGAATACTCAGGTTTTTTCTCGCTGGGTCCGTGAGGAGCGACTGCCGTTTCCCTTGGCGGCTGAAATGGATAAGGTGCTGGCTGCACTTGCTGGTGTGCAGGCTGGTTGCGAACGTATTGCTTCAACGCCCATCCCTTTTGCCTACACGCTATTACTGCATCGCACGGCGTATATGTACTGCCTGTTATTGCCTTTCGGCCTGGTAGACGTTACTGGCCTCATGACGCCCGTGGTGGTGGCCATCGTCTCGTATACGTTTTTTGGTCTCGATGCGCTGGGAGATGAGATTGAGCAGCCATTTGGCGTGCGCCCGCATCACCTGCCGCTGGACGCCATGTGCCGGGTCATTGAGATAGATCTTCTTCGCGCGTCTGGGGAGAAGGCGCTGCCTGAACTCCTGAAACCGGTAGACGGGATCATTCGCTGAGCACCAGCACACTATCCGGGCATGCGGAGCAACCGGCCAAGTTCAATCTCACGTGCTGCGCGGAGTGACACGCACCAGAGACGGGGCGCTGATTTCGGCGATGGATGGGGCCCGAAACTTCCGGGTGCCCTGCGCGGTCTATGCGATCAACCGAAATGGCAGATGAAGTGA
>JAECRA010000056.1 GCA_015999985.1 Comamonadaceae bacterium
GGCTTTGCCAGGCCGCTGGCTGCGTCCCCCTTGGGGGAAGGCGCGCCAGCGCCTCAGGGGGAGGCTCTACCAACCGCGGAGCTGGCATTGCCAAGCCGCTGGCTGCGTCCCCTTTGGGGGAAGACGCGCCAGCGCCTCAGGGGGGCTATCTACCCAACACTCTCCGAGCTGATGCCTGCCGTTTGACTGAAGCCACCATCCACGTAAGTGATTTCCGCCGTGACGCCGCCAGCCAGATCGCTCAGCAAGAACGCAGCCACATTGCCGACGTCATCAATGCTCACATTGCGGCGCAGAGGAGAGCCTGCCGCCACAAAACCAAGCAACTTGCTGAAATCCTTGATTCCGCTGGCCGCCAGGGTCTTGATGGGCCCTGCGCTGATGCCGTTGACGCGAATGGAACGACCATCTGCTGTGCGGCCCACGGCCTCAGCCAGATACCGTACAGAAGCCTCAAGAGACGCCTTGGCCAGGCCCATGGTGTTGTAGTTGGGCACCGTCCGCAGCGCGCCCAGATAGCTGAGCGTGAGCAAGGCGGCTTTGTCGTTCAGGAAAGGCAGGGCGGCCTTGGCCATGCCCGGAAAACTGTAGGCGCTGATATCGTGCGCGATCTTGAATGATTCGCGCGAAAGACCTTCCAGAAAATTTCCGGCGATAGCTTCACGTGGCGCAAACCCGATGGCATGCACGAAGCCGTCAAACTTCGGCCAGGTGGCCGAAAGGTCCTGGAACATTGCGGTAATCTGATCGTCGTTGCCCACATCGCAATCGAAAATCAATTTGGAGTCGAATTCCGCCGCAAAATCGGTGATACGGTCCTTGAAGCGTTCACCTACGTAGCTGAAAGCGAGTTCAGCGCCTTGGTTATGGCAAGCGCGTGCGATGCCGTAGGCAATTGAACGATTGGAAAGAACGCCGGTAATCAACAATTTCTTGCCAGCGAGAAAGCCGGTCTTCTGGCTCATGCGTAAACGCTCCTAAATGAATTAGCTGCGGGAATTGTCGCATGTAGAAGGCCAACGGACAGTTGCAGCACTCAGGTTAGGAGGCTGTCGGACTTGGAAATCGCCGGCTGCGAAATGGCCGCAACGGTCCATTTTTCAAGGTCTTCTTGACCCATAACATGGCTATGGGCCTGCAAATTCCTTACAAACTGCCCTCGCTGGGGCCGTTTCTCGCTATCGGCGCTCCAAGTCCGACAGCCTCCTAGCTTTTTCACTTAAAAGCCGCATTCGTTTAATTTCACGGCAGAATCCCCAGCATGCGACTTTTTCTCGGCGCCCTGATTCTTGGTCTTTCAGCTTCTGCATGGGCCGAACATGGCTATGCGCTCTGGGGAGAGCTCAAGTATCCGGCCGGGTTTACTCATTTCGAATATGTGAATCCGCAAGCGCCCAAAGGCGGCGAGTTGCGTATGGTTAGCAACACACGCTATTCCACCTTCGACAAATACAACCCCTTCACCATGAAGGGCTCGCCTCCAGCATATCTAAGCAATCTTCTTTTCGACAGTTTGCTCACTGGCTCCATGGACGAGAACGGCAGTGGCTACGGCTTGCTGGCTGAAGATGTCAAGGTGGCCGAAGATCGCCTTTCGGTCGTGTTCAAGTTGAGGCCAGAGGCACGTTTTCACAATGGCGACCCGGTCCGCGCGGAGGACGTAAAGCACAGCTACGACACGCTGATGAGCCCACAGGCGTCGCCAGCGTATCGAACGATGTTGCATGAAGTGGCGGGCGTGGACGTCATTGACTCGCGGACCGTGCGCTTTCGCTTTCAGTTGGCGAACCGGGAACTTCCCTTGACCGTAGGCGCGCTCCCGGTGTTCAGCCGCAAATGGGGCGCTGGCAAACCCTTCGATGAAGTGGTGACCGACATACCCATCGGGAGCGGCCCCTATCGTATAGGGCCTGTTCGCTTTGGACGCGACATCACGTATGTGCGCGATCCCCAGTACTGGGCACGCGATCTGAACGTGGCTCGTGGCACTTCAAACTTCGAGCGAATCACGGTCAAAATCTACCGTGACAACACAGCACGCCTTGAGGCGATGAAGGCCGGAGAGTTCGATTTCATGACGATCTATTCGGCTGGCGATTGGGCACGCCGAATCACTGGTCGGCGCTTCAACACTGGCGAGTTGGTAAAAAAGGAACTGCAGCACAAGCTACCAGCCGGCTTTCAAAGCTATGTGCTCAATACGCGTCGGCCTATGCTCAGCGATGCACGAGTTCGAGAAGCATTGGGCTTGGCCATCGATTACGAGTGGATGAACCGGCAGATGTTCTACGGCGGTTATCCTCGCGTGAAAGATCTGTTTGGCAACACGGTTTGTCAGGCCACAGGAATGCCTGATGCAGACGAGCTGGCCTTGCTTGAGCGTTGGCGCGGCAAAGTGCCTGATGCCGTTTTTGGCCCGATGTACGAACCGCCCAACACCGAAAAAGCAGGGCAGAACTTGCGCGAGAATCTGCGCCGGGCGAAGGAACTACTTCGCGAAGCAGGGTGGACCTACCGCGACGGTGCCTTGCGCAACGCGAAAGGGCAAGCCATGGTGCTGGAGTATCTGGATAGCCGGGAGGGTGGTGTGCGCACCGTGGGCCCATGGATCCAGAGCCTTGAAAAACTAGGTATCCGGCTGCGGTTTGCTTCTGTCGACTTTGCGCTCTATCAGCAGCGGGTAGACAAATTCGAATACGACATCATCAGCCTGAACATACCTGGCACGCCTTATCCTGGGCAAGAACTGGAACAGCTCTTTGGCAGCAAGTCTGCTGATGTGGAGGGCGGCGCAAGCTATGCCGGTGTGAAGAGCCCTGCGGTGGATGCGCTGGTCAAGCGGGTGGTCAGCGCGCGCAGCCTTCAGGAGCTCTTGCCAGCCTGTCACGCACTGGACCGTGTCATCATGCACAGTCATTACCATATTCCGCAGTGGACGCTTTCCTCGCACCGATTGGTCTATAACGCTCACAAGCTGGCTTATCAGCCGCCTATGCCTGCATATGCGCGGGCAGAGGAATGGGCGATGTCCACATGGTGGTCCGCGCAGCCTCAGGCTGGCAGGCCCTAGGAAAGCCTCTAGCGTGACACTGCTCCATTGATTTCAGGCATCTGAGTCGGGTCTAAAAAACTATGTTTGCCTATATCGTCAAGCGCCTTTTGTTGATGCTCCCCACTTTGCTGGGAGTGCTGCTGCTGACCTTCGTGGTGCTGCAATTCGTGCCAGGTGGTCCGGTTGAGCAATATTTGATGGAAGCGCGCAGTTCGGCGGGCGGTGGTGTGGAGTCTGGTGGCATTACCTATCGAGGCAACCAGGGGGTTGACCCCAAGCAGCTGGAGCAGATCAAGGCGCTCTATGGATTCGACAAGCCTGCGCATGAGCGGTTTTTCCAGATGCTGGGCCAGTTTGCTCGCTTTGATCTTGGCCATAGTTTTTTTCAGAACAAGGACGTCTGGACGCTTGTAAAGGAAAAAATGCCGGTCTCCATCAGCCTGGGGCTGTGGACGTTTTTCATCAGCTATCTGATTTCAGTGCCGCTTGGGGTTGCCAAGGCGGTGCGGGCCGGTTCGCGTTTTGACATGATCACCACGCTCATCGTGCTGGTGGGATACGCAATTCCCGGTTTTGTGCTGGGCGTCGCTTTGCTGGTGATTTTTGGCGGGCAGTTGCAGTGGTTCCCCTTGCGTGGGCTTACTTCTGCCAATTGGGAAGAGCTGAGTTGGCCTGCACGCATAGTCGACTATCTGTGGCACATCACGCTCCCCGTGACGGCCATGGTGTTGGGCAGCTTCGCCGTTACTGCAATGCTGACCAAGAACTCGTTTCTGGAAGAAATTCGCAAGCAATATGTCTTGACGGCACGAGCCAAGGGCTTGAGCGAACGGCAGGTGCTTTGGAAGCACGTTTTTCGCAATGCGCTGATCCCCCTGGTCACAGGATTTCCGGCAGCCTTCATAGGCGCATTTTTCACGGGAGCGCTGCTGATTGAAACCTTGTTTTCACTCGACGGCCTGGGGTTGCTCAGCTACGAGAGCGTGATCCGGCGCGACTATCCAGTGGTTCTGGGCACCCTCTACCTGTTCACTCTGATTGGCCTGTTCACCAAGCTGATCAGTGATCTTTGCTATGTATGGGTTGACCCGCGGGTGAAGTTCGATTGACTCTGGCGAGCTCCTGGGCAAAGTAGTCTATGGTGCGGGCCAAGCCCTGACTCAGGGTGGTGCTCGGCCACCAATTCAAGCGCTGCTGTGCCAGTTGAATGTCCGGCATGCGTTGGCGAGGGTCATCTTGTGGCAGCGCTTTGAGCACGATACTCGAGCCACTGGCGGTCATTTCCGTCAACTTCTGAGCCAGTTCCAGGATCGTGATTTCTTCTGGATTTCCAAGATTGACGGGGCCTGTAAACCCCTGCTCGGAGTTCATCATGGCGATCAGGCCGCTCACCAGGTCATCCACATAGCAGAAGCTTCGAGTCTGGGATCCGTCACCATAAACGGTGATGTCCTCTCCGCGAAGGGCCTGCACAGTGAAGTTGCTGATGACCCGTCCATCGTTCAACTGGGTGCGAGGGCCGTAGGTGTTGAAAATTCGGACCACCTTGATGTCCACCGCGAACTGCTGGTGATAAGCGAAAAACAGCGCTTCAGCACATCGCTTGCCTTCGTCATAGCAAGCACGTAGTCCGATCGGGTTCACATGGCCCCAATAACTCTCAGGCTGGGGGTGCACTGCCGGGTCTCCATATATTTCGCTGGTGGACGCTTGCAGAACGCGGGCACCTGTGGTCTTCGCGAGTTCGAGCACACTCGTGGCGCCAGCCACGTTGGTGCGAATGGTCTGCACAGGATTGAGTTGGTATTGAACAGGGGAAGCCGGACATGCGAGGTTGTAGATTTGATCCACCTGCAGGGTCAGCGGCAGTGAAACGTCCTGCTGAATTAACTCGAACTGTGGGTGGCCCTGCAAGACATCGATGTTGCGCGGTGAACTGCTGACGAAATTGTCTAGGCAGATCACCGAGTGACCATGGTCTAGGAGCCTCTGACACAAGTGAGAGCCTATGAAGCCTCCGCCACCGGTGACGAGTATGCGCAGCTTATCGCGTTGGGTCATGGACGATTCCGTCATTTCAGTGCGTATTTCGGCAAGCATTCACGAGCCTGACAAAGGCACTCTTGACCATGCAAGGACGTTCAGGCCAGGGTAGCTGATCTCCAGGATCGGCCGAGTCAATAACCGGGTGCCTTGCGACACCCTGTATCGTACCCACACGTCGAATATGCGTTCGGAGAGAAAGCTTATATCTCGTCGCTGGTAGGAGTCTTCAACGCGCGCAGGCACCTTCTTGTCGAAGATTTCCAATAGGTCAAACCAAATGGAGCACAACTCGTCGAAGTGGTCCCAGTGAGTGACAAACAGATTGTTGGCGTAGAACGCCTTGGATTGGAAGCTTTCAGCAAGAAAGGGTGTCAGGTAAGGATGCCGCATGACGATCAGGTTGGTTATTTCGCAGAGATCGTTCGCGTTGTGCACGCTAGCGTATTGATCCCAGACGTTCGGTCCGACATCCAACGGCAGTGCTGTCAGGATAGTGTTTGGGTTTGATCTCAGTTCCTGTTCTGCATGCCACCTGGCCGTATCGTCTGCCCGGGCTGCATAGGCTTCGTAAGTCAGTTGTGCGGAGCGCGGTTGGCCGCCGCCTTCTGCGGCATGGGCAGCCGCTTTTGGGAGTGACCCCGGCTCTGCTGGCGAAAGATCCAGAAATCTCCGGTAATGGCAAAAGCCCACAAAATCAGTTCGCGGACCGTTTCGCCATATTTCACTCATGCCGGAAAGTTCGCACCATCGCTTGTTGTCAAGTGGACTGTCTGCTGCCTCGGTACGCTCACCCGGTTGGGCGTTTTGTGCAGCTTCTCCCACGTAGATGGGTGTGATGCCGGTGCCTTTCGCCAATGGTAGCCTTTTGTGATAAACGGCGTACATCGCCGTACCGGGCTCACACGCCTGGCGAATAGGTACGCGAGATAAGTGAGATAAGCGTTCTGATTGAACAGCAGTTCGAGTCTTATCTTCCTTGAACAGTTTGAAGCGATAGCTGTAATAGATCTCCCACTCATGCGCGGGCAGCACTAACTCGCCCACTTTTTTTTGCTGAACCCGCTGGTGAATCTGCGTTGAAAACGGATAAAAAAGATCCAGCATGAGGCCGCCGTAGTGCTGCAGCAATGCCTCGTTCGAATGAATTTCGAACCGAATTCCGGTGCCTGAGAGAAGTTCAACCACCTCAGACATTTGGGGAATTTCTCTTATAAAGCTCTCTTGAAGCCAGATCGGACGATTTTTGCCTGCGCGTTGCAAGGTCAATGCAAGCTCCAGATCGCTTTGCCTGGCTGGTGAGCCGCAGGGCAATGACAAAATCACTTCCTTGCGTGCCACTCGCACCAATTCACTCAGCGCCCTGGCCCGCTCCTGCTTGGCAATGAACTGAAGAGCATCCACGCAGAGAACGTAGTCAAACGCGTTGTCTGCAAATGGGAGGTAGAAAAAGGATCCGACGACAGGTTCAGCCCATGCAGAGGCGGAGCCCGGTCCGCGATGCGCTTGCAGCGTAGCCACCTTTCGTCCCAACAGATCCGCGATGTTCTGCGGGCCTGTTCCCACTTCCAACACGCTCAGCAGCGGATCACCCAGTTCGGGGCTGTCCGTCACGATTCGTTGATAGCGGATTTGTCGGTTCAGCATGTTTGCATTCAGGGCGCAGATTCAACCTATTTGCAGTTGTTCTTAGATGTTAAAGAAGATGCACGAACATTTTTTCCATGTTCGATGAGCCAACGCTCCCACAATGCGACTACCTTATCAGGGGCAGAACGCAGAGAGTCCCATGGCAATTCAGGCTAACGATTGCGAAGAGTCAGTTCCTGGTGCCGATGGTGGCGCAATGGAGGGTGAGGTGGCAGGTGTGCTGCCCAGCGTGAGTTCCCAAGCACTGACCCCTCGATGCCTGAGGAGGTCCATCAACTCGCGACGCACATCCGGATCTGAAAGTGCCTGCCCTTCGACGACGGTAAGCTCCAGATCCAGTGGGAGTTCTTGCACCATCAGCGCGCAAAAATCCTTGACCAGACCAAGTTCAATGATTTTGCTCGCCATCTCAACCGCCGAATCAAGGTGTGTATGCTGCAACTTCTTGACTATCGTGCTTCGGATAGGCAATCCGTTCATCGTTTGTTCATTGAACAACCGATGAAGGAGGTCATCCGTGCTGTAGCTGTTCTGGTTATGCGCGATCTGCCGCGTGATGGCAGTTTTGCCGATCCCGCTTTCCCCGTGAACCAGAATGACCGACTTGTTTTTGCGCCTGCAGTGGTAGACATGCCTCGGAACTGGGTCTCCGCTTTGCATCACACTTGGCCCGATGTAGCGAATGGAATAGTCGGCCAGAAGGGTGTTTTCGAGGTGCATTTTAGTCGGGTAGCGCATGGGCCCGTCATGGCGTTGTATGACATGCCAGGCCTGATTGGGTGCGGAAAGCCATAAGCCGCACTCCAACACCAAGGTGCCTCCAGGTGCTAGAAGTCCCGACAAATGATGCAACAGTTCTCTTTGGCGATCTTCATAATGAATGGCTGAGAGAAAGAAGATCACGTCGTATTGACCTGAGCGAAGGTCCCACCAGGATTCGTTGGTGAACGTGGCGTTCGGGACAAGCTTGCGGGCCGCTTCGATGAAGTGGCTTGATCGGTCGACGCCATGCACAGAGGCTGCCCCCTGATTCAGGGCTTCCCGGCAGAAAAAACCTTCATTGCAGCCTAGATCAAGAATCCGCTTTCCACGCAGCGGTGGACTGCCTGGCTCGGTGACAAGCTCGCCAAGGCGTAGCGCTTCCAGTTTGTTTTGCGAATTCGAAGCGCCGTCCCCGTCCCCGTCAATACTCTGGTATCTGCTCGGGGTCGATCTTTGAATCAAGGGTTGCCAACCGTTTTGAGTGAGGACCTCTATCTCAAATCTCTGACGGAGCTGATCCGAGGCCAGGCCCGGAAATACGAAACCGAACTTCCGGTGCCCGGTGATTCCAAAGTGTTCTGCGACGTCCGGTCTGTCAATCGCAGTCGTGCTGCGGCCGATCTCACGCCCCCCGAGGCAAAGCCGGAGATTGAGCAGCATGCCCGGGTTGCTTGGTGCTATAGCCCAGCCCGAGATTAATTCTGGTGAGGCGACATCAATGTGTCCAGATATGATCATGCTCTATTTCCCATACGAGACACTAGGGGGCCGGTCAGGCCTGCGCGTTCTTGTTAGCAGACGAGGACGCCTGTGGACCGATCACTGATCGTAGCAATACGCGGCATGACCTCGGGAACTGACAGCATTGTTGCAAGATCGAGACGTGTCGCTTGACCTGCGATGGGCCGATCATAGTGTCATCTCCACCGAAAATTTTCCCCAGCGGGCCAAGTGCTTTCGGCCAGAATGAACCGTGCAAGCTCTGCCCGAAGCTAACCCGAATCGATGGAAAAGCCGTTCTATGTGTCGAGACCCGAATACACTTGACTGCGTGACTCCCGCATTTTCTCTCCCTCCCTCCGAGCGGTGCAACTGCACGAGCGGTTGGCCGTGTCTTTGCACAAAGGACAAGCCGTGAGCAATGGCGTAGCGTTAGCGCTCTCGCCAAGAGGCCGCGCCTGGCAGCGTTTCAAGCGCAATCGCCTGGGGTTCTGGAGCCTGGTCCTCTTTGTGACTCTTGTGGTGCTCAGCCTCTTCGCGGAAGTGCTATCAAACGATGATCCGTTGATCGTCCGCTACGAAGGTGAGTTTTACTTTCCCGTGGTCAAGACCTATTCGGAGAAAACCTTCGGAGGTGACTTTGAGACCGAAACGGACTATCTGGATCCGTTCATCAAAGAGCAGTTTTCCAGGCCGGGCAACTGGGCTGTGTACCCACTGAATCCCTACGGTGCGAAAACCATCAACTATTTCGCCAAATCGCCCAACCCTGCGCCCCCTACCAAAGACAACTGGCTGGGTACCGATGACAGGGGGCGTGACTTGCTCGCACAGCTGATTTACGGTTTTCGAGTGAGCGTTCTCTTTGCACTGGCCCTCACGGCGGTGGGTACTCTGCTCGGCATTGCTGCAGGGGCTGTACAAGGTTTTTTTGGCGGCAAGACCGACCTGGCGATTCAGCGTTTCATTGAGATATGGAGTGCTATGCCCGAGCTCTATCTGCTCATCATCTTCAGCGCCATCTTTGCGCCCAGCGTTGGACTGTTGCTGGTTTTGCTCAGCCTGTTCGGTTGGATGGGCCTTTCGGACTATGTGCGAGCTGAGTTTCTCCGAAACCGCCAACTCGACTATGTCAAAGGTGCACGGGCTTTGGGCGTGTCCAATGGCCAGATCATTTGGCGCCACATTTTGCCCAACAGCATGACGCCTGTGGTGACGTTCTTGCCCTTTCGCATGAGTGCGGCCATTTTGGCTTTGACCTCTCTCGACTTTCTAGGCTTGGGCGTTCCCCCTGGCACGCCCAGCCTGGGTGAATTGCTCAGCCAGGGCAAGAACAGCATCGACGCCTGGTGGATATCCCTATCTACCTTCGGTGTGCTGGTGATGACGCTGCTGCTGCTGACCTTCATGGGCGACGCGCTACGAGATGCGCTGGATCCAAGGAAGGCGCAATGACTGAGCGCGGTATTTCACAGAACGTGGAACCCTTGCTTCAGGTGGAGCACCTGAGCGTGGCGTTCGGCGGTAAGCCGGTCGTCGATGATGTCAGCTTCAGCATTGCGCCCGGCGAGCGACTGGCACTGGTGGGCGAGTCTGGCTCCGGCAAGACAGTGACTTCATTGGCGCTGCTGCGGCTGCTGCCAGAAGCGCAAGCGACTGGGCGCGTGTTGTTCAACGACGGCGGCCAGACGCGTGAGCTTCTCGCTCTGCCTGAGCGTGCCATGCGCGGTCTGCGTGGGGACGACATCGCCATGATTTTTCAGGAGCCCATGACCGCACTCAACCCACTGATGACGGTGGGTGAGCAGATCGCCGAGGTGCTTCGCGTAAAGCGGGGTCTGTCGGGCGCTCCATTGGCAGACGCCACCGTGGATCTGCTCGCAAGTACGGGCATTCCCGAGCCAGCACGGCGCGCTGCCGCTTACCCCCATCAGCTCTCCGGCGGCCAACGTCAACGTGCCATGATTGCCATGGCGCTGGCTTGCCAACCCAAGCTGCTGCTGGCTGACGAACCCACCACAGCACTGGATGTGTCTCTGCGTGGGCAGATTCTTGATTTGCTCATCAGCTTGCAGGAAAAAAATGGCATGGCTGTGCTGCTCATCACACATGACCTCAATCTGGTGCGCCGTTTCGCAGATCGCATCGCGGTGATGCAAGGCGGGAAACTGGTGGAGCAGGGCGCTGTGGCCGATGTGTTCGAAGCGCCAAAACACCCCTACACCCAGAAGCTGTTGGACAGCAAACCTGAGCGTCATGTCGTGGAGCCCGGCGCGGGAGGGCCACCTTTAATGGAGGCCCGAAATTTGCGGGTGGGCTATCCGGTCCCCGTGGCCGGTTTGCGCGGCTGGTTCAGCAAGAGTGAATTTGTTGCGGTGCAAGATGCTAGTTTTAGCTTGTCATCGGGTCGTACGCTGGGTGTTATTGGCGAATCCGGATCCGGCAAATCAACGGTGGCGCTTGCCGCTCTGGGGTTGCTACCGTTTTCTGGTGATCTTGAACTGGAAGGCGGCCGGCGCTGGCAACGAAAGGCCGGGGCCGACAAGCCGCTGCGCCGCATGGTGCAAGTTGTGTTTCAAGACCCCTTTTCCTCACTTTCTCCCCGTATGACAGTGGAAGAAATCGTGGGAGAAGGCTTGCTTGTGCACGCTCCTGACGTGACTGCCGTAGAGCGTGCCGAACGTGTTCGTCAGGCGCTAGGCGAAGTCGGTCTGGAAGAATCGCAGTTTCCGCGCCTGCTAGCACGTTACCCCCATGAATTTTCAGGTGGCCAGCGGCAGCGAATTGCCTTGGCGCGCGCCTTGATTGTCGAGCCACGTCTACTGGTGCTCGACGAGCCGACAAGCGCACTTGACGTCACCATTCAAAAACAGGTGTTAAGCCTTCTTCAACGCTTACAGCGTGATCGCGGGTTGGCGTACCTGCTCATCACGCACGACGTCGATGTGGTTCGCGCCATGGCCCACGATGTGATCGTGCTCAAAGATGGCGAAATTGTGGAGTCTGGGTCTATAGGGCAGGTGCTTGACACGCCGCAGCACCCTTACACCCAGCGATTGCTGGCGGCTGTATGAAGCCCTTTGTCGGGAAAATCTGATTTTCCATTCGGCTTTTTTTGGACAGTTATCAAGACGAACGGGTACGTTACTGTTTGATTGGGCTGTTGCATCGCCTAAACGATGAACGCATCGCGGATAATCGTTCGCGATGCTTCAGTCACCGTACCGGTCTTGGCGGCCAAGTCCATTTTTGAAATTAGGCGCCGCCGCGCATCTGGGCGCAGGCGCAGGTGCCTTGTTGGCCCCTCAACTTTGGCCGTTGTGGGGAAGTGCGGTATTGGCAACCCACGCGGTAGCGGCCATTTCCGGGTTGTTGCCTCGCAGCACTCTCCTGGGCCCCAACCTTGTCCAGCTTCCGCCCCAAGCTGCCGCCCGAGGCGAAGTAGCCCTCACATTCGATGATGGTCCTGACCCTGAAGTCACCCCACATGTGCTTGAAATTTTGGATGGCACCGACCATAGAGTCACTTTTTTTTGCATTGCCGAGCGTGTCCGCCAGCACCCCACGCTGGCTCTCGAAATTTTGCGTCGTGGCCATTTGATAGAAAATCACACCGATACCCACCCCCATTCTTTTGCCGCTTCGGGCCCAAGGAAGATGGCACTGGAAATCGACCGCGCCCAGCACTCACTCCACGAAATCACTGGACGCACTCCACAGTTTTTCCGAGCCGTCGCCGGATTGCGAAATCCATTTTTGGATCCCTTGTTAGCGCGGCGCGGTCTTCGTCTGGCAAGCTGGACCCGCAGGCCCTACGATACCCGTACTGGCGATGCGCTTACTGTGCTGGATCGCCTTACGAGGGGCTTGACTGCTGGCGACATTCTGCTGATGCATGACGGACATTCGGCCCGAAGTGCCACCGGCAGCCCCGTGATTCTTAATGTCCTGCCACCTCTGTTGGCGGCGCTTCAACAGAAAGGTCTGCACTCTGTTACTTTGCAAGCGGGCTGCACGCCAATTGCCAACTATGCGCTGAAGGAGGTGCAGGAATGAGAAAACCCGATCAAGTCCTGGGCATGTCCCGAGAAAAACCGTCTTCAGCTGCCTCTGTGGCCATTCAAGAGTCTTCGCTTCCCGACGCGCATTCCGGTGTTTTTCCGGATCAGCATGCGTTGCATAGAGCGTTGGTAGATGTCGCCAGCGCGCGTTACAGCAGTGGAGGGCGCTTTAGCTATCACTTCGCAAGGGGCAAGTTAGGCATCGACCCGCTTTTTATCGACTTGCTTCGTCTGGGTGAATTTCCGGCCCAAGGCCGCTTTCTGGATCTGGGTTGTGGCCAGGCAGTTTTCGCCTCCTGGCTTCTGGCAGCCCGCCAGTGCTATGAGGCCGGAACATGGCCTGCCGGCTGGACACCTCCTCCAGCCCTGGAAAGTCTGCATGGTCTTGAGTTGATGTCCAAGGACGTGGCCCGTGCGGAGGCAGCGTTCGCTGGCGAGCCTCGTGTGCGGATAGAGCGTGGCGACATCTGCCAGACCAGCTTTGAGGCGGTGGACGTCATCACTATTTTTGACGTATTGCATTATTTCGGTCCCGATGCACAAGAAGATGTGCTGCGCCGCATTCGAGCCGCGTTACGCCCAGGTGGCGTGCTGCTAGCTCGGGTGGGTGACGCTGCCGGTGGCTTGCGCTTTTCTCTTAGTCGCTGGGTGGATCAGGCGGTCACCTTCGTGAGAGGCCATGGGTTCTCGCCCATGTATTGCCGTCCGGTATCTGATTGGGCGCGGACATTGCATGAACTGGGCTTTGAAGTGCGGACCATTCGAACAGAAGGCGGCCCGCCTTTTGCCAACACCATGCTCATCGCCCGGGTGCCGAGCACTGGAGTCTCCAAATGAGCACAAGCGCACCATTGGTGCTATCGGCGTTTACTGCCACTTCCGCTTTGGGCGTCGGCCTGCAACCGCACCTGAAAGCGCTGCAGGAGGGCCAATGCGGCCTGAAGCCTTGTGATTTCGAGACTGCATCTATCAACACCTGGATCGGCGAGGCCCCTGGCATTGACGACGTGACTTTGCCTTCTGAGGTGGCCGAATATGACTGTCGAAACAATCGCCTCGCCTTGCTGGGCCTGCGCGCCGATGGCTTCGAAGGTGCGGTCAAGGCTGCGATATCTCGTCACGGTTCTGACCGCGTGGCGCTGATTCTGGGCACGAGCACTTCGGGAATTCTGTCTGCCGAGTTGGCCTATCGTGAGCGAGATGCTGCGGGCGCTTTGCCCAGTTGGTTCAATTACCGTTGCACCCACAACACGTCCTCCGTGGGCTCGTTTGTTCGGGACTATCTGGGTTTACGCGGCCCGGTCACCGTGGTGTCTACCGCCTGTTCTTCGGCTGCAAAGGCTTTTGCTGCAGCGGACCGTTTGATATCCAGCGGCTTGGCGGATGCGGCCGTAGTGGGCGGAGTGGATTCGCTTTGCCTGACAACGCTTTATGGTTTTTCTTCACTGGAGCTGACATCGCCCGAACCTTGCAGGCCAGGGGATACCGAACGCCAGGGACTATCGATTGGCGAGGCTGCCGCTTTCGCCCTGCTGGAGCGCGCTTCGGATAGCTCCGGCGACATTGTTCTGAGCGGCTGGGGGGAATCGAGTGACGCCCATCACATGTCCGCTCCTCATCCAGAAGGGCGGGGCTCGCGTGCGGCCATGCAGCAGGCCCTGGAGCGTGCTGGCCTGCGTGCGAAGGATGTCGGCTACATCAACCTCCACGGAACCGCGACACCTGCCAACGATGCATCTGAAGGTGCCGCGGTGGCGGCTATTTTTGGCAACAGTGTCCCCTCTAGCTCCACCAAAGGCATGACCGGGCACACGCTGGGTGCAGCTGGGGGCCTGGAGGCAGTGATTTCAGCGCTGGCGCTGCGCCATCAACTGCTTCCCGCCAGCGTGGGAACCCAAAACCCTGACCCTTCCATTGCGTTAGATTTGGTTTTAACGCCAAGAGCAGCGCCCTCACTGAAACACGTGCTCTCCAACTCTTTTGGTTTCGGTGGCAGCAATTGCAGTTTGATTCTGTCCCGAAGGGAGCCCACGTGAACGTGAATTCAGCAGAGCCTATCCGAGTCTGGGTGGAAGGTATCGGTATGCTGGCACCCGGCATTTCTGATTGGAGGAGCGCGCGTGCAATCCTGAGCGGTGAGATGGCCTATGAATGTGCGCCCACTGTGTTGCCAGCGCCCGAGCTGCTGCCTCCCGCAGAGCGTCGGCGAGCCAGCCGAATTGTCAAAGCGGCTTTGGCCGTGGGGCTTGAAGCCTGCCAGCATGCGCAGGTAGATCCAGGCTCACTGCCCAATGTTTTTGCGTCCTCAGGCGGCGATGGCCACAACTGCCACTCGTTATGTGAGTTGCTGGCGTCTGACGACCGGCAGATTTCGCCAACTCGGTTTCATAATTCAGTGCATAACGCCGCCTCCGGGTATTGGTCCATTGCGACTGGAGCAACTCCGGCCGGACAGGTGCTGGGCGCCTTTGATGCCAGCTTTGCCGCCGGGTTGCTTGAAGCCATCAGTCAAGTGGAGATGTCCCGGCAATCCGTGCTGTTGGTGGCGTGTGACAGTGAATACCCTGCGCCCCTGCATGCCAAACGGCCTTTTCGGGACACAGGGGGCCTGGCGTTGGTGCTTTCGCCGGTGCGCAGCGAGCGTTCCATTGCGCAGATTCGCATGGCCCGCCGCGGAGCTTTGCAGGAGCGTGCCCCCTCCGAGCTACAGGGAGACCATGCTGCGTTGGTGGCATGCGTCCGTACTATGCCCGGCATGCGTGGCTTGCCCTTGGCTGAAGCACTTATCTTTGATTCAGACGATTCGCAGCCTGCTGTGCGAGAGATCGCTATCGAATACTTCGTACCCCAATCGCTGGTGGTTCAAGTGGCCAGGGCAGAGGCACAATGACTGTGAACTTCTCCTCTGACGTTTGGGCAAGCGCCGCCGGCCAGCCCCGAGACTGGATCGCCGCACGCATTCCTCATCAAGGCCTCATGTGTCTGCTCGATCACGTGGTTTTAGCGTCTGCGCAGGAGATGGTTTGCACTTCAAAAAGCCACTGCCTGCCGAACAATCCCATGCGTATTGATGGCATGCTAGGGGCTGCCTGTGGTATCGAATACGCCGCTCAGGCCATGGCGTTGCACGGCGCCTTGATGGCTGAGCTAAGGGGCGCCGAGCGTTCCAGCAAAGGGTTTCTGATCAATGTAAGGAATGTTTCGCTGCACGTGGACAGGCTTGATGACCTGTCGGAAGACCTTACCGTATCCACGCGTTGCGAAGCCGACAACGGCGATCACTGCGTCTATGAATTCAAACTGTCGGCGGCGGAACGCGTTCTTCTTCAAGGGCGCGCTATGGTCATGCTAAATGCTTCTTTGCCAACCGTATGACTACTTCAGCATCTTCTCTTCGTCGTGCACTGGTCACTGGTGCCAGTGGCGGTATAGGCGGGGCGATCGCCCGCACACTGGCTGCACAAGGTTTCGAAGTCCTTGTTCACGCGAATCGCCAACGCGAAGCGGCTGAGGCCTTGGCGGCGGAGATCAAAAGCGCTGGCGGGGCTGCTCGGCCCCTGGTGTTTGACGTGACCGATCGATCGGCCTGCGATGAAGTATTGGCCGAGCAGTTGGAGGCAGGGCCCATCCAGGTCATTGTCAACAACGCTGGTGTGCACGACGACGCGATTTTCGCCGGCATGCGGCCTGAGCAATGGCATCGCGTGATTGATGTCAATCTGAACGGGTTTTTCAACGTCACTCAGCCTCTGATGCTGCCCCTGCTGCGTACGCGGTGGGGCCGCATCATCGCCATTACCTCCGTGGCCGGTCAAGCTGGCAATCGCGGTCAGGTCAATTATTCGGCGGCCAAGGGAGCATTGCATAGCGCGGTCAAAGCGCTGGCGCAAGAGTGTGCGAGCAGAGGCGTTACCGTTAACGCGGTTGCGCCTGGCATCATCGCCACAGACATGAGTGAGGGCGCATTCGATGAAGCTTCCATCAAGCGACTGGTGCCCATGCAACGTGCCGGTCAAGCACAGGAGGTGGCTGACCTTGTTGCTTTCCTGGCCAGCGAAAAATCGAGCTATATCTCGGGCCAGACTATAGGGATCAACGGAGCCATGTACTCATGAGCGCGTCGTGCGCGGCTTGGCCGCCCGCATTCCGCAAGGCTTAGCCGTTCTGTATTCAGCTTGCTCCAACGTGCCATCTTTGTGCTGGCTGGCGGGGTAACCGGCAGGTTGCCGGCGACGATTGGGGGGCGGAAGCAGCCCACGCCGCTATCGGCTAAACAGACGCCTGTACGCCAGCAAGGGTAGACGCAAAAGAAAGCCCAGGAAGAGCCGAGTGTGCATCCACGTGAGCAATGTGTTGTCGCGCAGGTATTTGAAGTGCGAAACGCCACCTTCTTCCGCAGTGAAATACCGCACTGGCGCAGGCAGGTTGACGGGGCGAACCCCGGCCCAACAAAGGCGTACTGCGGCCTCAGGATCGAAATCAAAGCGGCGCATGAAGCGCTGGTTTCGCATGACGCGCGCGAGCGGGGCGATGGGGTAGACCCGAAAACCGTACAGCGAATCCCCGATGCCCATACCCAAGGTTTCCAGGTTGGCCCAACCGTTGGAGACTTTTCTTCCCCAAACGCGCAGCCTGGGGGCTTCGCTACCGAAAACCGGGACGCCCAACACCATCCCTGCGGGTGAGGCTTGCGAGGCCTTCATGAAATCCGAAATGAGTTCAGCAGGGTGTTGGCCGTCAGAGTCCATCGTCAAAGCGTGGGTGAAGCCTTCCTGAGCTGCCTGGTCAATTCCAGACAAGACAGCGGCACCCTTGCCCTGGTTTTGAGGTTTGACAATGACGCGCAAACCAGGGTCTTGAGCCGCCAGCTCGCGTAACCAATCGGCGCTGCCGTCGGTGCTGCCGTCCACAACAACCCAAACCGGCGTCCAATGAGTCCGCGCCGCACGCACCGTCTCGAGTACCTTGCGGCCGGGGTTGTAGCTGGGTATCAGCACCAGATGCGTAGGCGATGCGCTACGCGTTGGCGGGTTAGGGAGTTCAGCCATGCCGGGTATCCAGATTTTTTGCCGCGTGAGATTCGGTTGAGACCGGGCCAAGCTGTGCTCGGAAATAGGCTTCAATTTCCCGCCCGAAATCATGGGGTTGTCTTATGGAGTCAAACCGCTGACCCCGTCTCACACGCACGGTAAGCGGAAGGCGAGGCGGGCGCCACATTGGCCAGTGCTTGCCCAGGTAGTTAGAGCTCATTTCGATCAGCAGCGCCTGTACAGGAACGCCGGCACGCGCTGCAATCACGCCCGCTGTAGCGGAACATGCACTTACCGGCGGCGTGTTGGTTCGCGTGCCCTCAGGGAAGATTACCAGGCACGCACCCTCTCGAAGTTCGTGGATGGCACTTCGGATCATAGGCAAAGGAGAGTCATTCACTATGTAGCGCGCCATGCGAGCACCGGCACCGAGCAGCAGATTGTGCATCAGCCCCGCCTTCATGATGCACACGGCATTGGGAAGGCACGACACCAAAATGATGGCGTCGAAAAGTGAGGGATGATTGGCCACCACCACCATGGGTTCACGCCGACGGCCAAGCTCTTTGACTTCCCGCAGATCAAACCTGCAGCCACAAAAAATGGCTAACAAACGCAGGAGAATGCGAAACCCGGTTCGAATGGCCGCGCGACCTATATGCTTGGCGCGGGATTCAGGGAGTATGGCGCCCAAAATCATTGCGAATGGCGTCCAGGAGAGGCAAACGAGCGTCAGCAGCGCGACGCCCAAGGCCATAGCTACAGGTTCATAGACACGCCAGAGTAATTTCGGCACAAAAAGCGAGAGGCTTTAAAAAACGTGAACGCAGGGCACCTGCGCTAGCGGCTTCTTAGGTGGTTGGAATGAGGATGCGTCGGCGCCAGGCGCGTATTGCAGAGAGCAGACTTGCAAGCAATGAGGCGTGATAAGTCCCCTTTAATACTGCGCACGAAGTCCAGATGGTCGTACTGCCACAAATATCGTTGTTCAGCCATGAAAGCAGCGCATTCTTGGCACGCGGCGGATTGTGCGGAGCCATGAACATGTCCCGCATGGCAGGACTGGTCATTCAGTAGATCAGCCAGGAGAATTCGCGCGGACCTTTGAACAGACATGGAGGTAGGCTGCATCATTGAAACTCGGAAAACTGCAGTGCGGGTAAAAGGCGCTGCCCAAGCTGAATTATGCTTAAACCGGCACGAACTTCTTGTCGGACACCCTCAAAATTTACCGGATGTTGTTACCTGGCTATTTTGCCTCTTCCGGCGCTACGCAGGCTAAGCCATCCAGCAACAGCGCCCAGTGCGCCACCGGCAATCAGATCCAGCAACAGGTGCTGCTTGACGGCGAGTGTGGAATAACAAATTCCCGCACACCAGAGTGCGTCTATCACTCTTAGCCATACGGGCGCTCCCACGGACCGAAATATGGTTTGCAGCCACATGAAAGAAAACACCGCCGCCGCTACGTGCATGGAGGGCAGGGCATTTCCATTCGTGTCTACGGCATACATCATCTCAAACATCCCGCCTCCTTCGCGCGTGCCTACCGCTGCCGACACTGAAGTTGGCCAGAAAACGAAAATCAACAGACTGACCGCGCACATCATGCCGATATGCAGACCATACTTGGTGAGTTGCTTGAAGTCTGGTTGGAGTGCAACAGGCAAGGTTGTGTAGACCCACAGCGACAGATACAAAGCCAGCGCCCATGGTTGAAAGCCTATCCATCGGTCAAGCTGGGTAGCCGGTATTTGAGTTACCTCGAATGCCGGGTTGCGCTGGATGTAGAGATACAGATAGAAGAAAATAAACAGAAATACGGTGTTGCCTGTAGCTTTCAGAAAAGGCAGGGCCCTGAATCGTTTGCGAATTTTCTCCAGCCAGGGACTGGTACCGTCATGGGGCAGGGCGGTTTTCATCATTCGCGTCCTTGGGTGTCACTCACACGCTCATCGCCTGACCAACTCATGGCAAGCAACATGGCCAGCAAGGCGCCCGGCCCTACGGTGGCTCCCACAGCTTGAAGTACTGGAACCTTCGAAAATGACAGCACACCGAATCCAATCATGGTGGAAACATTGGCCATGGCCAAGGATGCCAGTGCTGTCGCGCGCGGAAGCCCCGTGCTTGCTGGCGCCGACCCTGGCGTGTCATCTCCCACACGCTGATGGAAAAATAGCGCGTAATTGGATCCCACGGCAATGATGAGCAGCAGGCCCACCAAGTGCAGCAGCGTCATTCGCACTCCGCCAAGGACGTGTCCGGCCATCACCAGAACCACGGCTCCAGCGAGCGGCAACACCACCTTGAGAACCTGAACGGGGTTGCGTAACGCGACAGCAAGCAAAAGCACAACGCAAAGACCACCCGCCATGGCGAGCATAAGCGCTTGTTGCAAGTACTGCCCGAACATGCTGGTAGTTTGCTCTTCCAGATCCAGATAGAACACATCGATACCCTGACCCGGTGACGCCAGCAGTGCGTTGGCAGCAGCCTTGGCTGCCGCCGCCTCAGTCGCCCCCCCTCCCTCAGGCATTTTGATCGGCATCAGTACAGACCAGCCCTCGCTGCGTTGCAGCAGAAGGCTTTGTACGGCAAACGCGAAACTGGTGCCCTGCAGCACCTTGGCACTTAGGTCTGGAGCCGAGCGCGCGCTCGCAACGTCCTCAATGAAAGGCTCGAGCCTCACCGCCTGAAGCGGCAGACCGTTCAACGCTGAAGCGAGCCGTTGACGCAGCTCTTGCTCCTCGGGCAACGCGCTTCTTCGGGCCATTTGCGTGGCCTGGCTGGGCATGAAGCGCGCGGGGGTCTCGATTCCGCGGATCTTGCCGCTGTCTATGAGGGGCTGCAGATGCTTTTCGATCTGCTCTGCGGCCGCCAGCGCCGCGTCCTCTGTGGCGGCCGATACGACCACCATGTGGGTCAGATCTGGCGCCCCGGCATCTTTGCGCAGTTCCGCGTCAATTTTCTGCAGGTCCATGGGCGCAGGATTCAAACCTGAGAGGCCTTCTGACCACAATTGCGACCGTCCCATGATGACTACCACCAAGGCCGCAAGCGCCAGGGCGGCTACCGGCCACCGCAAGCGGCGTGCCCATGTGCTCAGGCGCGCCATGCGCTCGCCCAACCACTCAATGCGTTCCATGGGAACGGGCGCTGTGGGCAAGGCAGGAAGTACAAAGCGGGTAACCGCCGCTGCCGCGATCAAGCCAGCGACCGAATAGGCGCCCAGTTGGGCCAACCCTGGAAAACTGGAAAACAGGAGCACTGCGAACCCGCACACGGAGGTGGCAACGCCCAGCCGGATCGTCGGCCAATAGCTGCGGCGCCATGCCTCAGGGTCATGGGCTTGCACCAGGTAATAAATGCTGTAGTCGATAGATTCGCCAATCAGGGTCGTTCCAAACCCTATGGTGATGGCGTGGATGGTGTCAAAGCCCAGGCCTACAGTTGCAACGGCTACGAGAATGCCCGATGCCACGGGGATCAATCCAATCACCACATTGCGTATGGACCTGTATACGGCAAACAGCAACGCAAACACCGTCAGGCTACCGATCAGCGAAAGCCGCTCCACTTCAGACTTGATGGTGCTGCGTGCATGAACGGAAAACACCGGTGTGCCAGACATTAGAAGACGCAACTCCCCAGTGGGATTGGCTTCATCAAAGGCTGCTTGAATGCTCGCCAAGGTGCGCTCTTGCGCGTCGGTGTCCGTTCCGGATGCAGATGTCATGGTGACCAGCAAGGCACGTTCACCATCGGCCGAAGCCCAGGCGCCATCGCTGGTTGAAGGCATATTGGCGCCTGAAATGGAGTCCAGTGTCCTTACCAATTCACCCGTAGGGTCACGGGGCAGCAGGCTTTTGAGCAAAAGGCCTGCAGAGCCCGAGAGGTCGGCTACGGTCTGAGAGATGGCATCGTGTAGCCCAGAAGCGCTGAATCGCTCGGGGGTCACAGCGGGGCTCAACAGATATCGGTAGTTGAGCACCAGCTCCTGGTCATGCTCACGACTGGCTTCATCGCCATTGACAACACCTACGAACTCGTTGCTGGAACGCAGCTTCGCCGCCAGGGCGCGAGACGCATCGGCGCGGGCCACGGACGTTCCGCCGTCAATGCCCATCAGCACCATGCGAGAGAGTGCCCCTTCACGAATCTGATCCACCAGCAAGCGCTGGCGCGCATCCGGGTCCTTGGGCAGAAACGCCGACATGTCGGTGCTGAACCGGCTTGTCGCCACAATGCCCACGCATGCGAGCATGAGCAAGGCCCAAAGCCATAGCGCGCCGCGTGAGGAGCCGGCACGTAGTGAATTCGAAGGCATTGGGGAGGCCTTACTTATCGGACTCAATGGCCATCACGGAACGATCGCCATCTGCCTGAAGTGTCTCTACGGTGGTGACTTGGTTGCTTTTTCCGCTGATCAGGATTTGCGTGATCCAGCGTGAAGTCCGCTCTTCGGATGGAGTCAGTACCAATCGCCAATTGGTTTCTGTGCCTTGCAATTGCAGCGCGTAATGCTGCCGCAGCACGGATTGATTGCCGAGCAGTGTGCTGCGGATGGCTTCCACGATGCCCATCGCTTCCGGGTATTGCTGCAAACGTATTTCGCGCTTTTTTCCTTCGCGAACAAGCGTCAAGCGGTCACGTTCCAGCACCATGGACTCAGGCTTTGGAAGAAGCGTGTTTTTCTCGAGCCTGTCAGGCGGGCTGAAAAGCAAGGTGCCGGAACTCACCACGGGGGTGTCGAGAACTGAAAT
Organism: Comamonadaceae bacterium; assembly: GCA_015999985.1. Taxonomy (GTDB): domain Bacteria; phylum Pseudomonadota; class Gammaproteobacteria; order Burkholderiales; family Burkholderiaceae_C; genus Ottowia. The sequence continues at coordinate 22,085 of JAECRA010000056.1, forward strand.
TTTCTTTGTTTCCGTGAAGCGCGCACTACCACCTGGATGCTGAGAAAGCTGCTTCATCAGTGCATCGATGTTCCAGTTTGCCCATGCGGGCGTCGCGGTGGCCCATGCCAATGCTGCGAGAACCACAATCCTGCGAGATCGGGATTCACTGCGGAGTTTCTTGCCAAAAATCATAGAAGTTAAACCAATTCCAGGGAGTAGTCTTGCAATGCTGCTGCAGCAGATCGACGAATCGGTCTTGAGCGGTGGTGATGGCTGCATCGCGGTCTTCAATCGCGACCTCGGAAAAATCGAGGACTGGCTCGAAGTGCAGATGGTACCGATTGCCACCCAAATAGATCCCCGCCATGAAAACAACGGGCGCGCGTAGCATGGCCGCGAGACGAAATGGTCCCAAGGGGAAGTGGGCTGGCTTGCCAAGGAATGGCAGCTCGCGGGTATTGTTGCTATCCAGCGTGCGGTCAGCCAGTATGCCCACACACCCTGCCTTCGAAAGATGCTCCCTGACGTGGAGAATCGACTCGGGCCGTCCAAGAGAAATGACACTGTCCGTCAGCGCCGGGTTGATGGCGGCCAGCACTGCGGTAACCATGCGTGCATTGTCTGGGTACATCAGCATTTTGGCATCTATATCGTGGCGCTCTCCCAATACGCGCAATGCCTCGAAACTCCCAAAATGTCCCCCCAGCAACACAATGCCTCGGCCTTCTGCGTGCGGATCAGCGATACTCTGCTCGCCTGAGACTTTGAGGTCAAAAAGATCGAAACGGCCGCGTAGCCAATACACCCGGTCATGCACCACTGAGGCAAACGCCAGCACATGCTTAAAACCATCACGCAGCCGCGCGGGACGTCCGAGGGCCCGGCTTAGAAAGGTTTTGCTAGCCCTCTTGGCGATCGGCGCGAACAGCAGGAAATAAAGGGCAATCGGATAAAGCACCAAGCGACTGATCCGGCGTCCCAGGGTAAGTGAGAGCCAGCTCATGAAGCGCAGTGCAGCCATAGAACTGCGCTCTGGGTTTTGCGCCCATGAAGCCTTGCGAACCGAAGTTGGCTTCATGCTGCTGCGTCCCCACTGGCAACAACCACCCGTCCCGAGGCGACAACGCGCGCTGGCTCTGAACTGCTGTCCACAATCGCAAATTGCGTGTCGATACCGTTTGACGAAACGCGAGACTCAAGCTGCGCTCCAGGCAAGGCGACGCCAGAAAACCGAGTTTCCCTGATCTCCACCACAGCAGAGCCGGTGGAACGATTGAGCTGCTGCAAAAACCAGCTAAGCAAAAGCGCTCCAGGCATCACGGGCATCCCAGGGAAATGCCCATCCAGTGCCGGATGGTCCAGACTCACTTGCCAGCGACCAAGTACTGGCCAGTCTTGCCAATTTAGGATCCTTTTCAAAGCACTCCCCTGGGAGGCGCCCGGCGCAGGGGCAGTGGACCTCGCACAGCGGGGCAGCTTGGAGCCAGAAAAATCTTCATGAACGGTGTTTGTCGTATAGAGCGAGCAGCTCGGATCGAACGAGCTTGCCAGTGGCATTGCGTGGAAGTGCGTCTACTCGCAGCACCGGGCGCGGGAGAAACACGGCATCTATCCGAGAACGCAATTGCGCCAATATTTCTCGCGTACCCAGAGTAGGGGCGACAACCAGTGCCACCAGACGCTGCACAGTTTCAAGATCGCTGGCGTCACCTGGAGATGGCTCGGGCTGCAGAAAACATCCGTCCACAACGCCGGGAATCGCTTGCAATTGCGAATTAAGGTAAGGGATGGATGTTCTCTTGCCAACAACGTTGACCATATCCTCATGACGCCCCAAAAGAACAAAGCGCCCGTTGCCCTGGTCTTCAATGTGGTCAGACAGCTGTACACGGCCTTCCACATGACCATCAAACACCCAGGCGCCTTCTTCTCTCGCATCCATTTTCACCCCAGGAAGCAAGTGCCACGCGGGGTTGTCTGAAGGCCGCCGACTGGCCACCTGTCCGCTCTCCGTGCAGCCATAGATTTCCAGCAGAGGAGCTGTAAATCCCTCTTCCGCTCGCTCCGCCAGTGGCAAAGCCAAAGGTGCTGTGGCGCTGAGGACCATATCGCACGACGGTAAAGGAAGCTCGGCCGACATCAAGGTTGAAAGATGGAAGGGCGTCGTGACCAGCATGCGCGGACGTGGCGCTGCATGGAGTGCATCAATGATGTCTGCGGGATAGAAGGGCTTGCCGTTCCAGATGCTGGAGCCACCATGAAGTGCCAGCAAAATGCTGGATTCAAAACCGTACATGTGTTGAGGCGGCACAGTCGCAACGATGGCCATGCCTTTCGCTTGCAGACGTTCGGATTCGGAAGCACCGTTAACACAAAGAAGCCCCCAGCGTTTCGAATGCGCGGTGGGCTCGCCTGTAGAACCAGAAGTGAAGACTATGGAAACCACCTGCTCCGCGTCGATCAGGGGAGCTTGTACGGCAGCGAGCTCGGCAGGTGCGCGCGCTGCTATCTTGAATTCGGGCAAGCCCTGAGCCTGGTCACGCCCATCATGCAAGCAAATCAAGCCCGCATACCGCGATTGCAACTGCAAAATCGTATTCGGTGCAAAGCTGGAGGGCATCAAAGTGATCTTGCCGGACAAAGCAGCCGCGGCAAAACCCAGCATGAACAGATATCGATCCTGGCAAGTGTTGATGATGTATGAGGTTGCAGGCAACTCGCCCGCGAGATCCAGGGCTTGCTGATAAAACTGGCCGGCCGTGATCGCTTCACCGGATCGATGGGCAATCACATCTCCCGGCAAATGGCTGCTTAGTGGGTACTGCATCATCTTCAGCGGCGGGCCGGGCCCGCGACTACATCAGTCAAGTCGTGCGGTGCTTCGCAATGTGCTGCGTCAGATTTCGCAGCGACGCATAAATGGCGGCCTTTTCCTCATCATCGGCACGAAGTTGAAAACCGTACTTTTTTGATACCGCTAGCGCGACTTCGAGAATGTCGATGGAATCCAGACCCAGGCCGTCTCCATAGAGTGGAGCGTCTGGGGAGATTTCTGAAGCTTGTATATCCAGATTCAAGGCTGTGACCATCAGCTGCGCCACTTCAGGGATCAGAGCGTCGGCGTCATGTGCAGAAGGAGAGGAGGACATAAAAAGTGGGGTCAAGTGTTTTTCGGTAACCAGCGCCATGCGGTACTAGCTGGCCGCCTTGAAAGCCAGCACTGCGTTGCTGCCTCCGAAGGCAAAGGAATTAGAGAGGGCCGCTTTGACCTTCGAGCCACGCAGAGCAGTGCCGCGAATGTGCGCTACTCCTGCGCAAAGAGCATCCACATTATCCAGATGAGCGGTTGGCGGCAATGTATCGTAGTGCAGCGCCAGGACAGTCAGCAGAGCTTCAACCGCTCCTGTTGCGCCCATTAAATGCCCATGCGCTGATTTAGTGGCGCTCACTCCAAGACCGTCGGCATACGGCCCGAAAACGGCTCGCAAAGCGGAAATTTCGATCGGGTCTCCCTCGCGTGTGGCAGTTCCATGGGCATTGACATACCCCACCTCTGCAGGTGACAGACCTGCTTCATCGAGTGCCATTTTCATGGCAGCGACCTGCCCGTTCTGGTCAGGTCGCACCAGATGAACATGATCAGCGTTGGCTCCGTAGCCGGCCAATTCTGCGTAGATGCGGGCGTTTCTCGCCACGGCATGATCCCAGTCTTCGAGGACCAGCGCCGCGGCTCCTTCTCCCAGAACCAGCCCAGCGCGGTCTGAATGAAAAGGTCTGCAAGCTTGCGGTGCGGTAAGGCTATCGCCCGGCGCGAGCACCTTCAGAGCCTCCCAAGCGCGAACCACTGCATAGGCAAGTGTGGCGTCAGAGCCACCTGCAACCATGAGCTTGGCCCGCCCGTTACGGATTTGGCGGAACGCTTCGCCAATTGCAGTTGCTGCGGAAGCGCAAGCCACTGAATAGGTGAGGGCAGTATTTCCCAGGCCCAACTGAATAGAGATATGGCCTGCGGCGGCGTTGTTCATGCCCAACACTACAGACATGGGAGGCACGCGCTCACGTCCGTGCTGCCAGAAATCGCGGTAACCGCGCTCAAACGCCATCAGCCCGCCAAGGGCAGTACCCCAGGCAACTCCACTTGCACTGGCTATTCCTGAGGCCTTGGCGTAGTCGCGATCAAATCCCGCGTCTTCCCATGCGTCAAACGACGCAGCCACTCCGAGCTGCGCAAAGCGCTCCATCATGGTGGATAGGGCTTTGCCTAATTTCAGTTCAGGTCGGAATGCTGCGCACCGTACGGCTGGAACCGATATTGCGCGGGGAATATCATCGGTTTCGTAGAGTGATATGGCCGATTGCCCGTCAGCGACACGCTGGAAGAAATCAGTCACCCCGTCTGAAGCGGGCGCGCCCTCAGCATCAAACGGATTGACAATGCCGAGGCCGGTAACGGCTACTCTGTGAAGCATTCTTGCGATGGACTCAATGAGCAGCGCTTGGCGGGGCAGGTGCCGCCGCGGCACCTGATTGCAGATGGGCCTCAATCAAGGCCACCAATTCGCCAACTGTTTCTGGCAGAGCGTCGGCCGAGCGGATGTCCAGCTCGGTTTTCGCCCTGTCTTCCAGCTCAAACAGCATTTCTGCAAACATCAAGGAATCGACGCCCAGATCAGCCAATTTAGCTTCGGGCACGACTTTTTCTCCCGGTATTTCCAGCCGCTCGGCTAGAAAATCCCGCATTAGCTCCAATATATTCACTTGTCAGGCACCTTCGCGGTGTTCATTCTTACGCTGATTTGGCTTGTGTCCCTTTGCAAAAGCTCTCCTTGAGTCCGGGTTTGTTACCTAGTATTCACGATGGATTTTGCAGAGGGTGCCTAATGATATGCGAAGAGCGGGGCGGAACTTGGTAAGCGCTTAACCGAGTCCAAGGGGTCGCGCTTTCGTGGTAGAATTGCATTAATTCACGACCAAATGGGCGGGTTGCTACCGCCCATTTTTTATGCTTTTTTGTTTTTGAGGCCCAGTGGCCCGGGGTTAATAATTTGACGAGTGTTGCGCTGCAGCAAACGATAGACGATACCGTTCGCGGGCTCGGATTTGAACCGGTAGAGACGGAGCGCTCTGCTGGCGGGTTGCTGCGCGTCTCGATAGATATTCCCTGGAGTCCCAGTGATGCTGTTGTCCACTCTATCACTGTTGAGGATTGCGAGCGCGTGACGCGTCAACTTCAGTATGTGCTGGAGGTGGAGGGTGTTGATTACAAGCGGCTTGAGGTTTCCTCGCCCGGTATCGATCGGCCCTTGCGCAATGAATTGGATTTCGAGCGTTTTCAAGGGCAGGTGGTTGATCTTGTGCTCAAGGCTCCGTTGGGGGTTGCAGCGGCGGCGGGTCATGTTAGCGCCAATCGTAAGAAGTTTCGCGGCACGCTGCAGCGTGCTGAGTCGGCGGGTTGGCAGATCATCTGGAGTGACGAGGTGGCGGTCAAGCCTGGGCAGCGCGTGAGTGCAAAGCGGGCTCCTCCTCCGGTGAATGTCATGGCCTTTGCGCTGGATGAGTTGCAAAGCGCCCGTTTGGCGCCCATGGTGGATTTCAAGGGGCGTGGGCAATCGTCTCTGGAAGCCCCGGAAAACGAAAAGGATTGACGGTCTAGAGCCGTACTTGCCGCGCCTTTATCTAAGGCGGGGAGATTTGATATGGAGTTGTCTTAATCATGAATCGCGAACTGTTGATGCTGGTCGAGGCCATTTCGCGCGAGAAAAACGTCGAGCGCGACGTGGTATTTGGCTCCGTTGAGGCTGCGCTGGCGCAGGCGGCAAAGAAGCTGTACCAAGGCGAAGTGGATATCCGTGTGGCTATTGACCGCGACACGGGTGAGTACGAGACTTTCCGTCGCTGGCACGTGGTGCCTGATGAGGCGGGTCTTCAGTTGCCCGAGCAGGAGATTCTTCTGTTCGAAGCCAAAGAGCAAATCCCTGACGTCGAAGTCGATGAGTACATCGAAGAGTCGGTGGAGTCGGTGCCGATCGGTCGCATCGGTGCCATGGCTGCCAAGCAAGTGATTTTGCAGAAAATTCGCGATGCTGAGCGCGAAATGCTTCTGAACGACTTCATGTCGCGTGGCGAGAAAATTTTCTCCGGCACCGTCAAGCGTATGGATAAGGGTGACATCCTGGTCGAATCAGGCCGGGTTGAAGGGCGTCTGCGCCGTAGCGAGATGATTCCTAAGGAGAATCTGCGCAATGGCGATCGCGTCCGTGCCATGATCATGGAGGTCGATCTGACCTTGCGCGGCGCTCCAATTTTGCTCTCGCGCTCTGCGCCAGAGTTCATGATTGAACTGTTCAGCAATGAGGTGCCAGAGATCGAGCAAGGCCTTCTCGAAATCAAGAGTTGCGCCCGTGATCCTGGCAGCCGTGCCAAGATTGCCGTACTGAGTCATGACAAGCGAGTTGATCCTATTGGTACTTGTGTGGGGGTGCGTGGTACGCGCGTCAACGCAGTCACCAATGAATTGGCTGGTGAGCGCGTGGACATCGTTCTGTGGTCTGAAGATCCCGCCCAGTTCGTGATTGGCGCACTGGCTCCCGCCAACGTGCAATCCATCGTCGTAGACGAAGAAAAGCACGCCATGGATGTGGTTGTGGACGAAGAAAACCTTGCCATCGCCATTGGGCGTGGTGGGCAGAACGTCCGCCTGGCTTCAGACCTCACGGGCTGGAAGATCAACATCATGGACGCTGCCGAATCGGCTCAGAAGCAGGCCGAAGAAACTGGTTCCACGCGCCAGCTTTTCATGGAAAAGCTGGATGTGGATCAGGAAATTGCAGACATCCTCATCGAAGAAGGATTCACCAACCTGGAAGAGGTTGCCTATGTGCCCATCCAGGAAATGCTGGACATCGAAAGCTTTGATGAAGACACGGTCAACGAGCTTCGCGCCCGTGCCAAGGACGCCTTGTTGACCATTGAAATTGCTCGTGAGGAACAGGTGGACGCCGTTTCTCAGGATCTGCGTGACCTTGAGGGCTTGACGCCTGAACTGATTGCGAAATTGGCCGAAGCGGGTATCCAGTCCCGCGATGACCTTGCTGATCTGGCAGTCGATGAGCTAACTGCCATCACCCAGCAGTCCGAAGACGAAGCCCGCGCGCTTATTGTGAAGGCGCGCGAGCACTGGTTTGCAGACCAAGAGTAATGGTCATGGAGACACGCACAGCATATGACGAACACCACTGTTTCCGAGTTCGCGAACGAACTCAAAAAGCCGACAGAAACTCTGCTTGAACAATTGCAGGCCGCAGGAGTGCCCAAGTCGGCTCCCTCCGACGCGCTGACCGACAATGACAAGCAGAAGTTACTGAATTACTTGCAGACCAGTCACGGAACGCAATCGGCCGCACGCAAGAAAATTACGCTGACAAAGAAATCGACCAGCGAAATCAAGCAGGCCGACGCGACTGGCAGGGCACGTACCATTCAGGTTGAAGTCCGTAAGAAGCGGACCTTCATCAAGCGAGACGACGAAGTTTCCGCAATGGATCCGGAAGTCGAAGAAACGCCAACACTGACACCAGAGCCAGTACCTGCTCCTGTTCCAGCGCCCGTGCCAGCCCCGGCACCAGTGCCCGCGCCCGAACCTGTTCCAGCACCTGAGCCTGAGCCCGAGCCTGCCCCGGCACCAGTTCCAACACCTGCACCTGCACCAGCACCTGAGCCTGCACCAGTGCCCACACCGGTACCGGCAACGGCACCTGTCCAAGCTGCTTCCGTTATCAACGAAGCTGAGTTGGCCCGCCGCGGTGCTGAGTCCCGCCGCAACGCAGAGTTCATGCGTCGGCAAGAAGAAGATCAGGCCGAGAAACGCCGTCAGCGTGAAGTGCAGGTAAATGCTAACGCTGCGCGGGCTCAAGTCGCTGCAGCTGCTGCATCCGCTCCTGCCCCCACTTCAGTTTCTACCCCAGGGCAAGTGGCTGATCCTGTGCAAGTTGCTCCGGTCGCCGCATCTTCTGTGCAAGAGCCTTCAAAGGCGCCTGCTCAAGCTGAGCCTGCACAAGCGCAGTCAGAAAAGAGCACGCAAGCCAAGGTTGAGACCGTTAGTACTGAGGCGCCTGCTGCGCCTGTTGAGCAATCTGTGAATTCGACACCTGCACCCGCGATCACCGCTCCTGCTGTAGCTCCTGTAGCAGCCAAATCCGAACCGGAAGACGAGGCTTCACGCCAGCGTGAGCAGGATGAGCGTCGTCGCAAGGCTCTGGCGGAGGCAGAGGCTATCCGCAACATGATGAACGCACCTAGGCGCGTCCTCGTGGCCAAGAAGCCTGAAGAGCCGAAAAAGGTTGAAGCGCCCAAGGTTGCTGGTGTCAAGGGAACGCTGCACAAACCAGTCACCGGTACTGTCAGACCAGCGGGTACTGGGGCAGGCGCTGCTGCGCCGTCCGGAAACAAAGAGGTCAAGTCGGCCAAGTTGTCGTCCAGTTGGGCTGGTGATCCCGCCAAGAAAAAGGGCATTCCAACTCGTGGCGACACCTCAGGTGGTGCTGGCCGGGGTGGCAATTGGCGCGGAGGTCCTCGCGGACGTCGCGGTGATCGCGACCATCGCGACATGCCGATGCAAGCCGCTCAAACCGAGCAGCGCATTATTGAGGTACACGTGCCCGAAACCATTACGGTTGCCGAGCTCGCCCACAAGATGGCGATCAAGGCGTCCGAGGTTATCAAGCAGTTGATGAAGCTGGGTCAGATGGTCACCATCAACCAGCCGCTTGACCAGGACACGGCCATGATTTTGGTCGAGGATCTGGGTCACAAAGCAGTCGTTGCTGCTCTGGACGATCCTGAGGCCTTCACCGAATTCGAAGTACAGGCGCAAGCTGCTGAGGCCTTGCCTCGTGCGCCTGTGGTCACTGTCATGGGCCACGTCGACCACGGCAAGACATCGCTGCTCGACTACATTCGTCGCGCTAAAGTCGCGTCTGGCGAAGCAGGTGGCATTACGCAACACATTGGCGCCTATCACGTGGAAACGCCTCGTGGCGTCGTGTCTTTCCTCGATACCCCCGGTCACGAAGCCTTCACGGCCATGCGTGCTCGTGGTGCGCAAGCCACCGATATCGTCATCCTTGTGGTGGCCGCTGATGACGGCGTCATGCCTCAAACAAAAGAAGCCATCAAGCACGCGAAAGCTGCTGGTGTGCCG
>JAECRA010000057.1 GCA_015999985.1 Comamonadaceae bacterium
ACAGGCCGTCCAGGCTTCATACTGGCGATCCGGATAGCGGCGCTGCAGCGTGCCAGGGTGTTCGCTGCCCAGTTCTGTGCGGAGCTTGGCCTGCATAGCTTCTTTTCGCAGCATGGACGCCATGCCTTGAAGCATGGTGTCCGCTTCTTGCGCACCGCGGAGATCACTCGCCTCACGCAACAAGGCCTCATAGCAGCCCCGGCGCTCCTGCATCTGCTGCCCCACGCTGTCACAGGCAGCCAAAAGCGCTTGGAGCGGAAAAACACGGGGTAAGGTCGCGTCAATGTGGGCCGGCATTTCGTCCAGGGCGCGGGGTAAGGCATCGGCCTGCAGCCAGCGTCCAAACCAATAGTGAGCGGCGTCCGGCGTATCTGTGTCGAGCTTGGCGGTGTTCATGGAGTCAGCAATCATTACGACGAGGGCAGCAATTCCGCTGCCGCAGCAGCGCAACTTTTATTGGAAGATGTTCCTGCGCGCCCAAGTACCTCGAACCAAGGCATCGGGTTGCCACAAGCGCATGAGTTGCCAGCATGGCGTACAGCCAGATCACCCATGACCACACTGTGTGCAGGCACGGACGTGATGTAGGGCGAGAGAAAAGAGAGAAAACCTGGCTGGCCGTCTGGCACCGGCGCGAGGGTTCGTGTGTTGCGCACCAGCACGCGAGACCATAGGGGCGCGTGCAAGTGATGCTGGGTGCAACCTACATACGGGATGCTGTGCTCCACCGCGCCGAAGGTCTCGACTATCCTGTCTGAAGGAATACCCAGCCAGTGGGTGATGTCATGATGAAGCTGCTCTTTGGAAATGGCTTGATCTGCATGGCCTTTCCAACCTCCTCCAAAAATCACACAGCTGTCTGCTGGCAACTGCAGAGGCTCCATGTCCATGCGCTGCATACGCTGCAGGGCAAAGTGCAGAAACGCCGGAAATCCGATGATGCGTGCGGGTCTATCAAGGTCTTCAGAGTAGTCTCTTAGCGCAGCAAGAGCGCCAAAAGCATCGAACTCGTGCTGCCCCTGCCCTAACGCACGCAAAGACCAAAATACCTTCGCTGGTGGTGCGTAGCGCATCAGGTACTGATTGGTATTGGAGGTGCCCACACGCAGCCCATCAGTGGGCTCATAGGCATTTACAAGGTAGTTGGCTGGCGCCTCACTCACCACACCCCGAGCGCGCATGACATCGTCCACCATGCGCCTGGCATTGCCAATGGTGAAGGCGTCGAAGAACATCTGCGACTTCTGCCCCGTAGTACCTGAGGATGTGAGGTTCAACACCACATCCGATTCAGGCACGGACAGCACCTCATGTTGCTTGAAGAAATTGGCATGCACTGGCGGTAGAGATACCACGTCAGCCATGGTGTTAATGCGTTCCGCTTGAACGCCGGAGTGGCTCAGCAACCCGCGATACCACGGAGAGCGGTCGCGGTGCCAAATCGTCACGTCGCGCATGGCCTCCACGAATTGCGCCTCGGATTGCGCATCAGCCAAATAGGGCACTGTTTGCGCACAAAAGCGAGCAACGCTTTCGGGCGCTTTTGCATCGCCGGCGGCGGTTCGGCTGCAGTCAATCCTCATCAGGCCTCCACACGAATGTTTCAGTTGGCTGCAGAAGTTTCAGAAAACTCACTGCTTGCCTCCACCTTCATGATATGTGCGTTTAAGAATTTGGCTAGCCCCTTGACCGGGAAACTAGTTCTTAGGTATTCATGATTTTCGCAAGCGCGCGGTGAAGAGGATATGTCCGCATTGCTCGGTATCGGATATCAACGGGGTCTCACGGCCTGATGTGCAAAGTGGCCTCTCCCAAGGCATCGAAACGCACACAGACCGAGTCTCCAGGCTCGACAGGGAGGATCGACCAAGCGCCTGTCGTCACCAAATCTCCCGCGCGAAGCTGCCTCCCTCGTGCGTGCAAGTGTGCGAGCAGCCATGGTAGAGGGGTTAGGGGATCGCCATTCGGATGGGTGCCCCTTACTTCGGCAAGCACCTTACCATTGACTTCTACCGATGCCGTCTGCTCTGCCCATTGGCGTTGCGAGAAAGGGACTTCACATCCGGTCACCAGGACGCCGTGCATTGAATTGTCTGCCAAACGCCATGTCGCTGGTGCGATGAAACCATCCTTCATCCGCGTTCCGACCATTTCTATGCTGACACATACTGTGGCTATGCTGGAAAGCACATCGTCGATGCCTGCCGGCGTGCTGCCAAGGCGGAACGCGAGTTCCGCTTCGAGGGTGAGTTGATGGCACCCGGCGGCACTCCAGTACGCACCACTGCACAACACCAAAGGCAGGCGTGCGGCGGTCATCTGCACCTTGCCCCCCGCCTTCCAAACACAGGAATCCCCGGAAGAAAACCAACCCAGCGATTGAGCCACAGCATCCTGAACGGCGTAGGCGTCTTCGATGGTGAGTTTGGGGTCGAAATCCCGAGATGCCCAGGCAACGCCGCTACGGTGAGCTTCGACCAAGCCACTTGTGACCTGGCGGATGAGCGTGGCTTCACTCATCAGAAGGCGATCAAGACGCACACTGCCATGGGGAACGACCTTTTCGAGGTTTGTGTGCTTTCACTCTTCGATCAGTCCGCCTTTGCGTGCAACCGCGCGCCATGTATCGATCTCCGCCTTGTAGAAATCCTCAAATTGCTTCTGCGTAAAACCGGCCGTCTCGATTCCGAGCGAAACGCGAACCCTGTCCTTCCATTGCTGGGTCGAGGTGATTGAGGCCACTGCTTTTTCGATCTTTGATACCGTGTCGGGCGGTGTGCCTGCCGGTGCCAACAATCCGTACCAGATCTCTACGTTGACCCCGCTCACAGTGGCATCGATCGTCGGCGTTTTGGGAAACGCGGCTATCGGCTTCGAGGATGCGACCGCCAGTGCTAACAGGCGACCCGACGAAACATATTGAGAGATCGCGTCCGTAGGCGATGTCATATAGAGCTGAATCTCGCCCTTGAGCAATGCTTCGACTGCCGGGGACCCTCCGCTGTATGGAATATCAGTCATGCGAATCCCCGCTTTCTGGCTGAAAAGCTCAGTGCCCAGATGGGAAATCGATCCGCGACCCGTCATGCCAAAGTTAACTGCCCCTGGCTTGGCTTTTGCATACGTCACGAGTTCCCCGAGGGTCTTCACCGGCATAGAGGGGTGCGACAGGAGAATCATCGGGGATGAGCCGAAGAGGGACACCTGAATGAAATCGCGCGCCACGTCGTAGGGCGGCTTCTTTTGCATCAATGCGGCAATGACCGGTGTGGATCCTCCGACGAGCAGCGTGTAGCCGTCCGGTTTCGCTTCCTTGACGTAGGTCATGCCAATCGTTCCTGCCGCACCGATCCGGTTTTCCACGATGACTGGTTGGCCCAGCGCGCGGGTGAGGGGCTCTTGAATCAGGCGAGCGACCACGTCATTTGGGCCGCCCACTGCAAACGGAACCACCAGCTTGATCGGTCGCGTTGGAAAGTCAGTCGCGTGCGAAACGACAGGAATGAGGAAGGCTGCGGAAAGCTGAAGGAGATGTTTGAGTTTCATGATTGGTACTCTTCGTAAAGATGCACGGGAGATGGCGTGTGTGGGATGAAGCTGTGTCCGAACTTGCGCTAAGGCTGCCACTCGACACAGATTTAGCAAATGCCTTTTAGGGCTGCGGATTGCTCCGTTCGATCGCACCGTCGAGTGCCTGCATATACGAGCGCAGGTCCTGTGGGATGGGCCGCTTGCTTGCGTCACTGCTCAGCATCCAGATGCATATGGCAAATGCGTTCGCTATCAGCCCTTCACTCCACACCGCATAGTTCATGCGAAAGCTGGTTCGCCCTAACCACTCGGTTCGGGCGGTCACGAGCACGTCGTCCTCAAGCAGCAGCGACCTCTCGTAAATGCAACCCACCTCTCGAACAATAGGCCCGGGCACCGATTTGTCCCGAAGCGGGTACCCAGCGTCGGCCAGATAGAGGTTGCGCGTCTCTTCGATCCATCCGAAATGAGACGTGTGATTGGCGTGAGAGAAGCTGTCGACTTCGCTCCATCGGACGTTGAATCGACGTCCAAATTTCCAATCTGCGCCGATCTGGTGACGCTCGCGCAGTTCGGCGCTCAGTTCGTTTCGTTGTGTTTTTATCATTGGCTTGTTATGTCTCCAGAATTAATTTCGCGGTCAGTTCGCTAGAACAATCTTCCCTTTGACTTCTCTGGACCCCATCAGATCGAAGGCAGCCTTTAGCTCTTGCATAGGCAAGGTGCGGAAGATCAGCGGATCTACCTTCCCAGATTGATACCAGTCGAACAACGTTGCCATCATCTGAGCATTAGCAGTTGGCTCCCGCTTTGCAAAGTCGCCGCTGTACACCCCGACAATGGAAGCGCCTTTCAAAAGCAGGAGATTCACGGGTATCGATGGAATCGATCCGGCCGCAAAACCAACCACAAGGAAGCGTCCTCTCCAGGCCAATGACCGCACCGCCGCCTCCGCAAGGCTTCCCCCGACTGGATCGAATACGACATCAACCCCCCTGCCTCCGGCGCATCGTTTGATGGCAGCTCTGAAGCGATCGGGTGTCGACTCAACGGAATAGTTAATGACCTGATCAGCGCCCAGGGAGAGACAGAGGTCATTCTTCTCGTCCGACGAAGTGACCGCTATGACATGAGCGCCTGCGGCTTTCGCGATCTGAATGGCGGCTGTTCCCACGCCGCCGGCGGCTCCGATCACCAACACGGTTTCTCCCGGAGAAAGTTGTCCGCGATCCATCAAACCGTGCCAAGCAGTTCCATACGTGATCACGAACGCCGCCGCATCAGGCGAGCCCATGCCATCCGGAAGAACAATGCAATCTCGTTCAAACGCCAGAGCGTGCGTGGCGAATCCCCCGGTGCTGGCCAGACATGCAACCCTTTGCCCTTGCCTGAGCCCGCTAACTCCGTGACCGACCGCCTGCACTACCCCCGCATACTCGGCGCCCGGTACAAAGGGAAGCGGCGGCTTGATCTGGTATTTGTTCTGGACTATCAACAAGTCGGGGAAGTTCAAGCTGGCAGCTTCTACTTTCACCAGGACTTGATCCGACGCGGGCGACGGCAGGTCCAACGACTTCCACACAACGCCATCAACGCCGACGGGAGCTTCGCAGAACCAGGCACACGCGGGACTATTCTTCAGGTCGGTCATTTGGGTGGCACTCAACATCAAAACTGGTTCAAGGAAATCTTTGGAGGGGACACGTAGTTGTCGTCCGGCTTGCCGCAGTCAAAGTTCACTAGGTCGACCTTCAGCAGGCCGGCGTCTGGCTCATACGTTCCAGACACGCCGGACGGCATGATCGAAGGATTGATGTGCTCACGGAATCAGCAGCGGGAAGACCTCGTCAACTGTTGTCAAAATGGATTTATTGAAGCGCTTCATATTAGGTCTTTTATAAAGACGAGTCAATGGTAGTTAACCTCAGAAACTTCTAGATTTAATGTATGAATGGAGCGCTTTAAAAGCACCAGCTCCGAGCGTCTCTATTCAGCCCTGAAAGCTGGCTTGCGCTTCTCAGCATGAGCCGTCAGGCCTTCGACATAGTCGCCGCTGTTGCGGATGCCTTGCAGCATGAGAGCGTTCGCGAAGTTTTGTTCGATCGGACCACGCGGCAGCGTCTGGAATGCCAGGGTCTTGAGCGCCCGCACCACCAACGGGGCATTGGCTGCGATCTTGTTCGCCAGCTCAAGCGCACGTTCCAGTTGTTGCCCCGGCTCGGTCACTTCGTTCGCAAATCCGATCTCGTAGGCACGCTGCGCGCTCATCGGATCGCCGGTCATCGTCCACTGCATGCCCACCTTGATCGGCATGCGGGTCGGAAAGCCCCCCATCAACCCGGCAAATGCGCCCACTTTCGCCTCCGGGTACATGAACTTGGCATCAGATGAAGCAACAACCATGTCGGCCATCATTGCCATCGACGCACCTGCGCCGACAACCCAACCTGATACCGCCGCGATGATCGGCTTGCTGCATTCAACCGCAAGGTTAGGCATGCAGATCAACACGTTTTCAGGCATATCCCGGGTGTCGGCGCCGGTGCAGAAATTCCGATCCCCTCCTGTGAGTACCGCAACACGATCTTCGTCACTGGATGCAAATCGCTTCCACGCGGCGTGCAGTTGATTGCACGCGCCTTGGTTCAGTGTATTGTTGGCCTCCGGGCGGCTGAAGGTGATGACGGCGACGCCGGCCCTGGATTCGTAAGTGACTTCGGACATTTGAATTACCTCTTTCATGAAGAATGGGCCAGCGCACGCGCGTCGAGAGCGACGAGCCGGCCCCTGCTCAGTGCGAGCGGATTGATGTCGAGTTCCTCGAGTTGATCCTTGTATGTCCAGGCTAGCTCTGAAAGTTTCACGAGCAGACTGCATAGTTCCTCCACGTCTGCCGCTGCCTTGCCGCGATAGCCTTGTAGCAATGGGAGACACTTGAGATCGGTGATCAGCGCCATGGCTTGCGCATGTGTTACGGGGGCTTGCGCGAGTTTCGTGTCCTTGAAGACTTCGACCAGCACGCCGCCACTGCCTACCAGCAGCATCGGACCGAATCCAGGATCGACTTTGATGCCCGCGATCAATTCGAAGTCGACATCTACCATCTCTGTGAGAAGGACGCCTTCGAATGGGGCTTCCAAGCCCTGCATGGCGGCCTGCAGTTCGTCGAAGGCGGCGAGTACCGCGCCCTCATCTGCGAGACGCACCTTGACCAGCCCGTGGTCGCTCTTGTGGACCACTACCGTGCTGACCGCTTTCGCCACTAATGGGAACCCCAAGTCCCGACATGCCGATAGACACTGCTCCCGCGTCGCCGCGACCTGCCATCTGGAGGTCGGAATACCGTGCGACTCGAGCAAGGTGCGGGCAGCAGGCTCGTTCAGGTACCCGCCCGGCAGCTTCACACCGGCAGCGGTTGACGCTGTTGGCTGGGTGGAAAGCGGGAACCGACGGGTGTCATTCAGCGCCTTCAATAATGCAATGGCGTCGTGTGGGCTTTCGACGAAACCGTAGCGGGCACTTTTCATCAACTCTCTAGCAGCCTGCCCGACATTGCTGGCAGCATGCACGAAGACCAGTGGCTTGCTCGTCCGTGTACCTACAGCCTCCACAGCCTTTGCGACTTGCTCCATATTTGGTTGCGTCGTCATGAGGAATACGCCGGCACCGACGTTCGAATCCTGCATCACTGCATCGATCACCTTCTCCATCGGGTTGTCGCCAATCGGGACGGCGCTGAGGCTGGCGGTATCAACGGGCAGCACAGCGCCGATTTGGCCAAGATGCGGAACGAGCAAATCTCGGGTGCCTGGAGAAAGGGACGCGAGGGTCATCCCGCTGCCCTCCATCTGGTCGACCAGTAGCGCATTTCCGCCGCCAGAACCAGAAAATACCGCGACGTTGGCGTTGGTCATAACTGATCCCCTGCTCAGCAACATCGCTGCCTGCAGCATGTCGAAAGGCGTTTCAAAGAGGTACGCCCCCGCAGAGCGGCACACTGCTTCGAAAATTCCATAGGGTCCTGCCATGCTGGCGGTATGCGAGCTCACTGCAACGGCGCCGGCTGAAGTACGTCCTGCCTTTACGATCAGCACCGGCTTCGCGCACGCTTTCGCTTTTGCCAGCAGCCGCCCAAATCGAGCGGGATCTCGCACTTCCTCGATGTAGAGGCACACTACGCGAGTCAGTGGATCGTCGATAAGGTATCCCAGGAAATCGTTGACATCAAGATCGCCCTGATTACCGACCGAGACCGTCGAGCTGAAGCCTGCTCCAATTTCTACACCACGCGCCAGCATGACGCCCATCAAGGCACCGCTTTGGCTCGCGATGCCGATCGGACCTTTCGGGAGTACGTCGATGCTACCCATCACCATCCCTGTCGTTGCGACGAGCTGATGATGGGTGTTGAGCAAGCCCATGCAGTTGGGTCCAATGACCCGAGTGCCTGCAGCGTGGGCTTGCGCCACCATGGCCTCTTGAGCCAGGCGCCCTTCGTCGCCAGTTTCCGCATAACCAGCCGTGATGGCGATGATGCTATGGACCCCCTTCTCGGCGCAATCTTGCAGTGCGGCTGCGCTCTTGTCCCGCGGGAGCAGGAGAACCGCCATGTCGACCGGGCCCGGGCAATCCAAAACGCGCTTGTACGCCTTCATGCCGAGGATTGAGTCTGACCTCGGGTTGATCGGGTAAACAGCAAGTGCTTCCGGCACGCCATGCTTGCGGAGATATCCCATGAATCGGCCGCTCCACTTCCCCTCGTCGTCAGACGCGCCGATGATTGCCATCGAACGGGGGTGAAGGATGCGCCGAACTTCATCACTTGAAGCTTCTTTAGTTGTTATTGGCACTATTTGATGCATGTCGCAGACTCGGGGTTCAGTGGCTCGGCAGACAAGGAGAAGCCTCCTGTCCGTTCGTTGGAAAAAAGGGTGGTGGACATTCGCGCGTGTTCTCGAGGCTTTTTTTGACTTCCTGGCGACGCTTAGCGGCGCGCATCTTCCAAGATCAAGTCGGCGCCGCGCTCGGCGACCATTAGCACGGCCGCTTGTATGTTCCCGGACACCATCTTTGGCATGACCGAGGCATCGACCACTCGAAGCCCCTCCAGTCCATGAACTTTTAGGCGAGGGTCCACGACGGCCGCATTGTCTTGACCCATGCGGCATGTGCCAATCGGGTGATAGATGCTCTGCCCGTTCGCGCGGGCGAACTCCAGCCATTGCTCGTCATGGCGCACTGACGCGCCAGGGGTCGACTCGCGTTCGACGAATCGCTGCATTGAGGGTTGAGCCACGATGCGGCGAGCGAGCTTCATGCTCTGGACGATGCAATCCTGGTCCACCGGGCTGTCCAGGAAGTTGGGCCGGATGACAGGGCCGATTCGCGAATTCGACGACTTCACGTGGATGCTCCCCACCGACTCGGGGCGCAGTTGGGCGACCCCGATCGTCATGCCTGGAACGCGATCGAGAACACGCTCTGCAGCGTTTGCATAGCTCGCGTGAACGAAAAAATACTGGGCGTCAGGCGTGGGTAGATCAGACCGCGATTTGACGAACCCATGTACCAGCCCAGTTCCTAAGGTGAGAATTCCTCTGCGCTGAGTGAAGTAGGCAAGGACCTCCCGCATGAGGCGCCAACCGCGCGACAATTCATTGATCGTCACTGTGTTCTTCACGCGCCAGTTCATCCGCGTGGCGTAGTGGTCAATGTAGTTCTCACCTACTCCCACCAGGGCATGCCGCACCGAAATCCCGAGCGATTGAAGGAGATCTGGGCGCCCAATGCCAGACAGCTCCAGCAGCTGCGGGGACTGCACGGCCCCCGCAGCCAGGATCACCTCGATCCTGGCTTTCGCTTTCACTTCGGTGTCCCCACGCAGGTAGGTGACGCCGACGCAACGCTTGCCCTCCAAGTCCAGCGAAGTTACGTGCGCCCCCGTGACGATGGAGAGGTTCTCCCGCTTCTTCGCGGGAGCCAGGTAGGCGTCATAAGCGCTCCATCGCCTTCCGCGCTTCTGGTTGACCTGGTAGTAGCCAAAGCCCTCCTGGTCCTCTCCGTTGTAGTCTTGGTTCAGCGGCTGCCCGTCTTCGCTGGCAGCCTTCAGGAACGCCTCCGATATCGGGTATCTCTCGCGCACCTGCTCAAGGCTCAGCGCGCCGGCAGTACCGCGAGTCTGGCCGCCGACCCGATAGCATTCCAAACCACGGAAATAGGGTTCGACGTCTGCATAGCCCCATCCTTTTGCTCCCGCGTCTCTCCAACTATCGTAGTCTTGTGGCTGACCACGAACATAGATCATTCCGTTGATCAACGAGGATCCGCCCAGCCCCTTCCCGCGCGGTATCGAGATCACGCGGTTGTTTGTATTCGACTCGGGCGCGGTTTCAAATCGCCAATTGAATTTTCTGTTTGTGAGTAGCTTGCTGAACCCCGCTGGGATCGGGATCCACATTCCATTGGGCTCTCCCCCAGCTTCCAGTAACAACACTTTGTGGCGGCCGTCCGTGGTGAGACGGTTGGCCAGCACGCAGCCCGCCGTTCCGCCGCCAACGATGATGTAGTCGAATTGATCCATGAATGGTTTGCGGTTCCAGTTAGGAGTCTCGGGTGTCTAGGACCTTGCCCGGATTGAGTAAATTGGAGGGGTCGAGCGCGCGCTTTATTCGTCGCATGAGTGCGGATTCTTCAGCTGACTTGCACCGCAGAAGTTCATCCACGCGGTACTGTCCAATTCCATGCTCGGCAGAGATGCTGCCGCCGTGCGCCATGACCAGATCGTGAACGATGCGGTTCACTTCCACATGGGCAGTACCTGTTGGGGCGATCAGGTTGTAATGGATATTGCCGTCCCCAACGTGCCCGAATGCGTTGATGCGCATTCCTGGGAAGTTCAAGCGGACCGCTTCGTCGGCGGCCTCAAGAAAGTCTGGAATCTTTGAGACGGGTACCGATACATCGTGCTTGATCGACGGGCCTTCCTTTCCTTCCGCTTCAGAGATGGACTCTCTAAGGGCCCATATGTCCGCCTCCTGGCGCTGGGACTCTGCGATCACGGCATCGAGGGCGTCCCCACGCTCAAGTGCCGCCATCAGCACCGCCTCAGTAGCTTCGCGTAGACCCTGAAGCGATGAGCTTGCCTCGATCAAAACGAACCACGGCGCATCCGCGACAGGTATGCGCAACTGCTGATGGCGAACCACGAGTTCAAGGGAGCCTCTGGACATGAGCTCGAAGGCATTGAGGGCGTCGCCAACCTCCTGACGCGCGGTGCGCAATACCTCGAGAGCGGCGGTGGCGTTCGGT
Source organism: Comamonadaceae bacterium (assembly GCA_015999985.1). Lineage (GTDB taxonomy): Bacteria > Pseudomonadota > Gammaproteobacteria > Burkholderiales > Burkholderiaceae_C > Ottowia. Next base: position 10,840 of record JAECRA010000057.1, read on the forward strand.
ACTGCAAGCAGCGCGGTGACTCGGTGCCGTGGCATGGGTGCCAATTGCAAGACGGCGCACGTGACAATTCCCAGGGTGCCCTCGGTCCCGATAAACCATTGTTTCCAGTCATAGCCGGCGTTGTCTTTGCGCAGTGAGCGCAAGCCGCGAACGATCTGGCCATCGGCGGTCACTACTTCCAATCCGAGGATTCGGTTGCGAGCCATGCCGTAGCGCAGGACATTAGTACCTCCTGCGTTGGTGGACACAATTCCTCCAATCCGCGCTGAACCCTGTGACGCGAGCGTCACAGGAAGGAGCAGTCCTTGCGCTGCAGCGGCCTCTTGCGCGGTTTGCAAAATGCAGCCCGCCTCGACCTCGATGGTCTCCCCATACACATCAATCCGACGGATCGCAGTCATTCTGGAGAGGGACAGCACGACTTGGCGACCGCTCGTGTCGGGCGTTGCTCCGCCTGACAGTCCTGTGTTTCCACCGCTCGGGACTACCGCATAGCCCGCTGCTGCGCACGCGCGGATGACAGCGCCCACTTCCTGTGCCGACCGTGGCAAGGCGACGCAGAGTGGCGAGCCCTTAAAGAGCCCTCGCCAGTCGGTACTGAATGGCTGCAAGTCTGCTGGTCCATCCAATAGTCCACGTTCGCCAAGCAGCCCGCGCAGCTGCTTGTTGAATTCCATGGGGCTCACCGCCGAGCCATCCACGCTACTTGAAATGGTCTGCATAACGTTTCTTTGAAATCGGTCGAATGCTTCGAAGATCAGGTGCACATGCCGTTAAAGAGTCCGGAGGCAGTTTTTTAACCTTGAGGGCTGCTCCGTCGTCGTCTATTCAAATCAATTTGCGCCCGATGCCATGGCACCCTGATAGGTTGACGTGGCGCTTCCAGCCAATCCTGGGGTGCACTCGCCATTGATGCGGCTTGTGTGTACTTCCGATACGAGGCTCATTCTTCGCGCCCCATCAAATAGTCTGTATAACTTGAAGCGATTCAACATACATAAGTTCGTGCTTAATTCATTGTTAATTTCTCTTTATGGAAATTATCAAATGAAGCGCTTCAAATGTCAATAGGCACAGGTATCCGCCGCCTGATCGCCCAGATCGCGACGAGAGCTCAGGTACGATGCGAAGTCGCTCAGCACCTTTTATCGGAACAGAATGTCCACGGTCACCCGCCCCAAGCTTGAGGATGTTGCTCGGCTAGCCGGCGTTTCGCTAGGCAGCGCCTCCCGCGCGCTTTCCGTTCCGGAGCAGGTCAAACCGGATACCCTGCAGAAAGTGCAACGCGCCGTGGAGCAGTTGGGTTATGTGCGCAACGGGGCAGCGCAGGCGCTCGCTTCGCGTCGGACCCGCACTGTCGCGGCCGTTTACCCGACGTTGGACAATCCGATCTTTGCCGTGTCGATTCAGTCGTTGCAGCAGACACTTTGGAAGCTCGGCTATCAACTGCTAGTTGCGAGTCACGAATACAAGCCCGAGCGAGAGGCCGATGTCCTGAAGGCGATCCTCGAGCGTGGCGTGGATGGCGTCGTGCTGGTTGGTACTGACCACACCGATGAGGTGTTTGAACTGCTTAGGCAGTACCGCCTGCCCTATGTGACAACATGGTCGACTGACGAGCGCCGAGCGGGATACTGCGTCGGCTTCTCTTACTACGAAGCAGCGTACGAGATGGCCCGTCTTGTGGTGCAGCATGGGCACACCCGTATCGCTCTTTGCACTGGCGCCTCAAAGGGCAATGAGCGAGTCAGGGCGCGGATTGCCGGCACCCGTGCAGCGTTGAAAGCCGCCGACTTGGAACTACGTCCGGAGTGGGTGACGGAAAAGCCATTCACATTCGAAGGCGGGCGAGAAGCTGTCCGCACCGTGATGGTGGGAAAAGTGCTACCTACAGCCTTGATTTGTGGCTCCGACATACAGGCCGTTGGGGCGATCGCGGAGTGTCGAGACCTCCACATGCGTGTACCTGAGGATCTGTCGGTCACGGGTTCAGACGACATCGAATTGGCTGAGCTTGTCCAGCCTCGCTTGACTACCGTGCGAGTGCCTACATCGGAGATTGGCACACGTGCCGCGAAACGCATGGTTAGCCTGATCGAAGGCGCGGACGTTCTTGCCGAGGAAGACCTGACAACCTGCCTTGTCGTGCGCGACAGTTTGCGGCGCATTTCTGGAGATTGAAAGTCTAGTCTTTTGAGCCTGAAGACACGCTTTCCGAATATATGCATGCTGGCTTTCAAGCGTTCGGATAAGTGCTCTAGCCACCTGTTAGTCTCTCCGGCAAAGCAGGTGCATCGCCAGCAAGCAGGTCAAATTGCCCGTTATGCTGCTTGAATTGCAGCCCAGACGTCCCCACGCCGTCGTGCTTATTCTGCCTTGAGGGGCACGATCGAGGCGGTGTCTGCGTTAAGCTGTCGCTAGGCGATTCAAGCGGGCCTCCCGGATCGGAAGGTGCACCAGTGCGGCCCCCGCAGCCAGAACAACGTCGATATACCAGACCCAGTCGTAGCTACCGGTGGCCTGGAAAATCTGCCCACCCAGGTAGGCGCCCGCAAAGCCGCCAATCTGGTGCGCGAGCATCAGAACGCCGAAGAGCATGGCCATGTTGGCGGGGCCAAACATCTTGGCGACCAACCCTGCAGTCGGGGGAACGGTGGAGAGGTAGGTCACCCCCATGACGGCCGCAAACGCCAGCATGACGGCGGGTGTCTTCGGGGCAAACAGGAAAACCAGTACCGCCAAGCCGCGAACCGCGTAGAGCAGCGACAGAAGAGATTTCATGCGCCAGCGCCCTACTGCCCACCCCATCGCAAGGCTGCCGACAATATTGAACAAGCCAATCATCGCGAGCGACCAGCCGGCGATGGCTGGTGGCAAGCCGCATGCTTCGACGACACCAGGGAGGTGGGTCGCCAGGAAGGCGACGTGAAACCCGCAAACCATGAAGCCCAGAGCAAGCAAGCCGTAGCTGGGGGTGGCCAGTGCCTGGCCCAATGCTTCTCGTGCGGTGAGTGCCCTCTTCCCGGATGCCGCCGCCGCTGCAGCCGCGATGGCTTTGGAGTTGCCTTTGAGCATCCAGATGGCTGGTAGCGCGAGAAGGACCAGCACGCCTAGCCATTGCATGGATGCAGCCCAGCCGACGGCTGCGGTCAACCCAATCGCGATGGGTGCCATGGCAAACTGGCCAAACGAGCCGCCAGCATTGACGATGCCTGACGCCATGCCCCGTCTATCGGCAGGCACCAGTCGAGCAGTAGCTGCCATCAACACCGACGGTCCGGCCATGCCAGCCCCTCCGGCGGCCAGCACGCCAATGGCGAAAATCAAGCCCATTGTGGAGGTCATCAGCGGCGTGATCACCGTGCCAACGGCGACCAGCAAGATACCCAGGAAGATGACCCGTCCGGTGCCAATGCGGTCGGCCACCGCGCCAGCGAATGGTTGCGTCAATCCCCACCAGAGCTGCCCAAAGGCAAACGCCAGGCTGATATTGCCAATGCCAAGACCCGTGGAAGTGTTCAGAGCCGACAGATACAAGCCCATCGTGTTGCGCACCCCCATCGACAGCGCATAGGTGCCTGCAGCTGCAATGAGCACAAGCCAAATAGCATTAGCCGAAAGCTTGGACTTTGTTGCAGGCGAAGGACTTGTTTGGCTCATCTTGATCTTCCGAATATTTTCTCTGCGTCGGCGCTGTGCTTAAGATGTTGCACAGCCCGGCCTTCAAGCGTCTATTGCGGCTTTGGGCGTCTCTGAACCACGAGATTACCAACCGAGGTCTGCACGACGTGACCATCCTGATTCAGGGTATTGGTGCGAACCTTCACCAGCCCTTGCTCCGGACGCGACTGTGAGGGCCTGACCTCCAGAATTTCGCTTTCGACGCGCAGTTCATCACCCGGCCGTACGGGCCGCGGCCAGCGTAGTTCATCGAAGCCTGCCCCAACGATGCCACCCGCCGGTTTGAATTCGCTTTCCACAAGCAAGCGCATGGTCACTGCCGCGGTATGCCAGCCACTGGCCGCCAGGCCCCGAAAAATCGACCCAATGGCAGCCGCCTCGTCCAGATGAAACGGCTGAGGATCGAACTCTGTGGCAAAGCTCTTGACTCGGCTCTCCTCCACGCGAATGCGTGTGGCACCGCCCAAGCGCTGGCCAGGGGTGAAGTCTTCCAGATAGAGAGTGCTCATGGGAAATCCGTTGATTGAAGTGGTGTGAAAGCGGGTGCGAATGGCAAGGCAGAACGAGCTCAACCGTTCCCGCTGCCACCGCCGGAAGTTGGTGAAGAGACGTCAAAAATCAGGCACGTCGTAGTGGCGTGGGCATACAACTTGCCATCTGGGCCAACGATGCGCGCTTCGGAAGTGGCCACCTGACGCCCAGGATGGATGACCTTGCCTTCTGCGCGCACAAACGGCACCCGATCATGGAGTGGGCGAACGATGTTCACCTTCAGCTCCAGAGTGGTGTAGCCCTTTCCGACGGGCAGCGTTGTATGAACTGCACAGCCCAAAGCCGAGTCCAGCAGTGTTGCGAACCAGCCCCCGTGCACCGTGCCCAATGGGTTGTAGTGCCGGCGCTTTGGCCGACCCTGGAATACTGCGAAACCCGGCTCCATGTGGATGGGCAGGAAGTCCAGTGTTTCTCCAATAGGCGGCGGTGGGAGATCGCCTGCGAAGATGGCTTCGAAGACTTCCATCCCTGCGAGAGCCGCCGCGTTCAGCTTGGGTTTGGCGTCAGGCGAAGCCAAACGGCCACGGACACGCGCCTCATCCGCCTCCCATAGTGCGACAACCTTTTCGACATCCATATGCGCTCCCTTCAGGATTAATATTGTATATGCAATAGTTGCAGGTACAATGTATCACATGAAAAGCGCCCTCAAGCCACAAGGTTGCACCAACCTGAAGCTACGTCAACTCACTCGTTTGACTACGAGGCATTACGACCAGTATGTTGCGGCCACTGGACTTAAGAACACGCAATATGCGTTGTTGTCACATGTAGTCGGGCTTGGTCCTATTGAACCTGGTGAATTGGCCAGGCGCATGCAGATGGACGCTTCCACGCTGACGCGCAATCTTCAGCCGCTTTCAGCGCTTGGGCTGTTAGAGGTACGCGCGGGTAAAGATGCGCGCAGCCGGCTTGTGGAAGCAACCGATGCAGGACGTGCAAAAAAAATCGAAGCTCAGAAGGAATGGAAGGTCGCGCAACTGGCGCTCAACGAGCGCTTGGGGGAAGACCGGGTGGTGGCATTGCATGAGTTGCTTGATTTCTGCATCGGCTGCCTTGACGAATCTGTTGATCAGGCAGCGGGGGACTGATCGGCGCAACTTGCGCTCGAGGCATCAATGTGTGCCCTGCTCTGCTACGCCGTCGTCATTGGGTAGAGTCTCTGCAAAAGAAGTCTTAACGCTTAACCACAGACCAGCCCGCATGTAGATTCTGAGTGTCGTTTTCATAATCCCAGACCGTTGCACACCGCTCGCACAGGTATCGGGTGATGGTTACGAAGCCCGAGGCGCGCTCTTCTTTGCGATTGCCACGTTGAGCCAGCTCGGCGTGGCCGGGGGCGCGGCGCCAATTGCGCTGAATGCCGGCACAGGAATCACACATGCCTGCCTGATCAGGCTCGGGGGAATTGTTGGGGGTCATAGGGTTTGAGAACAGGAAAACGCAAGAACGCGAGAACGCGAGAACGCGAGAACGGGCATTGTGCCGCATGCGAGCTCGGCCATAGACTAAAAAACCTGCGCATTTCAGAGGGCAGAAATCGCGCGGGAGCTGGCGGCCATACGCAACGCCCGCCCAGCCTGGTCATGCGTGAGCCGTACATTCTCGATTTCCTTGGTCTACGCGACACCCGGCCGGAAGGCGAGCTGGAGGCGGCGATCATCCGCGAGATGGAGTCTTTCCTGCAGGAGCCGGGAGCGCGCTGTCGGTAAGTTCCCCTTTACACACAAAAGAAATGAACTATGATTCACATCATCAGTGAATCCAAATTCATCTCTTCATGGCTTACCGTCAAACCGCTGCAGTTGAAGCGCGGCTTCAAGACAATCGCACCCGCATTCTGCAAGCCGCCCGTACCTTAGTAAGTGAAGGTGGTTGGAAGGAAGCACAGGTCGCCAGTGTTGCTGCAGCAGCCGGCATCGCCACGGGAACGGTCTACCGCTACTTCCCGTCAAAGGCTGTACTGTTTGCTGAGGTGCTTTCCACGGTATCGCAGCGCGAGGTAGATGTCCTGACAGAGATTACTGTGGCCGATGACACAGCTTTGGGATGCCTGCGTTCCGTCGTGGCGACATTTGTGCAACGGGCGATGCGCAATCCGCGATTGGCTTACGCACTCATTGCCGAACCATGCGACAAGGAAATTGACGAGGCTCGCTTGGTATACCGCGCAGCAATCAGCCAGGTTATCCGCACCATCGTCGCCGCAGGACAATCGTCGGGAGAAATGACCACCGGCGTCCAGCCAGACATCGCCGCGTCTGTCATCGTGGGCGGATTCATGGAGGGGCTGATTGGTCCGCTGTCGCCATTGAGCCGCCAGCAGCACGAGGACACGGACAACTATCAGAGTGAAGTGGCCCTGCTGGCCGACCAAATCGCCCGCCTGGCCTGCGCCAGTGTCGCGGTTCCAAGTGCCACAGTTCGACAACTCTCACGGAGACCCAAATGAACAAGCCTCTTACTAGCCAGATTCTCGAGGTACCTTCCGACCGCTACGACACGCACAAGGTCCTCAACCAAGCCCAGTCCGCCAGCGGCTTTAACGCGTTCAGCGGCGACGCGGTGCTCCGAGCTGCCATTGAGCGCGAAGCCCCCTGGGCTGCGGCCCGTTGCGACGCACTTGGCGCTGTCGCGGGCGACGAGAGCGTGCAGGAACTGGCTCGCCTGGCAAACCGTCACATCCCCGAGCTGAAGACACACGACCGGTTTGGGAATCGCATCGACTGGGTCGACTTCCACCCCAGTTGGCATGAGCTGATGTCCCTTGCCTGGAAGCACGAGGTCCCCAACCTGACTTGGCGCACCCAGGAGAAGAACGGCCACTACGCACGTGCGGTGTTGTCGTACTTGTGGAATCAGGTGGAGCAAGGGACCGCCTGCCCGACCGGCATGGCCTATGCCTCCCATGCGGGCTTCCAAGCAGAACCGGCGCTCGCAATCTGGGCGAAGAAGTCCAAGGGCACGGCCTATGAATTCAGCCGCCGTGAAGTGGGCGACAAGCCGTCAGTCGTGGTCGGCTATGCGATGACCGAGAAGCAAGGTGGTTCGGACTTGCGCGAAACGCAAACCACGGCGCGCTTCTCCCATGCAGGCAACTACCACGGGGCCACGGCCCATTGGTATGAACTGACAGGTCACAAGTGGTTCTGCTCCGTGCCACAGTCCGATGGCTTCTTCACGCTGGCCAAGGTGGACGGCGAGGTGACCTGCTTCTTCCTGCCGCGCACGCTGCCCGACGGCACTTACAACCGGTTCTTCGTGCAGCGCCTCAAGGACAAGGCTGGCAACAAATCCAACGCCTCCAGCGAGATCGAATACGCGGGAACGCTGGCCATCCGCGTTGGCGCCGAAGGCAAAGGCATCCGGGAAATTCTTTCGCACGCCCACTTGACCCGGCTGGACTTCGCCGTTGGTTCCGCCGGCCTGATGCGTCAGTCGTTGACCCTGGCTTTGCGCCACACCACGACGCGCAGTGCCTTTGGCTCGTCCATCGCCGATCGACCGATGATGACCAACGTGCTGGCCGACATGGCAGTGGAAGTCGAAGCCGCCACGCTGATGGTGCTGCGCGTTGCCAAGGCCACCGACTTGCTGGAGACTAATGAGCAAGAAAAACTGCTGGCGCGCGTGGCGACCCCCGCAGCGAAGTTCTTCAACTGCTCTCGTGCTCCTTCGATTGCCTATGAGGCCCTTCAGTGTCACGGCGGCAACGGCTTCATCGAAGAAAATCCAATGGCTCGCGTGTACCGCGAGTCCCCCCTCAACAGCGTCTGGGAAGGTACCGCCAACATGATGTGCATGGACGTGCGGCGCGCCATGACCAAAGACACCCGGACGATCGATGCGCTCTTCGATGAGGTCAAGCCGTTGATTGGCCAGGACTCTCGCTTTGACAGCCTCTTCCAGCATACCCAACGTCTGGTGAGTGCCGCGATCAGTGAGGAATTTATGGCGCGCCCCATGACCGAGGCTGTCGCACGCTTGCTTCAAGGGGCGGAACTGATGCGCTACAGCAGCCAAGAGGTGGTAGACGCATTCTTGAGCACTCGAAGCCCGAACACGTTTGGCGCCTGGGGCTCGCACTACGGAACGCTGGCGGGACCGGTCACGCAAGCTGCAGCGCAGAAGATCATGCGCCGCGCTATGGTGACAGCCTGAACCGCAGATTACCCGGAGCCAGTTCTGCCGCCATCATGCCTTCAGGGCCCGCCACCGCTGCCATGCTGGGCTATCGATGTGCGGCGGTAACTGTTGCTTGGCCTGTAAATAATGGTGGGTGAATAGATCCAGATAGGCTTCGAGCGTCTGTGCGGCCTGAATATCGCCGCCGAGTTCCAGACACATCGCCGCAACTTCGGCGGTACAGAAATGATCGCTACGCGTCGAGCGGCGCAAGCGATAGCGCGATAGCTTCTCCGGCTGCAGGCTCAGCACCAGAAAATGATCCAGATACGGGCTCTTGCGGAACATTTTGCGCGCTTCTGACCAAGTCCCATCGAGCAGAACGAACAGTGGTCGCTTCAGTGAAGCGCCCTTCGCCGCAGGCGCTGGCGACCCAACCGAATGCACCACTCGTTCGGCAGGCGCATATTCACCAGGAAATACGATATGGGGTTCCCACTGCGGATCAGCCAGCAACGTCAGTAGATTGGGGTCCACGTCAGTGCGTTCCCAACTGAACGCAAAGGTGTCGGCCACCACGTCTGCCACGAGCCAGCCTGTATTGCTGGGCTTAAGCGGCTCGGTGTCTGCGAGTAAAAGACAGACCCCTGCATGTGTGGCCTGGGTGGGGCGCAACGCGCACAGGCAATGGCTAGGCCGCAGGCGGCAGCCCGCACAGCGTTCACCGCGCGGCCCGCCACGCGCCATGAACGGCACAGTGCTGCGCGCAATCCGGAACGTGCGCAGCCGGGAGACCGCATGAGGTGCGACCTGGGGCGGGCTGCCGTGGTCCACTTTCAATGTGCGGCGCTTTCAAGCTCGAACAGCGGGACCGGGGCGTCGCGCTGCAACCAGACACCGCCGCCTAACTCGTTAAAATTCTGTGACAAACCACGCCGGTATAGTTGAGCGCGATGCCGAAATAGCCGCGGATCAGTCAAGGTCTCATCGAGAGTTTCACGCTCCCAGTCTTCATGCGAGACAGCTTCTATGTACAGCGCGCCCTTGCTAAGAGCGCCGAAGTTGCGCAACGCAAGCTTGAGGTCTTCCGGACTTAGATAAGGCAGTACGCCCTGACAGATGACGAAATCAAACGGCTTGTTTGCGCGATAGTCAACCACCGAACCACGCTCCCAGCCAAAGCGCTCGCACAGGTAAGCGCTGAGCTCAACACCGTGAAACGTGGCTGCCGGGAAGTGCCGAGCGATCACTTCGCGCCACAGCCCAATGCCGCAGCCCAGATCCAGCACCCGGTTCACCGGCACCCGCAGGTACTTTAGATAGCTGCAGACAAACGTCCCCAGCCGCTCAATATGCATGGGGTCGACCACGCTCGTTTTCTTGTCGAAGTAGTAGCGCTGGTAATACGCCTCGTCGAACCAACTGTCACTCGCAGATTTCACCCACTTCCCTATCCAATAAAAAAGAAAATAACGTCCCGGGCGCTCAAGTATCGCTAATCGCGAAAACGAGCCTGGTGTCGGGGTCGTAAACGGTATGTGATGCAGGACCGCCTTGGTAGCCGAAAGCCACTGCTGATCGGACCTCTTATTTTCCTGACAGGTATGGTCGCGGCGGCCATCACCAGCAGTGTGTAAGGACTTTGGGTCTCTCGCTTGCTGCAGGCGTTCGCAGCGGCGGCAGAGGTTTCTGTGTGCCCACCGTAGGTGAGGTCCCCCTGCGAGCTATCGATCATGCTCAGGCATGTCTTGACCAGCTTATCGGAGCTCAGTTTGTGGGGATTTGGTACGAGATCGGAGTGCTGCACGGCTCGCTTGGATGCTCTCGACGACGCAGCGTGTGGTCGTTGACTCTCAGAACATGCCCCCGATGTTGGCGCGCATCTGTTGGGAAAAAAAGTGCATGGCTGGCCGATAGAACCGATGGCTAGCAAAATCGACCACAGCGGCTATATAGCCCTAGGTCGTCCCACGATGAACTGCCTGACAAGAAACTCTATCTGAGGTCCTTGTCGATAGCTCGATCATACATCAATTGAGAATGCTTATCATTTATAACCCTTCAAGCGTGCCAGCTTTTATGGCCGATGAAGCGTTCATGCCTGTGCGCACCTTCGAAGCGTTTAGGGAGACTCGCCACGGCAAGCTAGCACAGGCGCGGCGAGCTTGGGAGGAAATCTATCCTGAGCCTCTTGTGTGGGCCTCACCCCACGGGTGCTGCCCGTCAGGCCATACCGATAGGCGCCTTGGCACACAAGGGCAAAAGCACGTCACGTGTCAGCGGCGCTAAAACCAGACTTCCAGGGGCCTCAGGCTTAACCCACGTGACTTCTTCTATCTCTGCCGATGGGAGGACATCAGACGTCACCCGGAGATGAAACACCTCGGCTATCACTAGATGGCCGGGCTCATTGGCCGCAACGGCTGAATATTGCCCAAGATATCGAAGCTCGTCCGGTTCTACGGATAGAGCGAGCTCTTCATGAAGTTCTCGGCAGAGTGCATCGCCTGGAGATTCTGCAGGCTCCATCTTGCCGCCGGGTTGCATAAAAGCTGAAGTTCCAGCCTTCCTCACTAACAAGGTTTGGCCGTCCGGTCGGGTGATCAAAGCCGCGGCGATGCGTATTTCTCTGTTCGGGGTCATAGATCTTTCACTTGGCGCCGTGTATCTCGACGCCAGGATGCTACCTGCGATGCGACATCTTCCGGGAAAACGACTTGTGCTTTGGCGAACAAGAACTACTTGAACATTGCAAATACATGCTCATTGCCCTCGTCCGGTATGGGGGCATCTCAATCTTATTTGATTCCGTGATCGACCACTCAAGCCATGCGTTGCACGGCCGATTCGCCACCAGAGACGCAATGAGCATGCCGGCATTAACGAGGTACCTCGAAGCTCAGTGTGGTCGTGTGGCGAACTTCGTCGTATTTCTTGCCGCCCAATGTCACACTCCCGTTCTCTACACGCGCAGTGACTTCAAGCACGTACAAGCCTGGAAATGATGGCGTAAAACTTACCGTGCCGTCTTCAGCTGGCGAAAGCACGCGGCGCCACCCTTCGCTGGTGTCTACGTTCACCTGGCTGGCCGCCACGCTACGGCCCTTGAACATCAGACGAAAAGTGTTGCCTCCCGACTCCGTAGGTACCAGTTCGAGGTCGTTGATGGCCTTGATTTCGTTTCTTCCCAGGCGAGCTTGGTAATAGGTGAGCACGCCGTCCGATCCGACGTGCGTTGCGGTAAACCGCATATCTCCCGTACTGCCCTCCCCTGTGGCCAGCCTGAAGTGATCCGAGGCCTGTTTATGGGCAGGTGCCGTCTTGCCCTCGGGCACAGCAATCCGCACATCGGTCAGCGTAGGCAGCTTATCCAGAGGTTTGCTCAGCTCGCCTGCGTACACATGGACGCCGCTGCTACGAGGTTGCAACCAGAGATAGTCTGCATGAGCAAGTGCGGTGGCGAACAGACCGGAAACCACTAAAACCCCTGTGCCTAGTTGGCGCAGCAAAGGATTCCGGGAAGATCGCAGATACGGCATGGATTCTCCTGATTTCTGATAGCGGGGTTTACGGTTTTTTCATCCAGAGCGGCATGCGTTCACGTGGCGGTGCAGTGATCTCGTCTTGCTCCACGGTGATCTGCAAGCCTGGTCCGGTGTCAAACAAGACGTAGAAATTCTTGGCGGGCTTCTTGAATGTCCACGTGGAATCACGTCCAAGCTTGCCTTGCAGCAGCGTGGGGCCATCCACTGCGATGACTTGCATGCGTGAGCCGGGCATCTCATCGCCATCGTTGCTGGCGCCCCGGCAGCGCACGGTGGAGTCGTCCAGCAGAAAGCAACGCGCCACGGGTTCATGGGCATGGGCGTTGAATGCGCCCAGGGAAGCCAAGCTCATGGCCAAGCGCAGCAGCCAGTGGCCCTTCTTTTGCCTTGGGTCAATGCTGCGCATGAGCCCTCCTCTGTTCGTCGAACCAAGCGACCGTGGACGGGGAGACTTGCTCTATCCGCCATGCGCTCTGATGCACCTGGCCATCCTTGCCCACCACGGTAAGCCATAGCTCGCTGCCCGCTTGTGTGGTGCTGGGCAACGGAATCTCCACTCGCCGCTCCCAGCGCTGGCCCGTGAAGCCCATGCCTGTGGCATGCGTCGATCGAGGCTTGTGCACTTTCAGGTAGGCCTGGCGAATCTCGTTGTCACAGGTGTCGCAAAAGCGCAAGCGGTATTGCTTCATAGGAACGTCCATCTCCATGACTTCGGGCGGGCTTTGGTGCGCCTCAGCCAGGGTAAAGCGCCAGGGGCCTACAGTGGCCTGCAAGGCGCCTGGGCTCTTGAGAGGCTGTGACTCCGTGCGCGCTAGAGCAATAGAGAACACTGCGACAGTGGTCACAAGCAAGCCAGCAGCTATCCAACGCTGAACACGGGGCTCTGAGATAGGCCGAACAGTCTCCTGATCGGGCTTAGGCTGACGTGCCGGCTTGTGCCGTACCTGTGGCTGCCAGGGCCATTTGGGGAAGATGAAGATCCAGGCCAGCGCCGCGACGCTCAGCCAGCCCAACCAGAGCGTGATGCCCACGCCAATATCCAGTACTGCAATCGCCCATGCCAGCGAGAGGCAAAGCAGCAGCCATCCGAAGATACGGGCAAGCAAACGCCAGCGCGGTGCAGGTAGATGACCCAACAGGTGTTCGGCGTAGCGCTCAGTAGCCAGCGCCAGCGCAAAAAAGCCCGCCAGGCTCACGGCCAGGATACCCAGGTGCGCGCCAGTCAAGACAGGAGCGTTCATGCGCCTGCTCCGCGGATGAGCCACCATGCCAGCCCCGTACAGAGGGCGGTACCCGACGCCATGCCCATCCAGGCTCGGCTGGCGCTGCGCGTGTAGAACGCCCAGATCACAGCAGCGGTGTAGACCAAAAAGCTCAGCATGGTGGCCCAGAGCAAGGCTTGCGCTTTGGGCGCGGGCCAGATGAGGGCCAAGAGTACGGTCGCGGCAGAGGACAGCGCGTAGCCACCCAGTGCGGCGGCCGCCACTCGCGAAACGACGGACCAGCGGTACGCAGCGGTGGGTGTGGAGGCCTTGCTCATGCGATACCTTTCCCGCTGACTTGGTCGATCCTTTTTGCAGGGGCCAATACCTCTTGGACGTCCGGTAGGACTGGCTGCTTGGGGGTCAGGCGCCGCTGCACCTTGAACGCCATGACTGCGAACAAACCAGACAGTGCCAGCATGGTGAGATCAAAGCCAGCGAACTCCCAATCGCCCGCGCTCAAGCTGCGGCCCAGATGGCGGTCCGTGGTGAGTGCATTGATGAGGGGCACCAGCGCATAGGCCAGGCAGACCGCCCAGAGCAGCTCAATCCAGGCGCGGATGAGTGGCCGCGCCAGAGCGTAGAAAAAGCTGCCCAGCCACACGGCAAACAGGGTGTGAAATTCCCAGGCGGCACGGTCTGACAGCTCTATGGGCAGCAATCTGTTGGCCAGGAAGTAGGCAGCTACAGCCAGCGGCAAACCGGCGATGGTGGCGACATTCAAGTTCTCCACCAGCCTGACCCCAAAATGTTCTGCGCTCTCTCGGCCACTGCAGAGGTGGTGCCTGCGGCGCTTTACGGTCCACAGCACCAGGCCGGTGGCAATCATGGCGCAACCCAACAGGCCGGCAATGAAGTACAGCCATCGCCCCCAGATGCCGGCAAACAGCCCTTCGTGCAAATCAAGTGTGACACTTTGCGTGAGCCCGGCGCTGCCGCCGGGGCGCGGCTCGTCAGGCAAGGCCGCGCCTGTGTCCGCATGAAAGCGGAGCGTAGGCGGGCTCCAGAAGTCCACGCTACCGCCCTGCGCTCTTCCCAGAATGATCTCCGGGGGTTTTCCTTTAAGGTGCTCAACGGTGATCGTCGCCAACCTGCCCTCGCCCCAGGCGGTGCTGGCTGCGGCCAACAGCGGCCTCCATGAAGCTGCCGGTCGGTTGATGGGAAGGTGATGATGTCCGGTCTGCTCTTGCAATTCCTGGAAGAATGCTTTGCGCTCCACGGGACCACTGCCGTAGATCACATCGCGACCTGCGGGCATGTAGGAATACATGAAAAAGATCAACCCGCTGTAGGTGATCATCAGGAAGAATGGCAGCGCCATCACGCTGATGGCGTTGTGCGCGTCCAGCCAGCTTCGCTGACCTTTCCCCGGGCGGAAGGTGAAGAAGTCCTTGAAAATCTTCTTGTGAGTGATGACGCCACTGACCATCGCAATCAACATGAGCATGGTGCAAGCGCCGACGACACGAATAGCCCACTCGTAGGGCATGTAGTGCAGTTCGTAGTGCATTCGATACAGGCCGGAACCGCCTGCCGTGGCACGCGGTTCGGCCTGTGGGGGAAGCACTGCGCCCGTGAGTGCGTTCAGTCTCTCGATAGAAGTTGCACCGAAGTCGTGGCCAGGTTCAGGCATTTGCTCCCAACGGATCGCCAACTCTTGCCAACCACGAGGAATCAATGTTTCATGCGGCAGCGTAACGCGCCAACTGGCCGCGTCGGGAGCGACTTTTTCCAGGCGGCCAAGTGCCGCCTCGAGCATGGCGTTCGCAGATGGCATCGGGGTTAGTCGCTGCGCCCTGGGTTGCTCAGGCTGCATCCAGCGGGTGATCTCGTGCTGAAAATAGCCGGCCGTCCCTGTCACGAAGACAAAAAACAGCACCCAGCCCACCACGAGGCCCGACCATGTGTGCAGCCAGGCAGCGCACTGCCGAAGGCCTTCTTTCATTGCATTACTTTCTTGGCTTATCGCGCGAAGCAGATTTTGAAAAAATCATGCTCAATCCAAAGACATGGCCATGAACTCAGCTGGCTTGAGCCAGGCTCGGCAAAATCCCGCTGTGGCCGGCACGCTTTAGTCTGCCGTTACAGCTTGGGCGTGTATTTCAAGGTCACCATGACATTGCGTGGGTCTCCATAAGTACCCCCGGTGTAGCCAATGAAACCCGGCTGCAGGTAACGCCGGTCGAAAACGTTGTTCACGTTCACAGCCAGATTGAGCTCAGGCGTGAACTGATACCCCAGGCGCAGGCTGGCAGTGGCGAAACCCGCCACGTCGAACGAACGGTTGTAGTCCAGCGTATGGCTTTGCGCGTTCACGCCAGCGCCAACCGTGAGCCGGCTCCACTCACCGGGGAACCTATAGGAAACCCACGCACGAAGCAGATGTTTGGGCGTCCAGGTGCTAAACACCTCGCCTTGGTTGGTGGGGTCACTAAGAAACCTGGTGGTGTTGTAGGTATAGCCGACCATCACCTGCAGATTCCTGAGCACTTCCCCGCTGACTTCGGCGTCAACCCCTTGGCTGCGAACCTTGCCGGAGGGGGTGGAGCAGTACCAGCCATCACAAGCAAAACCCGAGGCGAGATCGTTGACCGCGCGGTTCTTGTGGTCGTAGCGGAATATGGCAAGCGACGTGTTCACCCGGCCATCCAGCAACTCACCCTTGATGCCGATTTCGTAGTTCTTTCCAATGGCCGGAGGCAGGACATCACCCGCGACGGTTCTGGACGACTGCGGCTCAAACACACTGGTGTAACTGCCATACACCGACCACTGCGGCGTAAGAGCGTACACAAGGCCGGCATAGGGAGTGATTTCGCCGGACGCTGATTGAGTTGTTTGAGAACCCAGCCGATAGTCAGAAAAGGTGTTGTTGTACCAGCTTGCACGAGCGCCCAGGATGGCCGTGAGTGGGTCCGTGAGTCGTGCGCGCCAACTGCCGTAGACCCCTTTTTGCTGTACGTCATACCCCGAACGGGACTGCCTGCCTCCTGCGGCTAGCAGGCTATCGACCGTTGGCTCGGGACGATGGTGGTCGATGTCGAAGATGTTGGCGCCGCCGTTGAATGTGCGGGCGTACATATCCCTGGAGGTGTACTTCGAGTAGTTGGCTCCTACAGTGATTTCGTTGCGAAGGCCGAAGGCTTCAAAGCGGCCATTGACGTAAGCGTCGAGCCCGACTTTCGAAGAGTCGAAGTCGGTGATCCAGTCGTCATAGCTCGGCCCACTGCCGTCGGGCGCCACTTTTCCACTCATGCGTTGATGTGTGGAGGAGTTTTTCTCGGTCATGCGCAGGGCGGAGACCTTGAGCTTCCAATCAGCGTTGAAGCGGTGATTGAGGTCCGCATAGAGCGTAGTTTGCTCCACGTTGGATCGGTTCCACCAGGACCCTGTGAACGTGGAACGCGGCAAGCCGACATCGCTGCCGTTCTCATAAAGCGGCACACCCAGAACGAAAGGTCGCCCCTTGCTGTCCAAATGGCTGACGCCTACACCCAGTGTTGTATCAGGGCTGATGTCATAGTCCAGCGCGCCATAGAGAGACCTGGTGCGGTCATTGACGTAGTCGACGAAAGAGTTGCTTCGCGCCTCATCAAGGACCACGCGGCCGCGCAATGTGCCTTCTTTGTTCAGGGGGCCACCAGCGTCCAGCTGCATGCCATAGCGGTCCCAGGAGCCTGCGCGAGCAGTCAACGCTATCGTTTTTTCTGGTTGTCCGCGCTTGCGCACCAGATTGACCGCCCCTCCTGGGCTCCCCGTTCCCTGCAACAGGGCCGATGCGCCACGCAGGACTTCCAGACGGTCGTAGAAGACCATGTCTTCGGTGCCCCAGTTGCCAAGTGTGTAGTGGTTGCGGGGAATGGCGACGCCGTCGTACTGCCAGGCGTCTATTTGAAAGCCGCGGGCGGAGAGCACCATCCCCTGGCCGACACCGGAGATTCCGACGGTGCCCGTGATGTCATTGATTGCGTCCTTCAGGTCGACGATGCCTCGCTCATCCATCTGCTTGCGCGTGAGCACGCTGATCGATTGAGGAATGTCTTTTGTGGCCTGATCGCCCTTGTTGATGCTCACAGCCCGGGCAGCAAGCGAATCCGTGCCTTCGGTGGTGGCGCTGCGGTCTGCCGAGGCGGTAACCGTCACGGCGGCCAGCGTTGCGGCGTCTCCCATCGGTGGGGTCGCTTTGATGACGATGGCACTGCCTTCGCGAGTGGCCATCAAGCCGCTTCCGGCCAGCAGACGATTCAGAGCCTGGTTTGGTGTGAGCGAGCCCGAGACGGCCGGAGCGCTCTTACCGCTGACCAACGCGGGCTGCACGATCAGTTGTGCGCCCGTTTGAAGTGCCCAGTCATTCAGAGCCTGGCTGAGGGGCTGCGCACCAATGTTGAACGGTACTGCGGCTCCGGGCAAGCCAGCACCGAAGCCCTGAGCAAGAAGTGGCCCGGAAGCGAAGGCCAGTGCAACGGCAAGGGCAAGCGGCGCCGGGCGGCGCAGCGTTGAAAGAGACATGCAGTCCTCCAAATGTAAAAGCGAATAGTTCTTACTTAGGAAGACGAACTGTGTGATCGATACCCTAGGCCATGGCTTAAAAAAATTTGAAAAACATTGCCGTTGCTAAAGATCACGTAGGCTGAGCGACGCCCATGAGCCGTGTCCAAGGCTTGCATTAGGGTGGCATTAGGCTTGCCAGGAAGTCGCGAGCTACCGAACGAGCACTACCTCAGCCAAATCTCCACTGACCACCTTCAACTGCACGGGTAGCGAGGCAGGTAATAATCGCCGGAAAGTGTCCATGTCGCGTGGGTCAAATACGCCAGTAATGGGCATGGCCGCGACAACGGGATCGCGGATCAGCAGCTGGGGCTCGCTATAGCGGGCCAGTTCAGCCAAGGCGTCGTCCAAGCGGCGGTTGTTAAAGCTGACACGATTCGCGCGCCATGACGCAATGCCCGCTGCAGGGACACGCGACACGGCAGACATCTCGCCCGCGCGGTCGGCAGAGATTTGTTGTCCCGCTGTGAGGAGGATGGCATCCATCGATTGCTTTGACGGATTCGGTGCCTCGTCTGCACGTGCCACGAGGCGCTCAACCCGTACCCTGCCCTCCTCTACTGCGACGTCTACGCCCGAGGCTCCTGGCACTTGAGGCGTATGCCGCACGGAAAAGCGCGTGCCGACCACGGTCACGCGGACCGGCCCGGCGAGCACCTGGAACGGCCGGTCGGCATCGCTCCTTACGGCAAACACCGCCTGCCCATCCATTAGTTTGACTTCACGCCGCTGCCGGTAATAAGTAACCTCCACCCGCGTAGCGGTGTCAAGCCGAAGACGAGTGCCATCCGGCAACGGCACCTCAACCTGTTCGCCACGTGAAGTGCTGAAGGCCTGCTCAAACAGGGGTTGGGCCTGCCATTGGTTCCAAGCGAGAAGTCCAGTGCCGCCCGTGACAGCGGCAATACCAGCTATGGCCAATGCAGGAGCGAAGATACGGCGGCGCGAGGAAACGGGCTGCGAAGCATGGGGCTGACGGCTGGTGCCCGCAACTTGCGCTGCAACTTCCGACGAGCTGGTGCGGCGGGCAAGGTCCATAGCCTTATCAAAAGCCAGATTACGCGCCAGCAGCTTGCGCATGTCCTGAGGAATCTCGTCTGTCGCTTGCCATTCGCCTTGCCAGTGGTCAAAGGCAGTCCGGTGCGCAGGGTCCTCCGTCAGCCAGGTCTGGAAGGTCTGCTCATCTTCGGGGCTGAATCGCTCATTGCAGCGCCGAACGAACCAGTCCAACGCCTCATCGCGCTTACGCGAAGTGTCGGCTGCCTGGAAGGTAGAGTTGCTCATGGGATCTTCGTTCTTATTAAAGTAGACGTACGAGCCGTCATATACCCTAGGAGCGTGCGCGGCAGAAGGCGTCGAAGCGAAACGTGCGAAAAACGAGGACA
>JAECRA010000058.1 GCA_015999985.1 Comamonadaceae bacterium
ATCCGGGGGCCGGCCATCCGGGGGCCGGCCAACCGGGGGCCGGCCAACCGGAGGTGAGGGGTTTTGCAGATGTTCCCTAGGGGGCCTGTCTGACCAAACGAATGTGAAGCGCATCGCCGCTGCTGTAGGCGCTACCGGCGCCACTTTCAAAATCCGTCGCCCAGGCGCCTTTGACTCGGCCCGCCCGCTCCGTGCTGGACCAGTAAGGGACAGCCAATGTGTTGGGAAAGAACCCCGGGTCTATCGCGGGTTCAAAGCGGCCTCTGTCCACCACGCTTCTGAGTTCGCTTTGGGTGGGAACGCGCCAGTCATGGTGGCCGCACAAGCCAACTGCATTGACGTCCTGAACGAAGCCTGAGGCGCTACAGTTGCTCTGGCCGCAAGTGATGGATTGAGGTGTGCTGGCGCGCCTATCCGGCGTTACCAAACCCATGAATGCGCCTACAGACTGAGCCAGCCAGTTGCCACCTTCCGTTTTGCCACTCAGATCCCAGGTGTAGCTGTGAGCCATATGCCGAAGATGTGATGCATTGTCCTGCTTGACCTCCCACATACGCTTGGTGTGGTTGTCATAGGTACATGCCCAGTCGTCAGGGCCGCTGCCCAATACCGCTGCAGCGGGGAGCTCGCGTCCGATGGAGCTGATTTTGGTGAAGTCGAAACCGTTGGCGTTTCCGGCAATAGAACCCGCGCTACTCCCCATCTTGCTCAACACACCCCGGGCGGCAGCCGCGTCCCGCCCATACTGGGCGTCTCCTCCGTTCATACGGGCACCGGTTGAGCTTTGAGCATCGATCCCGGTGTCGTTGAGAGGCAGAGCGTTGGCATTCACCAAAGTCACGGACAGGCATGCCAGCAGGACCGGAATGTGGCTCCTTAAAAAAGAATACAAAATACTCATCAAAATTAAATCACAGAAAAGCAGAGCGAATGACACTTGGCACGCCATGCGTCGCCAAGTGAACATCACTCTTAGGAAGGTAAAGATGCTGCCTGATCAACCCAAAAAAGGGTTGAAATGCTGGTGTGTGCCTGCACAGATGCCCTTAATTGGGCTGTAAATGCGCTGGCTCAAGCAAAGTTCAAACGGTCTTGCACGCGTTTTGAATTCCCTCTGGCCTGAACGCAGAGCAACGCGCGCAACTAACTTGTCGCCTGAATACCGCGACGGAAAATATTATACATAAGTTCTCATTTTTAATTGAGAACCAATGCATTGCAGTGCAAGAGATAGACGGCGCGCCCCAAGCTCTCGCAGCTCCAAAGAAAATGGCCTAAGAATGCCTCGACATTCTTAGGCCATAGCCAGCTTCCAAAGGCGTCAGAAGTTAGACGCCCGTATTTACTCTGGCGCTTACACCAGCTGTGCGTGCATTTCCTGCACAGACACCACGGCCAGCTTGTCCATGAACCTCATGCCTTCCACAGCAGCCTCAGCACCTGCGATGGTCGTAATGGTGGGCACGCGCGCCAACAAAGCGCTGGTACGAATGGCGCGGCTGTCGGCAATCGCGTTGCGGCGCTCTTCCACCGTGTTGATGACCAGACAAACCTCGCTGTTCTTGAGCATGTCCACGATGTGTGGGCGGCCTTCCGTGACCTTGTTGACGGTCTCGCAAGCCACACCCGCAGCTTCGATGGCAGCGGCGGTACCGCGTGTCGCAATGAGTTTGAAACCCATGGAAACCAGTTCGCGCGCAATTTTCACTGCGGTGGGCTTGTCGTTGTTCTTCACAGTGAGGAACACCTTGCCGGCCGGCGTACCATCAGCCTTCAAAGCACGCGGAAGGCGCTCGCCCGCGCCCATCTGGGCCTTGATATAGGCCTCGCCGAAGGTTTTGCCAACGCCCATCACTTCACCCGTGGACTTCATCTCAGGGCCGAGGATGGTGTCTACGCCAGGGAATTTGACGAATGGGAAAACCGCCTCCTTCACGCTGAAGTAAGGTGGCGTCACTTCCTTGCCAATGCCCTGCTCGTCCAGTGATTGCCCTGCCATGCAACGCGCAGCGACCTTGGCCAGCTGGATGCCCGTGGCCTTGCTGACAAACGGCACCGTGCGGCTGGCTCTGGGGTTGACCTCCAGCACATAGATGACGTCCAGCTTGCTGCCGTCTGCCTGGAGCTGCTCCTGGATGGCAAACTGAACGTTCATGAGTCCGATCACGTTCAAGGCCTGGGCCATCGCTGCGGTCTGGCGCTTGATCTCATCGACAGTGGGCTGCTTCAGGTAGTAAGGAGGCAGCGAGCAGCCGGAGTCGCCGGAGTGCACCCCAGCTTGCTCGATGTGCTCCATCACCCCGCCTATCAGCACACGGCCGGTCGCGTCGCGGATGGCATCTACGTCGCATTCAATGGCGTCCGAGAGGAAGCGGTCCAACAGCACGGGCGAGTCATTGCTGACCTTGACTGCCTCGCGCATGTAACGCTCGAGGTCACGCTGCTCATGGACGATTTCCATGGCGCGACCACCCAGCACATAGGATGGGCGGACCACCAGCGGATAACCCAGTGCTGCAGCCTTTTCCAGGGCTTCGCCTTCGGCACGGGCGGTGGCATTGGGAGGCTGGCGCAAACCCAGCTCGTGCAACAGCTTCTGGAACCGCTCGCGGTCTTCCGCTGCATCGATCATGTCAGGGCTTGTACCGATGATAGGCACACCTTCAGCTTCAAGGCCGAGTGCCAGCTTCAAGGGTGTCTGGCCGCCATACTGCACGATCACGCCGACTGGCTTTTCCTTGTCGACAATTTCCAGAACGTCTTCCAACGTGAGCGGCTCGAAATACAAGCGGTCAGAAGTGTCGTAGTCCGTGGAAACGGTCTCGGGGTTGCAGTTGACCATGATGGTTTCATAGCCGTCTTCGCGCATGGCAAGAGCAGCATGTACGCAGCAATAGTCGAACTCAATGCCTTGACCAATTCGGTTAGGTCCACCGCCCAGCACCATGATTTTCTTGTTGTTCGTGGGCTCGGCTTCACACTCGTTTTCATAGGTCGAGTACATGTAAGCGGTGTTGGTCGCGAACTCAGCGGCACAGGTATCCACACGCTTGTAGACCGGGCGAACATTCAGGGCGCGGCGCGCCTCACGTATCGCCTTGTCCGTGGTCTTGAGCAGCTTGGCCAAACGCCTGTCTGAGAAACCTTTTTTCTTCAGCGTCAGCAGCTCGTCCTTGGAAAGCTTGGCCAGCGCCTGCTCACCGTGTTCGTCGGTATAGGAGTCGAGTTCAAGCTCGATCTTCACGATCTCTTCGATCTGCACCAGGAACCACTTGTCGATCTTGGTGATGTTGTGAACTTCGTCCAGAGACCAACCTGCCGCAAACGCGTCGCCCACGTACCAGATGCGCTCTGG
This sequence comes from Comamonadaceae bacterium, assembly GCA_015999985.1. Taxonomy (GTDB): domain Bacteria; phylum Pseudomonadota; class Gammaproteobacteria; order Burkholderiales; family Burkholderiaceae_C; genus Ottowia. The sequence continues at coordinate 3,356 of JAECRA010000058.1, forward strand.
GCCGGGTTCGCCAAGTTCTTTTTCCAGGATCTCGCGGTCCTGGGTTTTTTCGTTCATGCCATCAACACCGACTTCCAGGCCGCGCAGTGCTTTCTGGAACGATTCCTGGAACGTACGGCCGATCGCCATGACCTCGCCCACGCTCTTCATCTGCGTGGTCAAGCGGTTGTCGGCAGTCGGGAACTTCTCGAACGCGAAACGTGGAATCTTGGTGACCACGTAGTCAATGCTGGGCTCGAAACTGGCGGGCGTTGCCCCGCCGGTGATTTCGTTGCGCAGTTCATCGAGCGTGTAGCCGACTGCCAATTTGGCAGCGATCTTGGCAATCGGGAAACCCGTGGCCTTGGATGCCAGCGCTGAGGAACGAGACACCCGCGGGTTCATCTCGATCACGATCATGCGCCCGTCTTTCGGGTTGACCGAGAACTGCACGTTGGAGCCACCCGTATCCACGCCAATCTCGCGCAGCACAGCCAGGCTGGCGTCGCGCATCAACTGATACTCTTTGTCAGTGAGTGTCTGCGCCGGTGCCACGGTGATGGAGTCGCCCGTATGGACACCCATGGGGTCCAGGTTCTCAATGGAGCAAACGATGATGCAGTTGTCTGCCGTGTCGCGCACCACTTCCATCTCATACTCTTTCCAGCCGAGCAGAGATTCTTCAATCAGCAGTTCGCTGGTGGGCGAAGCTTCCAGGCCACGCTTGCAGATGGTCTCGAACTCTTCCGGGTTGTAGGCAATGCCGCCACCCGTGCCACCCAAGGTGAAGCTGGGGCGAATGACAGTCGGAAAGCCGACGAGCTTCTGCACCGTCCACGCTTCTTCCATGTTGTGGGCGATGCCAGAGCGCGCGGAACCCAGACCGATCTTGGTCATGGCTTCCTTGAATTTCAGGCGGTCTTCGGCCTTGTCGATGGCCTCGGGCGTGGCGCCAATCAACTCGACGTTGTACTTGGCCAGTACGCCGTTTCGCCACAGGTCCAAAGCGCAGTTCAAAGCGGTTTGACCACCCATCGTAGGCAGGATGGCGAAACCACCAGGGCGCCTGGCGCGCTCCTTGGCGATGATCTTTTCCACCGTCTGCCAGGTGATGGGCTCGATGTAGGTCACATCGGCCGTAGCCGGGTCGGTCATGATGGTGGCCGGGTTGCTGTTGATCAGCACCACTTGGTAGCCCTCTTCGCGCAACGCCTTGCAAGCTTGCACGCCAGAGTAGTCGAATTCACACGCCTGGCCAATGACAATGGGGCCCGCGCCGATGATGAGAATAGTGTCTAGGTCTGTTCTTTTGGACATGGAAACAGTCTGAAAAATGGGTGCACTTCAACCGCGCGCTTTGGCCATCAGGTCGGTGAATCGGTCAAACAAGTAGCCAATGTCGTGCGGGCCAGGCGACGCCTCAGGGTGGCCTTGGAAGCAGAATGCAGGGCGATCCTTGAACGCCAAGCCCTGCAGCGTGCCATCAAACAGGCTGATGTGGGTAGCTTCCAATGTGTCTGGAAGCGAAGCCATGTCCACGGCAAAGCCATGGTTCTGGCTGGTGATGCTGACGCGGCCACTGGCCAGTTCCTTCACAGGATGGTTGGCGCCGTGGTGGCTGTTGTCCATCTTGAAGGTTTTGGCGCCTGCCGCCAGCGCCATGATCTGATGCCCCAGGCATATGCCAAAAGTAGGGGTGCCAGAGGCAACGATGGAGCGAGTGGCTTCGATGGCGTAGTCGCAAGGCTCGGGGTCACCCGGGCCGTTGGAGAGGAACACGCCATCGGGCTTCATGGCCAGCACGTCCGCTGCAGGCGTTTTAGCTGGCACGACGGTGATCTGGCAGCCACGCTCGGCCAACATGCGCAGAATGTTGTATTTGACGCCGAAGTCGTAGGCCACCACCTTGAACCGGGGAGCATCCTGAGTGCCATAGCCTTTGCCAAGCACCCACTCTGTCTGACCCCATTCGTATGAAGCAGTGGCTGTCACAACCTGGGCCAAATCAAGCCCGGCCATGGACGGAGCAGCGCGTGCCGCGGTCAAGGCAGCGTCGATATGGGCCTGTGTGACCGCTTCAACGGCGCCGAGGGCGGAAATGGCGCCGTTTTGGGCGCCTTTGGTGCGCAACAAGCGGGTGAGTTGGCGCGTATCAATGCCAGCGATGGCTACCGTGCCTTCAGCCTTGAGGTATTCACTCAAGGATCGGTCAGCACGAAAATTGCTGTGAAGCAGCGGTAAGTCGCGCACGATGAGGCCAGCGGCCTGCACCTTGTTCGATTCGACGTCTTCTGGATTGACGCCGTAGTTGCCGATGTGCGGATAGGTCAGCGTGACGATCTGCTGGCAGTAACTCGGATCGGTAAGGATTTCCTGATAGCCGGTGAGTGAAGTGTTGAACACCACTTCACCAACGGTGGAACCTGAGGCACCGATAGACTGGCCAATGAATACGCTGCCGTCTGCGAGGGCGAGGATAGCGGGCGGGAATTTCCCCTCGAGTGACGAAAGCACAGGGTTCTCCGGGTAGTTACGGTCGCCTGCGCATGCCGCGCCCGCGTCTTGAACGCGGGAACTCTCGGATAGGATTTTGATGCCTTGGCTGCGGTCGGCGACGCTGTTTCGAGAAAAGCCCCTGATTATAGCCGCGCTCAGCCTCGTTGAGGCTTCAGCCCAGTCCTTCAGGCTTGATCTGCGCCCGGGTAATCACCGCGCTCCAGCGCTTTTGCTCCGTCTGAATGAATGCGTTGAATTCCGCACTGCTGTTGCCAATGGCGAGCGCCGTTTCCTGGGCCAATTTGTCCTTGACCAGTGTGCTGCGCGTGGCCTTGACGGCTTCTGCCTCCAGCTTCGCAAGATGAGCGGGCTGCCATTTTCTGGGTGCTAAAAGCCCATACCACTGAGTCATCTCGAAACCTGGGTAGCCCTGTTCGGCCACCGTGGGAACGTCCGGCATCTGCGGCAGACGCTGCGACGTCCCCGTGCCGATGCAGCGCAATTTGCCAGCTTTGATGAATGAGAGCAGTGCTGGTGCGCCTACTGAAGCAGCCTGCAATCGCCCGGCCATCAAATCAGTCAGCATCGGGCCGGTTCCGCGGTAAGGCACATGCACCATAAAAGTGCCACTCACCATTTTCAGGTATTCCATGGCCAAGTGGCCCGCACTGCCGTTTCCTGCTGATCCGTAGTTCAACTGGCCTGGCCTGGACTTCGCGTAGGCGACCAACTCCTTGATGTTCTTGACCGGCAGCTCCGGGTTCACCACATAAAGGCTCGGCACTTTCGAGAAGAGCGTAATGGGCGCGAAATCGCGGTTGGTGTCGTAGGGGAGCTTGGGAAAAATATACGGGTTGACGGCTAGCGTGCCGATATGACCCAGAATCATCGTGTGCTCATCGGTGCTGCTGGCCACCTCTTGCATCGCAATATTTCCTGCGGCTCCCGGTTTGTTGTCCACCACGACGTTCTGCCCAATGGTCTTGGCCATCTCGGCAGCCACGGCCCTGGCCACGATCTCCGAACTGCCGCCCGGCGCAAAGGGCACCACCAAGCGAAGTGGCCTGTTCGGCCAGCTATCTTGCGCCAGCGACCAGGTGTGAATAGCTCCCAAGCCGGCAGCCCCGGCTTGAAGAATTCGGCGGCGCGCAATGGACATGGACGGCATATGGGTCTCTCCTCGTGACGTAGAAACGCATTGTCTGCCCAGGCAAGCACGTACGCCCTCGGGGTTTACCATCTATCTGAAGCCCGGCTGACGCGCCGTCGCCAAGCATGAAAAGAGTGCCAGATCCCTACCGGCAAGCACCATGGCATGGCCGACAATGGGCGCCTTCAGCTGATTGAGATCGCGCTGGCGTGCATGCAAATCGCGGCGGCCGCAGCGACATTCAAAGACTCTTCGCCACCTGGCTGGATGATGCGCACCGCTCGGCTTGCCCGCGCAGTGAGCTCAGGGCCCACGCCCTGCCCTTCATGCCCCATGACCCATGCACAGGGCCAAGGCAGCGCGTTCTGATGCAGGTAGTCGCCCTCATGCGAACTGGTCACCAGCAACGGAACGCTCAATGCAGCCAGATCACCAGGCGCAAGCCCTTCGAGCAGCTTCAAGCCAAAGTGAGCGCCCATACCGGCCCTCAGCACCTTGGGCGACCACAACAGCGCTGTCGCCTTCAGCGCCACTACTTGCTGAAAACCGAAGGCTGCAGCACTTCTCAGTATCGAGCCCACGTTGCCCGCGTCCTGCACCCGATCGAGCACAATGGTCGGAGCGTCTGGCTGCAAAGCCGGAGCGAGCGGCAGGTCTATGACATACGCCATCTGAGCAGGCGATTCCAAGCCGCTCACATGCGCCATCAGGGCATCGTCGATCACGATGTTCCGGCCAGGCGCCTGCGCCAGATAAGGGCCTGCAAATGGCCAGGAAGACTCGGTAAAAACCGCCATTGAAGGCACGAGCCCTCGTGCAAGTGCTGCCCGGCACAAATGATCGCCTTCAATCCATACCCGGCCCTGTTTGCGATAGGCCGCGTTGTCCTGAGCGAGACGCTTGAAATCCTTGATCAAGGCGTTCTCGCGCGAGCTGATGCGCGTGGGCTCAGTGGAACTACGAAAAGTCATCAGTTACAACCTCCATTCACTACAAGATGGAGAACGCGAGCCACAGGCGAAAACGAACGCCGATGATGGACGCAAGCCCCATGGTTGCGCAAAGCAGCCAGGTGAGCCGGCGTACCGTAACCTTTATGCGCGGCAAAACCGTAGTGCGGCCAATCGGCATCCACCTGCTCGCACCAGCGATCACGGTGCACCTTGGCTAATATGGACGCGGCCGAAATTGACTCCACCGTGGCATCTCCGCTGACCACAGCCTCGGCAAGCATCGTGAGTCTAGGCAGTTGGTTGCCATCTACCAGGACTTTCACTGGAGGCAAACGCAGGCCGTCGACTGCACGCCGCATCGCGAGCAAAGTGGCCTGCAGGATATTGAGCGTGTCGATTTCCTCTACGGTGGCTTGGCTGATGGCGCAGCAGAGCGCCTTGGCTTGAATTTCCTCGAACAAACTCTCGCGGCGCTTCGCGCTTAACTGCTTCGAATCGGCCAGCCCTTTAATAGGCCGACGGGGATCAAGGATCACGGCTGCTGCCACGACAGGTCCTGCGAGAGGTCCGCGCCCAGCCTCATCAACGCCCGCGACCAATCCGGGGGTGTCCCAAGCGAGAGCGCGCTGCTCAGCGAACAAGAAGCGTTTCGATGGCATCAGTGGCCAGACGGGTGGTATCCCGCTTCAGTTCAAGGTGCAAGGCTGTGAAACGCTGCTCAAGAGCGAGAACTCGCCGAGGCGCAGCCAGCCACTTCAGCATTTCATTCGCAAGCGCCTGCGGTGTCGCAGCATCTTGCACCAGTTCAGGCACAACGAATGGGGCGTCAGATCGGTCGGCAAAAACATGCGCGGGCACGCCCTCTGGGCGGCGCAACCACTCCCGGGGCGCGCACAGCACATTGGGTAGGCCAATCCACGGCAGTTGCCGCTTTTTACGCATCAACCGATAGCTGATGGCGGGCATGGCATAGGCAATGACCATGGGGCGTTTAAACAACGCGGCTTCCAGCGTGGCTGTGCCGCTGGCAATCAGAGTGGCATCGCAGGCAGCTAGAACGGTATGAGACTGACCAGCAACGACCTGCACAGCAGTGCCTAGCCCGCAAGTCCTGGCCGCCCGTTCAATCTCAGAGCGAAGATGAGCAACCGCAGGTACCAGGAACTTCGCGCTCGGGTGCGCCTGCCTGATCAGCGTCGCCGCGCTCAGAAAGCGTGGTAGCAAGTGCTTGATTTCCGCAGCGCGACTGCCCGGCAATAACGCGACCACCGTGTCATCTTCCGCCAGCCCCAGACTCTGGCGTGCGGCGCCTCGATCAGGGACCAGGGGAATGACACTTGCCAAGGGATGGCCGACATAGGTAGCGTCAATTCCGTGGACAGCCAGCAATTCCGGTTCAAACGGAAAGAGGCATAGAACGTGGTCTACGGCCGCTTTCAGCTTGAGCAGCTTCTCCGGCCGCCAGGCCCAGAAGGAAGGGCTGACAAAATGCAGCGTCTTCAAGCCTGCACCCTTGAGGCGTGCTTCCAGCGCAAAATTGAAATCTGGCGCGTCGACGCCTATAAACAGATCCGGCCGCTCGGCGAGCAAGCGTTCGGCGAGTTTGCGGCGGATTCGAAGCAGTTCCGGCAAGCGCGGTAGCACTTCCATATAGCCGCGAACCGATAGCTTTTCGACCGGCCACCATGCCTCGAACCCCTGAGCAGCCATATGGGCTCCGCCTATGCCGCTCCCGCGCAGGTGCGGCCAGCGCTCGCGCAGGCTCTTGAGCAGCAAACCAGCCAGAAGATCGCCGGAAGGTTCACCCGCCACCATGGAGATAGTTGGCGAAGCACTCATCGAATTTCTAGGAAAGCCGTGCATCGGCCGACCACATGGTCAACGTACGATTCCACGTGAAGCGGCAGTCAAAAAATCTTGCATCATGGCGATGTCCGTATCCGCCTCGGCTAATTCGCCGCGCAGCGCGTCGATTTGCTGACGAGCGGCTTCCAGCGTCAACCCCTTGCGGTAGAGCAAGCGGTGCATCTGCTTGACCAAGGTGATGCGTTCTGCAGAAAAGCCGCGGCGTTTGAGTCCTTCGGCATTGATGCTCTGAGCTTCCGCAGGGTTACCCGCTGCAGTGACGAATGGAGGCAGATCCTGGGACAGGCGGGTCTGAAATCCAGTCATGGCGTGAGCACCCACACGCACAAATTGATGGATGCCCGTCAGCCCACCGACGAAGACCCAATCATCGAGATGAACATGCCCACCTAGCGTGGCCGAATTGGCCATGATGATGTGACTGCCCAGAACGCAGTCATGCGCAATGTGCACATAAGCCATGATCCAATTGTCATCACCCAGGCGTGTAAGACCAGTGTCCTGCACAGTACCCGTGTTGATGGTGACAAACTCGCGAATGGTATTGCCATCGCCAATTTCCAGCCGGGTGGCCTCGCCACGGTATTTTTTGTCCTGCGGTGCAGCGCCTATGCTGGCAAACTGGAATATCCGGTTGTCTTTTCCCAGGGTCGTATGGCCTTCAATAACGCAATGCGGACCAATCGTGGTGCCAGCGCCAATGCGTACATTCGGGCCAACGATGCTGTAGGGGCCTACAGCAACACTTTCGTGCAGATCGGCCTGCGGATCGACCAGCGCAGTGGAATGAATCTGAGGCATATCAGAAACCAGCGTGCAATCTGGCAGGACGTGCCAATGCCCATGCTCCTGTGCATAGACGCCCCTTGTCAACAGCAAAAAGGGACCGTGACGACACGGAAATGGTCATTTGACCTTTCTCATGGTGCACATGAGCGAGGCCTCACAGGCTAAATCCGTACCGACGGTGGCTTTGCAGTTGAACTTGTAGATTCCGGCGCGCACCCTATCAAGCGCTGCGTGCAGGACGAGCTGATCACCAGGCTCTACGGGCCGCTTGAAACGCGCGCCGTCAATCCCTACGAAATAGAACACGGTGTCGTCGTCGAGAGAAATGCCTTCTGTCTCGAAAGAAAGCAGTGCCGAAGCTTGTGCCAATGCCTCCAGGATCAATACGCCCGGCATGACAGGTCTGTTCGGGAAGTGCCCTACAAAGAAAGGTTCGTTGACCGTGACATTCTTGAGTGCGCGCAGCGTCTTGGCCTGCAGATCTACATCGAGCACTCGATCGACCAGAAGGAAAGGATAGCGGTGCGGGAGTTTTTTGAGGATCTGGTGAATGTCCAACATGCCCGTTGCTTCTACGTTGATAGCCATTTTTCAAGATTGTACAGACGCCCCACATTGAAAGATGCGGGCCAGGGGCGGTCATAGACTTACGTCCCGGTTTGGGCTGCCTGAGCAAGCCTACCGGTCTTTGGGCAACAATGCTTCGAGACGCTTCACACGCTCGCGCAAGCTGTGAATATTCTTAAGCGTGGCCGCGTTCTTTTCCCATACGGAGTTCTCATCCAACGGGAAGAACCCCGTGTAATGCCCGGGTTTGAGAACCGATCTCGTGACGATGGAAGCCGATGAAATGTGAACGTTGTCCGCAATGGTAAGGTGGCCCAGAATCATGCCTGCGCCGCCCACCGTGCAGTGGGCGCCAATACGCGCGCTTCCTGCCACCCCCACGCAACCAGCCATGGCAGTGTGTTTGCCAATGTGGGTGTTATGTCCGATCTGGATGAGATTGTCGAGCTTGACGCCGTCTTCAATCACCGTGTCGTCCAAGGCTCCGCGGTCTATGCAGGTGTTGGCGCCAATCTCCACGTCGTCCCCGATCCGGACGGCCCCCAACTGTTCAATCTTGATCCACGCACCCTCATGGTGCGCGAAGCCAAAGCCATCACCACCGATGACCGCACCGCTCTGGACCAGGCAACGCTCACCCAGGATGCAGTCCTCTGCGACGGTCACGCGCTCTTTCAAAACCGTGTCCGCTCCAATCCGGGCGCCACGCCCAATGAAGCACAGCGCACCGACGCTGGCGCTGGCATGGATCCAGGCCCCTTCTTCCACCACGGCACTGGGGTGAACGCCAGGAACAGGCGTACGCCCGTGCACCTTTTTCCACAGTTGGGTAAGGCGTGCGAAATACAGATGAGGGTCTGAGGCAACGATACAGTCGCCTCGTCGCTTGGCTTCTTCGGCTTGCGCCGGCGCAACCACGACACAACCGGCGCGCGTGTTGGCGAGAAGATGGGCAAGCCGCGGATTGACCAGGTAGCTCATCTCGCCCGGTTCAGCGCTCTCCAGGGGCGCCAAGCGTGTAATGACGCGATCTGCGTCCCCGAACAGCTCTCCGCCGAGAGCGTCAACGATAGCGCCGGCTTTCACACTTACGGGGCTCACTTGGCGCTGTTCAGCGCCTTGATCACCTTGTCGGTGATGTCTAGCCTGGGGTTGATATACACCGCTTCCTGGAGGATGACATCGTATTTTTCAGCTTCCGCAACTTGCCTCACCACTCGATTGGCACGGTCAAGCACCTGCTGCAGCTCTTCGCTCTTGCGTGAGTTGAGGTCTTCCTGAAACTCGCGGCGTCGGCGCTGAAACTCGCGGTCCTGCTCCACCAGCTGGCGCTGGCGGGTCTGGCGCTGACTCTCGCTCAGGGTAGGCGCTTCACGTTCAAAGCGGTCTGAAGCGGTTTTCAAGGACTCGCCAGCAGTGTCGAGTTCTTTTTCACGGCGGGAGAATTCTTGCTCGAGCTTGGTTTGCGCCGCCTTGGCTGGTGCGGCTTCGCGCAGCATGCGGTCCGTGTTCACGAACCCGATGCGCACGTTTTCCTGCGCCATGGCTGGAGGCGCCGCCAAAGCAGCGCTCGCCAACGCTGCAACAGCCACGCAACGGAGTGTCAACTTCATCAAAACGAGGTCCCGATCTGGAATTGCAATCTTTGGATTCTATCGCCCGGCTGTTTGCGAAGCGGCACGGCAAACGCAAAACGCAAGGGCCCGAGCGGCGAAATCCAGCTGAAGCCGATACCGGTGGAGGCGCGCAACCCGGAAGCGCTCAGCTTCTCGCCTTCGCCATAGAGGCCACCGATGTCGACGAAACCGAACAAGCGCAACGTACGATCATTGCCAACACCCGGGAAAGGTGTGATGAACTCTGTGTTGAGCGTCACCTTGCGTGTACCGCCGATGAAAGCACCGGTGACGTCACGTGGACCCAATGTGGACTGCTCGTAGCCTCGCACTGAGCCCAAGCCGCCGGAATAGTAGTTCTTGAATACAGGGAATGGGCGGCCACCCAAGCCTTTACCCCAGCCCACTTCGCCGTTGAAGGCCAAGGTATAACGCTTGGACAGCGGGATGTATTGCTGATATTGGTAGTTGGCCTTGACGTAGCGCGCGTCTCCCAACAGGCCCAGTTCCCCGAGCAAACGCTGGTAGCGGCCAGAATTAGGCGCCAGTGCGCTGTCGCGGGAATCGCGTGACCAACCCAAGGTAAATGGGAATGAGGTGCTTGCATATCCGAAGCGCTCAGCATAAGCCAGGTAAGCGGCCGGAATGTTGGTACCAGGCTTGATCTGGGTGCGCTCTGCGTTGATGCCAACGTAGATCGTATCGAGCTCGGTCACCGGTACGCCAAACTTCAATCCACCGCCCATGGTGACCAGGGTGTAGTTACCACCTTGGTCCTGATAGGGTTTCTGGCTCTTGTAGAACACGTCTACGGTGCGCGACACGCCGTTGGCAGTGAAATAGGGGTCTGTCGCACTCACCACCGCTGTACGGTTGAATTTACCAGTGTTGAGCTGCAGATCCAGCCGGTTACCGGAACCAAACAGGTTGTCCTGAGTGAGGCCAAATGTCAGAGAAACTTTCTCTGCAGATGAGTAGCCCGCACCGATGGAAATACTGCCGGTCGGCTTTTCCTTGAGTTCGACGTTCAAATCCACCTGATCTGGCGCGCCGGGCACCTCAGCAGAAGTGATAGACAGCTCAGTAAAGTAGCCCAGGCGATCAACCCGATCGCGAGAAAGCTTGATCTTCTCTGCGTCATACCAGGACGATTCGAATTGGCGGAATTCGCGCCGCACCACTTCGTCGCGCGTCTTGGCATTACCCTGAATATTGATGCGCCGCACGTACGCCCTGCGTGAAGGATCCGCTTGCAACACAATGGCAACACGGTTATTTGCCCGGTCCACCTCGGTACGCGGTTCCACAGCGGCGAAGGCAAATCCATAATTCCCGAAGTGATCGGTGAACGACTTGACCGTCTGCGCTATTTGGTCGGCGTTGTAGGCTTCACCTGGCTTGATCGTGATGAGCGATTTGAATTCGTCTTCTTTTTCCAGGTAATTGCCACCGAGCGATATACCTGAGACGACAAAACGCTCCCCCTCCGTCACGTTGACCGTGATGGAAATGGACTCTTTGTCCGGCGACATGGCCACCTGGGTGGAATCGATACTGAAATCGAGGTAACCGCGTGCCAAGTAGTATGAACGCAGTGTTTCCAGGTCGGCATTCAGCTTGGCCCGCGAATACTGGTCACTCTTGCTGTACCAGCTCATCCAGCCGCCAGTGTCCAGGTCGAACAGATCCTTGAGGGTGCCCGTTGAAAAGGCCTTGTTACCGACAATGTCGATATCCTTGATCTTCGCCGTCCTGCCTTCCGTGATGTTGAAAGTCAGGTTGACCTGGTTACGTTCCGTCGGCGTGACTGTCGTGACGACTTCGGCGCCATAAAGACTGCGGTTGATATATTGACGCTTGAGCTCCTGCTCGGCACGGTCGGCAATCGCTTTGTCGTAGGGGCGTCCGGCAGCCAAGCCTGCATCACGCAGAGCGCCCTGCAGGATTTCCTTGCTGAATTCCTTGTTTCCTGCGAATTCCACAGAAGCAACGGTCGGACGTTCCTGGACGATCACCACCAGTACATTACCGTTGACTTCCAGCCGAACGTCGGTAAAAAGGCCAAGGGCGAACAGCGAGCGGATAGCTGCCGTTCCCTTGTCATCGTTGTAGGTTTCACCCACGCGAACCGGAATGGATGCGAACACCGTGCCAGCCTCGACTCGCTGGAGCCCCTCGACACGGATATCTCCCACGGTGAACGGATCAACCGCCCATGCCATCTGTGCGGCGAGGGCTAGCGATACGAACGAGGCCACGGTGCGCAGGCGTAAATGGTGAGCTAGTAACTTCATGAGCAAGTGTATTGGAGCCGGATTCAGAACAGACCGGAAAAAGGATCAGCCTAGGCGGTTAGCGACATCGTTGTACATCGCGATCGCCATCATGGAGAGCAGCAGGAACATGCCCATGTATTGAAGGCGGTCGAGCCAGACACCGGAAACGGGCTTACCCGTCACCATCTCCCAAAGATAATACATCAGGTGCCCGCCGTCGAGGACAGGGATTGGCAAGAGATTGAGTACACCCAGGCTCACACTGATGAACGCCAGAAAGGCCAGATAGTATGTCAAACCCAAACTGGCCGACTTACCGGCATAGTCGGCAATAGCGATCGGCCCGCTCAGGTTCTTGAGGGAAATGTCGCCCATTACCATACGTCCGAGCAAGCGCAGGGATAGTGTAGAGACCTCCCAAACGCGCGAAACGCCCGCCCACAGGCCCTCCAGGGGGCCTAGTCGAACCAGGGTCATATCGGGAGCGCTGCCCACATAGGCGCCTATTCGCCCAATGCGCTGCCCGCCCTCTTCCTTGAGTTCGGGCTGGACTTCGAGCGACAGCGAGCGGCCAGCCCGCTCGATCTGCCATGTGGCGGAGGGTGGCGATCCCTCTTTGGCTGAAGCACGAATAACCTCACGCAGCTGTTGACCGTCCACGATGGTGGTGTCACCGATCTTGCGCACCAGATCTCCCGGCTGCAAGCCGGCACGGCGGGCGGCTCCTGCCTCAGCCAGCTCGCCAATCTCAGGCCGCGACAGGGGCGACATGATGCCAATACTTCGGAACAAACGCGCGTCGACCTCGTTCACATCCAGCCCGGACAATGGCAGCAACAGCTCGCGTCCACGGCCTTGCTCGCCGTTGGCGACCTCCAGCATGACGTCACGCCCATCCAGGGCGCCGCGGGTCAATATCCACCTCAAGGTCTCGAAAGAAGCCACAGGCGCGAGTTCATCCCCAGCGAGGCCGGCGCGGCGCACCAATTCGCCCCCCCGCAGTCCTGCGCGCTCCGCAATGGATTCAGCCACCGGAGGGGCCAGCACTGCACGCGCTTCATCAACACCAATCCAGTTGACAAGCGCATAGAGCAACGCAGCCAGGACCAGGTTGGCCACCGGTCCTGCTGCAACTATGAGAGCGCGAGACCGAAGGCGCTGCGTGTTGAATGCCAGATGGCGTTCCTCGGGTGGCACCGGCGCCTCACGCTCATCCAGCATCTTCACGTACCCGCCCAGGGGAAGCGCACCGATCACGAACTCGGTATCCTGGCCGGGACGCTGGTTCTTGGGACGCCACCGTGCCAAAGGGCGGCCGAAGCCAACGGAAAAACGCAGCACCTTGACGCCGCACGCCACAGCCATGCGGTAGTGTCCCCATTCGTGCACGGCAATCAGCACTCCGAGGGCAACAACAAAAGCGATCAAAGTCAGCAACATGGATGTTTCTCCAACCTGCAATCAGGCTGCACGGCGCAGAACGTCGGCTTCGGCAGCACGCCGGGTAGCCGCATCCAACTCCAGCAGGTCGGCCAGGGATGCCAAAGCGCTTGGCGCAACGGAGGCCAGTGTATTGGCGTTGACAGCATGTATGTCAGCGAATCCAATGCGCTGATCCAGGAATGCGGCAACCGAAATCTCGTTGGCCGCATTCAGCACAGCAGTAGTGCCTTCAGGTGCTCGCAGCGCCTCCCACGACAGGAAGAGCCCGGGAAAGCGCTCACGGCTGGGAGGTTCGAAATGCAGGCCCGCAAGTCGCGAGAAATCGAGGCGCGCAGCACCACTTTCAATGCGTTCCGGCCAGGAAAGACCGTAAGCAATGGGAACTCGCATGTCCGGGGTGCCCAGTTGAGCCAAGACCGATGCATCCGTGAATTCGACCATGGAGTGAATGATCTGCTGCGGATGAACCACAACTTCGATTTGCTCGGGCGTGAGGTCGAACAACCACCGTGCCTCTATCACCTCCAGCGCCTTGTTCATCATCGTGGCTGAATCCACCGAGATCTTGCGGCCCATCGAAAAATTGGGATGCGCACAGGCTTGCTCACGCGTCACGCCTGCGAGTTCGGACAGAGGCAGTTGGCGAAACGGGCCGCCCGACGAGGTGAGATGAATGCGGTCAATGCGCGCCGCCCACGAAGCTGGGTCTTCCGGCAAGCATTGAAAAATGGCGGAATGTTCGCTGTCAATGGGTAACAGGGTGGCGCCGCCCTGACGGACAGCGTCCATGAAGAGCCTGCCACCCACTACCAATGCTTCTTTATTGGCCAGCAGCAATCGTTTGCCAGCGCGCGCAGCCGCAAGACAAGGCGCCAGGCCCGCCGCACCAACAATGGCCGCCATGACCGTGTCAACGCTGTCGTCACCAGCAATGCTTTCTATGGCCGCAGGACCCGTGGCCACCACGGTAGACAGCCCGTTTTGCTTGATTTTTTCTGCCAGGGCGCGGCCATGCTCTTCGCTCGCCATGACTGCAAGCCGGGGCTTGAAGCGCGCGACCTGGGCCAACATGGTCTCAACCTGCGTGGCCGCCGTCAACGCGACCACCTCAAAACGCTCTGGATGGCGCGCAATCACGTCCAGCGTATTGGTACCTATGGATCCCGTGGACCCCAAAATAGCCACACGTTGCTTCTGGCCTGTCTTCACGCAACACCCCTACCCACAGAGACCAACATCATGGCCAGTGGAAGCACTGGCAAAAGCGCGTCTATGCGGTCAAGTACACCGCCATGGCCCGGTAACAAACCACTGGAGTCCTTGACGCCGGCACTTCTCTTGACCAGCGACTCGACCAGGTCTCCCACCACACTCATGGCAGACAAAAATACACAGCCGGCCAGCAGGAACCAGACACCGCGTTCCAGCAAAAGCGTGTAGAGGCTGGGAACCTCAATGGCATATGCGCGATCGATCCAAACCCATACCAGGGCTACCAACAACACACCCAACATGCCTCCCCATACGCCTTCCCAGCTTTTGCCAGGACTGATGGAAGGTGCCAGTTTGCGACGCGTGAACTTTCCGCCCAGGCCGCGACCGAAAAAATACGCGAACACATCTGCAGCCCACACCAGTGTCATGACAGACAACAGGAAATTAACGCCAATGATGCGTGCCTGGGCCAGGGCCAGCCATGCCGTGCACAGCACGGCCAGGCCACCTGTCCATCGCAACCCGCGAGACAAGCGCGGCCACCCGGCCACGCCGCTTTGAATCAGCCAGGCGCCGCCCGGAACACCTATGGCGGCGACGGCCAGCCACAAGAGCGGCAGAGGTTGCACCAAAACCCCAAACCACCAGAGGCCTGCGCAGATCAACGCGCACAAGGCGCCGGTCGCCAAAGCTGTCACGCCGTTCCATCCGACCAGACGTGCCCACTCCCAGGCCGCAGCTGCAATCAATACAAGCGACAGCGCTATGAAAGGAACTGGCGACTCTGCGAAGAGTGCTGGCAGCAAGATGGCCAGCAGAATCAAGGCGGTGATGATGCGTTGCTTGAGCATGCCGTGGTCTCAGGCCAAAGCCTGTGAGCCGGAAGTGGCCACCTGGGCCGACGTCTTGCCAAAACGGCGTTCGCGCTGGGCAAAAGCCAAAAGAGCCTCATCCAGTGCAGCCTCGTCAAATTCCGGCCATAAGCGTTCACTGAAGAACATCTCACTGTAGGCGCATTGCCACAGCAGGAAATTGCTTATGCGCTGTTCTCCGCCCGTGCGGATCAGCAAATCGGGGTCAGGCACATGAGCCAGAGACATCGCTCGGCCTAGAGACTCTTCAGTGATAGGCTCACCTGCATCCGCTACACGCGCGGCAGCCTGGGCAATATCCCAGCGACCGCCGTAGTTGAAGCACACATTCAGCACCATGCGCGAATTGGTAGCAGTCTCGACCTCGGCCGCAGCGAGTCCTGCGCGCACGCGCTCAGAGAGCCCGTTCCTGCTACCCACAAAATGCAATCTGATCCCCGATGCCTTGAGTTCGGGGACTTCACGCGTCAGGGCTGTGGCAAGCAAATCCATGAGGCCACTCACCTCATCGGAAGGCCGATTCCAGTTTTCAGACGAAAAGGCAAACACCGTGAGTACCTGCACACCGCGTTCCGCGCAGGCACGAATGCACCGGCGCAGCGCCTCGACCCCCTGACGATGTCCCGCCACCCTCGGCAAAAGGCGACGATGCGCCCAACGCCCATTTCCATCCATCACGATGGCGACATGGTGCGGCACGACGGGAAGGTTCGGGCGAGATTTTTTCATGCGAGCGAAACGGGCGTGTGTCCTGTCACAACCTTGTCAGACAGCCAGAATATCTTGCTCCTTGGCAACTACCAAGGCATCAATCTCGGAGATGTGCCGGTCAGTGACCTTCTGCACTTCCGCCTCAGCGCGTTTCTGGTCGTCTTCTGAGGCTTCCTTGTCTTTCACCAGCTTCTTGACCGCTTCATTGGCATCACGACGGAGGTTGCGAATGGCCACTTTGGCCGATTCGCCTTCCTTATGCACGATCTTGGTCATCTCTTTACGGCGCTCTTCGCTCATCATGGGCATCGGCACGCGGATGAGATCACCCATGCTCGCAGGGTTCAAACCCAGGTCGCTCTCGCGGATGGCCTTCTCGATCTTGGCGCCCATGCCCTTTTCCCATGGCTGCACGCTGATGGTACGCGCATCAATCAGGGACACGTTGGCCACTTGCGACAAGGGTACGTGGTTACCGTAGTACTCCACATGGATCGTATCCAGAAGCGCGGGATTTGCACGGCCCGTGCGAATCTTGGTCAAATTATTCTTGAAGGCCAAAATGGACTGGTCCATCTTGCCTTGCGTGGTTTGCTTGATTTCGGCAATCGTCATATGAGTTTCTCCATGTGGGATTATCGCCATGCGCTACCGCCAGCACTTGAGCCAGACGGCGGCCATCCCGTCTGAGCGGAACGGCATAAACCCTGTTCGAAAAGTTCTACACGTGCACCAAGGTGCCCTCGTCCCCACCCATGACCACAGTTTTGAGCGCACCTGGCTTGAAAATCGAAAAGACCTTGATAGGCAGTTTCTGATCACGGCACAAAGCGAAGGCTGTTGCGTCCATGATTCCCAGGTTTCGACTCATTGCTTCATCAAAGGTGATGTGCGCGTAGCGCGTAGCGGTTGGGTCTTTGTGAGGATCAGCAGTGTAAACACCATCCACTTTCGTGGCCTTCAGCACCAGTTCGGCACCAATTTCAGCACCGCGCAAAGCAGCGGCCGTATCCGTTGTGAAGAAAGGGTTACCGGTGCCGGCAGCAAAGACGACGACCTTGCCTTCCTCGAGGTATTGCAACGCCTTGGGCCGCACATAAGGTTCGACCACCTGCTCAATTGCAATGGCAGACATCACGCGGGCCGTCAGACCATTTTTGTTCATGGCATCTGCGAGCGCCAGCGCATTCATGACCGTAGCGAGCATGCCCATGTAGTCCGCAGTCGCGCGGTCCATGCCGACCGAACCGCCTGCCACACCTCGAAATATGTTGCCACCGCCAATGACGACCGCCACCTGTACCCCCATGTGGGTAACTTCGGCAATTTCGCCCACAATGCGCTCGATGGTGGCGCGGTTGATGCCGAATGCATCGTCCCCCATCAGCGCCTCACCTGAAAGTTTGAGCAAAATGCGCTTATGGGCGGGTTTGGCTTTGGTCATCGGCAGGCTCCGGGAAATGCGACGGTGCAACAGTCTACTAGGGATGGAATCAAAAAGCTCAAAAGCAGGCCGGAAAGCAAAGTCACTCTATGTAAAACAAGAGGGTTACTTCTCGAAAATGGAGTTCGCTGGCCTGAATTGAGCACTCCAGAGCGCCCCCGCGATTGCGGGCCGCAGCTGGATGGGAAAGAAGTCAAAAGTCACAAGCCACAAGACAGCGGCAGCAAGCCATGGACTTGCTGCCGCAGGGCAGGCGCTGAAAACGCCTGCAGGCTGAACCCCTTCAGCAAAGGGGTGGTAGGCGCTTGAAGGCCTCAGTGACTTAGGCCTTTTTGGCAGCCGCCACTTGCGCAGCAACTTCAGCGGCGAAATCGTCCTGCTTCTTCTCAATGCCTTCACCAACCACGAACAGCGTAAAGCCCTTCACGGTAGTGCCACGCTCTTTGAGCATCTGCTCGACGGTTTGCTTGTCGTTCTTTACGAAAGGCTGGTTGAGCAGAGAAACTTCCTTGAGGTATTTCTGCACGGAGCCTTCGATCATCTTGGTCGCGATGTCTGCTGGCTTGCCCGATTCCTGAGCCTTGGCAGTAGCGACGCTACGCTCTTTTTCGATCAACTCGGCTGGCACATCGCTGCTGGCCAATGACACAGGCTTCATGGCGGCCACGTGCATGGCGACGTCACGAGCGGCAGCTTCGTCACCCTCGTACTCGACCAGAACGCCGATACGCGTACCGTGCAGGTAAGAGGCGAGCTGGCCGCCACCGGACTTGCGAACGAAACGGCGGAAGCTCATGTTCTCGCCGATTTTTCCGATCATGCCAACGCGCACATCTTCCAGCGTGGGACCAAATTCACCCAGAGTGAAAGGCAAGGCGCCCAGTGCTGCGACGTCAGCTGGGTTGTGCTCCGCCACCAGATCGGCAGCGCCTTGGGCCAGTGCCAGGAAGCTGTCGTTCTTGGTAACGAAGTCGGTTTCGCAGTTGACTTCAACGATAGAGCCCGTGTTGCCCTTGATCGAAGCGGTCACGACACCTTCGGCGGTCACGCGGGAAGCGGCTTTGCCAGCCTTGGTGCCCAGCTTGACACGCAACAATTCTTCTGCCTTGACCATGTCGCCTTCGGCTTCAGTCAGGGCTTTTTTGCACTCCATCATGGGCGCATCGGTCTTGGCGCGAAGTTCGGCGACCATGCTTGCGGTAATTGCTGCCATCGGTTTGCTCCAGTCTTTCGGTTAGGCGCCGGCTCCAGAGGTTGCCGACGCGAAAAATAAATTTAACAAGAAAAAAGGGGCGCTATACGCCCCTGTTTCCGGACACACCAGATCAGGCGGCGGTGCCGTCCTCGACTTCCACGAACTCGTCATCGCCTTCAGGTGCGGCGGCCACAGCCTTGACCACATCATTGACTGCGTTGGCACGACCTTCGAGGATGGCATCAGCAATACCACGGGCGTAGAGCGTCACAGCCTTGGCCGAGTCGTCGTTCCCTGGAATCACGTAATCGATGCCTTCAGGATTGTGGTTGGAGTCAACCACACCAACCAGTGGAATGCCCAGCTTCTTGGCTTCGGACACAGCGATCTTGTGGAAACCCACGTCGATCACGAAAATCGCGTCTGGGAGAGCATTCATGTCTTGAATGCCGCCGATGTCGCGCTCGAGCTTGGCCATTTCACGCGTGAACGTGAGTTGCTCTTTCTTGCTCATGCTCTCAAGGCCGGCTTCCTGCTGAGCCTTCATGTCCTTGAGACGCTTGATGGAGGTCTTGACCGTTTTGAAGTTGGTCAACATACCGCCCAACCAGCGCTGCTCGACGAAAGGCACGCCAGCACGGCGAGCTTCTTCAGCCACGATGTCGCGCGCTTGGCGCTTGGTGCCGACCATCAGGATGGTGCCGCGGTTGGCAGCCAACTGACGCACGAATTTCTGCGCCTCCTGGAACATCGGCAGCGATTTTTCCAGGTTGATGATGTGAATCTTGTTGCGGTGACCGAAGATGAACGGAGCCATCTTGGGGTTCCAGAAGCGGGTTTGGTGACCAAAGTGGACACCGGCTTCCAGCATTTCACGCATAGTGACGGACATGAGAATTCCTTTAACAAAGGTTGGGTCTAAAATCCAGCCCGCTCATCACCGCTTTCGAGGGAAACTCCAGCGGACATTCAATTGAAATCCGCTTGAAAAATCCACTTGACTACCCGGCGGCAACACCTTGTGGGGACTGGTTTGCGATTTGTCTCGCCAAACGCCGAAATTATTCAGTGCGCATCAGCGAAACCCATCGATTATAGCCTGCGTTCGCGCACCTTGAAAACACCCCCCTGCTGAACCGGTGCTCGCAAGCGCGGCATCTCAACTTTCCCTGGCCTCCATCCCATGAATATTGCCATCCTCGGCGCCGGCATCATCGGCGTGACCACCGCATACGAGCTGGCTGCGGACGGGCATGCGGTCACGGTGTTCGAACGGCACACCAGCATCGGCGAAGAAGCCAGTTTCGCCAACGCGGGCATTGTTGCAGCAGCTTGCATGGGCCCCTGGATGGCGCCCGGAACAGCGGGCAAGCTAGGCCGCAATCTGTTGACGAGCAATGTCCCTCTGCGCATGACGCGTCCCATGGCCGCAGCCGATCTCGGCTGGGTCCGCCGCTGGGTCTCAGCCTGCCGCTCGGATGCCTTCGCAACTAATCACGCCCGGTTGCTGCAACTGGCGCTCTACAGCCAGCAGCGGTTGCGTCACGTGTCCGCCAACCTGGCCTACACGTTTGACCGCAGCGATGGCCATATGTTGCTGCTGCGCACCGAGAAAGACCGTCGGCACCTTCAGCACAGCCTGGACGCCCTGCGTGAACTGGCTGTACCGTTTCATGAGGTCAGCGCCGCCGAGGCGCGCCAATTGGAACCCGCCTTGCACCCCCATACCCCGTTGGTGGGCGCCATCTATTTTCCCCAGGATGAAGTAGCCAACTGCCGGCAATTTGCCATCATCGTTCGTGATGCGGCCGAGCAACTGGGTGCACGGTTCGAATTCAACACGCCAGTGACCGCCATTGACCCCGTAGAACCAGGCACTTTGCGGATTGCCAATGAGGCTTCGGGCAGGCGCTTTGACGCCATCGTGCTTTGCGCTGGTACGCAGTCAGGCGCTTTACTGGCACCCCTGGGCTTGCGTCTGCCGGTACGTCCGGTGTACGGCTATTCGATCAGTGCCCATATCCCGGAGCCTTTGAATGCCCCCCGTAGCGGCGTCATGGACGAGCACTACAAAGTCGCGATCACGCGACTGGGTCAGCGCGTGCGTGTGTCGGGTTCGGCCGAAATCGGCGGCCGGCCGGGGCATCTTGACGAGGGAGCCATCCACAAACTCTACAAAGTGCTGGCCGACTGGTTTCCGGCCTCCGGACGCCTGTCCAGAGGCGTTCAGGTCTGGAAGGGTGCCAGCCCTGCCATGCCCGACGGCCTCCCTGTGCTCGGCCCCAGTCGCATCCCCGGTCTGTGGCTCAACTTGGGGCACGGCGCGAGTGGCTGGACCCTCGCCTGTGGGTCTGCGCGGGTCTTGGCCGATCAAATTGGCGGACAGGCGCCGGATATCGATACCGAAGGTCTGGGTTTGGAGCGACTCAAGGGACACGGCAGATAACCTCCGCGTTCACTCGCCCGGCTCCAAACGCGGACTGTTGGCGCCCTCCTAAGGCAGGGCTGGCTCCTGAAGAACCAGTCATCTCAGGTGCATAGGCGCGGCGACGTGCACAATCACAACCATGCCGCGACTGATCCACGCCCACGAGATGCACCCGCTGCACGATACGGCAGCGACCCGGCGCATAGAGCACACAGCCGCAGCCCAACTGCCAGCCCACACCCTGATGCAGCGCGCCGGCCTGGCGGTCGCCCGGCTTGCCCTCGCCCTCACGCCGCATGCCCGCACCATCTGGATCGCCTGTGGTCCCGGCAACAATGGGGGTGACGGATTAGAGGCCGCGATGCACCTGCGTCATTGGGGTCTGAACCCCATAGTGACCTGGCTCGGCGATGCTGCAAGCACCCCCGCAGATGCACGCGCCTCGTATCTGCGAGCGCGAGATGCCGGTGTGCGCTTTGCCGAAGAGCCACCCGAACTCGATGCGGATGACCTGTGCATCGACGCACTCCTGGGCATTGGCGCCACACGCCCACCCCACGCTCGCATGGCCGAATGGCTTGGGCGCATGTCAACAGGCCCAGCACACCGTTTGGCCGTTGATGTGCCGACCGGCCTGAACGCCGACACGGGGTCAGCCACTATCCCCTACATCGATGCCCATCTTCCGCGCCATCACACTCTCAGCCTGCTCACGCTGAAACCTGGCCTATTCACCATGCAGGGGCGAGACGCCTGCGGCACGCTGTGGTTCGACGATCTCGGGATAGTCACCACAGAAGAACCAGTGGCACTGCTGAATGCACCTGGGATGCAAGCTATCCGCCCGCATGCCAGTCATAAAGGCACATGGGGCGATGTGGCCGTGGTCGGCGGTGAAAGTGATGCCGCTCGCGGCATCTCCATGCGCGGCGCCGCCCTCCTTGCTGCCCGCGCCGCCTTGTCCTCTGGCGCCGGACGCGTCTACGTCAGCCTGCTCGGCGACTCCGACCTGCTGCTGGACACAGCCGCTCCGGCCCTTATGTTCCGCCGCTTCGATGCACTCGATCTTTCTGCGCTCACCTCGGTATGTGGTTGCGGCGGCGGGGAGGCAGTGGACGACGTACTCCCCGCACTTCTGGCCGCAGCCCCCAGATTGGTGTTGGATGCTGATGCACTGAATGCCATTGCCCGCGACCCCAAGCTAAAGATCAGCCTCGCAAACCGGGGCGCACAAGGGCACGCGACAGTGTTGACCCCTCACCCGCTGGAAGCTGCTCGCCTCCTGGCCTGCTCTGCGGCCGAAGTCCAGGTTGACCGTTTGGCATGCGCTCGTGAACTAGCCCGACGTTTTGGATCTACAGTCGTCCTCAAGGGCTCCGGCACTGTAATCGCGGCTCCCAACCAACTCCCCTATATCAACCCCACCGGAAATGCACGCCTGGCCACCGCCGGTACAGGCGACGTATTGGCCGGCATGATAGGTGCGCGTATGGCCGCTGGAATGGATGCGTTCAGCGCTGCTCGCATCGCAGTCTGGCACCACGGCCATTTTGCGGATGTATGGCCAGAGACTTTGCCTCTCACCGCAGAGCGGTTGGCCACTCCGGCTTAAGTCATCATCGACCTCTATCGGCAAAAACGCTTCCAACGCGTTTCTTACGGACTGTGTTCAAAACTCTGGCGGGAAGCGCGGGTCGATGATAGAGATGCAGCGCAAGGCGGATTTTGCGGCCAATAGCCGAGCTATTGGCGATAAAAGCCAACGCAGCGATGCGCTCTGCGATCGAAATCGCGCGGCGGCGGGGTTTTGAACACCGTCCTTAACCCCAAGCGAGCAAAAAAGCGGCGCTGTACGCCGCTCGATGTTCCAGGATAGTTTTTAAGTTCTATCCGCGCCCTACGAATGGCATTTTGGTAGCCATCACCGTATGAAAAAGCACATTGGCCTGCAGGGGTAGATTGGCCATGTAGACCACCGATTGACCGACGATGGCAACATCCATGCGGGGTTCTTCCATCGTCTGGCCGTTAGCTTGCAAGATACCAGCAGCCATGGGGCCTGTCATCTCAGTGGCTGCGTTACCAATGTCGATCTGGCCAACAGCGATGTCATGCGCTCGACCATCCAGTGATGCGGTTTTTGTCAAACCTGTCACGGCGTGCTTGGTCGCGGCATAAGCAATGGAGTGCGGGCGCGGAGCGTGGGCTGCAATGGAGCCGTTGTTGATGATGCGGCCGCCTCGCGGCGTCTGCTGCTTCATGACCCGAAAGGCGGCCTGCAAGCAATAGAACATGCCGCTCAGATTGACGTCTACCACCCCGCGCCACTGCTCCACCGTCAAGTCTTCCAAAGGAACAGCCGGTGCACCTGTTCCAGCGTTGTTGAACAGCAGGTCAACCCTGCCAAATGCTTGCACAGCGGTCTCGAAAAGAATGGCCACAGCCGCAGGATCAGACACGTCTGTGGGCACAGGCAATGCGCGCGCTCCGGCCTTCGATTCTTCTACAGTCTTTTGAAGCAACTCAAGGCGCCGGCCAGCCAGCACAACCTGCCAGCCGTCTGCCAGCAAAGCCAGCGCCGCAGCTTTTCCTATACCGGTGCCAGCCCCGGTGACGATGGCGGTTTTCGATGATGAATGGATGCTCATGATGATTCAAGATTCAATGCGAAGCTCGCTCACGGCAAAGCCATGCCCATGATTAAGCGCGACTTGTCCTTCGCGAAACAGTGGCCAACATCGCTCTGCTGCAGTCAACAGGCCTGAATGGAGCGCAGGCCATGCGGCGAAGCTCCTAGAACGTGTTCATGATATTTTCGGGCGCCGGGCATCCGGGGCGGCGCAAGCGCAGCACGCCCGAAGCTCAACGCCTGGAATTTTTCTGTTTACCACCCCTGCCTTTGGCTGCTGCTTTCTTGACAGAAGCTTTAAGCACTTCAATAGGCGATGGGCGATGGCGCGTGTTGACGCTAATAGACGATTCAGCCCCCTCATTGCGGTCGTGATCACGCGCCTTGCGCGCAGCGCGCTTGGCGGACGATTTGGTTGGTGAACCGCGCTCGCCCGACGCATTGACCCCCTTGTCGCGCAGTGCGCGGGAGGTCAGGTCCTCGCCATCGTGCACCAGGCGGAAGTCTATTTTGCGACCGTCCAGATCGACTCTGCTGACCTGCACACGCACCCGTGTACCCACTCCGTAGCGGAGACCTGTGCGCTCGCCACGCAATTCCTGCCGCACCTCGTCGAACCGGAAGTACTCACCTCCCAGCTCCGTAATGTGCACCAGGCCTTCCACGTAGAGCTCATCCAGCGTGACAAACAACCCGAAGCTCGTCGCCGTGGTGACGGCTCCACTGAACTCTTCGCCCAGGTGTTCGCGCATGTACTTGCACTTCAACCAGGCTTCTACATCACGGCTGGCTTCATCGGCTCGGCGCTCGTTGGCACTGCAATGCAGACCGGCGGCTTCCCAGCCCAGCATCTCGGCGGATTGCTTCTTGGGTGGCTCGTTGCCGTTACGTTGACGGGAAGCGTTGGTTTTTTGCAGTCGCCGGTTGAGCTTCTCGTGCGCCTCACCCGGTGTGGGCAGTTCTGGCAACTGGTAGCGGCGCTTGCTGAGAATAGCCTTGATGACCCGATGAACCAGCAGATCCGGGTAGCGTCGGATCGGGCTTGTAAAGTGGGTGTAGGCTTCGTAAGCCAATCCGAAGTGGCCGCTGTTGTGCGGCGAATAAATGGCTTGACTCATGGAGCGCAGCAGCATCATGTGAATTTGCTGCGCATCGGGGCGGTCTTTCGTCGCCTCCGCGATTTGCTGGAACTCACCTGGTTTGGGCACGTCTCCGATAGACAAGCCGAGCCCCAGCGCCTTCAAATAACTGCGAAGGGTTTCCTGCTTTTCCGGGGTTGGCCCTTCGTGAACGCGAAACAGTCCCGCCTGCTTGCCTTGCTGAATGAAATCTGCACTGCAAACGTTCGCCGCCAGCATGCATTCTTCAATAAGCTTATGCGCATCGTTGCGAGTACGGGGCACTATTTTTTCGATACGGCCATTTTCATCGCAGACGATCTGAGTTTCCGTGGTTTCAAAGTCCACAGCGCCCCGCGCATGACGGCTTTTCAGCAATGCGCTGTATACATCATGCAAGTTGATCAGGTCCTGGACTCGTGCCTTGCGTTTGCTGGCTTCAGGCCCACGCGTATTGGCAAGGATGGCAGCCACCTCGTTGTACGTGAAGCGCGCGTGGCTCCACATGACCGCAGGGTAGAACTGATAGGCATGCACC
Source organism: Comamonadaceae bacterium (assembly GCA_015999985.1). Classification (GTDB taxonomy): domain Bacteria; phylum Pseudomonadota; class Gammaproteobacteria; order Burkholderiales; family Burkholderiaceae_C; genus Ottowia. Next base: position 28,641 of record JAECRA010000058.1, read on the forward strand.
TCCCCTTTGGCGGTGACGAGCATGTCGCACACCATGCAAAGGCGCTCCACCTCGGGGTTAAGAGAGCACAGCCCATTGCTCAGCTTCTCGGGCAACATGGGGATGACCCGCCGCGGAAAGTAAACGCTCGTGGCTCGGTCGTACGCATCTACATCGAGCGGCTTTCCTGTCTGCACATAGTGGCTCACATCAGCGATGGCTACCAGCAGTCGCCAGCCTTTGCTGCGGCCGACCTTGGCCGGCTCACAATAGACTGCGTCGTCAAAATCACGTGCGTCTTCGCCGTCGATGGTGACCAGTGCTACATCGGTCAGATCCACCCGGCCACGCTTGTCCTCCGGCCGCACTTGGTCGGGCAGAGTTCTGGCCTCGCCTATGGCTGCGTCTGAAAATTCATGCGGCACGCTGTATTTGCGTACGGCTATTTCGATTTCCATGCCCGGGTCATCGACCTCGCCCAACACTTCCTTCACGCGCCCCACAGGTTGACCGTAGAGTGCAGGAGGTTCAGTCAGTTCAACCACCACCACCTGGCCCGGCTTCGCCTGCCCGATGGCAGCTTTGGGAATCATCACATCCTGGCCATAGCGCTTGTCCTCAGGCGCTACGAGCCACAGGCCGCCTTCGTTGAGCAGACGACCGATGATGGGATGCGCAGGCCTCTCCACAATCTCCACCACGCGCCCTTCAGGACGCCCCCGCCTGTCCTGCCTCACGACCTTGACTTTGACGCGGTCACGGTGAAGCACCGCACGCATTTCATTGGGGGCTAGGTAGACATCTGGCTCGTTGTCATCACGGACCACAAAACCATGTCCATCGCGGTGACCTTGCACCGTTCCTTCAATTTCATCCAGCAAACTGGAAACCTCTGTTTTTTTGATATACAATTCGATCTTTCCTGAAATGCCCAGGTGGCGGAATTGGTAGACGCACTAGTTTCAGGTAC
>JAECRA010000059.1 GCA_015999985.1 Comamonadaceae bacterium
TCAACCGCTGCATGCCCTCACCCCCAACCCTCTCCCAGAGGGAGAGGGAGTTAAATCAACCGCCGCGTCCTCCTCATTCTTCCCGCGCGCGCGCGCGTCAACCAAGAACCCCCCGCTGAATCTCCCTCAGCGAAGTCACTCATAGCCTCCAACGCTGACGTTGCACACTAGAATGAATCCGCATTTCAATAACAACAGGAGACCACAGTGTTCAGCCACATCATGATCGGCACCAACGATCTCGAAAAATCCAAGCAGTTCTACGACAACGTGCTCGGCGCTCTGGGCGTGAAGCCCGGTTTTCTGGATCGTCATCGCGTGTTTTGGCGCTCCAGTACCGGCACCTTCAGCGTGAGCAAGCCCATCGATGGTGAACCATCCACGTGTGCGAACGGTGCGACCATCGGATTTAATATGGCGTCCCCCGAGCAGGCTGACCAGTTTTATGCTGCAGCTCTCGCCAACGGTGCGCAAGCGGTAGAAGATCCGCCAGGTTGGCGCGGAGGCCCCAATGGTCTGTACCTCTGCTACTTCCGCGATCCTGATGGCCACAAGATCTGCGGCCTTCACCGTCCGCCCAAGCCTTAGGCATTACCGGCGACGCCTCGGTGATAGCCCCAGGCAACCCCCTGGGGCGCGTCTGCTCTAGGACCAAGCACCACCTCGGGCGCATCTGCTGTAGCCCCAGGCGCATGCACTCTGCGGGCGCTGGACAGTCCCTTGCCGTGCGTCTCACAGCCTGCAACCCGGGAGCATCTGTTGACCGGTTACCTGCGAAACGCTGCATCGCGAACCCAAGCACCATGCGGAGTTTCCCTGATCCGCTCGCATAAGTTGCTACGTTATTTGAGAGTGTTCATGGCTCAGGCATTGGGTTATATACGTTTTTCTTCTATGTATTTTCTGTTTTTCCATTTTATGGAACGGTAGACTCATGTATCGGAAAACCATAAACTGCAGAAAACTGTCATCAAACGAGAACGTTCATGAACTACACCCGTCGATTTGTTCACGTGGCCGCGCTGGCCACACTCGCTAGCGTTGCAGTTCCTGCATTGGCGCAAAGCCAGGGTGCGTGGCCCAACAAGCCCATCCATTTCGTCACCCCTTATCCGCCTGGCGGCTCCTCCGACACCATTACCCGGTTCATTGCGGACGGCGTTTCACGCGTGCTGGGTCAACCAGTTGTCGTAGAGAATAAGCCGGGTGCGGCTGCCACCATGGGCACAGATTACGCCTCTCGTCAGGCGCCAGATGGTTACTCGTTCCTGGTGGCACCTACGGCTGCTGTGGCGCTGGCTCCCTACCTGCTGAAAACCGTCAAGTACACCCACCAGAATTTCGAGCCCGTGGCCAAACTGGCTTCGTCCTACGGACTGGTCACTGCGCGCAAAGACGCGCCGTTTTCCGACTACAAGGGCATGATTGCCTACGCCAAGGCCAACCCTGGCAAGCTAACCTTCGCCACTAACGGTGTGGGCTCCATCGTGCACATGACAGGCGTCCTGTTGCACAAGGAGACTGGAGTTCAGCTCGTGCACGTCCCTTATAAAGGCGCTGCCGAATCCACTCTCGACCTGATGGGCGGCCGCATCGACCTGATGTACGACCCGGCCACCGCCGCCCGTGTGAAATCTGGCGAACTCAAGGGCCTGGCGACCAACAGCGGTATCCGCAATCCAGAGCTTCCAGATGTCCCGACGCTCAAGGAGCAGGGCTTCGGGGATGGAAGCTCATTCAGCTGGTTCGCCATCTTCGCGCCCAAGGAAACGCCACAGCCTATCGTCCAACGCATGGCTGAAGCTGTGCGCCAGGTGCTCGACGCACCAGAGGTGAAAAAGCAACTCCAGCTCTCAGCCCTCTACCCCAACTACGAAGACCCGGCCACATTCGCCAAATCGCTCAAGCGGGACGCAGAGTTGCTTCAGAAGGTAGTGAAGGACGAAGGCCTCAAGATCGAACAGTGATCTTGGGATGACGCGGACCGGGCCAAGAATTTGGCGCGGTCACGGAACACCGCGAGGGATGAGAGGTATATGGCTCTGCCCAGGTCACGCGTTCCGAAGACGGACTATCTTTGACGAGTGTAAGACGCCACGTCTGCAATTTCAGCCACGTGCTCGGCCAATTCAGTGGCCAGGGCCTCCAGCTTCTTACGCCCTTCCGGCAGCAAGTGAACCTCCACTTGCCGGCGATCTACAGCACTGGTCCGGCGCTCCACCAGACCTGCCTCCTCGCAGCGCGAGATCAGCGCGACCACGCCATGCGGTTGCGCTTGCAATCGTTCCGCAATTTCGCTAATAGATGCCCATTCGCGCCCCGCAAAACCCTGCGTGTGTAGCAGAGCCTGGTACTGCAGGACGGTGATGCCATGCGCGCGCGCCGCATCTTCGCTAAAGCGCAGAAAACGGCGAAGTCTGAATCTGAAATCCGACAGCGCTTCGAGTCGAGGCTTGTCTATGGGCTTTCCTAGGGAAGGCATGGCAACCGGCAAAGTCAATGAAGGCGATCAACCTACTGTAACAGGGGCAGGGTCATTAAAAGCGCGAGGGTAATTACTCATACTGTGATGTATTAAATGCTCATAACATGACCTAATTCGTAAGTTACCTGTAAGTTTCAAAGGAGATTGGCCGATGCATTTGCGGATCAAACGCAAGAAAGATTTCATATCTGGACTCATGTTCGCCACCGTCGGGGCGGCGTTCGCAATTGGCGCTTTTAACTACACCGTCGGCAGCGCTGCAAGAATGGGCCCGGGTTACTTTCCGCTGATGGTCGGGGTACTTCTGACAGTGCTGGGCTCTGCGGTGGCGTTATCTGCGCTCGGATCTCAACCCGGCGGCGAAGGCGATCCCGTGGGGAGAATTGCCTGGAAGCCGCTCGGCTTCATCATTGGTGCCAACCTCTTGTTTGGAGTGCTGCTGGCGGGCCTGCCCTCCCTGGGCCTTCCCGCCATGGGCTTGATCGTGGCTGTGTATGCATTGGTCATCGTTTCCTGCATGGCTGGGGCTGCATTCAGCTTCAAGACCGCAGTGATACTGGCCACCATACTTGCTGTTGGCAGCTACCTCACCTTCGTCATGGGTCTGGGACTGCAGTTCCAGGTTTGGCCAACCTTCATCAGCAGCTGAGCGCCATGGAAGATCTCATCAACAACTTATCGCTCGGGTTTGCCACGGCGGTCAGTCTGCAAAACCTGATGTATGCCTTCATAGGGTGCTTGTTGGGCACTTTGATTGGTGTACTGCCCGGTATCGGGCCCACGGCTACGGTCGCCATGTTGTTGCCCGCGACGTACGCGCTACCGCCCGTGGCAGCGCTCATCATGTTGGCAGGCATTTACTATGGATCGCAATACGGCGGATCTACGACGGCCATATTGGTCAATCTGCCCGGAGAAGCTTCGTCAGTGGTCACGGTGATCGACGGACATCAGATGGCCAAGAAGGGGCGGGGCGGGCCAGCTCTCGCTGCCGCAGGCCTGGGTTCATTTTTCGCCGGATGCGTCGGCACGATGATGCTCGCTGCCTTTGCCGCGCCGCTGACGGAGGTTGCTTTCAAGTTCGGTCCGGCGGAGTATTTTTCTCTGATGGTTCTCGGGCTGATCGGTGCAGTGGTGTTGGCCTCTGGCTCGCTTTTGAAGGCCATTTGCATGATTCTCCTGGGCTTGCTGCTGGGCCTGGTCGGAACTGACGTGAACTCGGGTGTAGCACGCTATGCATTCGATGTTCCCGAACTCACCGACGGTCTGAGCTTCATCGCCGTGGCCATGGGCGTTTTTGGCTATGGAGAGATCATCTTCAATCTGGCAAGGCCAGACGAAGAGCGGGAGGTTTTCACAGCCAAGGTTTCGGGCCTCATGCCTTCAAAAACCGATTTCAAGCGCATGGTCCCCGCTGTGCTGCGAGGAACGGCCTTGGGTTGCTCCCTCGGCATCTTGCCAGGCGGTGGTGCCTTGCTGTCCGCGTTTGCTGCCTACACCATAGAGAAGAAAACCAAGCTTGACCCCGATGAGGTGCCATTCGGGCAAGGCAACATCCGGGGTGTCGCAGCTCCTGAAGCGGCCAACAATGCCGGGGCTCAGGCTTCTTTCATTCCTATGCTTACACTGGGTATTCCACCCAATGCCGTGATGGCCCTGATGGTCGGTGCGATGACGATTCACAACATCCAGCCCGGCCCCCAGGTGATGACCAGCAATCCGGAGCTTTTCTGGGGGTTGATTGCTTCGATGTGGCTGGGCAATCTGATGCTCGTGATTCTGAATTTGCCCTTGATCGGACTTTGGATAAAGCTGCTCACCATTCCTTATCGCTGGCTTTTTCCCGCCATCGTTCTGTTCTGTGCCATCGGTGTGTATTCCACCAATAACAACGTCTTCGACATCTGGCTTATCGCCATCTTCGGCGTGGTTGGCTACGGATTCCTCAAACTGAGTTGCGAGCCGGCACCACTGTTGCTTGGCCTGATTCTGGGACCCATGATGGAGGAAAACCTGCGCCGTGCGCTGCTGCTCTCGCGCGGCGACTGGACCGTGCTGGGCACACGTCCCATTTCGCTGGGGCTCTTGCTCGGAGCCGTGCTGCTGCTGGTTATCGTGCTTGCGCCTTCCGTGCGCTCCAAGCGTAAGGAAGCTTTTGTTGAAGATGTCGGGTAGCCGGCACGGAGCAAGCGATTCTTGCTGCAGGGTGTGAAGATGCGATGGCAGCTTCGATCTTCGACTCGGTTCTGCCCTTGGCCCGAGTCAAGACATGTCGCAGCTTTCAGGCGCCAAGTGAAGGGGCGATTCGCCGCCCTGAGCCCATGCAGCCAGGTCAGAGGTGGCTTTTCAAAGCTGAGGTCTGATCGCGCGACGTGCAGGGACTTCAGTTCTGCTTCATGTTCATGCACTAGTGTCGTGAGTTCCAATTCACGACACCAGGGCGTGTCATCAATTAGAACCCTCGCGTGCTGACTCGCTCTGAGGATGGATACGCGAAGGCAGGCGCAGGCCGTAGTGATCTACGGCCTGGGCTGCCGACAAAGTAGACGCCGCAGGGCGAGCCAGCCCGAAGGGTTGCCAACGCGTGGGGGTTTTAGTTGATGACACGCCCTAAACTCCGCAACATGAGACTCCTCCTGATTGAAGACGATCCTTCGCTGGGCAGTTCGCTCCAGGCCTGGCTGCAGATGGATGGTTATGCGGTCGATTGGCTGACACGCGGCGACCAGGCTGCTGCTGCACTAGCGACCCATGAATACCAATGCGTCTTGCTGGACCGGGGCTTGCCCGGCCTCGATGGCGATGCTGTTCTTGCAGCCCTGCGCGCTGCCGGGGCTGCCAATGCTCAAATGCCTGTGATCGTTATCACGGCACGCGACACCCTGGCTGACCGCGTGCAGGGATTGGATCTTGGAGCAGATGATTACCTCGTAAAGCCCTTCGATCTGGAGGAACTCTCGGCGCGGGTCAGGGCTGCCTTGCGTCGCAGTTCAGCGCAGCCTGCCCCGGTCTTCCAACATGGCACGGTAGAGCTGGACCCCGCCGCCAAGCGCGTGAGCCTCAAAGGTGAGTTGTTGACGCTGACCGCACGCGAGTTCGCCATCTTGCACGCCTTGATGCGTCGTCCTGGTCACATCCTGAGTCGCGCGCAGTTGGAAGAAGCACTGTATGGCTGGGGAGAGGAGGTTGAGAGCAATGCCATCGAGGTCCATATCTACAACTTGCGCAAGAAGCTGGGCAACCGATTCATCGTGACGGTGCGCAATCAGGGTTATGGATTGGCACCCGCATGAGGATCTTCAAAAAATGGGGCGGACGAAGTGGGCCGACCTCAGAAAGTGGGGCGCCAACGTCCCGCGCCTGGTCGCTGCGGCGACGCTTTCTGTTGATGGTGATGGGCACCAGCATCAGCCTGTGGCTGGTGAGTCTTGCCATTGTGGTGGGCGTTGCGTGGGTGGCCACCAGTGAAGTGTTAGATGATGCGCTGGAAGAGGGCGCTCGCCTGGTGTTGCAACTTGGTGTGCAAGGAGGGCGCGATGCGCACCGGGGTCAAGACGCTGGCCTGGCACGAGGCCAGGAACTGAAGCTTCGCATTTACTACCAGCTTGTGGCGCCTGATGGTCGCGTCATCGTGCGAGGTGAAGACACTCCCAAAGACGCTTTTCTTGCCAACCCCAAGCACAAGGAAGAAACCACAGTCTGGGTCGATGGAAAGCTCTGGCGAGTGCACGCGCGAACCGGTGAGGGAGGCGTGACTGCCCAGGTGGGTCAACCTATGGAAGAACGCCTGGAGTTACTGTCGGACATGGCCGAAAACCTTGCGTGGCCCGCACTGGGATTGTTGGCGTTGCTGGGGTTCTTGAGCTGGTTCCTTATACGTCGCCTGCTTCGGCCACTGGAAGATACAGCGCTTCGCATCAGTGCCAAGTCGCCGGATGACCTGACGCCTGTGCTGGCACAAAACCCTCCTCGCGAACTGCAATCCATTTTGGACGCGCTCAACGCATTGCTGGCACGCTTGGGAGCGGCGCTCAGCAGTGAACGACGTTTTACGGCTGACGCGGCTCATGAGCTGCGTACACCCTTGGCCGCGCTGCGCATGCGTATACAACTCATTGAGCGGGAACTGAAGCTCCCTGGCCCGCACCTTCAACAACTTCGCGTGGATCTGGATCGGTGCACGGCTCTCGTGGAAAGCCTGTTGGCACTTGCTCGGTTAGAGCCACAATCTTCCCCGCCCGACATGGCGACGGTCGATTTGCATGCTGTGCTGGACAGCTTCAACCTGGAAGCTGCGCAGGCCATGGGAATGAGGCTGGAGCGCTCCCTGGCTGAGCCTCACATCTGGGCTTCACCAAGCTTGGCTGCCAGTGCATTGCGCAACTTGTTTGACAATGCAGTGCGCTATGGTCAGCAAGGGGGCCGGGTGCGCATTGAGACTACGCGGCTTGCGCACGGAGGTGTGCGTCTGGCCGTACGTGATGACGGCATAGGTGTCCCCGCTGATCAGCGCGAGCGCCTTGGTGAGCGCTTCTTCAGGGTTTTGGGCACCGGTAGAACCGGTAACGGCCTCGGCTTGTCCATCGTGTCGCGCATTGCGCAGCTGCATGGAGCATCGCTGCGCTTTGAGGACGGGCTGGACGGCGTCGGCCTGAGCGTGGTGCTGGATTTTCCGCCACGCTCCTAGGCAAGAAGCTTTTCTGGCGCCTTCAGATTGCCTTCATGTTGGGCAGCTCCAATGGAGTCATTCCGCGATAGGCGGGATCACTTAACCAAACATAAGGAGTTGAATCATGAATAAAGCCGTTTCCGCATTTGCCGCTGCAGTTGTTCTGGCCCTGGGCGCCTCCGTGGCGATTGCACAGTCCGCCAGCTATACGGGTCCCAGCAGTTCTAACAAGTCCGCAGTCGCAGGCACCTATTCAGGCCCGAGCGCGGTGCCCCTCATGACCGTCAAGCAGTTGCTCGACACCGGTCGCGATGATCAACACGCGCGCCTGCAAGGCCGCATTGTTTCGCACAACGGCGGTGACCGCTATACCTTTGAGGACGCAACGGGTCGCATCACCGTCGAGATCGACGACGACAGATTCCCTGCTGGTCAGAGCATCAATGCCGAGCACCGCGTCGAGCTTCTGGGAGAGTTTGACAAAGGCATACGCAAGACAGAGTTTGAAGTAGATCGCCTGGCGCTGCTGCCTTGATATGTTGCACATGAGGCCTCAAATCAAGGGCTGAATTGGTTGCAGGCTTGCTCTCGCATCGTCGGTGCCATCAGCCAATGAGCCCATGAGCTTGTGCGTGCTTACTCTTTGCTGCAAAGCATGACAAATGGGATCCAGGGTGCATGGAACCTTACATCCATCCTGAGATCTATGAAACGTCTTCTTGTTTTCGCGTCTGTACGTGATTGCCAATTTCGGCAGCACCATTTTATTCATCAAGGAAATTAATGAGCACCGAAGAAATCCGCGCCATTCTGACCATCTGCCTGTTGGCTTCCTATGCAGACGGTGACAAGCATGACCGTGAACGTGAACAAATCCGGCAGGTAGCGGAGGGACTGGCGCAGGACCAGCAGATCAACCTGCCTGGTCTTTATCAGGAAGTCCTGCTGCGCCGTGTCAAGTTGGGTGACGTATTGCCAAGGTTGATCAGTCATGAATCGCGTCAATTGGCTTATGAGATGGCTGTTTGCGTATGTGAAGCGGACGGACAGACCAGCGCGCAGGAACAGGTGTTCCTGGTCAGCCTGAAGCAAGGTCTGGGTCAGGCAACAACCGAATTTGCAACACAAGCCGATGCTCTTGCCACTGCGCCTTTGGCTGTGGGTGCTGCTGCAGTCTTGCCTGAAGCGGTGAAAGCTGGGCAGGACGCGCCGCACCCTGCCGCAGTTGATGCGCTGCCTACTGCAGATGCTGTGCGCCGCGCCGGAACTCTGTCCGTGGCTGAAATGGACCGCAAGATCCTCAATGCCTCCATCGTGAACGGCGCCATCGAGCTATTGCCAGAGAATCTCTCGACCTTGGCCATCATTCCTCTGCAGATGCGGATGGTGTATCAAGTGGGGCAGAGTTACGGCTATGAACTTGATAGCGGGCATATCAAGGACTTGTTGGCAACGTTGGGCGTGGGCTTGACCTCACAGTATCTGGAGCAAGCGGGCCGGCGCTTGCTCTCAGGCATCCTGGGTAAGGGCATGCTCGGGGGCCTGGGCAGACAGGCCGTCAGCAGCGGTATGAGCTTTGCTTCTACCTATGCTTTGGGACATGTCGCCAACCAGTACTACGCGGGTGGCCGTACCTTGAGTACCCAGATGCTGCGCAACGCCTACCAGCACGTCATGGCAGATGGAAAACAACTGCAAACGCAATACCTGCCTCAGATGCAGGAAATGTCGCGTGGGTTGAATACCGCCAAAATCATGCAGATGGTGCGCGGCAAGTAACAGCGCCGACTCGGCACTCGGTGGCATCAAGCCGAACGGGATTCTCAGGCTCGATGAGCCCCGTTCAAGCGGTGCCTTTGCGTTTGCTTCTGGTGCGCCGGCTCGCTTGTTCGCCCCTAGCTGAGTGCAGGGTCGATCTCAGGCCTTGAATGCGCTGGCGGTGGTCTTGCTGCGCTTCGGGGGAGGGTTGATAGCTGCGGAGTTGATGAGCTCCTGCGCTCTGCGCTTGGCCAGTTCCTTGTAGAGCGACTCTGATGTGCGCAGAATCTTTGAAAGAGCCTTGACGGCGCCTTGTTCATCGCGCGCGCGAAGTGCTTTGATCAATTCGCGCCTGAACGCCACGCCTCCCGAGACCTGCTCCGATCCCACTTCCGCCATCAGCTCTTGCCACGCCTGCGTCAGACCGCGAACCACGATGACCGCCACCGGATTGCCTGCGGCTTCAGCCAGCATGTTGTGAAACTCCACGTTGATTCGGATTCGATCTTCCGAACGGCCCTCTGCGTGAGCCGCTGCAGATCGGTTCACGTTTTCTTCAAGCGCATCGATCTGCTCTTCAGTCAGCCGTTCAATGGCGGCGGGCATCAGCGAACCTTGAATCCACTGGCGAGCTTCGAATAGTTCGGAAATGGAAATGCTGCTGAGCCGCAGCAGATCCGACATGGCTCCGGAGACGACGCTTGCCTTGCCCGCGGTGATGAAGGTCCCACCGTATTTGCCCAGGCGCGTCTCCAGCAACCCGCCGGTCTCCAATGCTCTGAGTGCTTCGCGCAGTGCTGATCTGCCTATGCCAAGCAAGGTGCTCAGTTCACGTTCGGCGGGAAGTCGATCACCGGGACGGAGGGCGCCATTGAACAGCAGCGCTCTTACCTTTTCTGCCGCCTCATCAGTCGTTCGCAATATTTTTCTCCATCTCAACTCAACACGAGTTTGCAGTGTATGCCGAGATCATCGCGCTGAGTCTGGACAGCTGGTGCACGTCTTCACTCAAGGTGCCGTGACCTGGAGATCGTCTGAATAGGTGCTGCATAAAGACTTGAGAAAGGGGGCTTGCGCATTTCTTTTCTTTGGGAATACACTATGGTCAGACCATTAAAAATGACCCGCATCTCACACGACAGTTACCAAGCAATGGTTTTCGCAAGGGCTTCGGATGATTACTTGGTGTCAGCGTGTGGTGGGGCCGTGATGGGCAGGCCAGGTTCTTTCTTCTCAAAGGAGGTCATCGATGTCAGCAAGCAAATCTGCTTTCACTCTTCGCCGTGAACTTGGCGTGTTCCTCGCGGGGCTCGCATGCACGTTAGCGACCATCGGGCATGCGCAAGCGCAAGCTCAGCCGCAACCACAGGCATGGCCGGCGCATCCGGTCAAGTTGATCAGCCCGTGGCCAGCAGGCGGAAGCAACGACACTTTTTCTCGGGTCATCGCCACTCGACTGACCACCACATTGGGCCAACCTGTCATCGTCGAAAACAGGCCAGGTGCTTCTGGCACGCTGGGCGTGAGTCAGGTGGCTCGTTCACCTGCGGATGGCTACACCCTTGTGATGGGGAGTTCTCCCACCCACGCCACTGCTCTGAGCATCTATCCGCAACTAAGCTATCACCCCTTGAAGGATTTTGCGCCAGTGACCCTGGTAGGGTCATCCGCCAATGGATTGGTGGTGCATCCGTCTGTTCCTGCAAACAGCGTTGCAGAGTTGATAGCGCTGGCCAAGGCCAGGCCTGGCAAGCTGAGCTATGCCTCCACAGGAAGCGGATCTTCACAGCATCTTTCGGCTGAACTCTTCAAAGTCATGACGGGTGTGGACATGCTCCATGTACCGTACAAAGGGGCCGCGCCTGCGGTGTCTGACATCGTGGCAGGACACGTCAATCTTGGTTTTCATAACCTCGTAGACGTACTGCCGCACGTGAAGGCAGGCACGCTTCGCTTATTGGCGGTGACCTCGGCCCAGCGAACCAAGGCGCTGCCTGAAACGCCGACGATCGCCGAAGCGGGTGTTCCGGGATACATGGCCGAGGTGTGGTTCGGCGTCTTTGCGCCTGCGAAGACACCTCGTCCGCTGGTCGAGAGACTTCATCGCGAGATCAGCGCGGCGCTTGCAGAGCCAGACATCCGCGCGAGGTTCGATGCCTCCGGCATGGACGTAGTCGGCAGCGGGCCCGACGCGTTCACGCGCTATGTACAGGAAGAAATTACCAAATGGTCCGACATCGTACGTCGGGCTGACGTCAAGCCTAATTAACCAAGAGGAGATCAAACCAATGACGTTTTCAGTACTCGCTCGGTGCGAGCAAACAGGCATGTTCGGCATGGCTATCGCTACGCGTCCCATTGCCATCGGAGCCAAGTGTCCTTTTGTACGCGCCAAGATCGGCGGCCTGGTGGTGCAAGCCAACGGAGACCCACGTCTGGGAGCGCTGGGCCTCAAGCTTCTTGAAATGGGCTACTCGGCAGAAAAGGTATTGAAGGAGTTGCTCGACAGCGATGGTGCGGACAATATTCCATGGCGCCAGATTTCTGTGGTCGACAAGGACGGCAGAACGGCTGCGCACACAGGAAGCACCAACGAAGAATGGGCCGGCCAGATCGTGCGGCGCAACCTGGTGGTCATTGGCAACCGTCTGTCCAACGACAAGGTCGCCCAGGCCATGGCAGATGGATTTGAAAATGCACAAGGTGAGTTGGCTCACAAACTGCTGGCGTCTCTGGAAGCCGGCAGAGATGCCGGAGGGCAGGTGGCTGGGCAATATTCCACCGCACTACAGGTGCACAACGAACGCAGCTATGCCTGGGTGGATCTTCGAGTCGATGAGCACAACGAACCGATTGCCGAGCTGCGCCGCTTGTACAGCTTGTATGTGCCCCTGATCCCGTATTACCAGGAACGCCCCTCCAATCCATCTTTGCCCAGAGATGACGATTGGCGCAAGCAGCTTGGGATCAAGGGCGGCCCACGTTAGGGCGGCCCTCGTTAGGGCGGCCCGCGAAAGGGTTGGGTGTTCCCCGGGACGCTGTTGACCGGTGGGGCTGTTTCGTCCAGAGGCAGCTCCGGTGGATGCAGCGCTTTTTTTGACGCGCATCACCGCATTTTTTGCGGTTTTCAGATTCTCTCTAAACTTCGGGCATGCCTATGTCCGACACCATCACCACCGTTGATCAATTGCAGCAGCTGTTTGGCCCTGTGGGAGAAGCGTCTCTGCGCAAAGAAGCCAACTTCATCCCCTCGGTATACCGGCGATGGATTGAGGCTTCGCCATTTGCAGTTCTCGCGACGTCCGGGCCCGAAGGGCTCGATGCATCGCCTAGAGGCGACCCGGCTGGGTTTGTCGTTGTAGAGAGCGATAAAAGCTTGCTGCTGCCGGAGCGGCGCGGCAACAACCGTATCGACAGCTTGCGGAACATCCTGACAGATAACCGGGTTGGCTTGCTATTTTTCATCCCTGGCGTGGGAGAAACACTAAGGGTCAACGGCCGCGCATCCATCCACACGGACATCGAACTGTTGGATCGCCTTGCAGAAGGAGGCAAGCGACCGCAGTGCGTCATACGCGTGGCTGTCGAAACCGCCTTCTTCCAATGTGCACGAGCCATGCAGCGCTCAGGCCTGTGGTCAGAAATCACGAGACCGGCCGGCGTACCTACCCCAGGTGAAATGCTGCAGGCTCTGACGGAAGGCGGAATCGATGGTCAGCAATACGACCAGGCGCTTCCCGCGCGTCAAAGCACAAGTCTTTATTGAGGCGCCAGCGAAGGCTCAAACCCCCAGATGCTGCGTCAGCAGCGCAGGCTGGGCAATCAGTTGCGCCGAGGTGCCTTCAAACACCACCTGGCCTTTGACGAGGATGACGTTGCGGTCGGTCACCTGAGTGACGTGTTTCCAGTTCTTGTCCACGATCACGCTGCTGATGCCACTGTGGCGGATCACGTCGCAGATACGCCAGATTTCCCTTGCGATCAGCGGAGCCAGGCCTTCCGTGGCTTCATCAAGAATCAGCACATCGGGGTTGGTCATCAATGCGCGGCCAATGGTCAGCATCTGCTGTTCACCACCGCTGAGTTGTTGGCCGCCATGCCCCAGGCGCTCTTTCAGCCGCGGGAAAGTCTCCAATACCCGGTCATAGGTCCAGTCACACTGGCCACGGGTGCCAGGGCGAGCAGCCATTTTCAGGTTCTCGACTACGCTCAGATTGCCGAAGATACCGCGTCCTTCAGGGACATAGGCCACGCCGAGCTTGGCAATTTCGTAGGGTGCGCGGCCTGTCATGGGTTTGCCCATTACCAATACCCCGCCAGCGCGTGGCTTGACCAAACCCATGATGGATTTGAGTAGCGTGCTTTTGCCCATTCCGTTTCGGCCCATCAAGCCAATGGTTTCGCCGCGCCGGACATGAAAGTCTATGCCGCGCAAGATGTGGCTGGCACCGTAGTAGCTGTGCAAGCCAATGGCGCGAATCAGTTCTTCATCGTCGGGCTGAGCCACTGCCTCTTCCCAGCTCTTGCGCGGACTCAGCGGATCGTTGGGGTCATCAGGTACGTTGGCGTTGGAACGAGTAGCCATTTCAAATCCTATTGGTTTCCGAGCGAACTTCCGTCATCCGCAAAAGGCCGCAGTGCCGTCGCGGTGCAGGCTTGGCCCGGCCGCTGGGGGCGTCCTTTGGGGGACAGCGCGTGAGCGTCTCAGGGGGGACATTAATGCTCTCCGAGATACGCGGCCTGGACACCCTGGTCGCTTCTGACGTCCGCTGGCAAGCCACTGGCGATGACAGTGCCGTTGACCATGACGGTCAGGTGATCGGCGAGGGCGAAGATGGCGTCAATGTCATGTTCCACCAACATCATGGCGTGCTGCGGCTTGATGCGGAGCAGCAACTCGACCATGCGCTCCGCTTCTGCCACACCCATGCCAGCAAGAGGTTCGTCAAGCAGCAGCACTTGGGGGTTGGTGGCCAGCGTCATGGCAATCTCCAGCTGGCGCTGCTCCCCGTGGCTGGCTGCGCCTGCAATGGATGTACGGCGCGAGGTGAGTCCGGCAAGTTCCAGCGCGGCCTCTGCTCGCTCGTTGACCTCAGTGTCCTGCGCAGCGTTTTGCAGCCAGCGCAAGGGGTTCCAAGGTTGTTGCGCCGTGCGTGACTGGGCGGCCAGGCGAACGTTGTCCCAAACGGTAAAGGGCAGGAATATGTTCGTCTTCTGGTAGCTGCGTCCCAGGCCGCGGCGAGAAATCTGCTCAGGTGAGGCTCGGGTGATGTCATGGCCACCCAATGTGATGTTGCCCGAGGTGGGGGGTAAATCTCCGGAAAGTAGATTGGTCAGGGTGGACTTGCCCGCACCGTTGGGGCCAATGATCACATGAATGCGGTCACGCCAAAGATCCACGGACACGTCGTTCACAGCAGCCAGACCGCCGAATTTCTTGGTCAGATTCTTGGCCGAAAGCAGTACTTCACTCATCGCCAGCCCCTTTGCGGTGTGTCAGTTTCTGCAGCAAACCCAATATGCCGCGAGGCGCGAAACAGATGACGAGCACGATGAACAAGCCCATCCAAAGCTGCCAGTGCTTGCCCAGGTTGATGCCTGCCACCGCAGGAAGATCTTTGAACAGCTCCAGCATGAACTCGAACGCAAAGGCCCCGACAATCGCGCCCGCGAAATTACCCATGCCCCCCAGGATGATCATCATGATCACGTGGGCGCTCTTGTGAAAGCCCATGAGTTCCGGGTTGACGAAGCCTGTCTGAGCACCCCATAGGTATCCCGCAAGACCTGCAAGCGCACCGGCGAGAGTGAAGGCGGTGAGCTTGTAGCTGAAACTGCCGAAGCCCACGGCGCGCATGCGGTGCTCGTTGACCCGAATGCCGGCCAGGGTGCGGCCAAAGGGGCTCCAAAGCAGGCGCCTGAGGAACAGGTACACGGCTACCAGGCAGAACAGCGTGAAGTAGTAGAAAACGGCCTTGTTTTCGAGATCGAAGATGCCAGCATCAGGCTTGAAGTTGATGTAGATCCCGTCCGAGCCGCCCAACACCTTGTTGTCGAAGAACAGAAAGAACACCATCTGCGCAAATGCCATGGTGACCATGATGAAGTAGATGCCTTTGGTCCGGACGACAAAAAAGCCGATGACCAGGGCTGCAGCGCCGGAAACCAACACGGCCACTGGCAGGGTCCACCAGAGGCTGACAGGTTCGCCCTGTGGCGTGAGAAACGCCAGCGTATAGCCCGCGATGCCGAAATAAGCCGCGTGACCCAGGGAAACGAGACCGGTCACGCCTTGCAGCAAATCCAGACTCATGGCGAAGATCGCCAGAATCATCATGCGAGCGACCATCTGCTGGTAGAACTCGCTGCCGACAAAGGGGAATGCCGCGAGCGCGATGAACCCGAGCACCATCACGATCTGGATGCTGCGCGGCAGAGTTTCGAGGTGAGATTGAGGTGCGCTCATTGCTTGAACAGCCCTTCAGGCTTCCACAGCAGCACAGCTGCCATCAACATATAAACCAGCATGCCTGCAACTTGCGGTAGCAGGACCTTGCCAAAGGTATCGACCAGACCCACCAGAATGGCGGCAATCAGCGCGCCTCGCACGGAGCCAATACCTCCAATGACCACCACCACGAAACACATGATGAGTACTTGCGAACCCATATTCGGGTAGACACTGGAGACAGGCGCGGCAATCATGCCGGCCATGGTGGCCAAGCCTACGCCAATGGCGAAGACGATGGCATGAATGAGCTTGATGTTGATCCCAAGCGATTCAGTCATGTCGCGGTTGAAGGCGCCCGCCCGAATTTTCATGCCGAGACGAGTTTTATTGATGAGCAGGTAGAGGCCTATGGCGAGCAACAGGCAGATGCCCATCATGAAAAGCCTGTAAACCGGATAAGACTGGTTTTCAGTCAACGTGATGGAGCCGGCCAGAAGATTGGGGATGGTGACGCCGTGAACATCATCGCCCCAGAGAAGCGACCGCGCTTCTTCAAAGATGTAGATCAGCCCGAAGGTCAGCAGCACCTGATCAAGGTGGTCCCGGTGGTAGAAGTGCCGGAACAATATTCGCTCAAGAATCAAGCCGAAGATGACCGAGAGAATCGTCCCGCCAATGATGGCCAGCGTCAGGCTGCCAAACATTCCGGAAAGCGAATACGCCAGATAGGCGCCCAGCATATAGAAACTGCCGTGAGCCAGATTGACCACGCCCATGATGCCGAAGATCAGCGTCAGGCCGGCGGCAAGCATAAACAACAGCAGGCCATATTGCACGCTGTTGAGCAGCTGAATAAGGAAGTTGGCGAAGTCCACAGAGCAATACGGGTTCGTTCAAAAAAGCCAGCTTAGACCGCAAGCGAAAAAAGCGAGTTAAGGGGCGAGCGCGAAGCGGAGCCGAAACCCCAACTCGAGAGGCCGCGGAGCAGGCCAATCCAGGCCGCCGCGGAGCTGGCTTTGCCAGGCCGCCAGCGGCGTCCCCCTTCTCAAGGGGGAAGGCGCGAAGCGCCTCAGGGGGTTGGTCAGAGCTTACAGCCAGCGCCCGAGTCCGCCAATGCCTTGGCCGCAACTCCCAGCACCTTGTTGTCGCCTTTTTCGACCACACGCAGATAAATATCCTGCACCGGGTTGTGGGCCTTGCTCATGGTCCACTTGCCACGTGGGCTGTCGATCACGGTGGTTTCCAGTGCTTTATAGAGGGCTGCCTTGTTGCTCATGTCGCCTTTGACCGAGGTCATGCCTTGCAGCAGCAACTGGCCAGAATCGTAGCCTTGTACGGCATACACATCAGGCTGCATTTTGAATTGGCTGGCGTAGGCAGAGCGGAACTGCTTGTTGCGAGCAGTGTCTAGCGAATCGGCATAGTGCAACGTAGTGAACACGCCTTCCGCTGCCGGGCCGGCGGCTTCAATCACACCTTCGGTCAGGAAGCCAGAGCCATAGAGCGGGATTCTCTCTTTGAGACCTGCAGCCGCATAATCTCTCATGAACTTGGCAGCGCCGGCGCCAGCAAAGAAGCAGGCCACCGCGTCGGGTTTGAGCGAAGCGATTTCAGTCAGCAGCGCCTGGAACTCCACATTAGGGAAGGGCAGGCTCAATTCTTTGATGATGGTGCCACCTGCCTTGAGGTAGCCTTCCTTGAAGCCTTCCAGGGATTCGTCGCCTGCCGCGTATTTCCAGGAAATCCAGACCGTGCGCTTCAGTCCTTTGTCCATCATGGGCTTGCCCAGGGCTTGCGTAGGCTGGCCGTTGGTGAAGCTGGTACGGAACACGTTGGGAGCGCAGAGTGCGCGCGTGGCAGCATGAACGCCCGCATTGGGGATGATGCTAAGTACGCCGCTGTCGCGCGCCACTCTCTGGATACCCATCTGCACACCGGAGTGAACAGTG
The DNA here is from genome assembly GCA_015999985.1 of Comamonadaceae bacterium. Classification (GTDB taxonomy): domain Bacteria; phylum Pseudomonadota; class Gammaproteobacteria; order Burkholderiales; family Burkholderiaceae_C; genus Ottowia. Next base: position 17,313 of record JAECRA010000059.1, read on the forward strand.
CCAATCAATACGTCCACTTTGTCGCGTTGAACAAGCTTGCTCGCGTTTTCAACGCCTTTGGATGGTTCGGATTCGTCGTCGACTTTGTACCACTCAATCTCGCGACCGCCCAGCTTGCCGCCTTTTTCGGCGATGGCCATTCGAACGCCGTTCTCGATGGCCACACCCAGCTGCGCGAAAGTGCCCGTATAGGGCAACATGAAGCCTACTTTGATCTTGTTGCTCTGAGCACGCACAATCTGTGGAAGAAGGAGACCGACTGAACTCGCTCCTGCCAGTGCTGCGCCGCGGGAGAGCATGAGGCGGCGGTTGGTAGAGCGAGGGGAAGATGCATTCATTGCGAGAACTCCTTTAGGTGTCAAGTTTATTGCGTGCGGTGCTGGCATTGTTGTTGATCTCGGGATTCGTCACCATATGAGTATCCCTTAGAGAAGAACACGTATACCTGCCCGAGGGCGGGGCGTTGAATGGGGCTCTCCTCGGCTGAGAGCGACGCACGAGCAGCTTTTTCAGGACGGGCTTGTCGCCATGCTGGCTTGAATACGCTTGGTTTCTCAATTGAAAGACACGCTTTCTTGGGAGCCGGTGGGGCGCATATAAGAACAACAAGCGGGCCATCTGCCGAAATGATGAAATAAAGTGCTCACTGAGAGGCAGTATATTTCACATCACCCCATAGCAGATACGGGTTTTCCCCTGTTTTGCAGCATTGATTTCCACCCGTTTTCGCTGGGTCCGTGACAGCTTTTTAAGCCGGACACAGTATGTCCAGCCACCTTCAAACCCGGGCAGCCCAAGAATTCTTCTTCCGTGTATAGGCGCAAGCCAGTGAATCGATTAGGGCGTATTTGCGTGCATACGCCCTGACCCAGCCATTGAGTCAGGTTGGCAGCGGCTAAATCCTGAAAAGAGCTTGAAACTGCCGGCGGTCGCGGCGTTCTTTCCAGTTCCAGACTTCGTGGCCTTCCAGGCTGAGGGGGCCCCAGGCCGCAATGGCGTGACCTTGCCCACCGCCCACGACATGTAGACGTGAGGTGGTCAAAGGTATTTTTTTGAATGAGCCGCCGAACATGGCGGTGCGCAGGTTGGCTTCCAACAAGGGGCCAATATCTGCAGACGCACCTTCCGGGACAATGAAGACCTGCCGGTGGTGCTCGCTCTGCAGGCGCTCATTCACCATGGGTTGGCCCGAGGTTTCGTCCAGAAGGCCGGCATGCCGCAACCATTCAGGGGGATTGTCTCCTGCCGCCAGCAAAGGAGCATCGCAGATCAGACTGGCGCCACTTTGCAGCTCCAGGACTTGGCCGTCCATCCCTGTGCAGCGATCCTGCAGGAGCGTGACGTTCAGTTGCTTCAAGCGGTTCAGCACCCGCCGTCTAAGGCCGGGTGATTCACCGGCCAGAAGGGGCTCTTCCCCCGCAATGAGTGTCACACGGGTGCCGTGCGGAGCAGCCAGTGCGTGTGCCGCTGCCATCGCCAATTCAGCACCGGCGATGCCTTGACCTATGACGGATACCTGCAGCGCACGCTCCTGAGACAGGGCTTTCAGCTGTGGCCAAAGTTGGACAAAGGTTTCGATGGGCCGAACAAACAGCGCATTGCGGCGCGCACCAGGCATGCTCGCTTCGGCTAGCTCGCGGTCAATGACCGCTTCGGTATCAATAGAGAGGACGTCGTAGGGCAGCGCATCGCCGCTGGAGAGCTGCACCCTGCGGGTAGTAGGGTCAAGGGCGTGCACATGTGCTGGTACGAAGGTCGCGCCACTGGCTTCTACCAAGGCGTCCAAAGGCACACGAATATCGTCTAGCGCATAGTCACCGGCCACATGGCCTGGCAGCATGGCGCTGTCGATGTAATAAGGGTGAGGCGTTACCAGCGTGGCATGGAACTCGCCGGCTCCATGTCTGGCCAAGCCTTTGAGTACCTGCAAGTTTGCACGCCCGACGCCCAGCAGCACCAAGTGTTTCCGGGAGGGGTTCACGGTCATGGCATGCAGTGTATCGGCTTACAGCGGCAAGGCCTGCGCGCATACGTTGCAATCCGTAGCATCACAAACGGTTTTTAGAGGGAGTCAGGCCAACAAGGCCTGCGCAAACTCACGAGCGCGGAAGGTCTGCAAATCTTCCAATTTTTCCCCCACACCGACAAAATAGACCGGCATAGGGCGCCCCTGTGCAGGGTACTCACGGGCGATGGCGCACAGCACGCCTCCTTTGGCGGTCCCGTCGAGCTTTGTAACAATTAGACCCGTGAGCTGCGCCGCGGCATCGAATGCTTTCACCTGAGCCAGGGCGTTCTGGCCCGTATTCCCGTCAATGACCAGCAGTACCTCGTGAGGCGCGGTCACATCGGCTTTGGTGACCACGCGGCGGATCTTGCTCAGCTCTTCCATCAAATGCTTCTGCGTGGGCAGACGGCCTGCTGTGTCGACCAGCACCACATCCATGCTGCGCGCGCGCCCGGCTGCCACGGCATCGAAGCTGACCGCTGACGGATCTGCCCCCTGTTGGCTGATGATCTCTACCTTGTTGCGGTCTGCCCATACCGAAAGTTGCTCACGCGCGGCGGCGCGAAACGTGTCGGCGGCAGCAAGCAACACGGTGGCCCCGGCGTCGGCCAGATGTTTGGTGAGTTTGCCAATAGAGGTCGTTTTACCCGCGCCGTTCACGCCCGCAACCATGATGACGGTCGGGTGGTATTCACCCACTACAAGCTCTTTTTCCAGCGGCGCCAGCATCTCCTCGATAGCCTCTTGCAGCAGCATCTTGACTTGAGCTGGCTCGGTGGCACGGCTGTCCTTGACCCGACGCTTTAGATCAGCGAGTAGAAACTCGGTAGCGGCGACTCCGGTGTCAGCCAGCAATAGCGCGGTTTCCAGATCCTCGTACAGCGCGTCATCGATTTTGGTGCCCGTAAAAACGGTGGTGATGCTGCTGCCGGTCTTGCGCAGGCCCGTTTTGAGACGATCCAGCCAGCCTGTCCGCACTACAGGCTCGGGTGTGATGGATTCAGGCTCCGAGGATTCGGGCACGGCAATGTGCTCTGGGGAGATGCTCTCGACAGCCAGCGCTGCGGAGGTTACGGGGGGCGCGGTGGGCGCAGGGCTTGCGGGAGCAGGGGGTGCGTAGGTTGCAACCGGCGGAAGATTGGCCTGTTGGGGTGCCGGAGAAGGGATCGGAGTCGGCACCGGCATCGGCACGGGGATAGCCGTGGGCACAGGTGCGGGGACGGGGACAGGTGTGGTCTGAGCTGGCTCAGAGGACGCATGAGTAACGTCTATGGCTGGCGCTTCTACGGGCGCGGATTCTGGCGCGGGGGCTGGTTTTTTTTTGCGGAAGAAACTAAACATTTGATTTTCTGATTTGCGCCCTTCTCAGGCGCTCTTGACCACCAATGAGAATTCGCTGGCCGGCGCCACTTTTCCCACTACTGCAGCATGGCCGAAGCCACGTTGCCGAAAGACTGAAAGCACCTCATCCACGCTTGCAGGAGAGCACGATACCAAAAGGCCTCCGCTGGTTTGCGGATCGGTCAAAAGAGCCCGCTCCGATTCGGAAAACCCGTCTGGTAGACGCACTTCGTGCCGATAAGCAGCCCAGTTGCGACCTGATGCTCCCGTGATGATGCCTTGCGCAGCCAATTCGCGTACGCCAGCCAATACCGGCACTGCAGGCCAGTCGATCTGGACTGTGACACCTGCCCCTCGTGCGAGCTCCAGCGCGTGGCCTGCCAGTGCAAAGCCGGTCACATCGGTCATCGCGTGCACGCCCGGCAGAACCGAAAGGGCAGGGCCCGCCGCGTTCAGCTGGGTGGTACTGGCGATCATCTGCGCGTAGCCTTCGGCGCTCAACTGGTTTTTCTTGAGCGCTGCTGAAAGAATCCCAACGCCTAGCGGCTTGCCCAGCACCAGCACATCGCCCTCTTTGGCATTGGAATTGCGTTTGATTCGATCAGGATGCACCAAGCCCAGCGCCACCAGGCCGTAGATGGGTTCTACGGAATCTATGGTGTGGCCGCCAGCGATGGGAATGCCGGCTTCGCGGCATATCGACGCTCCGCCTTCCAGAATTTTGCCAATGGTGGCAGTGGACAGAACATTGATGGGCATGCCTACCAAGGCCAGCGCCATGATGGGTGTGCCCCCCATGGCATAGACGTCTGACAGTGCATTCGCTGCAGCGATTCGCCCAAAGTCGAACGGATCGTCCACGATGGGCATGAAGAAATCGGTGGTGGCGACAAGCGCCTGGGTTTCGTTTAGTTGGTAGACCGCCGCGTCATCGGAAGTTTCTATGCCGACCAGAAGCTCTGGAGGAATAGGCATGGCACCTGTGCCTCGCAAGATGCTGGAAAGCACGCCAGGCGCGATTTTGCAGCCGCAGCCGCCGCCATGCGAGAGTGAGGTCAGGCGAGGCTCGGTTTCAAGGGATGCGGTTTTTTCACTCATGAGACCGATTGTCTCCGATAGCCCGCCAAACGCGTTCTAAGGACATCAAACTGCCCCGCGAGCCGATCCGCAATCGATGCTTTGACGGGGCGTCGCTCGCCCCGTTCAGGCAACTTTGGCCGATGCTTGATGAAGCGCGCCTCGACGTCTGTTCAATCTGGCTTGATGCCCTTGGCGTGAATGAGTGCAATCCAGCGTTGGCTTTCAGCGTTGACGAAACGTGAAAAATCCGCAGGCGAGCCCCCGCCGACTTCAGCGCCCTGCTCGGACACGAGCTTGCGGTACGCGTCGTCTTTGGTGGCGCGATTGACAGCATCGTTCAACTTGGCGACGACTTCTGGCGGGAGGCCCTTGGGCGCGATCACCCCAAACCAGTTGGAGGCCTTCATCGCTGGGTAACCAGCTTCCACGAAGGTCGGCACGTTAGGCATGGCCGGCAGGCGCTTCTCGGACGTGACGGCGAGTATGCGTATGCGAGGACTCGCGTTGGCGGTGTGGGGCAGAAACAGGCTCGCGAGATCCATCATGAAATCGGCGTTACCGCCCATGATGTCGTTGATGGCCGGCGCACCCCCTCGATAGGGCACGTGGACCGCGTCGAACTTGGCCGTATCCTTGAACAGCTCGGCCACGAGATTGGAGGCGCCGCCGGTACCGGTCGATGCGTAGTTGTAGCCGCCGGGCTTCTGTTTTGCGTAGGCAATGAACTCGGCCACAGTCTTGTAGGGCGCCGAAGCGGATACACCCAGCACCAGAGGCCCCTTCTCCAACAATGCGATGGGTTCAAGGTCCTTTTTCGGGTCGTAGCCAAGCTTGGGGTAGAGCGCCTGATTGACGGCCATCGGCGCGAAGTTGCCCAGACCAATCACATACCCGTCAGGCTTGGCCTTGGCAATGGCCTGCGTACCGATATTGCCACTGGCGCCGGGTCTGTTGTCAACCACGACCGGTTGACCTAAATACTGCTCCATCTTTCGTGCCAGCTGGCGCGAGCGGGTGTCCGAGCTGCCTCCGGCAGCATACGGAACGATGAACGTAATGGGTTGAGACGGATACCCGCTCACCGGTTGAGCCCATGCTTGCGGCACGAAAAGCGCAAGCGCGTGCACTAGCAACAAGGAAGGGGAGCCAAGAATCGATCGCATGATGAGGCCTTTCAAGAAGAACGTGGATTGAATGGAAAATGAAGGGGAAAAATCAGCGGAGGCTTCACGTGCATTGAGGAGCCCGATCAGGAAGCCGTCAGCCCCAAAGCACTCCGCTCATCGATGAGTGGATGAAGAAGGCGAGCCCACGCCAGCAGTTGGGAATCTGCTCCCCACGGCCCGACAATCTGCACACCGACGGGAAGGCCGCGTCCAGTTGTGCAGGTGGGCAAGTGCAAGCAGGGCCAACCAAGTAAAGACCAGGCCTTGTTGAAGCCCGAGGCACCCGTGCTTTGCAAGCCCTCGGGTGCCGGCCCGTAAGCGCTGAAGGTCAAAACGAAATCGGCCTCGCCAAATTGTTCACGCCAGCGTTGGCGTTGCTCGGTCTGCAAGGCCCGCATCTCCCAATAGCGCTGGTGCGCAATAGCCATACCGCGATCTACGGCAGACAACAACTCGCGACTGAGGCTTTGCTCCATCTCCCGGACCACGGGGAGCAGGCTTCGAGCAAACTCGTAGTGCATCACCACGTGATGCGCGTCCAGCCAGTGCGATGCTTCGGCAAGTGCGGGCTTCGGGGCAATGGTCGCACCCCAGGCTTGCAGTCGATCGCGCGCACGCCTCACCGCATCCACCGCGACGGCCTGGGGCACACCGCCAGGCGCTTGTTCGATGACCACCACGACCGGGGCATGCGTGGGCGCAGGCACCGCAGTGGGGTAGGGCAACAGCACGGCAGCGACTTTCTCGATCTCCTGGAGAGTGGCACCGTGCCAACCGATCACATCCAGCGATTCGCAGGTGATCCACATGCCGTTGCGTGCCACCGCGCCAAATGAAGGCTTGAATCCCGGCACACCGCAATAGGCGGCAGGGCGGATCATCGATCCACCAGTCTGCGTACCCAGCGCCACGGGCACCATGCCGGCCGCTACGGCAGCGGCTGAGCCGCTGGAGGAACCACCAGGCGTGTGGCTGAGCGCGTGCGGATTTCGCGTGGGCCCCGGTGATACATAGGCGAACTCCGCGGTCACGGTTTTGCCCACGGGAACGGCCCCTGCTGCCCGTAGCAATGCCACGCAAGTGGCGTCAAAGGTGGCAGGGTGGCCCGGTACCCCGGTGGAGCCGTAGCGTGTCGGCAACCCAGCCACGTCAATCATGTCTTTCACGCCGAAAGGAAGGTCCGCCAGCGGACCATCGATGGGCGGGAGTTCGGCAAGAGAGTCTTCGTTGACAACGCATGCCCAAGCGCGGATTTCGGTGTCGCGCTCTGCGATGCGCTTCAACGTTGCGGCAACCTTGGACTCGGAGATCGGATGCGGTTTCAACATGTGGGCCAAACAGGAAAATCAAAATTTGCTGGCCGCATCGTAGTGGTTAGATTATTCTGAGTCCAATACGAAATTAGACTAAAACTATGACGAATCCCGACACAATATTTCTCGATGGAAGACTACTTGAGATGTTCTGTGCGGCGGCGGAAGAACTCCACTTTGGCCGCGCGGCTGCCAGAATGTTCATGAGCCAGCCGCCTTTCAGCCAGCAGATCAAGCGGCTTGAACATCTGGTGGGTGAGCAGCTTTTTGTACGCACGACACGCTCGGTGCGGCTCACGCCTGCTGGCGAGGTCATGGTCGTGCGGGCCCGCAAGTTGGCCATTGACACGGGACTCATGGTGCGCGCCGCGCGTCAGGCGGCGCGAGGGGAGACCGGCTCGCTCTCTATCGGCCTGACCATCAGTGCCAATTGCTCGCCACTAGCGGAGGCGTTGTACCAGTACCGCGTCGCCCACCCGCAGATTGAGCTGAATCTGCGTGAGATGAATTCCAGCACGATGGAGGCGGCGTTGCGCCAGCGAAGCATTGACATCGCGTTGATGCGTCCAGTGCCCGTGGACTCCGATATTGCGACAACCGAGGTCTATCGCGAGCCCATGGTGCTTGCATTGCGGCGGGATCATCCGTGGGCAGGAAAGAAGCGCATTTCGACGGAGGCACTCGCAGAGGCGCCGCTTATTGGCTATGAGCAAGCTGTGTCGCCCTACTTCCGACGGATGATCCACCAGTTGTTTGCCGGCGTTGGCCGCCATCCGCGTATCGTGCAGGAAAGCGCAGTGCCGACCAATCTAACTCTGATCGAGGCGGGCGTGGGGGTCGCGATCGTGCCTTTGACTATTCTGCGTGCGCGAAGCGACACCCTGACGTGGGTACCGCTTCAAGATCGACTGAAAGCGCAAGCAGTCACGGTGATGGCCATGCTGCGATCGCGGACAAATCCGGCGGTGGACGGGTTCGCGGCGACCTTGCTTAAGACGCAGATGAAACCCTCAAGCCGCAGTAAATCACCAGAACGGAAATAGGCGCGTGTGCCGATCTAATGGCAGTGTTCCGGTCTACTGCAACAAAGCGGCTAGTCAGCTGGGGCGCTCAGCTGAACTGCTGCGATGGCGCCGGATTTCGTTCACCATTTCGATGAAGACAGCACCAGACAGGTTCCTGGCCACAGAAATCCTGCACACTAGAAGATGTCGGACCTGAAGCGCTCGGGGTGAATATGGATCTCCACGGCCCTTTTGTGGCTGGTGATCTAAAAATTGGGCGCCCTCGCAGGGAACATTTTCCTCAGCTTTTGACTCTTTCTGGCTATGAATTCAAGATTGTTTCGTGCAGCACGCCCTCGCGCACTGGGTTTTGCCTTGTTATGCGGCGCGCTGGCTTCTCCCGGGGCCTTCGCGCAGCTCCAGTCGCCGCCTCAGAGTGCACCGTCTAGCGCGCAGTCCGCGCGTTCTTCAACTGCCGTGAGCCAGTTCAAGCTGGACAACGGCTTGACGGTGATCGTCAAACCGGATCACCGCGCCCCGACCGTGGTAAACATGTTGTGGCTGCGTGTGGGCTCTATGGATGAAGTCGATGGTGCAAGCGGAGTCGCCCATGTGCTGGAGCATATGTTGTTCAAGGGCACGAAAAAGCTCAAGCCCGGTGAGTTCTCTCGCCGCGTTGCCGCCCTGGGCGGGCGTGAAAATGCCTTTACCTCCCGCGACTACACGGGCTACTACCAGCAAGTACCCGCTGCAAAGCTGGCCGATGTGATGAGCCTGGAGGCAGATCGCTTCGCCAACAACCGCTGGAGCGATGAAGAGTTTGCCAAGGAGCTGGAGGTCGTCAAGGAAGAGCGGCGCATGCGCACCGATGACAACCCCCGAGCTGTCTTGGGTGAGCAACTGAACGCCAGCACTTTCGTAGCGTCTCCGTACCGCCGGCCCGTGGTGGGGTGGATGGGCGATCTTGATTCGCTCAAACCTGACGATGCACGCGCTTTCTACCAACGCTGGTATGTGCCTGCCAATGCCGCCGTGGTTGTAGTGGGCGACGTAGATCCAAGGGCGGTTCTGGCTCTCGCAAAAAAATACTACGGGGGCATTCCTGCCCGCGCAGTGCCTGAGCGCAAGCCTCGCGACGAGCCCGCGCAATTGGGCATGCGGCGCATTCAGGTCAAGGCGCCGGCCGAACAGGCCGTGGTGTCGATGTATTTCAAGGTGCCGCGCCTTGAGGGTGTGGCGCCCACGTCTGCAAACGACGATGCGCTGGCTCTGACTGTGCTGTCTGCCGTGCTCGATGGCTACAGCGGCGCCCGGCTTGATCGTGCTCTGACACAAGGCCCCAATCGTGTGGCCGATTCAGCTGGGGCTGGCAATGGCTTAATGGGCCGTGGGCCTCAAATCTTCTCGCTGTCTGGTGTGCCCGCGGCGGGCAAAACCGCCGCAGAGGTCGAAGTGGCGCTGCGCGAGCAGGTCGCCAGGGTGGCCCGCGAAGGTGTCAGCGAAGAGGAGTTGGCACGTGTCAAGACGCAATGGGTGGCCGGAGAGGTCTACAAGCTCGACTCGGTCATGGCTCAAGCACAGGAACTGGGAAACCTTTGGGCACAGGGACTGCCCCTGGACGCGGATCAACGTTTGATTGCCCGCCTGCGAGGCGTGACTGCCGAGCAAGTGAAGTCCGTCGCCGAGCGGTATTTTGGTGACGACCAGCTCACCGTTGGCACCTTGCTGCCACAACCGCGCGATCCAAATCAGAAGCCCCGCACCCCGCCAGCTGGCATGAGGCACTAAACGAGCATGAAATTTCTAAAGAAAACATCGGCTAACAGCCTGCTGGTCATCGCTTCGGCATTCGGTTTCCTCGGATCAGCCCTGGCGGCTATCCCGATCCAGAACTGGACTCAGCCCAATGGCGCCCAGGTATTTCTGGTGGAGAGCCCCTCCATCCCCATGGTGGATGTACGCATAGATTTTGATGCGGGCAGCCGCCGCGACACACGGTCTCAGGCAGGCCTGGCCGACGTGACCACATTGATTGCCGGTAAGGGCGTGCGGGCCTCTGGTAGCGAGCCCTCGCTGGATGAAAACCAGCTTGGCGAAGCCTGGGCGGATCTTGGAGCCAGCTTCGGCGGCGGGGCTACTTCGGACCGCATGAGCTTTCGGTTGCGCACTTTGACGGAACCCGATCTCTTGCGTAAAGCAGTGCATCTGGCTGCCCGTGAACTGGGCGAGCCATCTTGGCCAGAGGACGTCTGGCAGCGTGAGCGCGAGCGCATGACGGCATCGATCAAGGAGTCACGTACGCGCCCAGGCACCATCGCCGGACTGGCGTATTCCAAGGCGGTCTATGGCACGCACCCTTATGGCTTCGAAGTAACGCCCGAGTCTCTGGCGGCGATTTCCATCGACAACATGCGTGACCGATACGCGTCCGGCATATTGCCCTGCCGCGCCAAAGTCACCGTGGTGGGCGCTGTCACGCGCGCTCAAGCCGAAACTTTGGTGACTCAACTATTTCAGCGCCTGCCCTCTGGCTCGAGCACAGCATGTCCGTCTTTGCCTGCCATACCTGAGGTGGCTGCACTCTCGGCGCCTCAAGAGGAGCGCATTGCTTTCAAGTCTGCGCAGGCGCAGGTCTTGATCGGTCAGCCTGGCTACAAGCGTGATGATCCCGATTACTTCCCCCTGGTGGTGGGCAACTACATCCTGGGCGGCGGGGGCTTTGTGTCACGCCTGACCACAGAGGTGCGAGAAAAGCGTGGCCTTTCCTATTCGGTAGGCAGCTACTTCTCTCCGGCGCTGCACGCGGGTGCTTTTACCCTGACGCTGCAAACGCGCCCTGATCAGGCCGACGAAGCGATCCGCGTTTCCAAGCAGGTGCTGACCGACTTTATGGCAAAAGGGCCGACCCCAGCTGAATTGAAGGCGGCCAAGGATTACCTGCAAGGGGGCTTTGCTCTGCGCATCGATTCCAATGCCAAGCTGCTTGATACCGTTGCTGACATTGCATGGAACGGCTTGCCTCTGAACTATCTGGATACCTGGGTAGAGCAGGTCGGTCGAGTGTCCGTTGCAGACATCCAGGCAGCCTTCGCGCGCAAGCTTCAGCCCGAGAAGATGGTGACTGTGGTGGTCGGAGGCGCTGGCTCCTGAGTGAAGGCTTCGCGAAGCGGGCTGTTTACCTGGGACCGCCGAGCTCCTGCTCGGCATTTTTGGGTGGTCGCAAGCGCTGTAGTAACCATCGCATCGGCGGTTCCAGGAGACCCCCAACCGCCCAGGCGGGCAATTTAGGTCAAGCGTGTTGGCCAGGCCGCGGGGCGGGCTGCTGCACCGACCAGCTTGGCGGCTCGTCGGTCCCGTTTTCCTCTTGGCCTTTGTCGCCAATAGGGTATTAGGGTATTCATCGAATTTTCATGTTGAGTAGGTAAGTTCGCTTTGGAGTTTGAGTTTCCGCGGCGTTTTGATGGGCCTACCTGCACCTAACATGAAGATTTCTCCCCCAGTTCTCACCCGGCGTGCCGCCTTGCGCCTTGCACTAGTCGGCAGTACCGGAATATTGGCCGCGCCCGCAGTGCTTGCACAGGCTTCCAGATCGCGTAGCGATCCTCCCACGGTGCTTCAGATCGTGGACACCGCCATAGCGCAGCAAGACGTCGCCAAAGACTTTTTTATCGGTTCACTGGCTGCCTGGCAGGATTTCAGCAAACAGGACAATTTGCGTGGTCGCACGGTGGTGCACCGCAAACTTGAGATCGATTCGACGGCAAAGGATTGGAGTTCCGGTCTGGCCGAACTGCGGGACAACCCTTCTATCGTGGCCGTCAGTGGCTCCGTTTCCGAAGGGGCTGCCCGGCAATTGGCACAGCATTTGGCTTCCGCCAAACTCCCGCTTGCCCATGTCGCGCCCTGGCTGCACGATATTGAAAGGGCAGACGAGAGAACTTTCCCCATCTTTGCCAACCGTCAGATGCAGATCAGACACGCGCTTCGTTCGCTGTCTATGGTCGGTGTACGAGAAATCGGAGCCGTGTATGCATCGGCGCGTGATGCTGCCTTGTACAAAGTGAGTGTGGCCAGCGCTGCTACAGCCTTGAAGTTGCAGGTGGTCGGATTTGAAGGTGCGGGCGATCCGCGCGATCTTGGCCGTCAGATGTCGGCGAAGTCTCCAGTGGTCATGCTTTTCCTCGGGGGCACTCCGGAACTGGCCCGTTTCACCCAAGGGCTTGCGGATCAGTCGCGCCAACGTTACGTAGTGGCTCTCGCAGATGTCAATCTGCAGATTCTCAGGCAAATGGGCGCTGTGCCG